>CAZFKC010000025.1:0-69273 GCA_964519175.1 uncultured Nannocystaceae bacterium
CTACGAGGCATCGCGAAGACGACTCTGCTCGGCACACTCGTCGGCGCTGCGTACATCCTGCGCCTCGCTCGACTCACGCACGCCGCTGCCTGAGCACGCGCCGAGCATCTCGGATTCCTTGATCCTGATCCTCGATCCTCTTCCTCGCGTCGGCTCCCCTCACCCCCGATCGGGCACGGGCAGGGGCACGGGCACGGAGCAGGGTGTCCGGAAGAGCGCTTCGCGTTCTTCCGCACCCTGCTAGTCGCGCGTCGGCGCCTGGCCGCTGCGCCACAGTCGCATGCTCAGCGCACCGCGGCCCTGATCGAACGCCCGCCACGCCCACGGATCGAAGCCGGCCTTCGCGGCCCACGAGAAGCCGTACGTGTCGATCTGCGTGTCCTTGTCGTAGTCCTCGGTCGCCGGCACGGTGAGCGACCGACGATGGCGCGCCGCGGTGTTGCTGAACCGCGACACGGTGAGGTGCAGATGCGAGGTGGTCGAGCATCCGGTGCTGCCGGCCTCGCCGAGCTTCTGCCCGCGCGTCACCACGTCGCCGGTCTGCACGGACATCGCCGAGAAGTGGGCGTAGTAGGCCACGAACAGCTCCGCATACGCACCGCTGCCGACGACGTGCAGCACGTAGATCTCGTTCTGTACCGGATCGCTCTCGGTGTGCGGACAGCCGGCGTCGTAGTACTTCTTCACGTTGCGGCTGCGGGCCAGGAGCACGAGCCCGTCGGCCATCGCGTTCAGCCGCTTGCCCTTCGCCATCGGCCAGTCCATGCCGTCGTGGTTGTCGTAGGCGACCTTCTCGCCCTCGTAGTTCACGGCGTTGCCGTTCGTACCGTTGTTGGCCTTCACCGAGAAGCCGAACGCGAAGTCGACCCCTTGCGAGAAGCTGACACCCGACGCGGAGAACGGCGCGTCGAAGATCGGCAACGAGCGCGGGGCGACGGTGATGACGCAGTTCTGCTTGCCGACCGAGTCGTCGTAGGCGGCCTTGATGATCGCGTAGCCGGTGCCCTTCAAGAGCCCGACACCACCGCCGCAGCGATACACGACGTTGTTGTCGCCGTTCATCGACCACAGCCCTGCGCGCGCGATCTTGCCGCCCGGCGAGCGCGAGAGGATGTCGGCACACGGATCCTCGTCGGGACCCATCGCTTCGAACGCCCAGCCCCCGGATGCGTAGCTCATGCTGCAGTAGCGCCCGTAGCCCGCGGGCACGGCGATCGCAGGCGCGTCGGCGATCCGCCCCGCGTCGATGTCCACGAGCTTGGGGCGCGCAGCGCTGGAGACGGTCGGCGCGAGCAGGGAGACGAGCAAGAGAGCCGGGAGCATGGCTGGTGGAGCCCAGCCGATCCGGATGTGACGCGACCGGCGCGCGATCGCTGCCGCTCAGCCGCAGCCCTCGACCCAGTCGACCTGCGGGGGCATTCCCGCGCGCCACTGCGTCACCTCGCCCTTGCCGTCGAGCTCGAACACGTAGTGCGGCTCGGCGGACGGACCGACGACCCACGTGCTGCCTTCGGGGTCGTACTTGTGTGGGCCCTCGACCGCGTCGGGATACAGCCCGCGCAGCTCGGCCGCGGTGGTCCCGACCTTCGCACCGGCTTCGGTCGCGAGCGCGTCGGAGCGCACGTCGAGTCGCGCGAGCACGCCGTCCGCGAACATCCAGACGACGCCCGCCGGCGTGTCGCTACCGATCGCGAGCTGCACGCAGCCCTCGGCGGGCGCGTCGATGGGCACGCCGGCCTCCGCCTGCGCGCGCGCGAGGTCCATGCCGAAGCGCAGCCCGTTCCAGCCGTCGGGTCGCACGCCCGAGCGCGACGCGATCTCGCCCTTCGCAGGCTGCGGTGCAGCGGTGCCGCCCGCTCGGCACGCAGCGAGCACGATGATGGAGATGCAGAGGATGCAGGTGCGCATCGAGTGGTACCGCTGAAGTTGTACCGGCTCGAGGTCCGCGCAAGATCTTCATGCCAGGCGTCGGGTGACTCGCGAGTGATCGAAGCGTGGGCTGCGACAACCGAAACACGTGCGCTCGGGCGCGGAAGCACGCCTAGGCCCGACCGTCCGCGCGCGCTACCCTGTCACGGTGAGGTTTCGGTCGCGTCACGCTCCGCTGGCCTTGCTCGCGTCGTCGCTCGCGGGCGCATGCGGCACCGCATCGTCCGACGACGAGCGCAGCGCGAGCGAGAGCACCTCGACGGGCAGTGCGACGACCGACGGCGGCAGCAGCGAGAGCGGCGCCGCGGCCACCGACGCCAGCACGGGCGGCACCACCTCTGCGACCACGGAGGAAGGCACCGACGGTGGATCCGGCGAGGACACCGGCGAGCCGGGGATCCTCGTCGGCTCGTTCCTGCTGCAGCTCGCCGAGCCCACGCCGCCGGAGGACGGCAGCACGTCGCTGTTCGGCAAGATCCACGACGGACCGTCGCCCGAGCTGATCGTCTGGGAGCTGGCGGCCACCGAAGGCGAGTGCTCGCTGGTCACACCGCGCGTGCCGTTCTGCACGTTGTCGTGCGGCAACGATGCCGCATGCGTCGAGGACGAGACCTGTGCGCCGTATCCGGAGTCGCTCGAGGCCGGCGACATCGCCGTCGACGGCGTCGGCACGATGGACGGCGCCACGATGTTCACGATGACGCCAGTGGCGGAGAACTACCAGCCGCCGGCGGGCACGCTGCTCGCGTACCCGGGCGTCGTCGAAGGCGCTGCGATCACGCTGTCGGCCGCCGGCGGTGCGGTCGAGGCGTTCGAGCTCGATGCGCCGGGCGTCGCACCACTGCTGCTCGACAACGACGACATCATGCTCGACCCCGAGCTCGATCTCGTGCTCGGGTGGGCGCCGGCCGCGGAGCCCACGGCGTCGCGCGTGCACGTCGAGCTCGACGTCAGCCACCACGGCGGCACCAAGGGCAAGATCGAGTGCGAGATCGACGACGCTGGCGAGCTGACGATCGCGAGCACGCTCGTCGCGAGCCTGCTCGAGCTCGGCGTCGCGGGCTTCCCGAGCATCGTCGTTCGCCGCGAGAGCACGGGCTGGACCAACGTCGCCGTGGGCCGCATCGATCTCGTGGTGTCCTCGCACGTCGAGCGCATCGTGAGCATCGAGGGTCTGACGTCGTGCAGCTCCGACGACGACTGCCCCGATGGACAGACCTGCCAGACCGACCTCACCTGCAGCTGAGAGCCATGCCCATGACCAGCCCCAACGCCACCCTCGCGCTCATCTCCGCCCTCACATTGCTCGCGCCCGCCTGTGGCGCCGACGACGACGACTCGGCCGGCGACACCGCGGGCACCGAGACGGGCGCGACCACGACGTCGCCGACGACCACGAGCGCGACCGCGACGACGGCGATGACCACGACGACGCTCGATCCGGACTCGGGCAGCTCGGGCGTCGATCCCGGCGACACGACGCTCGACGACACGACGCTGACGTCGAGCGAGTCGTCGACCGGCACGATCGACCTCGAGCCGTTCAGCTTCTTCGTCACCAGCCTGGCCGCGATGCAGGAGCTCTCGGGCAGCCCCGACGGCTTCGGTGGCGACCTGACCTTCGGTGAAGACGGTCCCGGTGCGGGCCTGCGCGGCGCCGATGCGATCTGCGCCGCGATCGCGGAGATGAGCATGCCGGGCTCGTCGGCGAAGGAGTGGCGTGCCTTCCTCAGCGCGTCGGAGGGCGAGGACGGCAACCCGGTGAACGCGATCGATCGCGTCGGCACGGGGCCCTGGTACGACCGCCTCGGTCGGCTGGTCGCGATGACGCCCGCGGATCTGCAGAACGAGCGACCCGCGGGCGCGGATCCGGCGATCATCGACGACCTGCCCAACGAGGACGGCGTGCCCAATCATCAGCCCGATCCGACGCAGCCCGAGGTCGACGATCACGACACGCTGACCGGCAGCGATCAGCAGGGGATGTTCGTGTCGAGCGACATCACGTGCAGCGACTGGACGTCGTCGCAGGGGCAAGAGGGCGTGCGACCGACGATCGGGCACAGCTGGCCGCGCGGAGGCGGTGGTGGTGGCGGAGGCGGCGGCGCGCACTGGATCTCCGATCACGAGGCGGGCGGTTGTGCGCCGGGCGTGAACATCGAAGGTGGCGGCGGCCCGCAGCCCGGCGACTACAGCGTCGGTGCGGGCGGCGGGTACGGCGGGATCTACTGCTTCGCGCTGCAGCCGTGAGCTGCGATCAGAGCTTCACCGCGAGCACGTCGGCCTTCTCGATCTGCGGCGGCTCGGCGAGCAGCTCGCCGGCGTTGGCCATGAGCGCCTTGGCGATCTCGCCGCCGAGGTGCTTGCCGCGATCGGCATCCGTGGCGAACGCGTCCACGATGTAGAACGTGTTCGGCGCGGTGCGCAGCGCGAACCAGACCGGCGTGAAGCGCTCCTCCTCCGCGAGCGGGAGTGCGCCGGCCAGGAACCCCGCGACCTGCTCCTCCTTTCCCGGCTTGGCGACGACGCGGACGACGAGTGCGACGGTGGGCTTGGACATGCCCAGAAGCTAGGCCGTCGAGACGTCGGAGGCTAGTGTCGGAATCGCCAATGAACGTATCATTTCCGCCATGCGCATCGCCGTGCTCCTGCTCGATGGCGTGTTCGACACCGGCCTCGCGGCCGTACTCGACACGCTCGCGCTCGCCAACGCGTTCGCCGAGGCGCGCACGCACTTCGTGGTGACCAAGGTCGGCGTGCGCCGGCGTGTGAAGACCGGGCAAGGGCTGGTGGTGCCACTCGATGCGTTGCCACGACAGGCCCCCGAGCTCGTCATCGTGCCGGCGCTCGGGGCCAAATCGCCCGAGTCACTCGACGTCGCGCTCGCCTGCGCCGAGGCCCGCGATGCCGCCGCGCTGCTGCAGCGATGGCGAGGCCACGGCACACGCATCGCCGCGGCCTGCACTGCCAGCTTCCTGCTCGCGGAGACGGGCTTGCTCGACGGCAAGGCCGCGACGACGACGTGGTGGCTCGCGCCAGCGTTCCGCGAGCGCTTCCCGGCGGTGAAGCTCGACGAAGCCCGCATGCTCGTCGATGCGGGCGGGCTCGTCACGGCCGGGGCGGCGCTCGGTCACCTCGATCTGGCGCTGTCGGTCGTTCGCAAGCGCAGCCCCGCGCTCGCGCGCACCACCGCACGCCACCTGACCTTCGATGTGCGCGCGTCGCAGGGCGCGTACGTGATGCCCGATCACCTCGAACACACCGACCCGCTCGTCGAGCGCTTCGAGGCGTGGGCGCGCCGCCACCTGCAGGACTTCCGGCTCGGTGCGGCTGCACGCGCGCTCGGGGCCAGCGAGCGCACGCTCGAGCGGCGCGTGCACAAGGCGCTCGGCAAGGCGCCGCTGTCGTTCGTGCAGGATCTGCGCGTCCAGGACGCGACGTACCAGCTCGAGAGCACCGATCGCAGCATCGACGAGATCGCGACGCGCGTGGGCTACAAGGACGGCGCGAGCCTGCGCGCGCTCTTGCGCGACAAGACCGGGCGAGGCGTCCGCGAGCTGCGGCGGCGCTGAGCACCGCGAGCCCGACCTGGTTTCGCCACGGCGGACCGCGAGCAGGACTGCCTGCGCCCGGAAGAGCGCCGGACGGCGCGACCAGAATCAGAAGCGCACGCGCGCCGACAGCCCGAACGAGCGCCGGCTCGCGGTCGGGCTCACGCTCACGCGTGGCTCGCGGGGACGGTGCACGAGCAGCGCGATGCCGGTCGCGAGCAGCATCGGTGAAGCGGACAGCACCATCAGCCCGACGCGCGCGGTGCGGACGTGGTGCACCATGCGATCGAGGCGCGCCTCGTCGCCGTCGGTCAGCTCGGTCACGCCCTGGAAGCCGCGCGCGACGTCCACGGCGCGCTGGGCCGACACCCCCAGCACGGTCGCACCCGCGATCGTGCCGACGAGCCCGAAGATCGTGGCGCTGGTGCCGATGCCGACCGCGATCCGGCGCCCGCGCTCGACGCCCGCGCGCTCGCGCAACACCGCCGCGAGCTCGCGGCCGCCGATCGCACCGAGCGACGCGCCACCGATGCTGAACGCGACGGTGCCCACCAGCCGGCCGACGCGCACGCCGATGTCGGCGCGATCGGGGATCGAGCAGGTCATCGCGTCGCGCTCGTCGGCGCACTGCGGCAAGAGGGTGAGCCGCGCCGTGATCGTCGCGGCGACCGCCACGCCGAGCCCGAGCCCGAGCAACGCACCGGCGTGCCGCGGCCGCGACTTCGGGAGCCGATCCGGAAACGGATCCTCGACGCCCTCGGGGCGCATGAAGTCGGCGACCGGCGGCGGCGCGGTCTCCTGGTTGCGCGCGCCGGTCTGCGCCTCGATGTCGTCGGCGGTGAGCGCCTCCGACGGCAGTGCTGGGTCGCTCGGAGGATCGACCGAAGGCGCTTCGTCGCTCGGCGCCGCGGGCGACGACGCTTCTCGAAGCGGTGCGTCGTCCTCGATCGTGGACGACGGCTCTCGCTGGGTCGGCGGATCGTACGGCGATGCCTGCACGCGCTCACCGGCGATCGCGATCGCAATCGCGACTGCCATGCTGACGAACCATCGACTCCGCGCACTGCCAGGATGTCGCACGACCGCAGCTGCCTCTCTCGTCGACGCGTCGACCAACCGGGGGTCACGCGATCGTTCGAGTGTTGGTTCCCGCAGCGGCAGCTTCGTTACAGCGATGGCGCGTTCCCGGCGCGTCGAAACGAGCCGCTGCGCGCGTCGGATCTGCGCAAGATCTTCCGGTCAGCGCAGCGACCGGATCCGCAGCGTCACCGCGCCGCCCTGCACTGCGACCGCCAGGCACGTGCGCGGCGCCGGGGCATTCATCGCGCGCCAGCCCGGGGCCGCGCTCTGCACGAACACACCGCGATCGAGCGACAGCTCCACCGTGGGTCCGCGCGGCACGAACACGAGCGCCTGCGCGCCTTCGAGGCGCACCGTCAGCACCGCAGGGACGAACCAGCGCACCGTCGCCGTCGCGATCGGATCGATCGTGTCCTCCACGACGATCGCATCGCCATCCCACCGCACGCGCCTGCGATGCACCGCCGGGCTGCGCCAGCCCTGCACCTCGCCCGCCAGCTCGCGCTCGCTGCAGGCGAGCTCGAGCGGATGCGCGCGCGCGCCGATGCGGTGGCTCAGCCACAGCTCGTGCTGATCCGGATCGCCCTCGCCCACCGTCGCGGTGTTGTGCGCCGCCGTGCTGCGCACGTAGTCGCGATCCGGCCCCGGCACGTACGTGCCCACCCCCGCATCGACGAGCACCCGCGTGGTTCCGACCGCGAGCTCGATCGACAGGCAGTCGGCGTGGATGTGCCCGACCTGCTGGGGCATGCCGACGCCGCCGCGGTTCCACAGCAGCGTGAACGGCCCCCACACGCGCCGCGCGAACCCACTCGCGCGCGCATCCGCGTCCCCATCCCCGAGCTCGCGCCGGAGTCGCGCCGCCAGCGTGCGCGGGCCCACCGGCGCACCGAGCTGGCTGTCGCCCCACAGCGCGACGTCGCCATCCGGATGCGTGAAGCTGGGCAGGACGTCGATCATGCGACGCAGCGCGCTGCCCAGCGGATCGCCGATGCCGGGCAGCTTCGCTTCGGCGAGCGCGACCACGATCGCGAGCTGCTCGCCGAGCAGACAGTGATAGCTCGGCGTGCGCTCGCGGTGCATCCCGTCGATCGCGAGCTGCGCGTGCACCACACGCACGAGCTTCGTCGCGAAGCGATCGAGCAGCATCCGCGGGACCGGACCGTCGAGCGCGAGCCCACCCGCCACGAGCGCGATCAGATCGGTCCACAGGTGATTGCCGTCGAGGTGGGTCTCGACGTGCTGGGCGAGGTGCTGCAGCTGTGCGGACAGCGACGCCAGCACAAGCTCCTGCTCGCCGCCCTGCAGTCGCTCGCCACCCTTCGCCAGCAACCCCAGCCAGTGCAGGATTCGCAACGCCGTGGGGTACGGCTCCCAGCCCACGCCCTGCGGGTGCTCTTCGATCCAGTCGAGGATCGTCGCGAACGCCCGCTCGTGATCGCAGCGCGGATCACCGAGCCACCCGTGGTAGTGCAGCGTGTACGACCACAACGGATCGCCCTCGGCATCCCAGCCGAAGCGCAGCGGATCGTGCACCGGTTGCCCGAGCAGGATCACGCCGCCACCTTCCACCGGCACGCCCTCCGGCGAAGGCCCGACGAAGCCCTCGGGCAGCGCGATGCGATCGCAACCCGTCGCACGCGACTGCACCGGCACCCGCGCCGGCCCGGCGCTGCGTTGCTTCACGAACGCGACGAGCTGCTGCGGCTCGAGATGCCGCGCCGCTCGCAAGGTCGGCCCGAGCTGGCCGAGCACGCGGCGCCAGCGACTCATCGCGACAGGAGCCCGACGGTGTCGACCACCGACGGCCGGTTGAACCAATCGCGGCGCAGCCTCGCGAACGCGCGGTGCGCCACGAGGATCACCACGATGTCGGCGGTGCGCAGCGCCTCTTCGGCCGCCATGAGCGTCGTGCCCTCGACCGGGCTCGCCGGCAGATGCGGCTCGACCACGACGATCTCGCCGAAGTCCGCCTGCGCCAGCTCGCGCACGACCTCGAGCGCCGGGCTCTCGCGCACGTCGTCGATGTCGGGCTTGTAGGTGACGCCGAGGCACGCGATGCGCGGCCGCTTGAAGCGCTCGGCGAGCGTGCGTACCTGCGCGACCACCTGGTGCGGACGCTCGTCGTTCACGCGCCGCGCGGCCTGGATGAGCGGCGTGCGCTCCTTCGCGACCGCGACGATGAACCACGGATCCACCGCGATGCAGTGTCCTCCGACGCCCGGTCCCGGCCGCAGGATGTTCACGCGCGGGTGTCGGTTCGCGAGCTGGATGACCTCCCACGCGTCGAGCCCCAGCTTGTCGCACACGTTGGAGAGCTCGTTCGCGTAGGCGATGTTCACGTCGCGGAACGCGTTCTCCGCCAGCTTCACGAGCTCGGCGGTGTCGGCGGTGCAGCGCAGCACCTCGCCGCTCACGAAGGTCTCGTAGAAGCTCGCGGCCGCCTCGGTGCACGCCGTCGTGACGCCACCGACGACGCGATCGTTCTCGACGACCTCGCGGATCACCGCGCCCGGCAACACGCGCTCGGGCGCATGGGCCACGAACACGTCGCGCCCGGCCACCAGGCCGCCTTCGTCCTCGAGGATCCGCGCGACCATGTCGCGCGTCGTGCCGGGCGGGCTCGTCGACTCGAGCACGACGAGGTTGCCCGGCCGCAGTGCGGGCACGAGCGAGCGCGTCGCCGCCTCGACATATGCGAGCTCCGGCTCGTGTCCCGCGGCGAAGGGCGTGGGCACGCAGATGAGGAACGCGTCGGCCGGTTGCGGCGCTGAAAATGCGCGCAGCCGCCCCGCCGCCACCGCCGCCCGCACGAGCGCGTCGAGCTCCGGCTCGACGATGTGGATGCGGCCCTCGTTGATCGTCGCGACCACGTCGCTGCGCGTGTCGACGCCGCAAACCCGCTTGCCGCGGGTCGCCAGCACCGCTGCGGTGGGCAATCCGACATAGCCGAGCCCCAGCACGCACACGTCGTGCGCGGCGCCACCGCTCCCTCGCTCTTCGTCTTGCTGCACGCTCGTGCCCACTTTGCTTGGACCATGGCATGCTAGGGCGCAAGTCGTGATGGCGTCCACTGCACGCCGCGTATTCGGCCAGAGCGCAGGCCGTACCCCTGGTCCTGCCCGCGTTGGAGTCGGCTGGTGAACGCCTCGCTCGGCACGCTCTGGCTCGGCGCTGCGCTGGCGTTCATCGTCACGGGCGGGCTGATGCCGCTCGTATTGCGCGGCTGGCAAGCGCTCGGGCGTCGCGACGACGAGGTCAGCCTCCGCAAGGTGCACACGGGGCAGATTCCCCGCGCCGGCGGCCTCGTCATCCTGTTCGGGTTCGGCGTGACGCTGCTCGTCGGCCTCGCCGGCGTCTCGTCGCTGTCCGCCACCCACGCGCTGTTCTCGATCACGCCGCTCACCGGCGGCCTGCTCGGTGCGCTCGTGGTCGGGCTGACCGGCGCGTGGGACGATCTCATCGGGCTACGCCCGCGCACCAAGCTCGCGATGCAGCTCGTCGCGGCGATCATCGCGGTGCTGTATGGCCTGCACTGGCCCGCGCTCGAGATGCTGGTCGGCTGGGACTACTTCTGGCTCTCGCAGCTGCTCACCGTGGTGTTCCTCGTCGCGACCGTCAACGCGGTCAACATGATGGACGGGCTCGACGGGCTCGCCGGCGGCATCTGTTTCATCGGCTTCGGCACCGTGGTGATGTCGATCTTCGCGGGGCCCACGGTGCAGCTCGGCACGATGGCGGTCGGCTGGACGGCAGCGTGCGCGCTCGGGGCCACCGGCGGATTCCTCCTGCACAACCGGCACCCCGCCAAGGTGTTCATGGGCGATGCCGGCAGCTACTTTCTCGGCTTCCTCTTGCCCGTGCTGCTCATCGAGGTCGAGCCCGTGCGCTGGCGCGTGCCGGAGATCCAGCTCTCGATCGCGATCCTGCCGCTCATGGTGCCGCTGTTCGACATGACGCTCGCCGTGCTGCGTCGCGGCCTGCGTGGTCAGCCGATCTTCGCCGGCGACTCCGACCACGTGCACCACCGCCTGATGGCGGCGGGCTTCAGCCACGGTCGCGCCGTGATGGTGCTGTGGCTGTCCTCGGCGATGTTCGCATCGCTCGCGTATCTCAACGTCATCGGCATCGGCGGCTGGTGGACGCTGCTCGGCACGCTCGTCGCGGTGCTGCTCGCGGCCGTGCTGCTCGGCTACCACAGGATGCTCGCGCGACTGCCCGCCTTCACCGGCGAGCGCTTCCTCGGCTGGCGCGATCGCAGACGCGAGGTGATGGAGATGCTCGACGCCATCGAGGCGATCCGGCAGTCGGGCAACGATCGCGGCGAAGACCGCTGGCGGCGCGTCGCGCCCGACGTCGCGCTCGTCTTCGGTCGCATCGGCATCCCCGCGTTCCAGATCCGTCGGCACGATCAGGTCATCGTGCGCAGCGGCGACTCGCGGGACGCGTGGGCGTGGCTCGGCCTGCCGTTGCCGGGCGAGGACGGCGGCGAGGTCCGGCTCGCGCTGGCCGTGCGCCTGCCCGATCTGCAGCAGGAGCGGCTCATGTTGATCGAGCGCTCCGTGGTCGCGATCGCCGGCGGCACGACGTCCGCCCGGCAGACTCTCGCGGTCGTCCGTGGCGATGGCGAGCGCCCGAGCGCGAACAGTGGCTGAGCGCGTCTTCCTCGCGCTGGCGATCGCGACGATCGTCGGCTGCCCGGCCCCCGCCACGCCGCCGCGCGAAGCCGGCGCACGGCTGCGCGTGCTGGGGATCGCGCAAGACGGCGGCGTTCCGCATGCGGGCTGCACGTGCGAGCGCTGCGAGCGTGCACGGCACGATCCCTACCGACGGACGTACGTGGCCAGCGTCGCGCTCGTGTGCGACGGCCATGCGTACGTCGTCGACGCGACGCCGGACTTCGCCGCGCAGCTCGATGCGCTCGCCGACGTGCGCGCGCCGCCCGAGGGTCGCGTCGATCGCAGCCCCGTCGACGGCGTGCTGCTCACCCACGCACACGTCGGTCACTACCTCGGGCTCGCCCAGCTCGGCTTCGAGGTGATGCACGCCGAGGCCACGCCCGTGCTGGCCACGCCGCGCATGGCGGAGTTCCTGCGCACCAATGCGCCGTGGGCACAGCTCGTGACGAAGCAGGAGATCGCGCTCACCGAGCTCGCGCCCGGCACGAGCGTGTCGCTCTGCGGCGTCGAGGTCACGCCGTTCGCGGTGCCGCACCGCGACGAGTACAGCGACACGGTCGGCTACCGCTTCGCCGGGCCGCGCAGCACCGTCGTGTACCTGCCCGACACCGAGCCATGGGAGCGCTGGAGCACCCCCGTCGAGGACGCGCTCGCAGACGTCGACACGCTGCTCGTCGACGGCACGTTCTTCTCAGCCGACGAGCTGCCCGGCCGCGCGCCGAGCACGATCGGACATCCGCTGATGCTCGACACGATCGAGCGGCTGGCACCGCGGGTCGCGAGCGGACTGCGGGTCTCGTTCATCCACATGAACCACTCGAATCCTGCGCTCGAGCCGAGCTCGCCGGAGCACCGCGCCGTGCTCGAGCGCGGCTTCACGGTCGCGCACCAGGGGCTCGAGCTACCGCTCTAGTCACGGCTCGAGGCAGCAGATCCGCGTGCTCGTCGTGCTCGCGCCGGTCGGCGCGCAGTCGGCATCCGTGGGCGCGAACGGCCGCGCTTGCACCGAGAGGAACGCATCGACCGGCGCGCAGTTCGGGGGTGCGGAGGCCGTGCCGACCGGCACGCCACTGCAGTCCGCGGTCTCGAACAGCCCGAAGGTGAGCGCGTCGCAGAGCGCAGGTGGGATCATGCAGGCGCCGCACGCCTCGCAGGAGAGCCGGATCGCCGGCGAAGCTTGCTCGACGAAGCCCGCCGGACACTCGGCATGATCGCCCGTGATGCACGGGCCGACGAAGCCCTCGGGTACCGACACGCACTCGTCGGTGTTGCCCGCGAGCCCGCAGACCGTGACCGGCTTCGCGCTCGGTCCAGGCGTGGGGACCGGCACCGCCGCGCACTCCTTTTGATCGATGTTCGGATTCGTCGAGATGTCGATCACCGTCGCCGGATCGCTGATCGACTCGCAGCCGACGAGCTGGCCCTGCATCTCGACGCCCGCATCACAGCTCGCGCCCACGGAGAACGTGGGGTTGCAGATGTCGTCGCCGCATACGCATGCGCACTCGGGTGTACCGCTCGCGTCGGCGAACAGCACCGAGGTCGTCATGCCTTCGGCGCACGTCTGGGGCCGCGTGCCGCTCCCACCCACGGCGATGAACGCCCAGCCCTCCCAACCCTCGGGCACGCCCGGAAGCCCCACCTCGCCCTGGTCGCAGGTCGGAGGCGCATCCGAGTCGTGCGTGACTTCGGGCGGCTGCTCGAAGCAACCCAGCGCGAGCGTGACGACGACGATCGCGAGCCAGCGGTGGTGCACCGCGTGATCATAGCCGCTATCGTCGGGGCCGTGGGCGACGAGCACACCCGCCGCACGCCTGCGCCGTACGTCGCAGCCGCGATCCTGATCATCGCGTTGCTGCTGGAGGCCTGGACCCGGCGCACCCCTTCGCCCGAGCCCCTGTCTGCGCCTCCGGACACGTTCTCGGCGACGCGTGCGATGGCGATGCTCGAGCGTGTCCTGGGCGACGAGGCCCCGCACCCGGTCGGCAGCACGGCGAACGGGCGCGTCCGCGCACGGATCCTCGACGAGCTGCGCATGCTCGCGCTGGAGCCGGAGCTCGACGCGTCGTGGGTGTGCCGCGGCATCGTGTGCGCGCCCGTCGTGAACGTGATCGCGCGCATTCCCGGGCGCACCGAGGGCCCGGCCGTGCTGCTCGTCTCGCACTACGACTCGGTGCACGCGGGGCCCGGAGCGGGCGACGACACGCACGGCGTCGCCGTGTTGCTCGAGGTCGCACGTGCGCTGCGGGCCGGCGCCAGACCGGAGCGACCGGTGGTGCTGCTCTTCGACGAAGGCGAGGAGGTCGGCCTGCTCGGAGCCGAGCTGTTCACCCGCGATCCGCAGCGGCTCGCCGAGATCGGCGTCGCGATCAACGTCGAGGCCCGGGGCACCGAGGGCCGCACCGCGATGTTCGAGTCGAGCGAGGGCAACGCCGAGCTCGTCGAGCGCTATGCCGGCTCCGTCACCTCACCCGAGGCGAGCTCGCTGTCGGTCGAGGTGTATCGACGCATGCCCAACGACACCGACCTCACGGTGCTCATGGGCGCCGGGCTGCCCGGCATCAACCTCGCGTTCATCGGCGGCGTGGCGCGCTATCACACGCCGCTCGACGATCTCGCGCACCTCGATCGCGGCAGCGTGCAGCACCAGGGCGACACCGTGCTCGCG
This sequence comes from uncultured Nannocystaceae bacterium, assembly GCA_964519175.1. Lineage (GTDB taxonomy): Bacteria > Myxococcota_A > Polyangia > Nannocystales > Nannocystaceae > Xiheibacterium. The sequence goes on from CAZFKC010000025.1 coordinate 13,908, forward strand.
GCCACGCGTGCGTTCGCCAGCGGCGAGCCACCGCAGCGCGGCGACGATGCGGCATTCGCCGACGTGCTCGGCATGGCGCTCGTGCGCTGGCCGGCGCAGTGGAGCCTGCCGATCATCGGGCTGTGCGCGCTCGCGCTGCTGGCCGCCGCGGTGCTGGCGATCCGGGGCGGGCTCGTGCGCACGGGCGCGCTCGTGCTCGGCGCGTTGGGTTGCGTGCTCGTGTGGAGCGGGGCCGCGCTCGCTGCGTTCGCGCTGGTCGAGGCGATCGCGGCGAAGGGGGGCGGCGCACCGGCGGCCTACGCCCATCCACTGCCGCTGCGGATCGCGGTGTGGGCCACGCTCGGCGCGGCGACGATCGGGCTCGCGGCGCTGGTCGGCCGCCGCGTTCGCCCGGCCGAGCTCGCACTGGCGACCTGGATCGTCTGGGCGTTGCTCGCTGCCTTCGTCGTCGCGCTCGCGCCCGGCGTCGCGCCGGTGTTCGTGCTGCCGCTCGTGCCCACCGCGCTCGCGTTCGTCGTCGCCGCGAAGCAGGGCCGCCGCGACGCGCTCGCGCAGCTCGTGCCGGCGATGGGGCTCGCCCTGTTCGCGGGGCTGTGGGGCGCGCTCGTGTCCGGGCTCGAGGAGGCGTTCGGCTGGGCGCTGCCGCTCGCGCTCACGGTCCCCGCGGCCGCGATCACGAGCCACGCCGCATGGGCCTGCGTGAACGACGAGGACACGCATGCACGTCGCAACGTGCTCGTGGGCTGCGCCGCGATCGCGCTGGCGGCCGGCATCGCCGCGCTCGTCGTCGATCGCTACGATCGCGACGCACCGCGACAGCTCACCGTCGTGCAGCTCACCGATGCCGACAGCGGCGAGGCCGTGCTCACGCTCGCGCCCGGCGTCGCGCTGCCGGAGCCGTTGCAGGGCGCGGCCGCCTTCGCGCCCGCGCCGCAGCAATCGCTGCCCTGGTCGCGCGCGGGAGTCTGGACCGCTCCGTCGCAGGCCCACGATCGCGCGCCGCCGTGGCTCGATCGCCTGCCCAGCAGCGACGAACGCGTGCGCGTGCGGCTCGTCGCGCCGTGGGCCGATCGCATCATGTTGCTGTTCGACGAGGGCGAGCGCGTGGCCGAGCTGACCGTCGCAGGCGAGCAGGCGGCGGCGCCGGAGGGATCCGGACCGCACCGCGTGCACCTGTTCGGCTTCCCGCCGGACGGCGTCGAGCTCGGGCTCCTGCGCACCGGCGACGCTCCGCTGCCCGTTCGCATCGTCGCGTGTGGGCCCGCGCTGCCGGACGATGCCGCCGCGCTCGCGCGCGTGCGCGACACCGTCGCGGTGCCGGTGCAGTGGGGCGACGCCGCGTGTGTCGTCGCGACCGAGACGTTCTGACCCGCGGTGGCGTCGCGGGCGTGCGCGGCCTGGCCGCGATCGGGCCGTCGATCGCTCTCAAGGTGTCGGTTCGAACGGCGATGACGGCCCAGGACGCCGAAACGTGACGCGCAACCCGGTGCGTGAGCGGATTCGGTGATGCGGAGAAAACCCATGCAAGCCTTGCCCGACCCCAGCAACCGTCGTACGACCGAACGCTTCGAGCTCCGCATGCCCATCCAGGCGCAGGCGAACGGGCTCGTCTGTACTGGTGCGAGCACGAACTTCTCCAGCGGAGGAGCGTGTCTCGAGATCGAAGGCGCGACGCCGGCGATCGGCGACTCGATCACCGTGCAGTTCGCGGTGCCCGGGGCGCCCGAGACGATCGCGGTCGATGCGGAGGTGCGCTGGACCGCGCCGGGCGCGAAGCCGAAGCTCGGCATCATGTTCCGCGCAGGGCACCAGCGCCTGCTCGCTGCGCTCGTCGCCGGTGTGATCGGTGCGGGCTCGGCCACCGCGTCCGCGGCTGCGACCACCAACGTGCCGACCTTCGACCCCTCGGCCGACGTGGTCATGGACATGGACTCGGGCGGCGAGCGCCCCGACTCCCAGAGCGTGCTCGAGGCCTTCTCGCGCCGCTACGACGCGATCGACGCGTGCGTCGTGGACTCGCGCGGCAAGTCCGAGAAGCAGATGAACGGCGAAGCCCACGTCGCCGTGCTGCTGAACCCCAAGGGTGCGACGCCGCTGGGCGTGAATGCCGATCTCCCTGCGCCCGCGGCCAAGGATCGCCGTCTGCGCGAGTGCCTGCGCGCCGCCACGGCCGGTGCCGACTTCCCCAGCTACGACGGCCCGCCGATCGTCGTGGAGTTCGACTTCGAGTTGGACCCGGGGTTCGAAGAAGTCCCTGCGGAGTGATCGCCGCCCGGTGTGTCGAGCTTGCCGTGCACGTGCGATGATTCGCGCGTGCGCATGCGCAAGCTCGCCACCTTGCTCCTTCTGACCCTCGCCTGTGAGCCCCGCACCACGGTCGAGACCCCGGTCCCCACCAAGGAACCGAAGACCCAGCAAGAGCTGATCGTCGCGATGTCCGAGGAGATCCGTCGCTTCGGATTCTCGGTCGACCTCGCGAAGCTGTTGATGGAGAACCGCGAGCCGGCGGGCATGCGCGAGGTCGCGGACAACTACGTCACGATCACGCGCAAGACGACGTCCTTCGAGGCGATCGCCGCGCTCCGACGCGCGCTCGAGATCCCACCGCTCACGAACGGCAAGGGCCTGCGCGAGGGCGTCGTACAGATGCTCGCGAACAGCATGCTCGTCGGGTTCATCCACGATCGCGACATCGTGGTGTTCAACACGGCGACCTACCAGCCCGGCGGTCCGCTCGAGCACGCGCTCGCGCGCGCGTTGATGTTCGCGTACATCGACCAACGCCTGGGCGGACTGGCGGCGAGCGTGTTCGACTCGCAGTCGACGAGCGACGTCGCGCTCGTGCGCCAGTGTCTGGCCGAGGGCTTCGCGACCTACGTCGCAGACACCATCCATGCCTCGCGGCGCGGCAAGGACACCGCGACGCCCACCGACGTCGCCGCGGCGCTGCTCGGCACGAACGCGAACGTGCCCTGCGCACCGGGCACCGCGTACGTCGCCCGCGTGCATGCGACCGGCGGCTGGCAGGCCGTGGTCGCGGCATTCGGCGCGTCGCCGACCTCGACCGAGCAGCTCTTGCACGCGAACAAGCTCGAGAAGGACTTCCCCGTGCACATCGAGCTGCCGTTCTGGCCGCAGCACGCCGGGGAAGCCGAGCCGATCCACGACGACGTGATGGGCGAGCTCGCGATCGAGCGGATCCTGCGCGAGCGCGGCTACGACGACGAGACCGCCTCGAAGGCGGCGGCGGGGTGGGACGGCGATCGGCTGGGGCTCTGGCGCGTGCCCTCGGGCGACGGCGTGCTCGTGTGGCGCAGCGTGTGGGATCGCGAGGAGGACGCCGAGCAGTTCGCGGCCGCGATCGCGCCGTTCGAGAAGAACGACGGGCACGGCTTCCGCATCGTGCGACGAGGTCGCATGGTCGACGCGGTATCCGCGGAGTCCGAAGACCTCGCGGTGAAGTGGTACACGACCCTGCAGGACTCGCTCGACAACCTGGCGATCGAGCCGAGCGACGCCGCGAGCACGCGCGAGGTGGAGTCGGAAGCACCGCCGCGGCCGCGCTGAAGCGGCGGAGCCCGCAGATGGAGACCCCATCCAGAGCGAGCGACGACGACGATCGCCGCACCCTCGCCGATCCGACCCTCGACGTCGTCCCCCCGCGGATCTTCCCCGAGCAGGTCGGCAAGCTCGGTCGCTACATCGTGCACGAGAAGCTCGGCGCGGGCGGCATGGGCATCGTCTACTCCGCGTTCGATCCTCGCCTCGATCGCAGCATCGCGCTGAAGGTGTTGCACAGCGGCGGCGGCGGCTCGCTGGTCGGCGGCGACGACGGTCGCCTGCTGCGCGAGGCGCAAGCGATGGCGCGCCTGTCCCATCCCAACGTGGTCGGCGTGCACGACGTCGGCACGATCGACGACCGCGTGTTCGTGGCGATGGAGCTCGTCACCGGCGGCACGCTCACCCAGTTCCAGCGCACGCCGGATCGCCGCTGGCGCGAGGTGCTCGACGCGTACGTGCTCGCGGGCCGTGGGCTCGCCGCGGCGCACGAAGCCGGGCTCGTGCACGGCGACTTCAAGCCCGACAACGTGCTCATCGGCAAGGACGGCCGTCCGCGCGTCGTCGACTTCGGGCTCGCGCGGCTCGTCGATCGCGAGCGCGAGCGGCCCACCGACGAGACCGTGTCCGGGCCGCCGATCGAGCTCCTGCGCACGGGGCTGCGTGCGGGCACGCCGGCCTACATGGCGCCCGAGCAGCACCTCGGCGAGGAGCCGACACCCGCGGCCGATCAGTTCGCGTTCTGCGTCGCGCTCTACGAGGGCCTCTACGGGCGGCGACCGTTCCCCGCGGAGACGCTCGCGAACCTCGTGATCGAAGTGCTCGAGGGCGAGCCTCGTCCGCCACCGTCGGAGAGCAGCGTGCCCGGTTGGGTGTGGCGCGTGCTCCGACGCGGGCTCGCGCGCGAGCCCGATGCGCGCTGGCCCGGCATGACGCAGCTGCTCGCCGAGCTCTCGGCCGATCCGCAGGCCCGTCGACGGCGCATCGTGCTCGGCGGGCTCGCGCTCGCCGCAGTCGGCGGGGCCGCGTGGACGGCTGCGCGCGCGACCGCGGTGCCCGTGCCGTGCACGAGCGCGCGCGCCCGGCTCGAAGAAGTGTGGAACGACGAGCGCCGCGCCGAGCTGCGCCGTGCGTTCGATGCGACCGGCGTGCCCTGGGCCGCCGACTCGCTGGCCACCACGGTGCAGTCGCTCGACGCATTCGGAGACGACTGGGTGACCGCGCACACCGAGGCCTGTCGCGCGACCGCCGTCGAAGGCGTGCAGTCGGAGCAGGTGCTCGATCTGCGCATGGCCTGCCTCGAGCGTCGCCGTGACGAGCTCGATGCGCTCGTCGGCGTGCTCGTCGGCGCCGACGTGGCCGTGGTCCGCGAAGCGAGCTCGGCTGCGCAGCGGCTCACGCCGGTGGACGAGTGCGCGCGGGTCGAGGCACTGACGCAGCTCGCCGCGCAGCCCAGCGATCCGGCGCAGCGCGAAGCGATCGCTGCCGTCGCGCGCGAGCTGTCCCGCGCGCACGCGCTCGCGGCCGCAGGTCGTCCACGCGACGCCGCCGAGCAGCTCGCGGCGCTGGTGCCCCGCGCCCGCGAGCTGGGCTATGCGCCGCTCCTGGCCGAGGTGCTCGCGCATCACGGCGAGCTCGCGTCGCGCCGCGGCGAGACGTGGGCGGAGGCGACGCTCGAGGAGTCGGTGTGGACGGCCGTGCGGGCGGGCGCGGACTCGATCGCGGCGCGTGCCGCGGTCGAGCTCACGCACTTCGTCGGCTACGGCAATGCGCGGCCGGCCGAGGCCGAGCGCTGGTTCGAGCTCGCGCATGCGCTCATCGATCGCACCGGTGGCACGCCCGCGCAGCTGGTGCGGCTGTACGTCACGCGCGGTGCGATCGCGCTCGAGCAGGGCGACCTCGACGAGGCGACCCGCTCGTTCGCGGGTGCGCGAGAGCTCGCGCGGGCCGAGCTCGGCCCCGACGACCGGCTGCAGGGCCTGGCTTCCACCGCGGTCGCGAACGATCTGTTCATGCGCGGCAAGCTCGACGAGTCGCTCGTGCTCTACGAGGAGGCGCTCGCGCTGTTCGAGCGCACGCTCGGTGCTGCGCATCCCGCCACCGGCGACGTGGTGTCGAACATCGGCAGCGTGCACTGGGCGCGCGGGGACACCGACCTCGCGCGAAGCTGGTACGAGCGCGCGCTCGCGATCACCGAGGCGACCCACGGGCCGATGCACCCCGACGTCGCGGCGGCGCTCGTCAACCTCGCGGCCACCTACGACCAGCAGAGCCGCTATGCCGAGGCCCGTCCGCTGCTCGAGCGCGCGCTCGCGATCTACGAGACCACGCTGGGGCCGACGCACCCGGATCTCGTCGACACGCTGCACAACCTCGGCATCGTGCTCGAGGCGCTCGGCGAGCTCGATGCCGCGGTCGCGATGGCCCGGCGCGCCGTTGCGATCCAGGACGCGAGCTTCGGACCCTCGCATCCGGACACGATCTCGACCTTGCGCTCGCTGGCCTCGATGCTGGCCCAGCAGGGCAAGCAGGCCGAGCGCGCCGAGCTGCTCGAGCGCGCGCTCGCGATCAGCTCGAGGGTCCACGGCGCCGACGCGAAGGAGACCCGCGAGCTCGAGACGCGCCTGGCCGATGCACGTGCGCGTGCGGCCGACTAGCGTCGGCCGGCGATCACGAAATCCACGCCACGCCACTTTCACGTGGACGGATTCGCCGCGAGTGTGACTATCGGTGCGTGGAGATCCATCGCCGCCTCGCCGTGCTCGTCGCCTGTGCAGCCGCCTGCGCGGCCGACGAAGGGCCAAAGGCCGCCGCCGACACCTCGGGCGGGACGGCGCAGAGCAGCGATCCGACGCCGGGCAGCGATCCGTCCGGCGAGCCGTCGACGAGCCCGAGCGACCCCAGCGACCCCAGCACGCCGGACAGCACCGCGGGCAGCGAAGCGTCCTCGGCCGACGATGCCTCGAGCTCCGACGAGACCGGTGCCCCGCCCGTCGTGTGCGCCGACGACTGCCACTACGTGCGCGCCGACGCGAGCGGCAGCGGCAGCGACTGGGACGACGCGATGCCGGCACTGCCCGAGGCGCTCGAGCGCGGGCACGTGTACTTCGTCGCGGCCGGCAGCTACCCCGGCTACACGTTCGACGACGCCGACGGCGAGCCGATCCGCGTCTTGCGTGCGACCGCCAGCGATCACGGCACCGACGACGGCTGGGAGGCGAGCTACGCCGACGGGATCGCGCAGTGGGGTCCGCTCGTGTTCGCGTCGCCGCAGGTCGAGCTCGATGGACGCGGTGCCACGCGCATCGTCGGCACGCTCGAGAGCACGGTGGTCGACATCGGCGCGCCCGACGTCACGCTGCGCGGCTGCGACGTCGACGGCAACTTCAGCGAGCGTGGCGGTCAGCAGATCGACGGAGCCTGCACGGCGATGTCGATCGTCGGCGACGGCGTGGTGGTGAGCGGCAACGTCATCCACGACGCGGCCGACGACGGCGTCGCGATCAGCGGCAGCACCGGCGTGGTGTTCTCGGGCAACACGGTGCACGCCTTGCACGGCTGCGGCACGGATGGCGGCTGCGGCCCCTGCTACAACGGGCACAGCGACGGGCTCGAACTCTACGATCTCGCCGACAGCCAGATCGTCGGCAACCTGATCTACGACGTCGCGAGCACGTCGACCCTATTCTTCGGCAACTGGGCCGACGAGCTCGGCATGGGCGAGAGCGAGTACTGCGAGAACATCCTCGTCGCGAACAACCTGCTCTACGCGCCGGACACCGGCTTCGTGGCGTACATCGAGGACGCGCGCGGCGTGCAGCTGTTCTCCAACGTGCTGTGGGGCCGCCACCAGGGTGCGTACGGCGGGCTCTCGGTCGGCATGAACGTGCAGGACCTCGACGTCTACGACAACGCGATCCTGTCGATCAACTACGAGCACATCGGCGGCAGCTACGACGCCGCCGAGCACCGCGGCGACTACAACCTGTTCGGTATCTCGCTTGGGCAGTGGACGGACGGGCCGCACGACGTCGTCGCGATCGATCCGGGCTTCGCGGCGGTGCCGGGCGCGGACGACGAGCCGATCGAGTCGCCGGTGCCCGCCGACTTCGCGCCGCAGGACGACAGCCCGCTCGTCGGCGCGGGCTGGATGGGCGACGCCAGCGTGCCGATCCCCGCCGAGGACTTCTTCGGCACCGCCCGCGCCGACCCGCCGAACATCGGCGCGATCGAGTGAGCGACTCGCCGCGGATCGACGCGTGTGCAGGCGATCACTCCAGCAAGCGGCTTGGCAGTCGCGATGGTGCGTCGTAGCGTTGCCGAGGCATGCGCTGGCCGTGCACCGTCGTGTTCTCGCTCGTCGCGTGTGTGCGACACCAGGCACCCGACGCGCCGCCGCAGCCCACGCCGCCATCGAAGGCCGCCGTGCCGCTGGCCCCCGCGTCGACTGCATCGCCCACGACGCCGGAGCTGAAAGAGGACGCCGCGCCGATCGAGGCGTTCCGCGAGCTCGCGCGTGGCGGCGCGTCGGCGGCCCAGCTCGATCGTCACATCGCCGAGCACCCCGAGCTCATGAACGTGCGGGCCGGGCCCTACGGCAGCGCGCTCGCATGGACGATCGAGTTCGCGGAGCCCGAGGCCTCGCTCGCCCTGCTGCGCGCCGGCGCACCGGTGTTCGACGGTGCGCTCACACTTGCAGCCAGAGGTGGTCTCGACGAGCTGGTGAAGACGTTGCTCGACGGTGGCGCGAAGATCCCGAGCACCGGCTTCGGTCCGCTCCACGCCGCCGCGAAGTACGGCTACGTCTCGACGGTGCAGCTGTTGCTCGCACGCGGCGCGAACATCGGTGCCGCCGACGACGACGGCTTCACCGCCCTCCACCACGCGGTGATCGAGCGTCACGAAGACCTCGTCGTCGTGCTGTTGGCCGCGAAGCCACCGCTCGAAGCCCGCGACCGCGAAGGTCGCACCGCGCTCGCGTGGGGCGGCTTCGCGTACGCGCCCCAGGCGAAGCACATGTATCGCAGCCTCAGTGAGCCGCACGACACCGTGTACGTCGATCCCGGCCCCGCGCGTGCCATGGAGCTGTTGATCGATGCCGGCGCTCGGGTCGACAGCACGGACGATGCGGGCGACACCCCACTCCACCACGCCGCCGGGCTCGGCTCGGTGCGCGGCTGTGAAGCGTTGTTCGCCCACGGTGCGGATGCCGAGGCGAAGAACCGTGCCGGCGAGACCGCGCGTGCGCTCGCAGAGCGGCGCGGCGGTGCGATCGCAGAGCTGTTCGCGAAGACGAAGCCACGTCGACGCTGAGCGGCGCTACGCTGCTGCTCGCGTTGACGACGGAAGCGACCCGCGCCTCACGCTGGCGCACGCGCGCGCTGGTCCTGCTCGGTGTGCTCGTGGTGCTGTGGGTACCCGATCCGACGGTGGGGGTCCCCGCGGGACCCGGCGCACGCGCGTTCGCATGGGATGCCGACGCGATGTTCGCCGAGCTGCAGCGCCGGCACGCCGAAGCGCGCGTCGCCGGCTGCGGGGCCGCGTACGAGCAACGCCATGCCGAGGTGACGCGGGCGATCGACGAGCTCGCCGGCGCGCGCACGGCCGCCGTCGATGCGCGCTGGGACACGCTCGAGCGTGCGCTGTTCGAGCTCTTCGCCTCCGCCGGTGGCTGCCCCGATCGCATCGCCGAGCTCGTCGCCGTGCGCGAGCGGGTGCGTGCGCTCGGCAAGGCCGCCTCGCGCACGTGGTCGCACGGCCAGGCCGAGCGCGATCGCATCTATCGCCTGCTCTACGGCTCGCGCGCGGCGCTCGAGGAGCTGCTCCTGCAGCTGCGCCCCGACGATGCCCCGCGGCTCAGCTCCGGCACCGCCGTGCCCTCGCGCGCTCCGTCGCTCGAGATCGAGGGCGTGCGCGTGCACAGCGGCGACATCCTGCTCTCGCGCGGCGGTGCGCCGACCTCCGCGTTCATCGCCCGCGGCAACGACTATCCCGGCAACTTCTCCCACGTCGCGCTCGTGCACGTCGACGCGACGACGGGCGCGGGCTCGGTCATCGAGGCCCACATCGAGCGCGGCGTCGCGATCACCGACGCCGCGGGCTACCTCGCCGACAAGAAGCTGCGCATCGCGGTGCTGCGACTGCGCGCCGATCATCCCTCGTTGCGCGCCGACCCGCTGCTGCCGCACCACGCGGCCAGCGACGCGCTCGCCGAGGCCCGCGCGCGCCACATCCCCTACGACTTCGCGATGGACATCGCCGATCACCACGCCCAGTTCTGCTCGGAGGTCGCGGCCGCGGCCTACGCGGCGAAGGGCATCGTGCTCTGGGATCAGCTCTCGACGTTCTCGTCCGGCGGGCTCGCACGGTGGATGGCCCAGCTCGGCGTCCGGCACCTGCGCACGCAGGCGCCGGCCGACCTCGAGTACGATCCACAGCTCGAGGTCGTGGCCGAGTGGCACGATGCGCGCACGTTGCTCGACGATCACATCGACAACGCGGCGATCGACGCGATGCTCGAGCAGGCCGAGGCGGGTGCGGAGCTCGAGCACGACTGGCGCCTGGTGCCGCTCGCACGCGTGCTGAAGCTGTACAGCGCGGTCCGAGTCGCGCTGGGTGGCGAAGGCCCCGTGCCCGAGGGCATGAGCGCGACGATCGCTCTGCGCGCGCAGTGGCTCGGCGAACGTCACGGCCGGATCCGCGAGCGCGTGCGCGAGGCCGTCGCTGCGCAACAGGCCGCGCACGGACGCACGCCACCCTACTGGGAGCTGGTCGCGCTCGCCCGATCGGCCGCGATCGCGGTTTCCGACTGATGCGACTTGAAGGTGGTCGCGCAGGTTGCATGCTGCCGCCCGTGACCACGCCGACCGACACCCACGAGTCGCTGCTGCCGGATCTGCGCCGCATGGCCGACGAGATCCGCGTGCGGATCCACCTTGCCGGCCTCGAGGCCAAAGACGCGTGGGCGAAGCTCGAGCCCAAGCTGCACGAGCTCGAGCACAAGGCCACGAGCGCGGGCGAGCGCGTGAAGGACCAGCTGTCCGAGCTCGCGCAGAAGCTGAAGCACGAGCTGCAGGAGCTGAGCTCCAAGGTCACGGGCGACAAGGTGACGGGCGACGACGCGACGCGTCGCGACACCCAGCCGTGAAGCGGCGCGCCTAGCAGGCGTGGTGCAGCGGTGCGGCGACCAGTCGCTCCGCCAGCGCCTCGGCGACGTGGCGCCCGAGCTCCGTGAGCACGACGTGCTCGTCGTCGCACCAGTCGGCCATGTCGACGGACGACAGGGCCCGAGCGATCGCGGCGCGTCCGAGGTAGGGACCGACGCGCAGGGCCTCCTCCCCCGCGCGCTCGCTGGCCAAGAGCTCGAGCAGCATCCGCCGCTCGGCGGGCGCGATCGTGTGCACCTCGATCACTCGAGGGCTTGGACGCTCGCGGCCCGGCGAATTCCAGGAGGCAATCACAGTCCGACGACGACGTTGTGTCGGTAGTACGCGGCGGCTTCCGCGTCACGGACGCGCTCGGCTTCCGCGAGCAGGAACAGGCACATGCCGTGGGCGAGGCCACGTTCGCCGCGCTCGTTCCACAGCCACGCGGCGGCCTGTCGCACCTCCTGCTCGACGACGCCGTAGAGCATCGCGCGCTCGGACGCCTCGAGCGGTGCCGCAGCGACGAGGTACGCCCGACGCAGCCGCACCCACGTCACCCACGCGTCCAGCGGCGTGAGCTCGGGCGTGCGTCGGCGGCCGAGCGCCGTGCAGGCCTGCGTGAGCTGTTCGATCACGTCTTCGAAGTGGATCTCGCGGGCGCGACGGAGGATCCCGAACGGCGCGCGCAGGCGCTCCGCATCGCGGCCGCACTGACATACCAGCGCGGCGAGATCGCGCGCGACCGCGCGCTGCAGCCGTGCGACCAGCAGCTCGCCGGTCGCCCCCACCGCGAGCGACTCGGCCCGCTCGCGCACTTCGCCGCGCAGGCCGAAGTCGCCGAGCGCGAAGTCCCACGCCGCCCCGAGCCGCTCGACGAGGGCGCTCTGCACCGGCAGCGTCGCGGGCATCGCAGCCAGCTCGGCGTGCAGCGCGAGCGCGCCGAGCACCGGCTCCTTCGCTTCGTTGGCGGCCAGCATCGCGAGCTCCTCGTCGGGGATCGCCACCTTGCCGAGCCGCGACCGTCGCACGGCCGCCCACAGCAGGCCGATCGTGCGCAGTCGTCGGGGCGCGCGCAGCCACGCCGAGAGCACGTTGCCGCGGCCGACCCCGGGCTCGCCGATCATCCGACGCGCGCACAGCCCGATGAACCGCGTGGTGCGGGTGGGGAACGGATCGTCGGAGACGCGCTCGACCAGCTCGTGCCACGCGCCGCGACGCGCCGCATCGGCGACCAGCCAGTCGAGCGCGATCGTGCGCGCGAGCGGCGGGCAGATGTCGGGCTCGACCTCGTCGAGGCCCGCGAGCACGGCCCGCGCGGCGTCGCGATCACCCGCGTCCGCATCGAGCAACGCGGCGGCGACGATGCCGGCCCCGCCGATGCGATCGCGATGGAGCTGCGAGCGCAGCCAACGCGCGAGCGCCGGGTCGTGCTTGCGCTTGCGCATCGCCGCCAGTGCACCGGAGAGCACCGCGCCGCCGATCGGATCGCGGTACCACGGGTGGCCGGCGCGCCGAGCGATGCGGTAGGCCATGCCCGCCATGCCGAGTGGGATGAACACGAAGCGCACCAACAGCCACGGATGCACGAGCGGGATCGCGATGCCGAGCAGCGCGAGCATCGGCGACCACGCATAGCCGGCGCGCGCGTAGAACCAGAGCGAGAGCAGGCCCGCCGTCGCGGCGAGCAGCACCGCGGCGGCGAGCTGCTGCTCGGCGCGGCGCATCGCCTTCGCGCGCGGGCCCTGCGGATCGACGGTGTCGATCGACGCGAGCGGGGAGGCGCCGATGCCTGCGGCCGCGGCGACACAGAGCAGGACGACCCAGGTCTCGTTCATGGCCCCCTCCGAGCGTCGCGCACGCGCCACCCGAACGCGCGCTCGCCTCCGGCCCACGGCGCCGGTGCGGGTGGTGGATCGATGGCGCGCGCTCGAACAGGCAGTTTTGCCCACACTTCGTGCACGATGCGGTTCTCGCGGTCGTGCAGCTCGTGTGCAGCGTGTTGCACGATCTCGGGGTCGCGCGCGCGCTCACCGAGCGGCGTGGGGTAGCGCTCGGCACCGGGCACGCCGCGCGCGAGCGCCTCGAGCAGGTCCGCCGCCGCGCCGTCGAGCTCGCGCCGATTCGCGCCGGGTCGGGCCTGCAGGACGTGGAACGGGTCGGCCGTGAAGTGCTTGGCCATCGCCGAGTCTTCGCGCGCCTGTGGGGGCAAACCAGCTCGTGAATCGACGGGGGGTTGTGCCACGAAGCAGCCATGACGTGCGCTCTGTTGCGAAAGTTCCCGCACTTCGAGGGCGCCGTGATCTTCTCGGAAAGAACGAGGTGAGCATCGCGTTGCGCAATCAGCCCGTCGCCGGCAGCGGCCGCGCAAGCTCGTTCGCACTCGAAACGCTCACGTCGGCGGGGTTGACCGCATGGGCTCGGGTGAGATACTCGGGGCCGAATCGAGGCGCGAGGGCATTCCAACCCACGCGAAGGTCGTTTTGAGGCCCATCAGGATCGTAGGAACGGGCGTGTCGCTCCCCAGCCGGGTGCTCACCAATCTCCAGCTGGAGAAGATGGTGGACACCTCGGACGAGTGGATTCTCGATCGCACGGGCATCAAGGAGCGGCGCATCGCCGAGCCCGAGACCGCCACGAGCGATCTCTGCTGCGATGCGGTCCGCAAGGCCTGCGCCGACGCGTCGATCGATCCGTCGGAGCTCGACGGCCTCATCGTCGCGACGTCCACGACCGACACCCTGTTCCCGTCGACGGCGTGCTGGGTCCAACGCAAGCTCGGCATCCGGGGCATGCCCGCGCTCGACGTGAGCGCCGGGTGCAGCGGCTTCCTCTACGGCCTCGAGCTCGCAACCGCGCTGCTCGGCGCCGGCGGCATGCGCAAGATCGCGGTCGTCGGCGGCGAGGTCATGAGCAAGGTGGTGAACTGGGCCGACCGCGGCACGTGTGTGCTGTTCGGCGACGGTGCCGGCGCGGCGATCATCACCAAGAGCGACGGACGCTCGGGCCTGCTCGCCTCGAACTGGGGCGCCGACGGCAACCTCGCCCCGATCCTCTATCAGCCGGCCGGCGGCACGCAGCTGCCGGCGACTCGAGAGACCGTCGAGAAGCACCAGCACACGGTGCACATGGAAGGCAACACCGTCTTCAAGCACGCGGTGCTGGCCATGAGCAACGCGGCGCAGCAGGCGATGAAGGAGGCCGAGGTCGGCCCCGACGACGTCACGCTGATGATCCCGCACCAGGCCAACATGCGGATCATGGAAGCGGCGCGCGAGCGCTGCGGGATCCCGCGCGAGAAGATGTACTCGGTGCTGCACAAGTACGGGAACATGTCGGCCGCGACGATCCCCGTCGCGCTGCACGAAGCGCGCGGCGAGGGGCTCATCAAGGACGGCGACATCATCGTGTCGACGGCCTTCGGCACCGGGTTCACCTGGGCCGGCTGCGTGCTGCGCTGGTAGGCCGCGCCGCGGCTAACCGGTGCTGCGCGTCGCTTCGCCCGTCGCCGCCGGCCACGCGCCGTGCTCGACCGCGTGGGCCGTCATCGCCTGCAGCCGATTCGCGAGCGCACCGATCGCCTCGTCGTCGAGCCCCGCCGTGTCGTGCTGCGGCCCCACGAACACGTCGACGCGGCGCAGCGGGTGGATCACCAGGCTGCCCTTGCGGTTCACCTCGTAGAAGCCGCGCACCGCGATCGGCACCATCGGCATCTCGGCGTTGCGCGCCATGATGAACACGCCGCGCCGGAAGCCGTGCACCTTGCCGTCGAGCGTGCGATGGCCCTCGGGGAAGGTGAGGATCGACATGCCGATGCGCTTGCGCTCGCGGGCCGCCGCGCTGAGTTGCTCGACCAGCTTGTCGCGCCGGCTGCGGTGCACCGCGATGCCCTTGGACAGGCGCATCAGCCAGCCGTAGATCGGGATGTGGAACTGCCACGCGTTCATCAGGCCCGAGAACGCATGCGGGATCGCGGCCGACGCGATGTGCCCGTCGAGCAGGTTGATGTGGTTCTGCGTGAACACGCTGCGGCGCGAGGGATCGAAGTCCGGGTGGTAGTGGATGCGCACGCGCGCGGCCGCGAACACGGTGACCACCTGCACGAACATCGGCGCCGTGACCCAGCCGTGCACGCGCTGGTAGGGCACGCCGACGACGCGCAGGAGCATCGTGAAGGTGGCGCCGATCAGCATCCACGCGAAGCTCCCCGCCCATGCCCAGATGGAGAAGAGCGCGAGCCCGACCTTGCGGAGCACCGTCACGTCGGCGGGAGCATACGGGTGCGGCCGAAGCGGGTCCAGCGCGGTAGGATGCCGCACGCCAGGCCACCATGAAGGTCGCGTTCATCGGCACCCACGGGGTCGGCAAGACCACGCTGTGCTACGGCCTCGCCGCTCGGCTGAAGGCGCGCGACGTGGTGCTCGACATCGTGCACGAAGTTGCACGGCGCTGCCCGCTACCGATCAACGAGGCGACCGGGCTCGCATCGCAGTCGTGGATCCTGCACACGCAACTCGCCGAGGAGTGGGTGGCCCAGGCGCGCTACCCGGTCGTGCTCTGCGATCGCAGCGTGCTCGACAACTACGTGTACATGCTGCTCGCGGCCGGTCGTCAGCCCGCGCTCGAAGGGCTCGTCGACGCATGGATGTCCACCTACGACCTGCTGGTCACCGTACCGATCATCGGCGCGCCGAGCTTCGACGGGCTGCGCGCCACCGATCCCAACTTCCAGCACGCGGTCGCCGATCGGCTCGAGCGCGAGCTCCTGCGCCGCGGGCTACCGGCGCTGCGCCTCGCGACCGATGCCCGCGAGGGCTGGCTCGACCGGGTCGAGCACGAGGTGATGCGACGCCTCGCGCCGCCCCAGCTCCCGCTGCTGTGAGTCGTCAGCGAGGCCGGCGATGCAGGCGATCGTCTCGACGGGCTACTGGCTGTTCGTGATCGCGGCGGCGTTCACGATGTTCCCGATCGCGCTCGCGATCCGCATCGTCACTGCCCCGTTCGATCGCCGCCGCGTGGTGCTGCACGCGTTCACGAACTTCTGGGCCGCGCTCTACACGTGGGGCAACCCGTGGTGGACGGTCGAAGTGCAGGGCCGCGAGCGCATCGCGGCCGGCCGCACCTACGTGATGGTCGCGAACCACGCCTCGCTGGTCGACATCTTCGTGCTCCACCGCTTGTTCGTGCACTTCAAGTGGGTCTCGAAGATCGAGAACTTCCGCCTGCCGCTCATCGGCTGGAACATGACGCTGAACGGCTACATCGCGCTGCGCCGTGGCAATCGCGACAGCGTGGTGCGCATGCTGGCCGGCTGCAAGCGCCTGCTGGGCGAAGGCAGCTCGATCATGATGTTCCCCGAGGGCACGCGCTCGAAGACCGCGGAGCTGCGCCCGTTCAAGCCCGGCGCCTTCGAGCTCGCGATCGAGACCGGCCTGCCGGTGCTGCCGATCGCGATCCACGGCACCGCGAAGGCGCTGCCGAAGCACGGCCTCGGCGTCGGTCGCTCGCGCATGCGCGTCGAGGTGCTGCCCCCGATCGACGGGACGGGACAGACCGCCGAGGCGCTGGCCGAGCGCACGCGCGCGGAGATCGTGGCCGCGCTCGCGCGCTAGTCGCAGGCGGCGATCGATTCTCGATTCCGTGGGGATCCCGTATCCTGGGTGGGATGCGCACGTTCGCCGTCGGCCTCGCGCTCGTGCTCGCCTGCGGCGGATCCTCGCCGAGCGGCGGCAGCTCGGAAGGCGGCAGCAGCTCGGGTGGCACGAGCGGCGTCGCGTCGGCCTCCGGCGATCCGTCGACCGCCGAGTCGGGCTCCGCGGGCTCGAGCTCCGCGTCGCTCGACACGAGCGAGGTCTCGAGCGCGGACGACGGCACGAGCGGAGCGGGCTCCGACAGCAGCACCGGCGCTGCGCAGCCCACCTGTCCACCCACGGGCCCTGCAGACGTCGGCGTGCTCGACGAGTCGTTGCTCGTCGACAGCGAGCGCATCGTGATCTCCGAGAGCGGCACCGTCGTCGAGAACGTGCACGTGCACGGCGACATCGAGATCGTCGACGGTGCCAGCAACGTGACGATCCGGAACTTCCGGATCACCACCGACGGCTACTGGGGGATCTTCGTCCGCGACGGGTCCGACATCCTCATCGAGGACGGCGAGATCGACGGGCTGGATGGCATCGACGACGCGATCCGCGGGGCGAGCTACACGGCGCAACGCCTCTACATCCACGACATCGGCGGCGACTCGTTCAAGGCCGACGGCGGCAACGTCATCGCGTGCAACTACGTGACGAGCATCGGCCAGGCCGAGGGCGCCCACGGCGACGGCGTGCAGATGATGGGGGACGGTGACATCGAGCTCACCGCCAACAACTTCGACCTCACGACGGGCGAGCTCACCGCCTGCATCTTCCCGTTCGGCACCGAGCCCGTCTCCGGACCGGTCTACGCCGATGGCAACCGCCTCGTCGGTGGTGCATACATCGTGTACTGCCACGAGAACCTGCACATGACGAACAACGTGTTCGGCGACATCTACGCCTACGGGCCGGTGACCGACACGTGCGGCACGTGGCGCAACAACACGTGGGAGTCCACCGGGCGTCCGGTGCCCAACTGATCCGCGCAGCCACGCTCGCGCTCGCGTTGCTCGCGGCCTGCGGGCACGCCACCGGGCGCTTCGAGTACACGACGGTCGACAGCGCCGCCGAGGGTCGACCGCTGCGCTACGGCGTGTGGCTGCCGCGGGGCTGGGATCGCCGCACGCCGCTGCCCGTCGTCCTGCTCTTGCACGGCGCGGGCGACGATGCGAGCTCGGCGGATCGGCGCGAGCTCGTCGAGGGCCTCGACGCCGCGATCGCCTCGGGCGCGCTGCCGCCCTTCATCCTCGTCACGCCCGAGGGCGACTTCGGCTTCTGGATCGACTGGTACGACGGCAGCCACCACTGGCGGAGCTGGGTGCTCGACGAGGTGTTGCCGGAGGTCCGTCGCCGCTTCCCGACCCTGGAGGGCCCCGCGGGATTGCACCTCGCCGGCGTGTCGATGGGCGGCGCGGGCGTGCTGCAGATGTGGCTCGCCGATCCGCAGCGCTTCGGCTCGGTGGCCGTGCTGAGTGCGCCGATCCTCGACGAGGCCGACACGCGCGCGTTCCTCTCGCGATTCGTGCCGGACGGGAAGCTCGCGCAGATCTTCGGGCCACCGGGCTCGAAGGTGGGGATCGATCCGTACGCCGCGCTCCGCCGACCCGATGATCTCCACGGCGTACGGCTGTTGTTCGGCGCGGCGCACCGCGATCGCGGGGGCATCCTGGCCTCCAACGCGGCGTTCGACCGCCGCCTCGACGAGGCCGCGGTGCCCCATCGCTTCATCGAGTTCCCCGGCGCCCACAAGTGGCGCTCGTGGTCGCGCGTGATCCCGTACGTGCTCTGCGTGCAGCTGGATCCGAGCTGTCGGCTCGCCGCGCCCTGATCGCGGCGCGGCCGGATCAACCGCGACAGACGCGTTCCTTCAGCGCTCCGCTGGCCAGCTCGACGTCGAGCCGCGCGATCGCGAGGCGCTCGAGCAGATCGACCCATCGCAGCCGCACATCGAGCCACGCCCGCTCGGCGTCGAGCAGCTCGATGACCGTCGAGGCCCCGCCGCGGTAGGCATCCTGCGCCATGGCACGCAGCTCGGGCGCGCGCGCCAGCGCGGAGCGTCGGAACGTGCGCGTGCTGTCCTGGCGCACCGCGAGCACGTCGAGCGCCCGCTGCAGCTCGCTTTGTACCCGTCGCTCCACCGCGTCCACCCGGCGTGCGGTTGACCTCTCGACGGCGCGGGCGCGGGCGAGGGCTCCCTGCCCGCGATCGAACACCGGCAGCGGCACGGAGATCGACGCGACGAGCGACGAGCTCGTCGGTGCCACGGTCGCGTAGCTGCCGAACGAGATCGTCGGGATCGGCCAGCGCTCGCGCCTGGCCGCACGGGTCTGGGCTGCCGCTGCAGTGCGCGCCCGCGTCGCGGCCTCGAGCATCGGCGCGTACTTGCCGTGCGTTCGCCAGAGCTCGGCGGCATCGCGGCGCGGCGCGTGCTCGATGTCCTCGAGCTCACCGCGTGCGAACGGCCGCCACCCCGGCGCGCCGACGATCGTGGCGAGCCGCCCCGCCGCATCCGTCGCAGCGCTGCGCGCGTCAGAGAGCTCGACCGCGAACGTCTCGCGTTCCGTCGCGACGCGCAGCGCGTCGTACTGCGTCTGAGCACCGAGTCCCGCGCGCGCGCGTGTGAGCGCTTCGGTGGCGACGAGCGCTCGCTCGCCCTCCTCGAGGATCTCGAGCCGTGCCTGTGCGGCGAGCAGGGCCTCGAAGCGGACGAGCGCCTCGCCGGCCAGCGCATGCATTGCCACGCACGCGTCGGCCTCGGCGACGCGAGTGATCGCAGTCGCCGCGCGGCGCCGCAGGCCTCGCTGACCGGCGAGCAGCACCGGGAGCGCGAGCTCGTACTGGTGTTGCTGCGCGTTGATGGCGGTGTCGTTGCCGGTGAGCCGGCCCCAGCCGATGTAGCGCAGCTCCGGATTCGGCAGGATGCCGGCCTGCACCTCCTGCGCACGCACGACCTCGATCTCCGCGCGCTCGACCGCGAGCTCGGGGCTGCGCGCGCGCACGACCTCGACGAGTCGCTCGCGATCGATCTCGGCCGGCAACGGTGCTTCGGCGACGAGCACCAGGGCGAGCGCGCGTGCGACGATCATGCCTCGTCCTCCTCGCTCGGAGCGATACGTACGCGCGTGCCCGACAGCCAGCCGTGGACGACCGGCAGGATCACGAGCGCGGTGAACAGCGTCGTCGCCATGCCGCCGACGAGCACGAGCGCGAACGGCCGCTGCGTCTCGCTGCCCACCGCCGTCGAGGCCGCCATCGGCAAGAGCCCCAGCATCGCCAGCAGTGCGGTCATGAGCACCGCGCGGAAGCGCTGGCGCGTACCCTCGACGATCGCAACGGCGAGCGCGAGCCCGGCGGCGCGGTGAGCCTCGATCGCACCGACGACCAACAAACCCGCGAGCGAGACCTGTCCGAGCAACGCCACGAATCCGATCGCCGCGCTCACCGAGAGCACCTCGCCGGTCAGTGCCAGTGCGAACGCGCCGCCGGTGAGCGCCGGCGGCACCACGAGCAGGATCGCCGCCGCCGCACGCCCCGATTGCAGCGCGCCATACAGCAGCGCGAGCACGATGAGCAGCGACAGTGGGATCACGACACTGAGGCGCTCGATCGCGCGCTGCTGGTTCTCGAACTCGCCGGACCACACGAGCCACGTGTCGCCCTGCGGGGTCACCTCGCGCTCGACGATCGCCATCGCCTCGGTGACCGCCGAGCCCACGTCGCGGCCCTCGACGTTGAACTTGAGCGCCATGAAGGCGCTGTTGGCCTCGCGCGTGATGCCTGCGCGCGCAGGTACGATCTCCACTGCCGCCAGATCGCGGAGCGGCATGCGACCACCGGCGGGCGTCGGGACGAGGATGCCCGCGATGCGCCCGAGATCGACGCGGTCGGCCAGCGGTAGCCGCACGCGCACCGGCACCCGGCGCGGTCCGTCCCAGAACTCCGTGGCGATGCGACCCGCGAGCGCCGTCTCCACCACCTCCTGTGCGTCCTCCATCGCGATGCCCATGCGCGCGAGCGCATCGCGGTCGAAGTCGATCTGCAGCTGCGGAGCGACGGTGTCGCGATAGAGATCGAGGTCGACGACGCCGTCGAGCTGCTGCAGCGCGGACTTGGCCGCGAGCAGCGTGGCCCGCAGCGCATCGACGTCTTCGCCGAACGCCTTCAGCACGACCTTGCCGCGCACGCCGCTGACGGACTCCTCGACGTTGTCGCGGATCGGCTGCGAGAAGCTGAACCGAACCCCCGGGATGTCCGCGAGCGCTGCCCGCATCTGCTCGACGATCTGCGCCTTGTCCACGCCCTCGCGCCACTCCTCGCGCGGCCGCAGTCGCACGAACGTCTCGGACATGTTCACGCCCTCGTTGTCGGTGCCGTCCTCTGGTCGACCGTGCTCGCTCAGCGCACCCGCGGTCTCCGGCACCGTACCGATGCGGCGCCGCACCTCGTCGAGGATGTCCTGCCCGCGCTCGAGCGCGATCGAGGGCGGCATCTCGACGAACACCTTGATGTCGCCTTCGTCGAGCTCCGGCAGGAACTCGGTACCCAGGCGTCCGACCACGAGGCCGACGACGACGACGAGCCCGAGCGCGGCGACGGCGGCGATCCACCCGCGGCGCAGCAGCCATGCGACGAAGCGAGCGTGGCCGTCGCGCATGCGCGCCAGCGTCTTGGGCTCGCCCCCGCCCGTGTCCTGCGGTCGCAGGAGCAGCGCGCACAGGGCCGGCACGATGGTCAACGCCAGCACGAGCGCGCCGACGAGCGCGAGCGTGTAGGTGAGCGCCAGCGGACGGAAGATGCGGCCCTCGACGCGCTCGAGCGCGAACACCGGGATGAGCGCCGCGACGATGATCGACATCGCATAGAAAGTCGGGCGCGCCACGTCGACCGCAGCACGCGCGACGAGTGCCAGCATGTCGCGACGACGTCGCGGCTTGTGCTCCCGGGCCTCGTGCAGCACGTTCTCGACCAGCACCACTGCGCCGTCGACCAGGATTCCGAAGTCGATCGCGCCCATCGAGATGAGGTTCGCGGGCACGTCGAGCGCGTGCAGGCCGATGAACGCGATGGCCAGCGACAGCGGGATGATCGACGCGACGATCAGCGAGCCCCGCACCGAGCGCAGGAACAGCCACGCGACCGCGACGATGAAACCGAAGCCCTCGAGGAGACTGCGGTGCACAGTGGCCAGCGTGAGCTCGACGAGCGTGCTGCGATCGCGGAACGGCACCAGCTCCATCCCGTCGGGGAGCACCTCGTCGTTGACCTGCTCGATCTTCGCGTGCAGCGCGGCGAGTACCTCGCTGGGGTTCGCGCCGCGACGGAGCAGCACGACGCCTTCGGCGACATCGCGTTGCTCGTCGTAGCCCACCGAGCCCATGCGAGGAGTGTGGGCGCGCACCACCCGTGCGACGTCGCCCACGGTGACTGGCACACCTTCGTCCGCGTCGAGCACGACGCGCTTCACGTCTTCGCCCGCGCGCAGGTAGCCGACGCCGCGGATCGTGAGCTGCTGATCGCCGCTGCGCAACACGCCGCCCCCGACCCCGCCGTTCGATGCGGCGATCGCTGCGGTCACCTCCGAGAGCTCGAGCCCGTGCTTCTCGAGCGCCTGCGGATCGACCTCGACGTGCACCTCTTCGAGGAATCCCCCGAAGCTGATCACGTCGGCGACACCGGGGACCTGCCGCAGCTGCGGCGCGACCCGCCATTCCTGCCAGCCCCGCAGCTCGACCAGATCGTGGCGATCGCTGACGAGCCGATACATCATCATCTCACCGAGCGGCGTCGCTTCCGGTGACAGCTCGGGCTCGACGCCGTCGGGCAGGTCGGCGCCCTGCATGCGCTGGGCGACGACCGTTCGCGCGACGAAGGGATCGGCGTCGTCGTCGAAGGTCAGCGTCACCATCGCGAGCCCGAACAGGCTCTCGCTGCGCAGCAGCAACATCTCCGGCGTGCCGTTCAGCACCCGCTCGAGCGGGATGGTGAGCTGTCGTTCGACCTCCTGAGGTGCGAGCCCGGGTGCCTTCGCGAGCACAGTGACCTGCGCGTTGGTGACGTCGGGAAAGGCCTCGACGGGGGTCTGCAGGTACGCGCGCAGTCCGAATGCCGCCACGACGAGCGTGACCACGAGCGCGGCCACGCGGCGGTGCACACAGAGCTCGACGATGGTGCGGAGCATCGCGGGGTCTTCAGAGCAGCTGCTCGGCCGTGGCGTCGAGCAGGAGCGCGCCTTCGACGACGATCTCTTCGCTGCCGGAGAGGCCCTCGACGACGGGGGTACGTCCGCGCACGGGTCGCTCGACGACCACGCGCCGGCGCTCGAACTCGCCGGGGGTCGCCGTCGCGACGTAGACGACCGCGCGCAGCCCCGATTCGAGCACGACCGCGGAGGTGGGGATCGTCGCGAGCGCGGCCTCGTCGACGTCGATCTCCGCGAGCGCCCAGGTTCCAGCGCGCATCGGCGTCCCGTCGCCTCGGAGCTCCAGCCACACGGGTGCGCGCCGCGTCTCGGTGTCGACGGCACCACCGACCGCGGCGACGATCGCGTCGCGACGCTCGATCGCTCCGGAGAACGTGATGGTCGCGCGCGCGCCCTCGCGGACGCGATCGATCTCGTGCTCGAGCACCTCCGCTGCAATCCACACCGCGCGGGGGTCACCGAGCTCGAGCAAGGGCTCGCCGCCCGGCTCCGCCGTGGCGCCGCGCGTCACACCGCGACTGAGCACCACGCCGTCGATCGGCGCGCGCACGACGACAACACCACCGCGATCCCTGCCGAGCAGCGCGTTCGACTGCTGCGCGCGCGCGAGCTCGCTCTCCGCCTGGGCGACGGCTGCTTCGGCGGCGACGCGATCGCGGGCGAGCCCGACGCCACGCTCCGCGAGCGCGATCTGCCGGTCGAGCTCGATGCGCGCCGATCTCACGAGCGTGCGGGCATGCCGGAGCTCGGCGCGCGTGCCCGCGGCATCGGGGCTGCCGAGCGTCACGAGCGGATCGCCCGCGTGCACGCGATCGCCTACCTTGACATGGACGGCCTGCACGCGGCCGGGCACCGGCGCGCCGACACGCGCGAGCGCATCGTCGCGGAACGCAACCCGCGCCGGCGCCTCGACGACGAGCCGCGGCCCGCCGGCAGCAATCCGATCGGTGCGCACGAACGCGAGCGCACCGGGCGGCACGGTGATCCGCTCGTTCTCGTGCACGTCGAGCTCGCGCACCGGCGGCGACGCGTCGTCGACCGGCTCCGACGACGACGCCGCACGACCGCAGGCTGCGACCGCGAGTAGCACCCACCCGCGAAAGACCCGAATTGCACCGCGCATTGGCGCGGCGGCTGCAGCAACGGTCGTGCCATGCCGGCCCTCCGACTCACACGAAGGCCCAGCCGTCGCTACGCGCTCGGGAAGGGTCCAGTTCCGCGGCGCAGGTGCGTCGGGTGGCCGGCGTGGCGCTTTGTCGCTCTCGGTACATTCTTGCCACACCCATGCGAATCCCCGCGAAAGTGAGCCTCGGCGTCGGCGCACTCGCGCTGGTCGTCTTCGGGGGCATCGCGACGTGGCAGGCCGATGCCGAACGCCGCGATCTCGCGCGTGCCGTCGACGAGGAGATGATGCTCACCGGCCGCGCGATGCGGGTCGCCGCCCAGAACGCGCTGCGTGATCGCCAGATCGGCGACGTCGATCTGACCGTCTCCGCGCTCGAGGAGATCCGCGCCGACGTCGACGTGATGCTGTTCGGCGCCGATGGCTCGCTGCGCAGCGCATCGGAAGGTGCGATGGATGCGGCCACACGCTTCGATCGCGCGACGCTCGAGCGGCTCGCCGGGGAGCACGCACAGGTCGACTTCGCCGGCGACCGTGCGGTGCTCGTCGTGCCGCTCGTCGTCGACGAAGCGCGGGTCGGCACGCTCGCGATCGTGCGCCCGCTGTCGAGCGAGCGTGCCGACCTCGCCCGCGAGACGGCCTCGGTCGCGATTGCCGTGCTCGGCTTCACCCTGCTCGTCGCCGCACTCGCCTACGGTCTCGGCGAGATCGTGGTGGGTCGCCCGCTCGCCCGTCTCGCGGCGGCAATGACCCGCGTGCCCGCGGGCGAGTTCCATCCCGTGCTCGACACCCAGCGCACCGACGAGATCGGCCAGCTCACCCAGGCGTTCGTGCTCATGCTCGTCGAGCTCGAGCATGCGCGACGCAACCTCGAGGCCGAACAGGACGCGCACCGTCGCTCGACACGGGCGCTGCAGGACGCGGATCGCCTGGTCACGATCGGCCAGCTCTCCGCCGGGCTCGCCCACGAGATCGGCTCGCCGCTGCTCGTGTTGCACGGTCGCGCGCGACGGCTGCTGCGCCACGCCGACGAGCCCGAAGAGGTGCGCAGCGCCGCGACGCTCATCGCGGGTCAGGCCGAGCGCATCACGCGGATCGTCCGGCAGCTGCTCGACGTCGCGCGCCGCCGCACTGGCCACGTGATGGGCGATCCGCTGCACGCCGTGCGCACCGTCGTCGATCTGCTCGAGGTCGAGGCGCGGCGGAAGCGGGTCGAGCTCGTGGTGGACGTCCCGGCCGGCTTCGACGGTGGACGCATCGAGTCCGACGCGATGCAGCAGATCGCGCTGAACCTCGCCCGCAACGCGCTCGAGGCCGCACACGAAGGCGGCTACGTGCGGCTCGGGCTCGATCGCGCGACGCTGCAACGACCGGGCGCCACGACGCCGCTACCCTCGCTGCGCTTCACGGTGGAGGACGACGGACCCGGCATCGATCCCGAGCTGCACGCCCGCGTGTTCGAGCCGTTCTTCACCACCCGCTCGCCCGAGGGCGGAACCGGGCTCGGGCTCGCGATCGTCGGCACGCTCGTGAACGAGCTCGGCGGCGTGGTGGACGTCGCCTCCGCGCCCGGCGAAGGCAGCCGCTTCACGGTCGACCTACCCTATCGTGCCCACGACCCGCGCCGCACCGACGAGGGCTCCGCATGACCACCACCAAGCCGAGCATCCTCGTCGTCGACGACGACCCCTCCGTCGTCGACTACCTCGTCGTCGCGCTCGGCGACGAGGGCTACGATGCCTCGGGCTCGACTTCGCCGGTCGATGCGCTCGAGCAGGTCGCGGCCAACGGCTACGATCTCGTGATCGCCGACGTCGAGATGCCGCGCATGCGTGGGCCGGACCTCATGGCGGCGATCCATGCCCGGCGCCCCGACCAGCTCGTGCTGCTCATCACCGGCTTCGGCAGCATCGAGCTCGCGACCACCGCGCTCCGACAGGGCGCCTGCGACTTCGTGGCGAAGCCGTTCACGATCGAAGTGCTCACGCACGCGATCGCACGTGCATTGCGTGAGCGCCAGCTCCGCCGCGAGATCGTACGGCTCCAACGTCGCGTACAGACCGAAGACGCCGGTGCACCGGTCGCGAAGAGTCCCGCCATGCGCAAGCTGCTCGAGCTCGCGCGACGGGTCGCGGGCACCAGCTCGACGGTGCTGCTCACGGGCGAGAGCGGCGTGGGCAAGGGCGCGATCGCGGCGTTCATCCACGCGCAAAGCGGCCGGCAGCGCTTCCTGCAGCTCAACTGCGCCGCGCTGCCACCCGCGCTCGTCGAGTCCGAGCTGTTCGGCGTTCGCCGTGGTGCGTTCACGGATGCGCGCGAGGATCGCCCCGGCGTGTTCGTGCAGGCCGATCGCGGCACGCTACTGCTCGACGAGGTCGGCGAGCTGCCGCTCGAGGTGCAGGCCAAGCTGCTGCAGGTGCTGGAGACCCGCAAGGTCCGCGCCGTCGGTGCGACCCATGAGGTCGACGTCGACGCGCGCGTCGTGGCGGCGACGAACCGCCCGCTCGAGGCCGAGGTGCGCGCGGGCCGATTCCGTGCGGACCTGTTCCATCGCCTCAACGTGATCCGCGTCGAGATCCCCCCGCTCCGTGAGCGCCGCGAAGACATCGCCGCGCTCGTCGATCACCTGCTCCCGCGCGTCGCCGAGCGGGTGCGCGGCACGACGATCGGCATCTCCGCCGCGGCGATGCGCTGGTTGCTCGGCTACGACTGGCCCGGCAACGTCCGCGAGCTCGCGCACCTGCTCGAGCGCGCCGTCGCGCTCACCGACCACGACACGATCGTGCTCGACGACGTGCGCACCGAGTCGGTCGGCCAGGCGCCAGCGGACGACAGCCTCGGCGAGGCCGCGCGCAGCGGGCTCACGCTCGCGGAGGTCGAGGATCGCTACATCGCGCGCGTGCTCGAGCGGGTCGACGGCAACAAGGCCCAGGCCGCGCGCATCCTCGGCATCGATCGCCGCACACTCTATCGCAGGCTCGGCGCGCAAGACGAATCGGAGTGAGTCACCCCGCCGGCGGCGCGCTCGGGCATTCCGCGACCGGGAGCTCGACCTCGGCCGGCGTCGGATCGCACTCCGGCTCGCCCGCGACGACACGCGCGCGCACGCTCTCGTAGAGCTCGGGATCCACGTCGATCGCGATCGCGTCGCCCACGGTGCCGGCCGGAACCGGCGCGACGACGTCGAGCTCCTGCAGCAGCATCTCGACGCCGGCCGCGACCCCGTAGACCTCGATCGTCGCGCCGGCGACGAGCGGGCTCGCACCGCCGTTGCCGAGCTGGATCCACATCCTGCGCAGCCCGGCGTCGCAGCCCTCGCAGGGCGATCCGAACAGCTCGAGGTCGGGCTGCGCAAGCCCGTCGTTCGGCACGAGGTCTCCGGCGCGGAAGCTGTTGTGGGTCTGCCAGCTCGGCTGCGGCGCGGCCGGCACGGTGCCGTCGTCGGCGACGTGGCTGATGTGATAGGCGTGCTGATTCCACAGCGCTCGCGCCGGTCGCCACGAGTCGCTCGCGTCGCCGATCACCGTCACCCCGTAGTGCTGCGAGCCGTAGTGTTCGTGCACCACGACGATCTCCGCGTGTCCGTCGGCGTCCACGTCGGCCACACACGGATACTCGAGCCGCGTGCCGCTCGAGTGCCCGTCGTACTCGAGCTTCACCGCGCCGTCGTTGCCCGCGAAGACCCAGAGCCGCGTCTCGTCGGCGTAGACGATCTCCGCGATGCCGTCGCCCTCGAAGTCGAACACCGACGATCCGGTGAGCCCCGAGCTCACGTCCTGCGTCGGCCGCTCCCACAGCTTCGTGCCGTCGCCGTCGAACACCGCGTAGCGGTTCAGCGACGCGACGCCGATCTCCGGCAGCCCGTCGCCGTCGAAGTCGGCGATCGTCGGCGGGCCCCCGGCGCTGCTCGGCAACGGCGACTCCCACAGCTCGACCCCGTCGCTGCCCTGCTGCAGCCGCACGTGGCCGGCGCGCACGACGGCGATCTCCGCATCACCGTCGCCGTCGATGTCGGCGATCGCCGGGAATCCGTCGGTCAGCCCGTTCGACCAGATCGAGGTGCCGTCCTTGCGATAGAGCGCGTTGCCGACCACGACCTCCTGCGTGCCGTCGCCGTCGACGTCCGCCGCGAACGACAGCGCGCCGTCGCCGGAGTGTGCACCCGTGCCCTGCGCGCCCGTGGCGATCACCGTGCCGTCCGGCGCGATGATCGTCCTGCCCGCGACGATCTCGACCTCGCCGTCGCCGTCGAGATCGCCGAACGCCGGCACCGAGTCGCGCGGCGCGTTGCCACCGAGCCCGGCCGTGCTCCACTTCACGGTGCCGTCGTGCTCGAACGCGACGACGCGATAGTAGTCGTCGACGCCGACGATCTCGACGATGCCATCGTCGTCGATGTCCGCGGCTGCGATCCCGTCGCCGCGGCTGAATCCGGTCGCCACGGCATCGAGGATCTCGCTGCCGTCCGTGCCCGACATGCCGCGCAGCCACGCGCCGCTGCCGTACATGAGCGCGAGCACGTCCGGTGTGTCGTGGGTGTCGATGATGCCGTTGCCGTCGTCGTCGGTGAGCTGCACGACGAGCGGCATGCTCGCGCTCTCGCGGGCGCCGGGCGACTCGGTCCACTCGGTGCGCTCCCAACGGACGACCGGTGTGAACGTGCCGATCTGCGGCTCGGATACGCAGGCCGCGTCGATCGGGATCTCGAACGCGGCCGGCGGGTCGTCCGTGCAGCCGAGCTCGCCGGAGTGACCGTCGTCGGCCTGACCGAGATCGACGAAGACCCCGCTCGAGCCGTCGAGCTCGTCGGCGGCAGTGGACCCACTGCCGCCGGTCTCGACCGATCCGATGCCCATGCTCTCCGAACCGGGCTCGTGCGCCGGCGCGGTGCCCGAGCAGGCACCGAGCGCGACCACGAGCCCGAGCGTGTGCGCCCGTGCCATGCGTACCCCCACGAGGCGAACGCGGGCGAGCGAGGTGCTCGCCCCACGTTCACGTCTCGCCGGTTCAGACACCGCGTCGGAGCGGCTTTCCGAGGGGCCTAGCGATCGGTTTCCGAGGACTCGGCGTGTGCGCGGGCCATCGCATTCTCCCGAGCGGGGTAGTGGCGCGACGCGGCGATCGGTTGGCGGCGACGCGATCGATTCACGGTCCGAGGCGCTGGCCCACCACCTCGGCGAACCCCCGCGACGTGACCAGCAGCCACTCGGGGCGCGATCCGTGCGCGGCCACGTGCGGATTGAAGTGGCCCTCGTCGCCACGCGAGCTCGTGGCCTCGAGCACCATGCTCTGCACGCCGTCGGCATCGAACGCGATCGCCCAGTCCTCGTTGGTCGTGCCGTGGAAGACCGCGGCGAAGCGCTCCGTCACCGGGCTGTAGGCCATCGCGAAGCCGTCGTAGCTGCCGTAGCCGGGCGCGATCACGAAGGCCTCGCCGACGGGCGTGCCATCGACGGCAACGTGGCGCGCCGAGATCGCGCCGTCGAACCAGGCCGCGAGATAGTCGCCGGTCTCGGGCACGTACGCGGCCTGGGCGAGCCATGTGCCGGCCGCGGTCGCGAGCGTGCGCTCGGTCGGCGACAGGCTGCCGTCGGCGGCGACGATGCGCGCACGCACTTCGGTGGTCGCGCCCGCATGCGTGTACACGACCAGCCACTCGTCGAGCGTGGGATTCCACGCGAGCCCGGCGTCGCTCTGCCAGTCGGCGTCGGCCGTGACTGCGATCGCGTCGCCGACGCGCGTGCCGTCGGGAGCGACGCGTTGCGCATGGATGTCGTCGCCCGCCGCGGTGTGCCAGGCGACGAGGAACTGCTGCGAGCTCTCCGACCACGCGATCGCGGGCGGCATCTCGGAGTAGCTCGCGCCGGTGCCGATCTCGACGTCGTCGCCGAGCACGGGCGCACTGCCGTCCCAGGCGATCGCACGCGCGCGCACCCGCGCGGACATCGGGTCGTCGCGGTTGTCGTGCCACGCGACGAAGAAGGCGTCGCCACCGAACGCGACGCGCTGTCCTTGCGTATACGCGACGTCCGCGACGACGAAGGGCTCCCCGATCGGCGCGCCGTCGGCATCGAGCACCGTGCCGCTCGTCGCGACGTTGCCGGTGACCACCAGCCAGACATCGTGCAGCGGATCGTGGGCCGCATCCGCGAAGCGCTTCGGCATCGACGCGGCGAGCGTGGGGATCACGAAGGTCTCGCCGATGCGCACGAGCGTCGGTGGACCCGCCGGCGGCCCACCGCTCTCCGAGCTGGTACCGGCGGGCGGCTGCGTGGTCGCGTCGTCGGGATCGAGTGTGTCCGGGTCGAT
Organism: uncultured Nannocystaceae bacterium; assembly: GCA_964519175.1. Classification (GTDB taxonomy): domain Bacteria; phylum Myxococcota_A; class Polyangia; order Nannocystales; family Nannocystaceae; genus Xiheibacterium. The sequence goes on from CAZFKC010000025.1 coordinate 43,878, forward strand.
GCCGGTCGTCGGGAGATCGCCAGACCCTGCGGTGGGCTCGGTTGTGACGGCGCCCGTGGCCCCGTCCTGTCGTTGGTCGGCTCCGCCCGCACATCCGACGCACCCGACGAGGAGCAGCGCGCGACGCATGCCCCCAGCGTAGCAAACTGGCCCACCGCACCGTGGGCGGGTGCGCTGGCCCGCGTCGTTTGTCGCTGGCCTCGCCGTGATTCCGCGGCCAAGCTGGACAAGTGATGGTGTGTGGGGTCGATGTTGGCCTGGTGGCGACGGCCGGATGTCGCGGTCGCCCCCATCACTGCTCGAGGGAGTGATCGAGACCGATGCTACGTACCCTTGCCCTGCTCTTCTCTCTGTCGATGATCGCGTGTGGAGTCGACGCGCCCGAGGGGCTCTGCGATCCGCTCGCCGACCAGCGTCCCGCGGAGCTGCGTACCTTCGTCGCGGCGGGCCGCGCCGCCGATGGCACGATCTACGTCGTCGATCGGGCGCCCGACAGCGCGACCGACGACCATGTCTTCGTCTCGGACGGCGAGGGCATCCGTCGCGTCCTGCCCGCGATCCTGGGCGGCGGTGGCAGCAGCGAGGACGAGCTCACGGGCTACGGCGTCGAGCTGCACGCGCCGCCCTTTTCCCTCGTGATCGCGAAGTCGCGGACGACGCAGCGCCTGCGGATGGCCGTGCTGCTCGGCGACGGCGGTAGGCCAGTGTTCGCGATCGGTGAGGTTGGTGAGGAGCTCGAGCTGCTCGACGAAGCCGAGGTGCGGGCGCTTCCGGCCTACGAGCTCGAGCGCGAGATGCGATTCGAGCTCGCGGCACACACCCCCGACGGCCGCACGATCGCAGTGGCCGCCCCCGTCGACGCCGCTGCCGACGACGACCGTCGGGTCTTCTTCGGCAAGGACGTGCTCGAGGAGCGCGAGGTGCTGTCGTTCCTGCGCGGTGAGGGCAACACGCGCATCGAGCTCGAGCTCGGGGGTCCGCAGCCCGCAGTCGCGACCTTCCCGGGGCCGTCGTCCACGATGCCCGCGACGCTCACGATCGACGGCACGACCGACTGGCTCAACGTGTTCGAGGCCTACGAGGTGCAGAGCGAGGCGTTTCGCTGCCTCGACGACTGAGCGAACCTTCGGGCAGGTCATCGAGCTCGGCGGTCTCGAGGATGTGCTGCGCGGCATCGCCGAGGATGTCGCGCTGCAATCGCTGCGGGTCGCCGAAGAACGCCTCCGCCATCTTGCGATCGAGTCGCTGCGTGCCGACGAGCGTCAACGCGGCATCGACACTCTGCACCGCCTCGGCGAACGTCACGCGACGCTCGTGCCCTCGCGGCTCGCCCAGCACGCGCTGGAAGTACTGCAACGGGAGGTTGCGCGCGCGGGCCTGGTGCGCCCCCGCGACGACCACGTGCAGCGACGCCCGCAGCTCCGGCTCGAGCGGCGCGAGCAACTCGCCGAACGCGGCGTGCAGCGCCCCGAGCAGCTCGCGCGTGGCGAGATCGGCGATGACCATGACGTGCTCGCCCATCGCGCGCGCATAGGCGCCGAGCTCGTCGCGCGGCGAGCGGCTGCGGAGCAGGCGCGCAGTCGCGGTCAGCATGGTGCGACACGTGCGTTGCGCGGCGGCGTCCGGCACGTCGTCCGCGAGCGAGCCCTCCGCGCGCGCCACCATGCGCCCGAGCTCGGCGAGCGCATCCCCGACGTCCTCGGCGCGCTCGAGCACCGCGAACACCGCCACCGGCAGGTGCGCGATCGACTTGAGCGCATGGAAGACCCGCGGCGTGAAGGCGAGGGTCTGCCGGCGCTGGGCGTCCCGTACGAGCGTGAGCTCGTCGCCCAGCAGCACGAGCACCGGCGCCTCCAATCCGACGCCGTCGCGCGCGCGCGCGTACTCGTCGTGGAACGCGTCGTTGATCGGATCGAGCGCGCCACCGATGTGGGGCTGCAGGCTCTCCGGGGCGTCGTCCGTCATCGCCGACAGCATGCATCACGGGCGGCGGTGCGCCCGCGCCGGAGCCGGGCAAACCGCTCGGATCCCGACTGCGAACGGCTCGTGAACGCGGGCCCACATCCCGCCCGTAGCTCGCACCGATCTCGGGGCTGCGCCGGCAGGCGCGAGAACATCGGTGGGTGCCGTCCGTCGGAGCGAGTGCGTCGACGGAAGCAACCACGAACCCCGCGACGCATCGAGGCATCGAACCATGGCCCTGCATACGCTCCGTCACCGCATCGGCATCGCGGGGAGCCTGTTCTCGCTGATCGCGATCGCCTCCGCGTGCGATCCGGGCGGGCGCGCCGGCAGCGGCGACGACGACGAGGGCGCCGACGACGGCATCGTCACGATCGGCGACGACGACTCCGGCAGTGACGACTCGAGCGACGACGACTCGAGCGACGACTCGAGCGGCGACGACTCGAGCAGCGACACCGGCGCGGACGACGGTGGCGTGTTGTGGTGCGGCGAGTCGGAGATCACGGTCGCACCCTCCACCCCGCAGGTGATGCTGGTGCTCGACAAGTCGCACAGCATGGTCTCGAACCTCTGGGACCACGACGGCGACGAGTCGACCGCGCCGGTCACCCGCTGGCACAGCCTGCACGAGGTCGTGTCCACGCTCGGGGGCGATCTCCAGAGCTCGATGGAGCTCGGTGCACTGATGTTCCCGTCGGTCGGGCTCACCGACAACGACACCGCGACCGCGTGCGAGGTCCCGGTCGTGCCCGACGTCGCCGTGGGGCTCGACAACGCGGCGGCGATCGTCGCGGCGATGCCGGCGGCCGACTCCGAGGCGATCTGGGGCGGCACGCCGACGAGCGGCGCGATCGCGACCGCGGCCGCGGAGCTCGAGGCCCTCGCGGGCGACTCGCCCAAGGCGATCGTGCTCGTCACCGACGGCGCGGCGAACTGCATGGAAGGCGTACCCGACAACGCGACCTTCACGCAGTACGACGAGAACCTCGCGCCGCTCGTCGCCGACGTGCTCGCCGATCACGGCATCCCCACCTACGTGGTCGGCATCGACATCGTCGACGAGACGGTCGACGTGCCGCATGTGAACCCCTACGACAGCCTCGGCGAGGTCGCGATCGCCGGCGGTGCCGCGCGCGAGGGCGACGAGGCCTTCTACAACACGCGCGACGAGGACCAGCTCGCCGGTGCGCTCGGCGAGATCACGGGCGCGTTGCAGTGCCAGGTCGTGCTCGAGGACCTGCCCACCGCGCCCGAGCGCGTGCACCTCGTGCTCGACGGCAACGAGCTGGCCTACTCCGCCGCGTGCGACGATGCCAGCGGCTGGCGGTACGCCGCCGACGGCACCGCGGTCGAGCTCTGCGCCGCGTCGTGCGAGGACTTCACCGCCGCCGGCACGATGCACGCGGGCTACGACTGCGTGCCCGAGCCGTGAACGAGCGAAGGCGTCGCCCCGTCGAGGATGCTACCGTGCGCCCGGCATGGAGCTCCTCGCGGTCACGCGCAAGCTCGCGAAGGACGTCGACCGGCTCGCGTTCGCACCGCCGGTGACGCACGTCTACAACCCGCTCGCCTACGCCGCGGCGCCGTACGAAGCCTACGTGCGGCGCTTCGGCGCGTCGCAGGGCCGCACGGTGCTGCTCGGCATGAACCCCGGTCCGTTCGGGATGATGCAGACCGGCGTGCCCTTCGGCGAGGTGGCGATCGTCCGCGACTGGCTCGGCATCGAAGCGCCGGTGAAGCGGCCGAAGACCGAGCACCCCAAGCGACCGATCGAAGGCTTCGCGTGCACGCGCAGCGAGGTCAGCGGCGCACGCCTGTGGGGCTGGGCCCGCGATCGCTTCGGCACCGCGGAGCGGTTCTTCGAGCGCTTCTTCGTGCTCAACTACTGCCCGCTCGTCTTCCTCGAAGACGGGGGCAAGAACCGCACGCCGGACAAGCTCCCCGCCGACGAACGCGCTGCGCTCTACGCGGTCTGCGACCATGCGCTCGCCAGCTCGCTGGACGCGCTCGCACCTGCCCGCGTCATCGGGATCGGAGCATTCGCGCTGCAGCGCGCCCAGCCACTCGCGCGCGCACGCGGCATCGCGATCGGCACGATCTTGCACCCCTCGCCCGCGAGCCCCCGCGCCAACCGGGGCTGGGCCGAACAGGCAGAGCGAGAGCTTGCCGCGCTCGGCGTCGACTTCGGCACCTGATCCCGCCGAGGGCGCGCCCTGGTGCGGAGCGCGGGCAGACATGTTACGAATGGCGGCAACCAGATGGTGGACACGCGCGAGCCGACGCCGCCGCCGAGCGGTACGGACCAGACGGCGCCCCGCGTGACCCCCGAGGTACGCACGCCGCGGCCGGGCGCTGGGCTGGGTCGGCCGCCGACCACCGAGCCGCCGCGCAATCGTCCGCCCGTCGGCTCGATGGCCGACCTGCTCGTCGGCACCGTGCTCGCCGATCGCTACAAGCTGCTCTCGAAGGTCGGCGAGGGCGCGATGGGCTGGGTGTTCCTCGCCGAGCACACCGAGATCGGCAAGAAGCTCGCGATCAAGGTGATGCGCCCGTCGCTGTGCCGCCTGCCCGAGGCGGTGCGCCGCTTCCGTCGCGAGGCGCGTGCGGCCAGCCAGATCGGCAGCAAGCACATCGTCGACGTCACCGACTTCGGCACCACGCCGAACGGCGCGGTGTTCTTCGTGATGGAGTATCTCGAGGACGGCGAAGATCTCGGCACGCTGCTGAAGAAGCAGGGCCGGCTGCCGTGGACGCGGGTGCAGCACATCATGATCCAGCTCTGCGATGCGCTGCAGGCCGCGCACGACGCCGGCATCATCCACCGCGACGTCAAGCCGGCGAACTTCTATCGCGTCACGCAGTCCGACGATCCCGACTTCATCAAGGTGCTCGACTTCGGCATCGCGCGGCTCGCCAATCCCACCGACAGCATCGTCACGCAGACGGGCGTCGTCATGGGCACGCCCGACTTCATGGCGCCCGAGCAGGCGCAGGGCCGGCACGTCGATCACCTCGCCGACATCTACTCGCTCGGCGCCACCTGCTACGCGCTGCTCACCGGCCGTCCGCCGTTTTCCGGCAACAACGAGTACGACGTCATCTACAAGCACCTGAACGAGACGCCGCGTCCGCCGAGCATGCTCAACCGCGACGTGCCCGAGTGGGTCGATGCGGTCGTGCTGAAGGCGATGCGCAAGGAGCCGGCGCAGCGCTACGCGAACATGCGCGACTTCGGCAAGGCGCTCGCAGGCTCGCCCGCTGCGGCGTCCGAGAGCTCGGGCTCGCACGAGCGCCACGCGCTCGACGCTCACACGACCCACGGCATCTCGCCCACCGTGCTCGCCGTGGGTGCGCTCGGGCTCGCCGTGATCGGTGGGCTCGGCGTGTGGCTCGCGTTCGGCTGAGCGTCAGTTTCCTCGGTGCGCCGCGATGAACGCGGTCGGATCGAGCTGGCCCGCAGTCGCGTCGCCGTAGCCCGCCCCGATCGGTGCACCGATGCGCGTGCGCAGCTCGAGGTGCAGGTGCGCGACATACTGCCCGTTCGCGGTGCCGATCGTACCGATCGGTTCGCCCCGGACGACGCGCATGCCGGGGCTCACGACGATCGCGTCGAGGTGCGCCGAGATCGACTCGTAGCGCCCGAGCCCGCACGCATGCTCGATGCGCACGACGTTGCCCCACCCTCCGCCGAGATCCTCGGCGAGCACGACGCGACCGTCCGCGATCGCGTGCACCGCATCGCCGAGATCGCTGTCACCTCCGCCGTTGCCGTTCCAGTCGGAGCCGAGGTGCTCGTTCTGTCCGAACGGCTGCGCATCGTAGTAGCCGAGCGCGTCGGGCGGACCGACGGGGAAGTCGATCACGCACGTGTCGAAGCGTTCCATCCCGTGCGCGCCCTCCGGACGGCTCCAGAGCATCGCGATCGTCACCACGGCCGTGGCGAGACCTACGATGACCGCGAGCGACGATCTGCGAGCGAGCCGGCCCACGCGTCCCATCCGTGGATGACGCGCGAGACTCGCCCGCGCTTCCGGCTACCCGAGCCCGCCGAGCGGGCTCGTGCCCTCGTCGCCGTAGGTCGTCGCGTCGACGCCGAGGCGCTCGAGCAGCGCGAGGAACAGGTTCGCCTGCGGCTCGTTCGGGTACCGCACGTGCCGACCGGTCTCGATCGTGCCGCCGAGCTGGCCGGCGAGCAGGATCGGCATGTCGCGGTGGCCGTGCGCGTTGCCGTCGGCGATCTCGCTGCCGAAGAACACCACACTGTTGCTGAGCAGGTTGCCGTCGCCCTCGGTCGAGGCCTTCATCGCCTCGAGCAGGTACGCCAGCCTCTCGACCTCCCAGCGGTCGATGATCTTCAGCTTGTCGAAGTTCTCCTGCTGATCGTTGTGGTGGGAGATGTTGTGGTGCCCCCCGCCCGCGCCGATGTCGCCGAAGTCGCGGTTGCTGCCCGCGTTGTCCATCATGAAGGTGATCGAGCGCGTGCGATCGCACTGCATCGCCTTCACCATGATGTCGCTCATCAGCGTCACGTGCTGCTGGAAGCTCGAGAAGCTGGGATCGAACGTCCCCAGCTCGCACGCCGGCTGCGTGCTCTCGGCCTGCACGCGCAGCTCCAGGTCGCGCACCGAGTCGAGGTACTCCTGCACCTTGATCTTGTCGGACTGCCCGAGCTTGTTCTGCAGCGTCTTCGCCTCGCTGGTCGCGTAGTCGAGCACCGACAGCCGCCGCGTCTTGCGGCGCAGCAGCTCGGCCGCGGTGGCGCCGGGATCGAAGCCGGCGAAGAGCAGATCGAAGGCGGTCTGCGGATCGGTCAGCTTGGGGATCGCGGTGTTGCCGACCCACGAGATGTTGCGGGCGTACGCGCAGCTGTAGCCGCTGTCGCAGTTGCCCACGTTGCCGCCCGACTCGGTGCCGAGCTGCAGCGACGAGAGCGGCGTCGCGGCCCCGAGCGACTGCGCGTAGAGCTGATCGATCGTCGTGCTGTTGGTGATGTCGGTCTCCGACAGGTTGACGAGCGAGCAGCTGAGGAAGCAGCCCGTGCCGCGCGCGTGGTCACCGGCCGCGTTGAACTCACCGGCGCGGTTGTCGATGCCCGACAGCACCAGGATGTCGTCCTTCACGTTCACGAGCGGCTCGAGGATGAGCGGCAGCGTGTAGTCGGTGCCTTCGGCGCTCGGCGTCCAGTCCTGCATGTGGATGCCGCACGGCACGTAGACGGCGACGAAGCGCAGAGGCGGCGGATCGGCTGCATGGGCGCGGCGCGGCATCATCGCCTCGAGCCAGGGCAGCCCGATCATCGCCCCGGCGCCGCCGAGGAATGCACGTCGAGGAAGGTGCAGGCTCATGGCGACACCTCCTCGCCACGGCGCATGCGGAAGGGATCGCTGCCGGTGATCGCGAGCACCAGGTCCTCCAGGGTGAATCCGGCGGCGTCCGCCTCCATCAGGATCTCGTCGAGATACGGGTCGTCCTCGACCACCACGCCGCGCCCGAGCGCGTACGTGAACGTGTGCTTGACCGTGCAGCGCGCGAAGTCCTCGCGCTCGGCGAGCAGCGCGGCCATCTCGAGCCCGTCGGCGAACGTCGTGCCGTCGGGCATCGCTCCGCTCGCATCGACTGGCTTGCCGCCGTCGGTGGTGCGGTAGCCACCGATCGCGTCGTAGTGCTCGAGCCCCAGCCCCAGCGGATCGATGAGGTTGTGGCACGCGGCGCACTTCGGGTCGGCGCGGTGCGCCTCGAGCTGCTCGCGCACGCTCGCGTCGGGATCGAACGCCGGTGGATCGGTGTCGGCCCCGGGTGGCGGTGGCGACGGCGGCGTGCACAGCAGCTGCTCGAGCACCCACTTGCCGCGCTTCACCGGCGACGACGTGTCGGGATGCGAGAGCACCGTCATGAGCCCGGCCATCGACAGCATGCCGCGGCGCTTGCTGCCCTCGAGCGACACCGGCGAGAAGCCCTCGCCGGCCGGCGCGGGCAGGCCGTAGAGGCCCGCGAGCGTCGCGTCGACGAACGTGTCGTTCGCGGTCAAGAGCTCGCGGAGGCTACGGCGCTCGGTCACGAAGCTCGCGAAGAACATCTCCATCTCCGTGCGCATCGAGGCGACGAGCGCCTGGTCGTACATCGGGTAGAGCGTGGCGTCCTTGACGATGTCGGGCACCACCGCGCGGCTGTAGAGCCACTGGCCGGCGAAGTTGGCGACCAGCGCGTGCGCACGATCGTCGGCGAGCATGCGGATCGCCTGCGCGCGCAGCTCCTCGGGATCGGCGAGCTTGCCGGCCTTCGCGGCGGCGAACAGCTCGTCGTCCGGCATGCTGCTCCACAGGAAGTACGACAGGCGCGAGGCCAGCTCGTAGTCGTCCAGCGGATGCGGCGTGGGATCCTCGGGGTCGGGATCGACCTCGACGCGGAACACGAAGTGCGGCGAGAGCAGCACGCCCTTCAGCGCGTGACGCAGCGCGTCCTCCCACGCATCGCCGTCCTGCCGCGCCGACTCGGCGAGCGCCACGAGAGCGTCGAGCTCGGCGCTCGTGACCGGACGACGCCAGGCCCTCTCCACGAACGGCGCGAGCACCTCGCGGGTGCAGGCCGCCTCGTCGCCCGGTGCGGGCTCGCAGGTCAGCAGCTTGGCGCGCACGTCGGTGGCACCGGGATCGACACCGCCGCCGCCCTCGATCTCGATCCAGTCGATGTAGAGGTTGCGGTCGGCGCTCGAGGCCTCGTCGTAGTAGTCGTTGGTGAAGCGCGCGGAGATCGAGCGCTCTCCGGCGACGAGCGCCGCGTCGATCTCGTAGGTGCCCGGTGCGCCCTGCACTGCGTCGACCTCGATCTCGGCGCCCTGCGGCACGCCATCGACCTCGATCTGCAGGAGCGGCAGGTCGGGGCCGGCCTGCTGACCGTACGCGCGCACCCGCAGCGTGTAGTCGCCGTCGGTCTCGACCGTGAACTGCGTCGTCACGGCGCCGGCCGAGCTCAGCACCCAGACCTCGCCGTTGGCCGCGCCCGCATCACCGACGCCGTCCTCGGCCTCGGCGCGCTGCGTCCCGCCGCCGCCCGTCGACGTGAGCGCGAGGTCGATGATCTCGTCGGTGCCACGCTCGTACAGCTCGAACAGCAGCGGCGTCACGCTGAGCACGTCGGCGATGTTGTCGAAGCCGAAGCTGTGATCGTCGGCCGGGAAGTTGTCGGCCGGCGAGACCTCCATCCCCCAGAACAGATCGCTGACCGTGTTGTTGTACTCGGCGCGGTTGAGGCGATGCAGCGTGATGCGCCCGGGATCGTCGAGGTCCTCGCCCTCGCCGCTCTCGCCGGCCGTGCCTTCGCTGCCGCCCTCGCCTTCGCTCACGGTGCCCGCACCGCTCGCGTCCTCGCCACCACTCGCGCGTCCGCTGTCGAGCCCGGTGTAGCAACCACCGAGCGCCGCCCCGAACACGCCGAGCCCGACCATACCGAGCGAACGTTGCCGTCTTGCGACCAAGATCCCGACCCCCGCACACGACGTTGCGGCCGCGGGCTCCGACAAGCAATTGGAGATTACGTGCGGCCTGCTACCGAGTGGACGATGCGTTACATGGATCGGGTCCGCGCTGTCGCGACCGTGCTGCAGAGCACCGGTGCATCGCCACGTACACGCGCGCGCTGATCACCACGTGGTGCCGAGCAACATCGGCTCGTGGTCCAGCACGATGTCGAATTGCTGACGTACGCGATCCCGGATCTCGCGCGCGAGCGCGAGCAACTCGCGCGTCGTGCCGCCGCCGTGGTGCACGAGCGCGAGACTGTGACGGGTGGACACCCCGACGTTGCCGCGGCGCAGGCCCTTGGACACGCCGCTCTTCTCGATGAGCCAGGCCGCCGCGAGCTTGGTCTGCCCCTCGCCCGCCGGCCACGACGGCAGCTCGCCGTGGTCCGCGCGCACGCGCTCGGCCAGCGTGGCGGCGCGCTCGGCGGGAACGATGGGGTTCGTGAAGAACGAGCCGACGCTGCGCCGGTTCGGATCGTCGGGCTCGATCACCATCGACTTGCCGCGGCGCAGCTCGAGCACCGCGCTCCGCACCGCGTCGACGCTCGGGCTCGCGCCATCGCCGAGCACGCGCGCGAGCTCGGCGTAGCGGATCGGCGCCGGTGCCCCCGGGCGCACCGCGAGCTCGACGGCGAGCACGACGTGGCGGCCGGGCGCGCGCTTGAACGCGCTCGTGCGGTAGCCGAATTCACAGCGTGCGGGGGACCACCAGTCGATCGATGCATGATCGCGATCGAGCACGCGGACGCGGGTGATCGCGTCCGCGATCTCGCTGCCGTACGCGCCGACGTTCTGGATCGGCGTCGCGCCCACCGATCCGGGGATCCCCGAGAGGCACTCGAGGCCGGCGAACCCGGCGGCCACGCAGCGCTCGACCAGGGGATCCCAGGGCTCTCCGGCCGCGGCGAGCACGACGCGCCGACCGGCACTCTCGCGGTGCTCGACGCCGCGCGCAGCGAATCGGATGACCAGCCCGTCGACGCCTTCGTCGGCGATGACGACGTTCGAGCCGCCACCGAGCACGATCGACGCCAGCCCGCGGCCGTCGGCCCACGCGAGTGCGGCGCGCAGCTCGGCTTCGTCGCCGGCCTCGACGAACCAGCGCGCAGGGCCGCCGAGCTCGAGCGTGGTGAGCGGGGCGAGCGGGACATCGCGTGCGATGCTGAGCGTCATCTCCCGACGACCGACCTGGTTCATCGGGCGAAAGCGCCCGACGCCGTTCGTGGTGGATGGTACCAGCGCGGCCGCGGCGCGGACTCATCGACCTCGGCCGCGCCGCCGCCGGTGGAAATGGTGCTACGGTCGGATCGATAGCGGCCCAGTCGATGCAAGGCGATATCCCGGGAAACGAGCCGGACGAGCGCGCACGACCCGACCTGCGCGAGGCGATCCTCCGCGCGAGCCTCGAGCTCGGCACGGAGCTCGGCGAAGAAGGGCTCACGATGCGCGCGATCGCGGCGCGGCTCGGCGTCAGCGCGACCGCGCTCTACCAACATTTCGACGGCAAGGCCGCCATCCTCCGCGCGATCCGTCTCTTCGGCGGCGAGCTGCTCTCGCGCCACCTCGCGCCCGCCCACGAGCTCGCCGATCCGGTCGCGCGTCTCGCTGCGCAGTCGACCAGCTATGTCGGCTTCGCCTGCGAGAACCCCTGGCTGTACCGGCTGCTCTTCCAGGAGGAAGAGCTGGACTGGACCCGCTCGACCCCGCAGGAGATCGCCGAGCTCATGGCCACGCACCGGCGCACGGTGAAGTGCTTCGTCGAGGCGATCGAGCTCGGGAAGTTCCGCGAGGACATCGACGTCGAGACCGCGCCGTTCCTGCTCTGGGCCGCGAACCACGGGCTCGCGACGTTGATCCTCGGCGGTCGAATCAGCGAGACGCACCCGGCCTACCCGGTGCGCGACCAGCAGGCCTTCGTGCAGGCGTTCGTGCGCAGCGTGCTGCGCGGCTTCGAGCGGTAGCGAACCCTTCGCGAGGCTCACAGCCCGCCGTCGCTCGGCCGCGTCGCGGTGCGGCCGATGAGGCCGATCACGATGAGGCCGATACCACCGAACGAGAGCACGTTCTTGGTGATCGGCGGGAGCGAGGCGATCGCCGGCACGTCGTTGAGATACGGCATCGCGAAGCCGGCCAGGCCGAGCACCACGCCGAGGTACAACACGAACTTGAAGAACCCGAACATCTTCGATCGCCCAGAGCTTCGCACGTAGCACGAGCAGCGAGCGTCGACAAGATCGAGGACGAGTCGCGACGATTTCGGTCGAGCACGATCAGCTCGACGCGGGTCGATCGGCGGGCAGCAACTTCGCCCGCAACGAGCGCGCCCAGCTGTCGAGATCCGAGAGGGTGCTGGTCAGCACGAGATCGGAGTCGGCGAGCGCACGCAGCTGCTCCTCGAGCAGCTGCTTCGCCCGGCGGATGCGGCTGCGCACGGTACCTTCCGGTAACTCGAGCACCTCGGCGAGCTCGGAGGCCTCCATGTCCTCCCAGTAGTAGAGCTCGAGCACGAGCTGGTGCTCGATCGGGATCCGTCGCAGCGACTGCAGCATGAGCGCCTGCTCGCGACCGGTCGCGAGCAAGGTGGTCGGCGAGAGCCCGAGGTCGAACACCGAGGTCATCCCGAAGTCGAGCCGGTCGCTCTCCCGCTTGCGCGTGCGCAGCGTCGAGCGCAGCACGTTGTGGGCGACGCCGAAGAGGTACGTGCGGAACGACGAGTGCCCGCGGAAGCGTTCCTTGCCCTCCACGCACGCCGTGAAGGTGCGCTGGACCAGGTCGTCGACGTCGCGATCGACCTTGTTGGCGAAGAACCGGCAGATGCTGTCGAAATGTCGCTCGAAGAGCTCGCTACCGGCACGCCGGTCCCCCTCGCGCCACGCGTCGAGCAGCTCGAGATCGGTCGCCATCGTCCGCTACAGCCTACCAAGCTGGACGCATGCACGCTCGCGACACTGTGCACGGATTTGCACGCACCGTGGGCTCGGGCATGATCGACGCTCGGCATGGTCGCAACGCCACCGGATCGCTCGGACGCGGCCGCCCGTCCGGGGGGCGAGGGATTCGGCCCGCCGCCCGAGGTGGTCGGACGCGACGCGATCAAGGCGCGGGCCTTCGCACGCCTCTTCGGTGACGAGGGCTCCGCGCCGAGCGAGCTCGCGACCTTGGCTGCGACGAGCAAGCCCGCCGAGTCGGCGATGCCCGCGGCGATCGGCCGGTTCAAGCTGCTCGATCGGCTCGGCGGCGGCGGCATGGGGGTGGTCTACAGCGCGTGGGATCCGGAGCTCGAGCGCCGGGTCGCGATCAAGCTGCTGCGTCCCGAGCTCCGCGGCGACGGCGGCAGCGTCGGCCCGGCACGGCTGCAGCGCGAGGCGCAGGCCATGGCGCGCATCAGCCACCCGAACGTCATCGCGGTCCACGAGGTCGGCACCTTCGAGTCGCAGGTCTTCGTCGCGATGGAGTTCGTCGAAGGCAGCACGCTCGGGCAGTGGCTATCCGACCAGCGTCGGGGCTGGCGCGAGGTGCTCGACGCGTTCCTCGGCGCCGGTGCGGGCATCGCCGCGGCTCACGCAGCCGGGGTCGTGCACCGGGACTTCAAGCCGGACAACGTGCTCGTCTCCCCCGACGGCCGCGTGCGGGTGCTCGACTTCGGGCTCGCGCGCGCGGGCGGAGGCTCGGCGGAAGGCGTGCTCGCGGTCCCGCTCGAGGCCCCCGACACGGTGACGGCCGATGCGCTGGGCACCCCGCTCACGCGCACGGGCGCGGTGATGGGCACGCCCGCGTACATGTCCCCCGAGCAGTGGATCGGCCGACCGGCCGACGAGCGCTCCGATCAGTTCTCGTTCTGCGTGGCGCTGTTCGAGGCGCTCTACCGCCGACGTCCGTTCGTCGGCGCGACGCTGCAGGAGCTCGCGACCGCGGTGGTGAAGGGGGCGCAGGTCGAGCCCCCACCCGACGCGAAGGCGCCGCGCTTCGTGGCGGTCGCGCTGGCCCGCGGGCTCGCCCGCGATCCCGAAGCGCGCTTCGGCACGATGGCCGAGCTGCTCGCGGCACTGCGGCGAGACCCGAGTCGGATGTACAGGCGCGTGGGCGCGGTGCTCGGCGTCGCGGCGCTCGCCAGTGGCGTGACCGCGCTCGCGCTCGGCGGCAGCACGCCGGCCGACGCGTGTGTCGGCGAGCGCGAGCGACTCGTCGGGGTGTGGGACGACACCCGCCGCAGCGCGGTGCACGACGCGATGCTCGCGACCGCCGCGCCATTCGCGGAGCGCACATGGGAGAGCACCGCGAAGCTGCTCGACGCCTACGCCGAGGCCTGGGCCGGACAGGCGACCGAGGCCTGCGCGGCGGCAGCCGTCGGCGGGGCTCCGACCGACACCGATCGTCGCCGCGCGCTCTGCCTCGATGCGCGACTGGCCGAGCTCGGTGCGCTCGCCGAGCTCTTCGCCACCGCCGACGTGGGCATCACGATGCAGGCCGTCGATGCCGCCGCGCGAGCGTCCGATCTCGACGGCTGTGTCGACGAGCGCAGGCTCGCGGCCTGGCGCCCGTGGAACGACCCGGAGGCGCTGCGTCAGTCGAGCGAGGCGCGGGCTCAGCTCGCGCGCGCCAGCGCATACGGAGCGGTCGGGCGTTACGAGCCCGCGATCGAGGCGGCCCAGGGCGTCGTCGCGCTGGCGAGCGACCTCGACGATCCCGCGCTCGAGGCCTCGGCCTTGCTCGTGCGCGGGCAGTACGAGGAACGCAAGGGCGACCGTGCGAAGGGCGAGCAGTCGCTGCGCCGCGCGGTCGAGCTGGCGGAGCTCGCCGACGATCACGGCACACGCGCGCAGGCCCTCACGCAGCTCGTGTTCATGCTCGGCCAGGATCCGGAACGCGCCGCGCAGGCGCTGGCGCTCGGCGCCGAGGCTGCGACGGTGCTCAAGGTGATCGATGCCGATCCGGTGCTGCGCGCACAGCTCGACGCGGCGCTCGGCATCGCTGCGAAGAGCGACAATCGTCCCGACGAGGCGCTCGCACACCAGCGCCGCGCGCTCGCCACCCTCGAGGGGCTGTACGGCGACGAGCATCCCGCGACGTTGCGCGCGATGGGCAACCTCGCGAACACGCTGCGCGCGAAGGAGGAATTCGACGAAGCCGAGCAGCTGTGGCGCCGCGCGGCGGCCGGGCTCGAGGACGTGCTCGGCGAAGCGCACCCGGCCTATGCGACGTCGTTGTCGGGGCTCGCGATCATGATCGCCGCGCAGCACGACGGACGCGAGCGCGAGGCCGTCGAGCTGATGCGTCGCGCGGTGGCGCTCGGCAAGCGCAGCGATCCAGATCCTCGATCGATCGCGAGGTTCGAGTTCAACTTCGCCCGGACGCTGTACGACGCACGCATGTACGAAGAGGCGCTGCAGCAGTACCGCGCCGGGCTCGCGACCCGCGAGACGGTGGCGCACGAAGACCGCGACCTCATGCGCTACTGGCAGGGCATCGGGGCCTGCCAGCTGCGGCTCGGCCACATCGATCTCGCGCGCGCGGAGTTCGAGCGCTGGCTGGCCGCCGAGGACGGCTCGCGTCGGGGATCGCTCGCGCTCGCGCGCTTCGAGCTCGGCCGCACGCTCGTCGGCACGGACCCCGAGCGCGCGCTCGAGCTGGTCGAGCTCGCGGCCTGGCCGATCATCGCGGCGGCGCTGCGACCGGATGCGACGCGTGCCGATCGCGAGCAGATGTTCGAGCTCGGGGTGTGGCTACCGATCGCGCGCAGTGTCGTAGAGCTGCGCGCGCTCGCGCGACGCTAGCCGGTCGACGAGCTGCCGCCGGTCGAGCTGCTGCTGTCGGCACTCGTACCGTCGCCGGAGCTCGAGCTCGAGTCGGCGCCGGGCGCCTCGCAGTAACCCCGCGTGGTGCAGACCGCGAGCGGATCGCAACACGCCGCGGTGTCGTAGCACCACGAGCTCTCGTCCTGCGGGCCGACGCACGCATCGACGCACGCGAACGGGTCGCGATGGTTGTCGGCATAGGCCGCGACGCAGAAGCCGGTACCGCAGTCGTCGGTGCCGTGGCACTGGCCGTCACCGCCGGTCGTGCCGGTGGTCTCCTGCTCTCCGCCGCTGGTGCTGGGCTCGCTCGTCGTCGTCGTCGTGGTCGCAGCGCTGCCGCTGACCGTGCCCTCGGTCGAGTCGCCCGTCTCCGGGCTCGTCGACGAGCTCGACTCGCCGAGGTCGGTGTTCTGGTGGCAGTTGCAGCCCGCGAGCTCGAGCCCGAGCGCGAGCACCACTGCGCAGCGCAGCACCACGATCGATCGCTCAACCACTGCTACCCCCGCTCGTCGTCGTACCGCCCGTGCTCGCATCCCCCGTGCTGCTCTCGCCGCTGCTGGTGCTGTCGGCTGCGGCCGTGGTCGCGTCCGTTCCGCTGCTGTCGGCGCCCGAGGTCGTGGCCGGCGCGCCGCTCGAGATGCAGTAGCCGCGGGTACACACCGCATCGGGATCACAACACGCGGCATCGTCGAAGCACCAGCTCTGGTCGTCCGCTTCGCCGATACACGTGCTCTGGCACTGGAACGTGCCGATCTCGCCGTCGAAATCCGCGGCGCAGATCTGCGTGTCCGCGCAATCCGAGCTGCCCTGGCACGCGCCGGCGGCCTCGCCCGCGCTCGTGCTCTCGCCGCACGGACCGGTGGGCTCGCTGTCGCAGCCGTACGGCGGCAGATCCGGATCCATGTAGCTGTCCGCGGACAGATCGTCCGCGCAACCGACGAGTGCTGCTGCGAGCAGCGTCACACCCAAGCCAAGTCGCATGTCCGAACCATAGCGCATCGATCTCCGCCCCGCCGTTCGGGGTCGGCGACGCTGCGGCGCGCGGTCGCGACCCGGTGCAATCCGAGCCCGCGCATGATCGTGGGCACCACGCGCGGCACTACCCGCCGACGCGCCGTGGGTCCCGTCGCAGGCTCCGGTCACGGCTTCCCGCACAGTCCCCGAATGCAGCGCGCGGAGGCATCGCAACACGCGGCGTCGTCGAAGCACCAGCGCGCCTCGTCGTCGGTGGCGATGCACGAGGCCTCGCAGCGGAACGTGCCGATGTCACCGTCGAACGACGCGGCGCACACCTGCTCGTCGGGGCACTCGACGCTCGCCGTGCACTCCGGCGGATCGCCGGTCGAGTCTTCGCACGGGCCGCTGCTCGTGTCGCGACAGCTCGGCGGCAACGGCTGGTCCATGTAGGGATCGACGAAGTCGTCGCCCGCAGCGTCGTCGTCCTTCGCCCCGCACGCGCCCGCGGCCAGGAGCACTGCGAGCACCACGATGCGGTCGATCACCCGCCACTCCCCGTGCTCGTCGCGTCCATCGTCGTCGTACCCGTGCTCTCGCTCGAGCTAGTCGTCGACCCGCTGGTGTCGGCTGCCCCGCTCGTCGTGCCGGTGCCGTCGCCCGTCGACGACGTGTCGCTGCCCTCGCCCGGGATGCACAGCCCACGCACACAGCTCGCGCCGTCGCTGCAGCATGCCGCGTCGTCGGAGCACCAGCTCGCGTCGTCCTCGTCGAGGATGCACGCCGGCTGGCAGCTGAACGCTCCGATCTCGCCGTCGAAGCTGGCGGTGCACACGGAGCTGCCGGGGCAGTCCTGGCTGCCGACGCATTCCGCGGCCGCCCCCGCCGTGGTCTCGCACGCTTCGCCGCTGTCGCCCGCTTCGCCGCTGTCCATGCACGTATAGGGCGGCAGGTCCGGATCCATGTAGCTCTCGCCCGCGAGCCCGCTGTCCGGAGAGAACGAGCAGCCGCACGCGAATGCGCTCGAGAGCACCCAGCGACGCAAGCTCATGCGACGAGCATAGCGCGAGTTCGTCGGCCGTCCGCACCGGATCGCACCCGCGAGAAATCGACGGCGCCCCGTGATCGTGGGGGCCGATCGCGGCACTACCGGTTCTTCGGGCTCCTGGGCGCAGCTGTGCGCCGGATCGCGCCGGTCACCGCGACATGATCGTCAGGGGGGCGACCGGCACTAACGCTGGCGGAGATGCCCCCGATGTCGCGCAGCCCGTCGCCGTCCGTCGCCCCGATCCGCCCTGCGCGTGCGCTGTTGCATCCGGCCTGGCTGATCGCGCTCGTCGTGCTCGCGACGAACGATCACTGGCTCAAGCAGGCCGCCATCTTGCCGCCGGTCGTCACCGGCAAGCTCTCCGATTTCGCCGGGCTGCTCGTCGCGCCGGCGGTGCTCGCGGCGATGCTCGGGCTCCGCACGCGACGCGCGTGGTGGCTCGCACACCTCGCGATCGGCCTGGTGTTCTCCGCGCTGCAGCTCGCGCCCGCGTTCGCCGAGCTGTGGTCCGCGCTCATGGGTGCGTTCGCGTTCCCGTGGCGCGTGACCTCCGATCCCACCGATCTCGTCGCGCTGCCGATGCTCGCCCTCTCCGCGCGGCTGTTCTGGCCCGCGATGACGATGCGGTCGATCCGCCTCGTGCGGCGCAGCGCGGAAGCCGGTGCCGCCGGCCTCGGCCTCATGTGCTGCGTCGCGACCTCGCGCGAGACCCCCGAGCCGGAGCCGTGGGAGGAGCCCGAGTGGCTGCCCGACGTCACCGCCGACGTGTGGCTGCACAACGGCACCGGCGAGGCCCAGGTGATCCGCATCCGTCCGCTCCGCGGCTCGGTGCAGCTCGACTGCAACGCGGTGAAGGAGGATCCCGCTCGCCTGCTGCGCGCGCCGCTCTTCGACCACGTGCAGAGCTGGACGGTGCCGATCGACGCGAACCTCAGCGTGATCGATCACGAGCCGGGCGCGGCCCCTTGCTACGCCGCGATGGTCGACGCCGACGTGCTCGAGCCGGTGCTGCTGTTCTGGTTCGACGGCCAGCCCGCGCAGACGACCTTCAGTGGCCTCGGCGCGAGCGGTGCTGCCGGCGAGATCGAGATCGTGACGGACGAGGACGGCCGTGGCGAGTACGAGCCCGCGAGCGCGATCCTGTTCGTGGCCGGCGAGAGCAGCGAGCCCGCGGGCGAGTGCGCGGCACAGGACGACGCCCATCGTGTCGACTGGGGCGACGAGGTGCCGCTCGGCAACTTCCGCGTGCAGGCGCTGGTGCCCGGCGTCGACGGCTGCACGGCGATCGATCTCGCGAGCGTCGGCGACGATGCGGACAGCGAGCGCATGTACCTCTGCACCCCGGCGATCGAGCTGCCGTTCGTCGCCGGCGACACGATCGCGGTGCGCCGCGAGTACGGCGTCAGCTCCGAGTCGCTCGTGCTCGCGCGGCTCGACGACGAGACGCTCGCGCCTGCCGTGCCCGCCGCGGAGCTATGGGTGAGCCGCGGCGCCGAGGCCCCCGTGCTCGCCGGTCTGCAGATCTCGGTGGTGCCCACCTACGCGTGCGAGCTCGCGGTCGACGACTGCGGCACGGTGGCGCGCGCGGTCGGGCTCACGGTCGGCGGTGGCAACTATCCGGCGGCGCAGGTGCGGGTAGGCAACGCGACGGCGGAGCTCGCCGGCGAAGACGGCAGCAGCTTCGAGCTCGCGCTCGCGCATGGGCAAGCGCGCGTGGTGCTCGACGGCGAGTGTGCGTCGGGTCCCGACGCGCTGGGCTACGACATCGAGCTCGTCGCGGTGTTCCGCGGTGCGGGTGGCGAGTGAAAGGACGCACGGACATGACGAACGCGAAGCAGTGGATCTCGGCGCTCGTGCTGGTGGCGAGCGTCGGCGGCTGTGCCTACAGCCCCGGCGATTCCGGTGCGGCGGCCGGCGAGGACGGCGAGCCGGGCGTCGGACCCGGCATCGGCCAGGGCGGTGCGCAGGACTTCGGCCAGTTCCGCGCGATCCTCGAGGCGGGCGGCATCCCGGCGCCGCAGACCCTCGACGACGTCGGCTTCTTCAACGAGCACAAGCTCGAGCTGCCCGCGGCGGACTGCGGCGCCGACGTGTGCCTGCACGGCCAGCTCGGCGTGATGGGCAACATGATCACGGGCACGAACTGCACGACGGTGATGCTCGCGATGAACACGCCCGTCGATCCGAGCGAGCTGGAGCGGCCGCCCCTCGATCTGGCGCTCGTGATCGACACGAGCGGCTCGATGAGCGGTGCACCGATCGAGTACGTGCGCGAGGGGCTCCTGCGCATGCTCGACGATCTCGCACCGGAGGATCGGGTGTCGATCATCGCGTTCTCGGACGACGCGGAGATCGTCGCCGACGGGCTCGCGGGCGACGCGACCGCAGAGCTACAGCTCGCGATCGACACGCTCGACGCGGCCGGCAAGACCAACATCTACGACGGCCTGCGCACCGGCTACGAGCTGGTCGCGGCGCAGCACGCCGAGGGTCGGCAGAGCCGCGTGGTGCTGCTCTCCGACGGCGAGGCCACGTCGGGGATCGTCAGCACCTCGAAGATCGTCGCGATGAGCGCGGGCTACAACCGCATCGGACACTCGCTCACGACGATCGGAATGGGTGCGGAGTTCGACCCGGTGCTCATGCGCGAGCTGTCGGAGTCCGGTGGCGGCGCGTTCTACTACCTCGAGGATCCGGCCGCGGTGCAGGAGGTGTTCGAAGAGGAGGTGACGACGTTTCTCGTCCCGCTCGCCCGCGAGCTGCGCATCGACGTCGACATCGATCCCGGCTACACGCTGCGTGCGATGTACGGCACCAAGCTGTTCGAGCTCGACGGCAACAGCGCCACGATCGAGATCCCCAGCGTGCAGATCGCCCACCGCACCAGCGTTTCCGACGACGGTGGGGGCCGTCGTGGCGGCGGTGGTGCGATCGTGGTCGAGCTGGTCCCACGCTCGAGCGAGGCGGTCGCCGAGCCCGGCATCGTCGGCCGACTCGCGCTGAGCTACACGCGGCCGGCCGACGGCGAGACCGTGGGCCAGGAGGTGCCGATCACGACGACGCTCGCGCCCGGCGAGACCCCGGAGGGCGGCGCGTTCTCGGGCGCAGCGGTGGAGAAGTCGTTCGTGATGCTGAACGTCTTCGCCGGCTTCCAGCTCGCCAGCGAGCGCGCGCTGTGGGGCGACGATCCGGGCGCGCTCTCGGTGCTCCTGCCGCTCGCGGCCGCGGTGGACGGGTGGCTCGTCGATCACCCCGACGAGGACATCGCCGACGATCTCCGCTACGTGCAGCTCTTCATCGACAACCTGCGTGCGCGGGGCGCCGAGGACCCGGCGCCGTCGAAGAACCCGCCCGAGCCCTGGCCGCAGGACTGACGGGCCCAGGAAAAACCCGCCCGCGCGACCGCATCCTCGGCCCCACCTGGTACGTGTTGGGGGCATGGCGACGAAGACCCCCAAGGCGAAGGCGGCGAGCGGCGGCACGCGCGAGCAGCCCTGGACGCTCACCACTCCGAGCGGCAGCTCCGAGTTCACCGCGTACCGCGACCCCGATGCCCAGCCGCCGGCGCTGGTGGTGCAGGTCGGCAAGACCGAGCTGCGCTACCAGCTGCGCTGCATCGAGGATCTGCACGCGATGCTGGTGGAGCACGGCGACTGGATGCTGCTCGGCAGCGCCGACGAACAGAAGCCGGCCGCCGACGACACCGTCGAGGCGTGGGGGCGCTCGCCGAAGAACCCGGTGAAGGGCTGGTACGGGCTGAAGAAGGGCCTGCGCGGTCGCTTCGGCATGTACGTGCCCGCCGTGCTCGAGGCGCTCGGCCTCGCCGAGGTCGAGCACAATCCCCGCAACAACCGCATGCGCGCGAAGTGAGCCGGCCATGGTCAGCGCCATCAAGCAACGCTCCACGTTCCGCATGAGCTGCGAGGTCGCGATCGACATCGCGGCGCCACCCGAGCGCATCTGGTCGCTGCTCACGCGCGCCAGCGAGCTCCCGGCGTGGAACTCGACGGTCGAGAGCATCGAGGGCGAGATCGCCGACGGTCAGACGATCCGGCTGCGTGCGAAGGTGGCACCGGGGCGGGTGTTCAAGCTCAAGGTCGGCCCGTCGGTGCCGGCGCGCAGCATGGTGTGGAGCGATGGCTTCGCGCCGATGTTCAAGGGCGTGCGCACGTACACGCTGACGCCGAAGGGCGACGGCACCACGACCTTCCACATGATCGAGGTGTTCAGCGGCTTGATGCTGCCGATGATCGCGGGCTCGCTGCCGGACTTCGGGCCGCCGTTCGAGCAGTTCGCGCTGGACCTCCAGCGCGCTGCGACGCGGGCGTGATCAGGAGCCGGTGCGTCGCGAGCGTCGCCGGGCCGGATGCGAGTCGGGCAGGAGCGGCGGTCGCTTCGCCGGCGCATTGCGGGGCCGCGCCTCTTCGGCACGTTCGGCGCGCGGCCAGCCCACGAGGATCTGCGCGAGCGGCCGATGCGGATAGTCGACGACGACGGCCTCGACGTTCTTGCTGCGCGCGAGCTGCTCGAACGTCTCGCCGGTCGGCGTGCGCAGCCACGGATCGACGAGCACGACATCGATGGGATAACGCGCGAAGAGCAGCAGCGCGGCGTGGACGTCGACCGCTGCCATGACGCGTGCGCCGGCGAGGCGGACGATCGTCTTCAGCTGGGCGTTGTTGGCGGACTCACCGACGAGCAACGCACGCTTGTCGCGGAGGAACGGCCGCAGCCGTCGCGCCACTTCCGCCAGCGGATGCTCGCCAGGCATGCTCGTCTCTTCTAGACGGCGGAGGGCCCAAGTGCAAGCCGATCGATGCGCAGCGGGGGTTGGACGGTGTTCGAAGGATCAACTCCGCGCGTGCTCGGCGGTCTCGGCTTCGCGCCGTTCGTGATCGCCCAGTGCATCGAGCAGCTCGATCAACGCGGCTTTGACCTCTCGGACTGGTGCGCTGTTCGGCAGCGCACGCACGCGGGACAGATGTTCCGTGAGTTGCGCGTGCGATTGCGCGAGGCCCTGTGCATCGCCGGTCCGCGCGGCCACCTCCTCCTCGGTGCGGAAGTGCGCAGCGAGCACCGTCTGGAACCGCGCGAGCTCGCGGTCGAGCACGGCCCGCATCCGCGCGCTCGGCAGCGCATCGGCAGCGGCCGTCGCGAGCAAGTGCAGCAGGTCGAGGTCGAGATCGAGCGAGGTCATGGTCACCTTCATGCTGCCCGCGGGGCCGGGCCGCGTCGAGTCGGCACGAACCAAAAGGAAAAGCCTCCGCCGCAACGCGACGGAGGCTCTCCTTCACTCGAAGGCTTCAGCCCTCCGCAGCAGCGTCGCCCTCGGCCGGAGCGTCACCCTCAGCAGGTGCATCGCCCTCGACGGGAGCATCCGCCGGCGCGTCAGCCGGCGCGTCCGCGGGCGCGTCGGTCTTGGTCGCATCGTCGGGGTTGGCCGTGTCCGTGTTCTTCTCGCAGCCGATCACCGCGAACGCGGTGACAAGCAGCAGGGTGCTTGCGATCTTCATCGTTGTTCCTCCAGGACTTGGGCCGTTTCAGCGACCCGAACCGTCCGAGCACATACCGCGAATTCGCCGAGATCGGAAGCGGGGACCTGCGCAAGCGATCGGGCGGGGTCGAGGGCCCGTCACGGCGGCCTATCGCGGCGCACCGTGACGGGTGAGGTCCACGACTCAGCCAGCCGTATCGGCGCCGCAGTGGCCTTCTTCGGTGTGGCCTTCGCCACACTTGGCCTCTGCTGCCTCGCCGCCACCCGCATCGCCACCACCGGCGTCGCCGCCAGCAGCATCCCCCGCGGTGTCACCGGCTGCATCGGTCGCGGTGTCGCCCGCTCCGTCGCCGCCCGGCACCTCGGTGGTCTCGCCTTCCTTCTTGCATCCGGTGAACACCAGCGCGCCGGATCCGAGGATGGCGAGCGTCGCTGCGATCTGCTTGAGATTTGCCATGTTGCGTCTTCTCCTGGGGTCGCCCCGATCTTCGCCAGCCCGAAGCGGCTGTCTGCACGATTGGGCGGGCCCAGATTCGCCCAGCCACTCTCGCGTGTCCAGTCCGCGCGCGCGTGGACTAGCCGCGTGGCAGTCGGTCGCCGAGCGCCGCGAGGAAACCGGGCAGACGCGCAGCCCAGGCCGCTTCGTCGTGGCTGGCACCCGGGGCATGCGCGTAGACGAGCGTATCGGGCTCGTTCCAACCGAGCGCTGCGAGACGGTCGCGCATGTCGATCGTGACGCAATAGTTATCCGAGTCGGCGCGGGGACATGATCCGTCGCCGCCGCTGTCGAGGTAGACCCACAGGTCGTCCGGTGGATCGGCCTCGTAGAGCTCGACCAGGAGCTCGTGGCCGGCACCCATCCGACCGCCCATCCGGCCCCAACCGAGCGTGCCCGACATCGAGCCCACGGCCGTGAACACGTCGGGATGGCGCAGACCGATGTAGAGGCTCACGAGGCCGCCGAGGCTCGAGCCGAGCACCGCATTGCCGTCGCGCTCGACTCGCGTGGGATAGCGGGCATCGATGAACGGCTTGAGGCCGAGCGCGAGGAAATCGGCGTACTCGTCCGCGCGACCGCCCACCGGGCCGTCGCCGAGATCGTCGGGCACGTGCGTGTATTCGTCGAAGCGCGCCGGCGTGTTGTCGATGCCGACGACGAGGAGCGGTGCGATCGCACCCGAGGCGATCGCGTCGTCGACCGCCGCCGCCACGCGCCAGCCGCCGAAGAACGCATCGGGTGCGAACAGGTTCTGCCCGTCGTGCATGTACAGCACCGCGAGCTCGCGCCGTTGCAGCACGCCGGCCGGCAGGTAGACCACCACGTCGCGCGCGGCGAGCAGGCCTGCGCCCTCGTCGAACGCCGGCCAGCGCTCGTGGTGGCCCGCGTCGCTGCGCGCGTCGGTGAGCGAGTACTCGCCGAACTCGTCCCAGCCGAAGCGGCGCGCGAGCGGATCGGCGCGGTAGCTGGTGCCGCCGTCGACGAGCTTGTAGAGCGAGGGTGCGAGCGGATCGTCGACGGTGATGTCGGCCACATGCAGCGCGAAGCCACCCACGACCGGCGTCATGGGGTGAGCCCGCGGATCCCAGTCCGCGAAGTCCCCGGTGATCGCCAGCGTGTCGGCGCCGTCGTGCCATGCCAGCGCGATCATGCGTCCGTCGCAGACGAGCGGCAGCCCGTGCTCCGAAAACTGCGCCGCGCGCACGAACGCATCGGCGAGCGCGATGCGGGCCGGATCGTCGGCAGCGTCCTGTAGCTGGTCGACGAACGCATCGTAGTCGTCGCAGGCGCTGCCGGGCTCGCCGGTCTCGCTGCCGGCTTCGCTCGAGTCCACGCCGGACGACGAGCCCGTGCTCGCATCGGAGGATCCGGGCGCCGTGCTGGAGCCGACGGTGCTCGGATCGGTGGGCACGATCGTGGTGGGCTCCTCGCCGGACGACGTGCTGCTCGCGTTGGCCGGATCGGCGGTGTCTTGGTGACACGCGATCGCGGAGGCGAGCACGATCACAGCGCTCGTGCACGGTCGATTCCCCATGGCCGGCGCGCAGGGTAGCATTCGCCTCCGAGGTTCAACACCATGCGAACGTTCGCCCTGTTCTGCTCGTTCTCGCTGCTGGTGCTCGGCGGCGCTTGTGACAACGCGACCAAGTCCGACGCGAAGGTCGTCGATGCCAAATCCCAGGTCGAGGTGAGCAAGGACGGCGTGAAGGCGCCGGGCGCCGAGGTCACCAAGGACGGCGTCAAGACGCCGGGCGCCGAAGTGAGCGCCGATGGTGTGAAGGCCGGCGAAGCCGACATCGCGATCAACAAGGACGGCAGCGTCAAGGTCACCGACGGCAAGAGCGACGTCGCGCTCGATGCGAAGGGCAACACGGTCGAGGCCGCCGGTGGCACCGTGAAGGTCGACGGCGACAAGGACGAGGTCACCGCGGGCGATGCGAAGGTCGACAAGGGCGGCGCATCGGTGGGCGATGCGAAGGTCGACAAGGGCGGCGCATCGGTGGGCGGCGCCAAGGCGGGTCCCGGCGGGGTCGAGGTCGGAGGCGTGAAGGTCGGCCCCGGCGGCATCGATCTCGGCAAGGCTGCCGGCGGTGGTGGCGGTGGCGGTGGCGGTGGCGGTGGC
>CAZFKC010000025.1:69373-98554 GCA_964519175.1 uncultured Nannocystaceae bacterium
GGTGGCGGTGGCGGTGGCGGTGGCGGTGGCAAGGGCTGCTCGGACGGCGGCTGCAAGCAGAGCTGCGGCGACGGCGAGAGCTGCAACTTCACCTGCAGCGGTGGCAACTGCACGCAGACCTGCGGCGCGAAGGGCAACTGCGATCTGAGCTGCAGCGGCGCGAACTGCAAGCAGACCTGCAAGGCGGGCGCGACCTGCAAGATGAGCTGCAGCGGCGGCAAGTGCTCGCGCGAGTGTGCGGGTGCGAGCTGTACCAAGAGCTGCAGCGGCGACGGCTGCACCGGTTGATCGCTCTTTGTTCGGGCTCACGCGATACCAGTGGCTCGTCCTCGCCGCCGCATGGCTGGGCTGGGGCTTCGATGTCTTCGACGGGCTGCTGTTCAACTACGTCGCGCCGATCTGCGTGCCGAACCTGCTCGGCTTCGATCCCGGCGATCCGGCGGCGAAGCAGCCGACGATGTTCTGGACCGCGACCCTGTCGAGCCTCTTGCTGCTCGGCTGGGCCGCGGGCGGCGTGCTCTTCGGCAAGCTCACCGACAAGCTCGGCCGCACGCGCACGCTGCTGCTGACGATGCTGACCTACGCGCTCGGCACTGCCGCGTGCGCGTTCGCGCCGAACCTGTTCGTGCTCGCGCTGTTCCGCTTCATCGCGAGCCTCGGCATCGGCGGTGAGTGGGCCGCCGGCGCGTCGCTCGTCGCCGAGACGATGCCGAAGGACAAGCGCATCCTCGGTGGCGCGCTGCTGTACACGTCGGCGCCGGCCGGGCTGTTGCTGGCGACCTACGTCAACGATCTGTTCACGCGCCAGCTCGACTCGCTCGCCGCCGATCCGAGCATGTCGTGGCGCGTCGTGTTCCTCACCGGGCTCGTGCCCGCCGGCGTCGCATACCTGATCCGCCGCGGCATCAAGGAGCCCGAGCACTGGACTCCGTCCGAGCGCACCGACATCCGCGAGCTGTTCTCGCCCGAGCTGCGCCGTCGCACGATCGGCGGGCTGATGATGGCCGTCATCGCGCTCGTCACGTGGTGGAGCGTCAGCGTGTTCATCCCGGTGATCTCCGCGCTGCTCGCCGCCGACACGCATCCACCGGCCGCACAGCTCGCCCAGCTCAAGACGCAGTTCATCACGATCGGCACGGCTGCGTTCGCGCTCGGTGGGCTCGCCGGCACGCTCGTCACCGTGCCGGTGGCGCTGCACCTCGGGCGCCGCCCGATGTTCGCGATCTACTTCGCCGCGAGCGCGCTCGCGATCTACGCGACCTTCGGGCTCTCGCTCGCCGCCACCACGCGGCTCTACCTCATGGGCACGGTGGGGCTCACCGTCTTCGGGGTGTTCGGCGCGTTCACCTTCTATCTGCCCGAGCTGTTCCCCATGCGTCTGCGCGGCACCGGTGCCGGCTTCTGCTACAACGCCGGCCGCGTCATCACCTCGGCGTTCCCGTTCCTCGTCGGCGTGATCACCTCGAGCGGCGTCAACCCGCTCTACGTGCTGCAGTGGGTCGCCGTGCCGCCGCTCGTCGGCCTCGGGCTGCTCGCGCTCGGCTGGGGCGAAGAGACGCGCGGCCGCCCGATCGAGTGATCACTCGTCGAGGATCGCCGAGAGATCGCGCCGCAGCTCTTGCCCCGGATCGAGCATGACCTCCGCCGGGTCGAGCCGCACGACGTGACCGAGCTCGGCGAGCGCATCGAGGTCGATCGTGCGCAGGTCACCGACCACGACGAACATCGCCGGCATCGCGTCGATGCGATCGAAGTAGGCGTCGACGTCCGGCGCGCCGAGGCTCGGCAGCGCCATCCACTGGGCCACGCGCGGGTCGGCGGAGTCCTTCGGCCAGCCGTACACCAGCTCGGGGATGTGCTGCGGCGCTGCTCGATGCGCGCGGAATTCCGAGCCGAGCTCGTGGTGCAGGCGTGCGAGCTGCTCGGCGCCGGGTCGGCGGCGCAGCGACGCGATCGCGGTGTCGAGCGCGGCGCGGAGCTCGGTCGGCGCGACCCGGAAGCCGACCCCGATCGCGAGCGGTGCATCGCGGCTCCAGCGGACCTCGTGCTCGATGTGATCCTCGTCGAGCGGGAACCGCGATGCGGCCTCGGCCTCGACGGCGAGCTGCACGTGGATCCGCGCGACGAGCTGCTCGCGCGCCGTCTCGGCGATCCACGGCACCATCGCGCGCACCGAGACGTCGTGGTGAGAAGGATCGTCCATCACGATCACCTCGGGCCGCGCCGGTCGTCGATAGGCGCGCAGCAAAGGACCGGGTGCGCCGAGCCCCTTGGCGGCGGGCAGCATCGCCCGCAGTGCCTCCGGATCGGGCCCGACGTACAGCACGTCGGCGTCGTAGCGCTGCATCGCTGCGAGCGCGCGCGGTAGCTCGCGCTTCGCGTCGGTCAGGAGCTCGTGCTCACGCGGCAGGCGTGCGTCCATCGCATTCTCCCCGAGCAACGCCCAGGCCTCGGTCGAAGCCATGCGCAGGAACGATGCCGAGCGCTGCATCACCCGCGAGTGGGCCGAGAACTCGGCGAAGCGAGGATCGAGCTCGAGCGTGTCGGCCTCGAGCCAGCTCGACAGCTGCGGCACGAGCTCCGCGAAGCGGCTGGCGGGTGCCATCACGCTCACGCGCGTGTCGGCGGTCGTGCACAGGACCGAGATCCGCGCGCCGGGGATCCGGGCCGCAGGCAGTCGCGCGCGCGTGGCATCGCAGGCCCAGCGATCCTCCGCGGTCCCGACCGGGTAGATCCACGTCAGCCAGAACAGCGGACCATTCGCGCGCGCCGTGATCACGCGCCCCGCCCCGTTCGCGGTCTCCTCGTAGGAGCTGCCCGCGACCAGGAAGCGCGGCTCCAGCTCGGTCGTCGGTGCGGCGACCAGCGCCTCGACGTACGCGCTGCGCTCGCGCACGGGCGGCAGCGGCGTGAGCGTGGGCACCTGCGGCACCACGACTGGCGGCGGCTCGCCGTCGCGCCCGCGCGTGACGATGACCGGACGCTCGAGCAACAGCCGCGTCGCCGCCATCACCTCTTCGCGCGAAGGTGGTGCGATCGACAGCGCCTCCACGGCGCGCGACCAGGGCTGGCGCGACAGGTACGCGCCCGCGATCGCGGAGGCGAGCGACGACGAGCCGCGCGCCCAGCTCAACCGCTCGATCGTCGACTCCGCGAGCGCAGCCTCCCAGAGCGCATCGTCGACCTTGCCGTCGGCGATCTTCTGCAGGCTCGCCATCACCACCGGCTCGAGCCCATCGCCCGACTCGCCGGGCTTCGGGATCGCGATCACCACGAAGTCGCGGGCCTCGCCGATCGTCATGCCGTAGCCCTGCGCGCGCTCGTCACCGAGCGCTGCGACGAGCCCGTGCGAGCCGCCGAGCACGTGCTCGAGCTGCTGCAGCTGCAGGTGCGCCGCGGTGCCCGACGGCGGCATCGGCCACACCAGCTCGAGCGCGCCGCCGCCGGGCGAGCGCACCTCCTGCACCGTGCGCCGGGGCAACGGTGCATCCACGACGTTCGGCTCCGGCAACGCGGCGGGCTCCCAGCTGCCGAGCTCCTGCTCCGCGAGCCGCAGCGCTTGCTCGGCCGTGATGTCGCCGATCACCACGAGCGCGGCATTGTTCGGGCGATAGAGCTCGTGGTGGAATCGCTTCGCTGCGGCGAGCGGCACCCGGGCGAGCGTCGCGAGCGTGGCCTCGCCACCGCGGTGGATGCCCGTCGCCGAAGCGAGCACCGGATCGCGCGCGCGTCCGCCCGGATCGCCCTGGTCGAGCCCACCCGCCATGTCGAGCTGGAACGCGGTGGTGGCCAGGAAGCCGCGGAAGACCGGGCGCTGCACGACCTCGCCGACGAGCCGCAGCCACGCACCGACGCGGTTGCCGGGCTGACGCGTCGAGTACACCGCGCCCTGACCTGCGAGCACCATCGCCGGCACCCCACCGAGCGCGACGGCGGCATCGCCGAGCTCGTGCGGCACCTCGTAGGCGGAGCTCGCCTGCTCGGAGGCCGCGATCGTCTGCAACACGTGCGCACGCGCGACGGGATCGTGGATGTCGGGCAAGCGCTCGATCAGCGCGTGCTCCCACGCGAGTAGCGGTCCTTCGACCGCGAAGTCGCTGGTGCCGACCTGTGCGCTGCCGCGACTCACCGAGTCGCGCACGAGCGAGGCGAGCCCGGGATTCGCCGCGCCCTCCTCGGTGGCACCCGCACGGATCGCGAGCACCATCGTGACGAGCGGCTCCTCGGGCCGGTTCGCGAGGTAGAGCGTGAGCCCGTTCGCGAGGCGATGCACGGTGACGCCGGTGGGATCGCCCGGCAGCGGCTCCGGCACGAGCTCGGGGAGATCGGAGCCCGCGAGGATCTCCGCCCACGGCGAGTCCACCGCAGCGGCTTCGACGGCGGGCGGGGGCTCGCCGGCCGGTGCGGTCGAGTCGCGCGATGCGATCGCCCAGCCGAGCGCGGCGATCGACGCTGCGCCGGCGAGCCCGAGCCCGAGCCGCGCGCGCGCGGGGCGAGGCGCTCTCGCCGACGCGAGCGCGTCGAGCAGCTCTCGCATCGAGCCGAAGCGATCGCCGGGATCGTGCGCGAGCCCGCGGAGCACGACCGCGTGCACCGCCTCGGGCACGCCGCGGCGATCGGCGATGCCCGTGGTCGGGCCGGCCTCGAGCGCATCGGCGAGCTCCTCGTAGGTCGTGGCGGTGAACGGTCGCTGTCGGTACAGCGCCTCGAAGAGCGCGACGCAGAACGAGAACTGATCGCAGCGCGCATCGGGCTTCGCACGCCGCAGCTGCTCGGGGGCCATGTACGCGGGCGTGCCGAGCACGGTGCCGGTACCGGTGATGTCGAGGTCGCGCCACGCGGGCCCCGAGCCGGAGGGCCGCCCGAGCTCTGCGGGCGCGTCGACCTCACCGCTCGCGCGCGCGAGCCCGAAGTCGACGATCTGCGGACGACCGTCGGTACCGACGAGCACGTTGTCCGGCTTGAAGTCGCGATGGACGATCGCCTCGGCATGTGCGGCCACCAGGCCTTCGCCGACCTCGCGATACATCGCGACGATCTCCGCCCAGCTCCGCTGCGCCTTCGTCTGCCACGCGCGCAGCGTCTCGCCGCGCACGAGCTCCATCGCCATGAACACCTGGTCGCCCTGCTGGCCGACCTCGAACACGTGCACGACGTTGGGATGCGCGAGGCGTGCAGTGGCCTGGGCCTCGCGCAGGAGTCGTTGGCGACCTGCGCTGCCGGGTGCGAGCTCGCTGCGCAGGATCTTGAGCGCGACGACGCGATCGAGGCCCTCGTCGTGCGCGGCGTAGACGACCCCCATGCCGCCGGCGCCGAGCCGATCGAGCACGCGATAGCGGCCGATCTGCGCGGGCGCGTCGTCCCAGCCGAGCAGACGCGAACGCGCGCGCGCGAGCAGGATCTGCGACTCGAGTCCCTCGGCGCCGCTCTCCGGCGGCACGCCCTCGTGGAAGAACGCGGGCGTGGGCGTCGGCTGGGCATCCGCGCGCGCGCGCACGACGTGCTCGGGTGCCGTGGGGATGTCGCCTATGTCGTCGCTGCGCTCGGACACCGCTTCGACCGACCATCCTACTCCCGGGACGCGCGCGACGGTGATTCGCACGCCCCGACGCCGGCCGTCGCACGGGTGCGAGCCTCGCGAGCCGCGGCGCCGGCTCAGCCGGGCGGGACGAAGTCCTCGCAGACCTCGTCGATCACGGAGATCGCGGCGGCGAAGAACGGGGCGTAGTCGGCGTTGCAGACCGAGGCCCAGTCGCCCGCGGGGAACAGCTCGACCCACTCGCGCAGCCGCGGCGACGGGATCGCACCGCTGTTGTCGACGGGGTCGAACGGACCGCACACGCCATCGGCGACGTCGGGATCTCCGAGCAGCGCGAGCACCACGACCGAGCTCGGGTTGCCGAGCTTCGCGGCGACGACGTCGTCGTACCAGGCCTGGGGCTCGGCGAACGACGCGTTGTCCTCCTCGTCGGTGATGAGCACGACGACGAGGATCGCATCGTCGCGCAGGAAGCCCGCGTTGCAGCCACCGCCTTCGGCGAGCGGACCGATCGCCTGCGTGAGCGCCTGCATCGGGCGCTCGTTCGGCTCGCCGGCGATGCCGACGAGCGCGGCGCACTCGAACGACGACGAGGGATCCGGGTCGCCGCCCTCGATGTAGCGCCGGCCTTGCAATCCACACGAGCTGCCGTCGCCGCTCTCGATGCGCCCCGAGCCCAGCGCGCTCTCGCAGGTCTCGTTCGTGAACGGCGAGCACGGCTCGGAGTTGCACTCGCAGTCGCAACCCGACGGGCAGTTCGCGCTGCCACACCAGAGCCCGCAGTCGAACGAGCCGTACATCGCCTCGTAGCAGCTCGGCCACGGGCCCACGTCGGTGTCGATCACCATCACGTGGAAGTCGTCGCTGCCGAGCACGGCTTCGACCTCGCCGATGAACGACGGGAAGCTCTGCAACAGGCTCTGCTGCTCGTCGAACATCGACGCCGAGTTGTCGACCACGAACACGAGATCGACTTTCTCGCAGCCCACCGCGCCGCTCGGCACGTCGTCGACCCCGAGCAGATCGAGCTTCTCGTCGCTGTCGCCGCTGCCCATCTCGCCGATGCCGGTCGTGGTGGTGCTCAGGCTCGCGATGCCGCTGCCGGCTTCGCTGCTCTCGCGGGCATCGGAGCCGCCACAGGCGGCGACGAGGACGAACGCGAGCAGTGGGCGCAGCACCGCTCGGATCGTAGCGGAATGATCAGGCGCTCGTCGCGACCAGGTAGTGCAGCCGGCACGCCTGCACGAAGCCGACCCGCTTGCAGATCGGTGCCGAGGTCTGCTCGTGGGCCTGGATGATCGCCGTCGTTGCGCCTTCTGCGTAGGCGAGCGAGATGCGGTGCCGCAAGAGCGCGCGGTAGACCCCGCGGCCGCGCGCATGCGGCAGCGTGGCGGCGCCGACCAGCAGCGCGATGCCGTCGGCGGTGACGTGGCTCTGCCCGAAGCCGAGCAACTCACCGTCCTCCTCCGCGAGCCACACCTGCAACGCGGGTTGCGAGAGCCCGAGCTCTTGCAGCCACCGTGCTTCGTCGGGCCTGTGGCCGAACATCGACACGCCGATCGCCGCGAGTCGTTCGGCATCGGCCAGCGTGGCGCGGCGCATCGCGAAGCTCGGCGCCGCGATCGGCTGGGCGAGATCGGAGAGCACGAGCCCGACGCTCGCATGCAGCTCGCGCAGGCCCGCACGCTCGAGCCGCTGCACGAGATCGGCGGGCGTGCTGCGCGGCCCCACGTTCCAGCCGAACGGACGCGCACCGAAGTGCGCGCGCACCCGGGCGATCGTCGCATCGGCGTCGTCGGCATCGAGCCGCGCGAGCGTGACCTGGTTCGCGCGCGGGCTCGCGATCGCCGAGTCGCGCACGAAGACGCCCGGCAGCTCGACCCGCCACGTGCGCCCCGGCGACATCGGCACGCCCAACCCGCCCAACTCGAGCGCATCGAGCAGCCTTTCCTGCGACGGTGCCATCTCGACGCGAGGTCGTATCACGACTTCGGCGCGGCGAGCCGGGCCGCGCGCGCCTGCAGGTAGCGTTGCTCGGGCAGGCTCGCGGTGCGGCCGGCCGCACGCCGGTAGCACTCGATCGCGAGCTCGAGGTCGCCGGCGCGCTCGAGCAGGTGGCCGCGGACCGCGTCGAGCCGATGATGCGCGCCGAGCTTGCCGCTCGCTTCGAGCGCGTCGAGGAGCGCGAGCCCGGCGCGTGGGCCCTGCACCATCGCGGTCGCGATCGCGTGGTTGAGTCGCACCATCGGGTTGTCCGACATGCGCAGCAGCAGCGAGTAGAGCGCGAGGATCTGCGCCCAGTCGGTCTCGTTGGTGCTCGGGGCTTCGTCGTGGCACGCCGCGATCGCGGCCTGGAGCTGGTAGGGCCCCACCGCACCGCGGCCGAGCGCGGTGCTCACCAGCGCCACGCCTTCGGCGATCGCGGCGCGATCCCACAGGCCGCGATCCTGCTCGTCGAGCGGGACGAGCTCGCCGTGCCCGTCGCTGCGTGCGGCGCGACGGGCATCGGTGAGCAGCATGAGCGCGAGCAGGCCCTCGATCTCCGCGTCGTCGGGCAGCGCGCGACGGAGCAGACGCGTGAGCCGGATTGCCTCGTCGACGAGCTCGCTGCGCTGCAGCTCGTCGCCCGCGCTCCTGGTGTAGCCCTCGTTGAACATCAGGTAGAGCACGTGCATGAGCGCGGCGAGGCGCGCCGGCAGCTCGGCGGCACCGGGCAACGCGAACGGCACGCCCGAGCTGGCGATGCTCTGCTTCGCGCGGCTGATCCGCTGCGCCATGGTGGACTCGGGCACGAGGAACGCGCGCGCGATCTCGGCGGTGGTGAGCCCGCCGACGGCGCGCAAGGTGAGCGCGATGGCCGAGGCGGTGGTGAGCGCCGGATGGCAGCACATCAGCAGCAACACGAGCGCGTCGTCCGGGGTCTCCGCGAGCGCGTCGTCGTCGTTTCGTCGGCTGGCCACCAGCTCTTCTCTTCGTCGTCGGGCTTCGTCGCTGCGCAGTCGATCGGTCAGGCGTCGCGTCGCGACCTGGATCAGCCAGCCGCGCGGATGCTCGGGGCGCCCGGTCGTCGGCCACCGCGTGGCCGCGGCGAAGAGCGCCTCCTGCACCGCGTCCTCGGCGCTGTCGAAGTCGCCCCAGCGCCGCAGCATCGCGCCGAGCACCTGGGGCGCGAGCTCGCGCAGCAGCGCGGTGATCCCTTCGTCGCTGCCCATGGGGCAGCATGTACCGCATCGCACGCTCCACGGGTGTGTCGGAGCCGCGCCGCCGGCCTCGACATCGGCGGATGGATTTTCTCAGTCGGCGTGCACGGGTCGCTCGTAGCGCGACAGGTCGAGCAGGCCGGCGTCGATCGGTCGGTCGCGCCGGTAGATCGCGGCCAGCTGGTCGCTCACGCGCCAGAGCTCCGGGTCGGTGCGACGCACGCCGAACTCGGTCTGCAGCGCGCCTTGGTCGGCGGCCTCGCGCAGCTCGCCCATGCGCTGCACGAACGCGGGCAGCTGCGCCTCCGGGACGACGTAGAACGCGTTCGGATAGCTGCCCACGAAGCCGGTCGCGACGGTGAGCGTGTCCTCGGCGGGCAGCCGGCGCTGCTTCTCGAAGAACGGCGACGCGATGTTGCTGTGTGCGTCGTTGCGCACGAGCGTGTAGACCTGCGCGCCCGCGGGCGCGTCGGGGACGAGCAGGAACGCGGTCTCGGGCACGCGTCGCAGCCGCGTGCCGGCGATGGTGGACAGCTGCACGAGCGCGTCGCGCACGGGGTCGGGGATCGCCTCGCGGTCGATGTCGCGATCGTGCACGAGCACCGGTGCGAGCCGCTGCTGCAGCCTCGCGAACAGCTCGTGCTTGTGGCGCCCGCTCTCGAAGCGCAGCGCGGTGCCGTTGCCCACGTGGCTGAGCCGTTCGACGATCTCGCGGTAGGCCCGCTCGTCGGTGTCGCGGTACCAGAAGGCCCGCTCGCGCTCGCGCGTGCGCTCGGGCAGCAGCTGCAGGAACATCAGCTCGGACTCCATGCGCAGGAAGTCCATGTACGTGCGGGTCGCGAGCTGGTGGCCGACGTTGCCGTAGACGTCGAAGCCGGCCACCAGCAGGTAGTGGATGCGTTCGAGGATCGGATAGTCGATCACCCACGCCGTCTTCGGCTCGGCGCCCACGAGTCCCTTCACCACCGTCGCGCTGTCGTAGTGGCGGAACACGGTGAGCCCGGCGTTGGGATTCTCGCCGTCGCCGTCCCACACGAGCGAGAGATCGATCGCGCGCTCGCGGAAGTCGGCCGCGAGCGCCTTCTGCTTCGCGCGCGCCCACTCGGTCTCGTCGCGACTCTGGCGCAGCCACGTGCCCAGCGGGCGCGCCGTCGAGCTCGCCGATGCGGGCAAGCGCAGCTTCGGCGCCTGTCGGCGCAGGAAGTCGTCGTCGTGCAGCAGGAGCCCGAGGTCCGGGTCCACGAAGAACACCCAGAACTGCTCGTCGATGACGTTGAGCGCACCGGGGCCGCGACAGACCGGGCCCTTGATGAAGCCCATCAGCGTGTACTCGGCCTCGTCGAGCATGAACCGATAGCGCGCGCGCACCGGCAGCGCGGCGAACGTCGTGAACGGATTCGAGGCCTGCTCGCGCTCGTAGCCCGGCAGCGCGTCCACGGTGTACTCGGGCGCGATGAACCACCCGTGCCAGCGCTGCATGCGGGCCTCGTCGAGCAGGTACGGCATGTGCTGCTTCGCGACGATCGTCTCGCGCACCGGCTGCAGCCGGTACCACACGCGCTCGACCCCCGGATCGTCGTAGGGCCGTCGCGTCGTGATGCGGACGATCGCGCGCCCGGGTGGGGTCTTGGAGCGCACCAGCTCGAAGAACTGCGGGCGCTCGGCCTCACCGAAGTGCAGGTGCGCGTAGAACAGGTGCTCGTAGAGGTAGCGGCTCGCGAGCCGGGACTTCGCGGAGTCGCCGTTGAAGAAGCGCTCCCACTCCGCGACGCGCGTCTGCAGCTGTTGCGACAGCGGCGGTGCCTTCGTGTGCGTCGCGCCCTCGAGCAACCACTGCGTGAGCACGTCGTGCTCGCGCTCGTCGAGCGTCGCCATCCCGAAGGGCATGCCCCAGCTCGGGTGCTTGCGCGCGAAGCGGGGGTACGCCGCGGTGGTCGGGCACTTGGCGTCGCGATCGATCGCGGTGTCGAGATCGTCGGGCAGCGGCGCGCCGGGATCCGGAGGGTGCGCCCGCGCGAGCTCGAGCGCGCGGAACAGCAGCCCGGCCTCGCGGTTCGCCTCACGGCTCTGCGCACGCTCGTTCAGCACCGGATCGAAACCGCGCGCGCGCCAGCCGGCCGTGCGCTGCTCGTCCTCGAACAGCCGCGTCGGCTTCGCGGCGCGCAGTCGCGTGGAGTCGTAGACGGGCTCGTCGTAGATCCCGCGATCGATGCCCTCCGGCGAGCCGAGCTTCAGCTGGCACGGCGCGTCGTAGCAGCCGTGGCAGACGACACAGCGCGCCTCGAGGATCGGGCGCACCTGCGTCGCGTAGTCGACGGTGCCGGCCTGGGCGACCTCGCGATCGCGCACGAGCTCGTCACCGTAGCGGCGATCGAGCTGGCGCTCGCGGTGCAACGTGCACGCCGCGAGCAGCACCACGAACGCGATCGCGAGGCGGTGCCACGGCGAGGCTGCGGGCGGGCGAGGCACGGAGCACCCTCGACATGCGATCCGGCTCGAAGTCTGCAACTCGCACCTCGCGGACGTGGGGCACGCGTGGCGTTCGTCACTCGACGGCGGCGGGCGGCAGGGCCGAGACTGGCACGATGTCGGTCCGCTGGCTGCCTCTCGTGTTCGCGCTCGTCGTCACCGCCTGCGGCGGCGGGTCCGACACACCGGGGGCCGAGACCACCGGCGACGGCACGGGCAACGAGCCCTCGGAGAGCTCTACTTCCGGCACGACCGCCGATCCCGACTCGAGCAGCAGCGACGGCGGCAGCGAGAGCGGCACCGACGGTGAGCCGGGGATGCCGATCGGGATCCCCGAGCCCGAGCTCGGCTTCTACGAGCCGACGCCCGCGATGCCGCAGCCGTGGGCAGACCCGATCGCCGGGGCGTACTACGTGGACAACACGAGCGCGGCGGCGACCGACGACGAGAGCGCGACCGGCACTCCGAGCGCGCCACGGCGGACGATCCCCGCGACGGTGCCCGCCGGCGCGACGGTGTGGATCGCCGGCGGTCCCTACCCCGGCTTCGCGCTGGCCGCGAGCGGCACCGCGGACGCGCCGGTGTTCGTCACCGCGGTCGATCCGGGAGCGAGGCCCGTGATCGAAGGCGGCATCGGTATCTCCGGGAGCTGGCTCGTCGTCGAGCACCTCGACGTGTCCGGCCCGACGAGCGGCATCGCAATCGCGACGCCGAGCGATCACATCGCGGTGCGCCACTGCGAGATCCACGGCGGCGAAGGGGGCGGCGCGGGGCTCTACACCGGGCGCTGGGAGCCCGAGGACGACCCCGCGATCGCGCAGCACATCGTGCTCTGGGACAACTTCGTGCACGACAACGGCAACCTGGCGGCGGACTTCGACGAGGATCACCACGGCATCGCGCTCGGGCACCACGCCGAGCAGGTGTGGATCCTCGACAACGAGCTGGCGAAGAACAGCGGCGACGGGCTGCAGATCAACGCGAAGAAGGCCGGCCTCGCCGAGACGCTGAACCACGTCTGGGTGGGCCGCAACCACGCGCACGAGAACAAGCAGACCGGGCTGTGGACGAAGCAAGCCACCGACGTGGTGTTCTCGCAGAACGTCGCGTGGGGCCACCGGCCGTCGAACTCGTCGGAGGGCGCGTGCGCGGGCTTCCAGTACGGACCCGAGCGCGTGTGGTTCATCTTCAACGTGTTCTACGACTGCGAGACCGGCCTCCGTTCGTCGACCAGCGTCGGCGACGAGGACGACGTCGCGGGCAGCGGGCAGGACGTCTACATCGTCGGCAACATCATCGCCGGGATCCACAAGCAGGACGGCTCGGGGCCGAGCGAGGATCCCTGGCAGGGCGGCGCGGGCATCGGGCTCACCGACGAGAGCGCGACGAAGCACGTCGCGTTCAACACGATCGTCGACGTCGACGTCGCGTTCACCTACGCGCGCGGTACCGGCGGCGTGGAGCTCGTCGACAACATGTTCGTCGCGAGCCTCGGCTACGCGATCGGGATCGAGACCAGCGACGCTGCGCTCGCGTCGAGCGTCGACCACTCCTTCTTCGACACCGGCGCGGGCTTTCGCTGGGGCGGCGTCGGGACCGACCTCGCCGGATTGACTGGCATGGGTCAGTGCGCGGCGTGCCTGCAGGGCGACCCGCTCGTGGTCGACGCGATGGCGGGCGACTACCACCTGCAGGACGGCAGCCCCGCGATCGATGCCGGCGCAGCGTCGGAGCTGCCCGCGATCTACGAGGCACGCTACGGCGTGAGCATCGACGTCGACTTCGACCGCACGCCGCGGGCCCAGGGCGCAGCGCCGGACCCCGGCGCCTACGAGCGCGGCTGAGGGCGTACGACGGGGGTGCGGGCGGGCGAGTTACGCGCTGAAATCGCTTGCCACGGCCTCGGGCGTCGGTATTCTCAGACGTATGAAAAAGAATCGGCGCGGAAACGAGCTGTTCTCCGGGCTGGTGCTGGGGACGGTGTTGGTCGCGGGCTGCGACCGCGGGGCCGAGGAGACCGAGGCCTGGCAGGGCATCGTCGAGTTCGACGAGCGGCTGCTCGCCTTCGAGCTGCCCGGCCGTCTGCGCACGATCGCGGTCGACGAAGGCGATCTCGTCGCGGCGGGGGCCGAGCTCGCGCGGCTCGACGACACGCTCGACCGGCTCGAGCGCGAGGCCAAGGCCGCCGAGGCGCGCGCGGTGCATGCCGAGCTCGCGCTCGTCACCGCGGGCACGCGCAGCGAGGACGTCCGTTCGCTGCAGGCCTCGCTCGCCGCGGCGAAGGCCGCGGAGGCGCTCGCGAAGCAGACCGTCCTCCGCGAGCGACAGCTCGCGAAGTCCGGCAACGGGCGTGCAGCCGATCTCGACGCCGCCGAGAGCGGCATCGCGACCGCCACGGCGAACCGCCGCGATCTCGAGGCCCGGCTCGCACGGGCGAAGCACGGCGCGCGGCCGCAGGAGATCGAGGCGGCCCAGGCCCGCGCCGACGCCTCGGACACCGCGGTGCGGGCGGCCGACGAGCGCATCGCACGACGGGTGCTGCGCACCGATACCGCCGCGGTCGTGCTCGACGTGCACGTCGATCCCGACGAGTTCGCGCAGACCGGGGCCACCATCGTGACGCTCGGCGACGTGCACCACCCCTATGTCGACGTGTTCGTGCCGCAGGCGCGCGTCGACGGCCTCGCGATCGGTGACGACGCCTCGGTGCTGGTCGACGCCCACGCCGATCCGTTCAGCGGGAAGATCGAGCACATCTCGCGCGAGACCGAGTTCACCCCGAAATTCCTGTTCAGCCCGCGCGAGCGCCCGAACCTGGTCGTGCGCGTCCGCGTGCGCGTCGACGCGCCCGAGGGCGATCTGCACGCCGGCCTGCCCGCATTCGTGACGCTCGTCGCGGAGGCGTCATGAGTCGCGATCACGGAGTCACCGCAGTCGCCGAGCGACCCACCGAGCGCGAGCCGGTGGTGGTCGCGGAGCACCTCTCGCGCCACTTCGGTGCGCTCGTCGCGGTGCGCGACGTGTCGCTCACCATCGAGCGCGGCGAGGTGTTCGGCGTGCTCGGCCCGAACGGCGCCGGGAAGTCGACGACGATCCGCATGCTGTGCGGTCTGCTCGATCCGACCGGTGGCAAGGCCATCGTCGTCGGGCACGACGTCGCGCGCGAGCCCGAGGCGGTGAAGGCCCGCATCGGCTACATGACCCAGCGCTTCAGCCTCTACGAGGACCTCTCGGTGATCGAGAACCTCGAGTTCTACGCGGCGATCTACGGGGTACCGCGTCGCATCCGTGCGCGCCGCGTGGACGCCGTGATCGAGCAGACCGGGCTCGGCGATCGGCGCAAGCAGATCTCCGGCACGCTGTCGGGCGGCTGGAAGCAGCGCCTCGCGCTGGCCTGCGCGACGATCCACGAGCCGCCGCTGCTCTTCCTCGACGAGCCCACCGCCGGCGTCGATCCGGTGAGCCGGCGCTCGTTCTGGGAGCGCATCCACGCGATCGCGGCCGAGGGCACCACCATCGTCGTGACCACGCACTACATGGACGAGGCCGAGCGCTGTCACCGGCTCGCATTCATCTTCCGCGGCACGGTGCTCGACATCGGCACACCCGCAGAGGTCGTCGCGCGTCGCGACCTGCGCGTGGTCGAGGTCGAGGTCGACGATCCGGTCCAGGCCACACGCGCGCTCGAGCACGACGATCGAATCGAGGAGATCGCCCACTTCGGCAAGCTGCTGCGCGTCGCCGTGCGCAAGCGAGAGCCGGAGCCGATCGTGCGCGAGACGCTGGCCGAGGCCGGCGTCACCGTGCTCTCCGCCACCCGCGGCCGCGCCGACGTCGAGGACGCGTTCGTGTCGATCGTCCGGGAGGAATCGCCATGACCCGCCTCTTCGCACTCGCGCGCAAGGAGCTGCTGCAGCTCCGTCGCGATCGCATGACGCTGGCGATGACCTTCATGCTGCCGCTCGTGCAGATCCTGCTGTTCGGCTACGCGATCAACACCGACGTACGGCACATCCCCACCGTCGTGTTCGATCAGGACCACTCCGCGGCGTCGCGCGACCTCGTGCGGCGCATGGAGGCGACCGGCTACTACGACGTCGTCGGGCAGGTCGAGAGCTACGAGCAGATCTCGAAGGCGCTGCGCAGCGGCGAGGCCCGCGTCGCGATCGTGATGCCGCCCGAGCTCGGCTCGCAGCAGACGCTCGGCCGGCCCGCGACGGTGCAGCTCGTCGTCGACGGCTCGGATCCACAGACGGTCGGCAGCGCGACGAACACCGCCGCGACGCTCGTGGCCCAGCGCTCGGCCGAGCTGCAGGTGATGCGGCTGCGCGAGCGCGGCATCTCCAGCGCGCCCGGCGGCCTGCAGGTGGCGCCGACCGTCTGGTACAACCCCGAGCAGCTCACCGCCGTCTACGTCGTACCCGGCCTGGTGGGCGTGATCCTCACGATGACGATGGTGATGCTCACCGCGATGGCGGTCGCCCGCGAGCGCGAGCGCGGCACGCTCGAGGCGCTCATCGTCTCGCCTGCGCGCCGCATCGAGATCGTGCTGGGCAAGATCCTGCCGTACATCGTCATCGGCTACGTGCAGATGACCATCGTGCTGGTGGCCGGCAAGCTGATCTTCTCCGTGCCGCTGTCCGGCTCGCTCCTGCTGCTCTACGGCTGCGCGATGGTGTTCATCGCCGCCAGCCTCGCGATCGGGCTGGTCTTCTCCACCGTCGCGAAGACGCAGCAGCAGGCGATGCAGATGTCGTTCTTCTTCCTGCTGCCGAACATCCTGCTGTCGGGCTTCATGTTCCCGTTCGACGGGATGCCCCGCCCGGCCCAGTGGCTGTCGTCGGCGCTGCCGCTCACCCACTTCCTGCGCATCGTCCGGCGCATCACGCTGCAAGGGGCCGGCATGCCCGACGTCGAGGGCGAGCTCGTGTGGCTGGGGGGCATCCTGCTGGTCTTGCTGGTGCTCGCGTCGCTGCGGTTCAAGAAGAAGCTGGTGAGCTGACATGGCACGCACACGCGGAGACATCGACACGCGCATCGTCCACGCAGCGCGCGCCCGCTTCCTCACCGAGGGCGTCGACGGGGCCTCGCTGCGCGCGATCGCGAAGGACGCGGGCACCAACGTCGGGATGATCTACTACTACTTCCCGACCAAGGACGACCTGTTCCTCGCGGTGGTCGAGGAGGTCTACGCCGGGCTGCTCGACGATCTCGGCGTCGCGATGAACGACGAGCACCCGGTCGAGGAGCGGCTGCGCCGGGTCTACCATCGCATCTCGCAGCTGGATGACGTCGAGTTCGACGTGATCCGCATCGTCATCCGCGAGGCCCTGGTCTCGTCGGCGCGGCTGCAGAAGCTGTTCGAGCGCTTCAGCACCGGGCACGTGCCGCTGTTGCTGAAGACGGTGCAGCAGGGCCTGGTCGACGGGACGTTCGACCCGAGCAAGCCGATGCCGGCGATCGTCGCGGCGTTCGTCGCCACCGCGATCTTCCCCCAGCTCATGCGCCGGCGCCTCGTGACGCAGCTGCCCGCGATCGCGGGGCTCGTGCCCGCACCCGCGCCGCTCGCCGATGCGCTGCTCGACATCATGCTGCACGGAGCCGCACGTCGCTGACCGAAGCCTCGTGCTAGCTTCGGCGCCGTGATCGCTGCATTGCGCCGCCTCGCTTCGTTCGTGCTGCTCGCGATCGGTTGCACGCCGGCCACCACGCCGACGCGCGTGCCCGAGCCGACGCCGGACGTCACGCCGACCGTCGCATCACCGACGATCGCCTATCGCCTGTCGCCGGTGCTCGAGGGCGCCACGCTCGTCGCGCTCGCAGTCGAGCTGCGCTTCGCCGTCGATCACTCGGGCACCACCCGCGTGGTGCTCCCGACCGAGTGGGCGAGCGAGCGCGAGCTGTGGAAGTACGTGCGCGACGTGCAGATCGAAGGCGCGACGAAGGTCGCGGAGGACGGCCCCTCGGTGCGCGTGATCTCGGCCGAGCCCGACGCGCCGATCACCATGCGCTACCGCATCGTCTCTGCGTACGATCACGAGCCCGACGCGAACGACGGGCAGCCGTTCGCTCCCATCGTGCGCCCCCAGTGGTTCTACGCGTTCGGCGAGGCGCTCTTCGCCGCGCCCGAGCGCGACGACGACAGCCCCGTGAGCTTCGTGTGGGCCGGCGCGCCGGAGGGGTTCGCGTTCGCCTCCGATCTGGAACAGTCCGGCACCGACACGCTGGGCGAGCTCCGCGACAGCATCGTGCTCGGCGGTACCGACGTGGAGCTGTATCGCGAGCGAATCGGCGACGGTGAGCTACGCGTGGCGATCCGGGGCAGCTACACGTTCACGCACGAGGCGTTCGTCGCGATGGCGCGCAAGATCGTCGCAGTCGAGCGCGAGTTCTGGAACGATCACGGCGACCCATTCACGATCGTCATGGGTCCCCTGGTCGCTGTGCCCGGATCGCTCTCGCTCGGCGGCACCGGGCGCTCCGACGGCTTCACGATCCTGATGTCGACCGACGCGCCGGTGGAGCCGGTTCGTCACCTCATCGCGCACGAGTACTTCCATACCTGGAACGCGGCGCTGCTCGGCGGCCAGCAGGACGGCGAGCGCGAGATGCTCGGCAAGTGGTTCGCCGAGGGCTTCACCGAGTTCTACACGTGGCGGCTGTTGCTGCGCGCCGGCATCTACTCGCTCGAGGACTTCGCGGCCGAGTGGAACTCCGCGCTCGCCGAGTACGCGGTCTCGCCGGCGAAGAACGAGCCCAACGCCCGCATCGCGAAGGACTACTGGAACGATCAGGCCGTGGGCCGCCTGCCCTACCGCCGCGGGCCGCAGCTCGCGGCGATCTGGGATCGCCGCCTGCGCGCAGCGACCTCCGGCCAGCGCGGGCTCGACGACGTGCTGCACGAGATGCGGCGCAAGATCGTGGCGCCCGGCGACACGAAGCTGGCCCCGGACGCGGCGACCCTGTTCTTGTCCACCTACGTCGAGCTGGGTGGCCCCGATCTGTCGCCCGACGTCGAGCGCTTCATCGAGCGCGGCGAGACGATCGTGCTGCCGCGCGACGTGTTCGGGGGCTGCGTGCGCGTCGAGAACGAGCGGCGTCCAGTGTTCGAGCTCGGGTTCGATGCGGAGGCCACGCGCGCGGCCGGCAACGTGGTCACCGGCGTGCGCAAGGGCAGCGCTGCCCACCGCGCGGGGCTGCGCGACGGGATGATCTTGATCCGCCGCGCCGAAGGGACGCGCGGCGACGTCTACACGCGCTACGGCCTGCTCGTGCGCGACGGCAAGCGCGAGCGCACGATCCGCTACATGCCGCGCGGCAAGGGCGAGCTCGACGTGCAGCAGCTGCGCATCGAGGGCGCCCGCACGGCCGAGGCGCGGGCGGCGTGTGTGCGAGAGGTGGTCCGCTAACGTTCGCGGCCCCTCGTGCGTCGTGCGTCCCCATGCGCGCCGACGCACTGCTGTTGACGACCC
Organism: uncultured Nannocystaceae bacterium; assembly: GCA_964519175.1. GTDB lineage: Bacteria > Myxococcota_A > Polyangia > Nannocystales > Nannocystaceae > Xiheibacterium. The sequence goes on from CAZFKC010000025.1 coordinate 88,054, forward strand.
TGCTGCTCGCCTGCAAGCGCGACGGCACCCACACGCTGACGTTCCGCGAGGCCCCCGGCTCGCCGCACACCCTCGGCGCCGGGGCGAGCGACGCCGTGCTCGCCGATGTCGATGGCGACGGAGACCTCGATGTCGTCGTGAGCACCGCGAACGAGGGCGCGCTGCACCTGCTGCGCGGCGACGGCAAGGGCGGCTTCGCACCGACGCAGATCCTCGCGCGCGCGCCCGGAATGCACGCAGTCGCCGTCGCGGATGTCGATCGCGACGGCGACCTCGATGTGCTCGCGACGCAGCACGACAGCCACGACGTCACGGTGCTGCTCGGCGACGGCAACGGCGCGTTCACGACCGCGGGGACGTTCGCCGCTCGCACGCAAGGCGCCGCGCACAACCACGGGCTCGCGATCGCCGACTTCGACGAGGACGGTGCGCTCGACGTGCTGACGAGCGATCAGGCAATGCACGGCGTCGCGCTGCTGCGGGGCGATGGCCGCGGCGCATTCACGATCGCGGCGGGCTCCCCGTGGTCGGTGGGCGCCGCCGCGTATCCCCCGGCCGTCGCCGATCTCGACGGCGACGGCCACGCGGACGTCGTCTCGCCGCTCGTCGGTGGGGCCGCGGTCGCGGTGCTGAGCGGCGACGGCAAGGGCGGCTTCACGCCGGCCGCAGGCGCACCGGGCCCACTGCGCGAGCGCCCGTATGCCGTGGCGATCGGCGAGGTCACGGGCGACGCGAGCCTCGACGTCGTCGTCGCACACGACGACCTGACGATCGCGACGTTGCTCGCCGGCGACGGCAAGGGCGGCCTCGCACCGGTGGCCGAGCTCGAGCTCGGCGGCCGCGGCTTCGATCCACGGCTCGTCGACATCGATGCCGACGGCGCGCTCGACCTCGTGGCCTCGTGCCATCCCAGCGGCGTCGCAGTGCTGCGCGGCGACGGCAAGGGCGGCTTCGTGGCGTTCGTAGGCTCGCCGTTCGCGGTGGGTCGCTCTCCGTCGGGCGCGGCGGCGGGCGATCTCGACGCGGACGGCCGACTCGATCTCGCCGTCGTCGGCTTCGACAGCGGCGACCTCACCGTGTTGCTGCAGCGCTGATCACCGCGCGATGGTTCGACGCGCGTGCGCGCTCGTGCTCGTGCGAATCCGCCTCGCGTGGCGCGCGATACCGCACGCGGATCACGAGCAGTCGTGCTGCAGCCGCCAAGCGGTGCGGCGCATCGTGTCGAGTTGCTCGTCGGTGAGCCCGATGTCGAACACGATCGGATTCATCAGGTTCGTCGGGTCTTCGACGTGGTCGAGGCCGAGCGCGTGGCCGAGCTCATGCGCGAGCAACGGGGGGGCGTCGACGACCCAAACGACCGGTCCGCATGGCGGATCGTCGGTCCAACTGGTCAATCCGGAGAGACCGTCGTGCTTCACGGTGCCGGTGTCGAACACCAGCACGGCGCTTCCGATGGGCGCAATCGGTTCGTCGACGACTATCTCCATCCCGAGGATCTCGGAGACTTCGTCGAGCACGGCCGGCGGGTGCCGGGGCAGATGGGCGAGGTAGCGGAGGTGGACGACATCGGAGCGCCCGTCTTCGTCCGCACACGCAGCCGTGACGAGGGACATGGAGAGCGCACTCGCGCGGATGGAGGCCTTCACCCGCTTTCGAATGTACGGGACTGAGGATCCCCACGGCGACCGCGAGGCAAGCGGCGGCGCTACTATCCACTTCTCGGATTCGATCGTTCGATGCACCCCGCTCGATGATCAGCAAGGATGGCGCAGCTCGCAAGCGCTTCTTCGTGAGCTTGAGGATCTCACGTACCTGCAAGGCGAGCTCGCGGCGAAGAACATCCTATTGCGCGGCGGAATCGCCGCGGGTCGCATCTACGTCGGTCCGATGGGTATCTTCGGTCCCGCGTTGATCGAGGCGTACCTGCTCGAGAGCAAGCACGCCCAGTACCCCCGCATCGTGCTCCATCCGGATCTGTCAAACCGCCATGCAACGCCGGGAACCGACGGTCTCGGCATCTACGCGCGAGATGGTCTTCGGCTGACCCGCACGATCGGAGATGATTTTCAGTTCGTTGACTACCTCCGCAACTTCCCTCGAGAGGTGCACGACTACTCGTGGTCGGACCGAGAAGAGATCGCGCGCAGCTACATGGTGCCGCGGAGGGAGTCGATCCTCCGGCAGCTCGGATTGGCGCCGGCTCTGAGCACGGTACGGACTAAATTCGCTTGGCTCGCGCGGTACCACGACGACGTAGCACGCGAGCTGCTGGGCGCGGCCGCGCGAGACATGCTGGTCTACCCCTGAGGCGAGTCGCGAACGACGGACGCTATTGATCGGACTCGTCGTGCTAGGCCATCGCGGGTTGGTCGTCCAGCGTACAACCGTATCAACTTCAAACCGTCGTCGGCTTCGACAGGGGCGACCTGACCGTCCTGCTGCAGCGCTGACCTCCGCGCGATGGTTCGTTACAGCCGGGTACTTCGCGCAGCGCCGCCGCGCGCGTCTACACTGGCGCCACCGTGGCGGACGCGCCGGCTCGACCTTCGCTCGGCCCACTCGGGTGCCCGTCGTGCGGACGGCCGGTGCCGCTCGGCACGGGCGACGAGACGCGCTGCCCGGCGTGCGCCACCGTCGTGCCGATCCCCGCGGCGTACCTGCGGCTGCGCAGTGCTGCCGCGCTCGACGACGTCGCGCGTGCACGTGCTGAGGCGATCAGCGTCGAGCTCGCGCGTCCGCCGTCGGCGTTCATGCAGTTCTGGACCGCCGCGGGTGCGATCGCGGTCGTGCTCGCGACGCTGCTCGTCATCGCCTGGCTGCTGGTCTCGCTGGTGCTCTGCATCGGCAGCTTCTGGGAGGCCGGCATCTTCGGCGCGCTGATCATGCTGCTCATGGGGCTCGTGCTCGGCGTGCCGCTCTTGTACGACGAGACGCTGCACGCGCTCGCCGACACGTTCGGCATGGATCTCGCCGACGTGTGGGGCGGCGCGATCGCCTACGGCTTGCTCGGCCTGTCGTTCTGGCTGCTCACCGCGATGCCGATGATCCTCGCGGCCTATGCCGAGTCGTTCGAGGCCGTCCGCACTGCGCTGCGCACCGCGCTCGCGGCGAATCCCGCCTCGACGCCCGGAGGAGCCGAGCAGTGCCATGGCTGCGGGGGCCCGCTCGACGTGCCCGCCGACCAGCTCCACGCGCGTTGCATCTACTGCGGGGCCGACAACATCGCGCACGTCGATCGCACGACGCTCTCGAAGCTCGAAGAGGACATGCAGATCGTCTGCGAGGATCTCGAGTCGGCGATCGACCAGGAGACCAGCACCGCGCGCACCGGTCGCTGGCTCGCCGCAAAGCGGTTGCTCGAGTGGGCCGCGCTCGTGCCGGTCTTCATCCTGCTCGGTCGCTGCGTCGGGAGCATCAACGAGAACGACGTGACGTTCTGGCACCGCGCCGTGCCGACGACACCGCTGCTCCCGCACGGCGAGGACAATCCGCCGCTACCCCGCGGCGAGCCCACGCTGTTCGACGTGCACCAGACGTTCGACCGCTGCGACGAGCGCGAGTGCGGGGCCTACTACTACGCCGCGCTCGAGGCCGGCGAGCACCCGAGGATCGTCGTCGAAGGCGGAGAGCTGCGGCTCGCCGAGGTGTCCGCGCTCGTGGTCGGGCCCTGGTACAACCCCAGCTATCACTGGATGCCGATCGAGCTCGACGACGGTGCGCCGCACGCGGGCTGGTACCGCGTGCAGCTCGTGAAGTCCGTCGACGCGCTCGAGTCACCGACGGTCACGTGGTCGCCGTCCTTCGAATAGGCGCGGCGATTCGGGCGTAAGCTCCGGCCATGCGAGCCCGTGCATCGCTGCTCATCGCGCTCTTCGGCGGCTGTGCGACACCGGGGACCGTCGCGTCGCCCGAGCCCGCAGCGTCCGAGCCCCCCGTCGCGGAGCCGAAGGCGCCCGCGCCGATCGAGCCGGTGCCGCCCGTCGCTGCGCCGACGCCCGTCGCTGCTCCCGAGCCGGCCAAGCCGCTGCTCGCGATCGAAGCGGAGTGGGACGAAACGTCCGGCAAGGACGCCATCGTGCTGCATCCCGACGCTCGGCTCGTGGCCGGATCGAACGAGGGCACGGCGAGCCTGCCGACCTCGAGCGGGTACTTCTTCGGTGAGCAGGCGAAGCTCGAGGTCGTGCGGTTCGGGCATCCGAAACACGCCCGAGCGCTCGTGCTCGCGATCCCTACCGCCGACGAAGAAGATCCCGCGAACGTCTACCAGGTGTTCGTCGCCGACGGCCCTCGCCTGCGCAGGATCTACGAGGCGACGATCGGCAGCTACGGCGTGGTGCCGCTCGAGTTCGCCGGCGATGGCACGGTGAGCTACGTCGAGGACGGCTGGGCCGCGTGCGAGCGCACGAAGTTCCCGACGAAGGTGAAGCGCGATCGCATCGTGCTCCGCATGAACGCCGACGGCATGCTCGCCGAAGCGAAGCGACGCGCGACCAAGTCGGTGCAGGACTGCGGCATGCTGGCGGCCTGCCCGTTCGTCTACGTGCTCGGCGACGGCGAGCCGGCGTTGCAGGGCGAGATCCTGCGCAACCTCCGGGGCGCGGCGGCGCACGCCGAGCAGTCGCTGCCCGTCGCGATTCGCGAGCGCGGCGTATTGCGCGTCCGCATCGCCGAAGAGAAGCCCGAGGTGACTCGGCTCGACGCGATCGCGCTCGTCGTCGACGGTGTGACGATCCCGCCGCGCAGCTGTGGCGCCTCGCCTTCGCCCGCGTACTGCGCTGCGGATCGCCGCTACGAGCTGCTGCGCGAGGGCGATGCGCTCGAGCTCGCCTTCGACGTACCCGAGCTTGCGCGCACGGCCGAGATCGTTGCGAGCGGTTACTACACCGTGCCACGCGGCACCGTGCGCTTCTGACCCAGCCGACCACGTCGACACGCCCGAGGGCCGCGCACGCCCCCGGCGGTGCGGCCCCGGGCTGGTCCGCGCCTTGCTTCACGTCGGAGCATGCGCGCCCGTCACGGCTACACCGACGCGATCTGGGGACCCGAAGGCGCCGCGGGCCGCGGCGACCCGCAGGGCGACGAGAGCACGACCGCCGACGTCGTCGTCGTCGGAGCCGGCATTGCCGGCGTCACGCTCGCCTATCTGCTGGCCTCCGAAGGCGAGCGCGTCATCGTGATCGACGAAGGTCCGATCGGCGGGGCCGAGACCGGTCGCACGAGCGGTCATCTCGCGAGCGCGATCGACGAGCACTTCGTCGAGCTCGAGCGCATGCACGGCAAGGACGGCGCGAAGCTGGCCTACGAGTCGCACGCCGCGGCCATCGATCTCATCGAGTCGATCGCTGCGCGCGAGCAGATCGACTGCGCGTTCGCGCGGGTGCCGGCGTATCTGATGGCGGCGGCACCCGACGAGCGCGGCGAGCTCGAGCGCGAGGTGGAGGCGGCGCGACGTGCCGGCCTCGCCGCGTCGCTCGTCGAGGGCATCCCCACCGCCGGCACGCCGCGTGGGCCGAGCGTGCGCTACGAGCACCAGGCGCGCTTCCATCCGCTGCGCTACCTCTCGGGCTTGGTCGAGGCCGCGCAGGCCAGCGGCGTGCGCTTCGTCGAGCGCCGCATCGCGAGCGTCCGCGGCAGTCGTGGCGCCGACGCGCCGGCGCAGGCGATCCCGGCCGACGGGCGTGCCCCGTACCGCGCCCGCGCGGTCGTGGTGGCGACGAACACCCCGGGCCCGATCGCGGACTGGGCCGGCGTCTACTTCAAGCAGGCCGCGTACCGCAGCTACGTCATCGGGCTGCGAGTCCCGCGGGACACGATCGAGGACGCGCTCTACTGGGACACGCTCGATCCCTACCACTACGCACGACTGCTGCGCAGCGGCGATGGCGACACCGACGTGCTCATCGTCGGCGGCGAGGATCATCGCGTCGGTCAGCTGCGCGACGACGTCGATCCGTTCGCGCGCCTCGAGCGATGGGCTCGGCAGAGCTTCGACGGCACCGGCGAGGTCGTCGCACGCTGGTCGGGGCAGATCCAGGAGCCGCTCGACGGCCTCGCGTTCATCGGTCGCGCGCCGACGAAGGGCGACGACATCTACGTGATCACCGGCGACAGCGGCAACGGGCTCACGCATGCGACGCTCGGCGCCCGGCTCGTGGCCGACCAGATCCTCGGCCGCGCGAACCCCTGGGAGGCGCTCTACGACCCGCGCCGCAAGCCGATGCACAGCCTCGTCGGCTATGCGCGCGAGAACATCTCCACGGCGGTGCACCTGCTCGGTGCGATCACGCCGGGCGACGAGCACGACCTCACCACCATTCCGCCCGGCGGCGGTCGGGTCGTCCGCGAGGGCCTGCGCAAGCTCGCGGTCTATCGCGACGACGACGGCATGCTGCACGCGTGCTCGGCCGTGTGCCCGCACCTCAAGGCGATCGTCGAGTGGAACGCCATCGAGCGCACGTGGGATTGCCCGGCGCACGGCAGTCGCTTCAGCGCCTGCGGTGAGCTGCTCACCGGGCCCGCGACGACCGACCTCGAGGGTGCGGACCGCGAGACCGAGACCGAGACCGGGACCTGAGCCCGTTCACGGCACCCAGGTCGCCCCGTCCGGCGCACCGGCGACCATCCAGTCGATCAGCGTCTCGCGATCGGCGGGGATCATGCGCTCGCCGCCGCCGACGTAGCACGCGCGCTGCGGCATCGTGAACTGCACCGGTGAGTCACGCACGCGCTCGAGCGCGACGTCGAGCGTGTTCTTCACGTTCATGCCCATGCCGTAGGTGCCCTGCCACTGCTCCCACGTCTCGATCTTGAACGGCAGCGTGCTCGAGTAGTCGGCGATCGGCGGTCCGACCGCGAGCATGTCGGCGTAGTGACAGCCGCAGTTGTCGACGAGGATCTGCCCGATGTCCGGCGGGATCATCATCGGCTCCGGACCGGAGATGATGGGATTCGGCGCGCCCGGCTTCAGGTCCTCGAGCCCGCACAGCTGGATCGGCGGCTCACCGGTCGAGCTCTCCCCGCCGTCCGAGCTGCTGTCGCCGGTGGTCGGCGTGTCGTCGTCGGCGGTGTCGTCGGTCGGCGTGGTCGTGGGGTCTTCGTCGCCGCTCGGATCCGGAGTGGTCGCGTCGGCCATCGTCGGAAGGGCGGTGCTCGCGTCGACGGTGGTGCCCTGCGTCGACGTGGGCGTGGTCCCGTCGGTCGACGGCTGTTCGCCATCGCCACCTTCGCCGCACGCGGTGCCCAGCACCAGCGCCCCCAGCAACCACCGCGCCTCGCTTCGCAGATCCATCGACGCGCGTCGAATCTAGCAGGGTTTGGTCGCGCCGGTGCCGCCGCCGTACCTGCCGCGCCTCAGGGCGTCGACGGGACGACCGGCACCGCGTGGGCGCCCGCGCTGCGCTCGGCGAAGCGCTTGAACGCGGCCATGTGCTTGCGATGCGCCCGCTTGATGGCCGGCATCGCGAGGAGCCCCAGCACGTGTCCGCGCAGCCCGTGGAACGTGAAGAGCTCCTGGGAGATGAGCTGCGTCTCGGACTCGTCGAGGCCGACGAGCTTGATCGTGACGGTGACGGTCACGTCCGAGCGGTCGAGCACGAGCTCGAGGCGATCGGGCAGTCGACGCTCGAGCACGGTCGCGACGAAGGCGTCCTGACGCTCGTTCTTCGGGACCAGCCGATACCGCGAGCCGCTCTCGCCGAGCCGACCATGCACCGGCTCGACCTGCGCGATGTCGTGCATCCACTCCGGGTTGTTGCGCGGATCTCCGAGCGCTTCGGCGACGGCGGCATGCGGCGCGTGGATCAAGAGCTCGACGATGCTCTGCATGGCGTGCGCTCCCCCGTCGAGCCTGCGCCACGCCCGTCGCGCCGCAACGTGCGCTCGGGCCGTTACGCGGAAACGCTGTGCGGGTCGCGATCCCAGTGTCGGTGCATGCGCATCGCGTCGACGAACGACTTCACGAACGCGCGCCCACCGTCGTCGGCCAGGACCACGCCCGCGCCCGGCGTGGCGCGTGCACGCCCCTTGCCGGCCGGGCCGGCCACGCCTGCGGCTTCGAGCACGCGCGCGCCGCTGCCCAGCGCACCCACGGTCTTGCAGTGCTTGTAGGCCTCGCGCACGAAGTGCACCGCCTCGGCGTTGCCTGCGAGCGCGTCGGCGCTCCCGTCCCCACCCGCCACGATGACGGCGTCGTACTCGACCGAGGCCGCATGCAGCACGCTCTTGGGTGCCTCGAGCTCTTCGCCGTCCTCGCCCTCGAGCATGCCGAGCGCGGGCCCGACGATGTGCACGACCGCGCCCTCGCCGACGAGCGCATCGCGGGCATCCGTGAAGTCGGCGAAGCCGTCCGCGGCGAGCACCGCGATCTTGCGGCCCTTGATCGACGACGCCGGCCCTTTGATCATGCTGAGCGCCGCCGAGGTGCGCGGCCTGGCGCGGCCCGGCTCGGCGCGGCCCGGCTTCGCCTTCGCGGCCGGCTGCCCCGGCACCGCGACCCCGATCTTCGCAGCGACGAGCTCGGCGAGCTCGGCATCGACCTGTGCGAAGTGACCCAGCACGCGCTCGCGGATCGCCTTGCGCTCGACCTTGCCGAGCTCGAACTGACAGGCCTCGACGAGATGCGCGCGCTCGACGTCCGTGAGGCTGCGGAAGAACATCGTGGCCTGGCTGTAGTGATCGGAGAAGCTGGGGCTGCGCGCGCGGATCTTCACGCCGTCGACCTTCTCGGCGTAGTGGACGAAGCCCGTGTTGCCGCCCGCGAGGAACGGACAGCCGCCGCCCACCGTGTTCGGGTGGTAGAGCGCACCGCTCGTCGGAATCGTCTGGCGCCCGAAGCCATCTTGCTGATGGTTGTGCACCGGTGCGATGGGGCGGTTGATCGGCAGCTCGGCGAAGTTGGGCCCACCGAGCCGGGTGAGCTGCGTGTCGACGTAGGAGAACAGCCGCGCCTGCATCAGCGGGTCGTTGGTGAAGTCGATGCCCGGCACGACGTTGCCGACGTGGAACGCGACCTGCTCGGTCTCGGCGAAGAAGTTGTCGGGGTTGCGATCGAGCACCATCTTGCCGATGATCGTGACGGGCACGTCCTCCTCGGGCAGGAGCTTGGTGGGATCGAGCATGTCGAAGCCGTAGCGCAGCTCGTCCTTCTCCTCGACGAGCTGGACGCCGAGCTCCCACTCGGGGAAGTTGCCGGCCTCGATCGCATCCCACAGATCGCGGCGATGGAAGTCGGGGTCCTTGCCCGCGAGCTTCTGCGCCTCGTCCCACACGAGCGCGTGGGTCCCCGCCTTGGGCTTCCAGTGGAACTTGCACAGCTTGGCGCGGCCCTTGGCGTCGATGAGCCGGAAGGTGTGCACGCCGAAGCCCTCCATCATCGCGTAGCTGCGCGGAATGGCGCGATCGGACATCACCCACATCACCATGTGCATCGTCTCGGGCTGCAGCGAGACGAAGTCCCAGAACGTGTCGTGCGCGGACTGGGCCTGCGGGATCTCGTTCCTGGGCTCCGGCTTCACCGCGTGGATGATGTCGGGGAACTTGATGCCGTCCTGGATGAAGAACACCGGGATGTTGTTGCCGACGAGATCGAAGTTGCCCTCGGTCGTGTACATCTTCACGGCGAAGCCACGCACGTCGCGGACGGTGTCGGCCGAGCCGCGCGAGCCGGCGACGGTGGAGAAGCGCACGAACACCGGGGTGCGCTGGGCGGGATCCTGCAGGAAGCCCGCGCGGCAGATCGCCGCCGCGTTCGGATACGGCTCGAAGTAGCCGTGCGCCGCCGAGCCGCGCGCATGCACGACGCGCTCGGGGATCCGCTCGTGATCGAAGCGCGTCATCTTCTCACGGAAGTGGAAGTCCTCCATGATCGTCGGCCCGCGCTGGCCGGCGTGCAGCGAGTCGTCGGTCTGGGGGATCGCGACGCCTTGATCCGTGGTCAACACGGTGTCCTCGGACCGCGTGCGAACCTCGTCCAGCGCGATGTCCTTCGCCGTGCGCTGCGGCGGCTTCGCGCGCGATCGGGAGGTGGTCGGCTCCGTCGCACGGGTCGCTGCGGCAGAGCTGGGCTTGGACTTGGTGGGACGCTTCGAGGCCATGCGCGGCCGCTATTCGACACGCAGCGGCGAAGTCAAGCCGTTCGCCGCGTGTGGACGCCGATCGAGTCTCGACCGGCGACCCGGCTCCCGGGCTACCAGCCGTCCGAGCCGCCGTCGTCCTCGCCGCCGCCGTCGTCCTCGTCGCCGCCGTCGTCGTCGTCGGGCTGATCGAAGTCGGCGCAGACGCCGGGGCAGTCGCTCTCGGTGCCGCACTTGCCGTTGTCGCAGTTCGTGTAGTTCACGATCCCCGAGTCGCAGTTGCAGTGGATCACCGGGCAGTCGCTGGGCTGCTCGCACTGGGCCGAGCCGTCGTCGTTGCCGTCGTCGTTGCCGTCGTCGTTGCCGTCGTCGTTGCCGTCGTCGTCGTCGTCGTCGTCGTCGTCGTCGTCGTCGTCGTCGTCGTCGTCGTC
>CAZFKC010000026.1:0-4671 GCA_964519175.1 uncultured Nannocystaceae bacterium
CGCTTCCAGGAGTGACCACGGCCCGGGCGTGTGGCAGCTGCCTCGGTGGCCGAATCCGGTCAGAACGCCAGGGTCAGTGCCCACGAGTGCGCCGCGCTGGCCGGTTCGAGGACGAGCAGCTACAGCCCGTCCTCGACCCGCTGCAGGCGCGTGTTGCCGAGCGCGGCGTCGAGCTCGACCAGCGTGATCTCCCACCACTCCGAGCCGTGCACCTCGAACAGCACTTCGTCGCTGCCGTCGAGGTCGGCGTCGCCGATCGCAGCCACCGTGATCGTGGCGTCGGCCACGAGCGGCGCGATCGCCTTGCACCGCACGAGCGCGGCGTCGCACACGAGCAGCCCCGCGACCGGTTGCCGCTCCGGCTTCGTGATGACCCGGCTGCCTCGCACGACCACCAGCTCCGTGCCCATCGCGTGGGCGGTGAACGCGGTGACGTCCGCGGCCCGCAGCCTCCGCGCTCGGAAGCTCGCGCGGGCCTCGGCCTCGATCTCGCCGCCCTTCGAGCTGCCCAGCGCCTTGCCGACGCGCGTGAGCTGCTCGTCGTCGAGCACGCGCGACACCAGCTGCATCGACGTCGCCGGCAGCGGCGCATCGGCCGGACGTGCGACTCCGATCGCGCGCGCCGTGTGCAGCGTCGTCACTCCCGCGAACACCGGCTTGCTCGAGCGCTTGCCCGCGATCTCCTCGAGCACCGCCCACGCGTGACCCGTGTCGGGCAGCGCCGCGATGCAGCGCGCGCGCACGTCGAGCGTTTCGCTCCCCGACGCGCTGATCACCTCGTAGCGGCTGCGCTCGACGTGCGGTGCGTCGAGCTTCCACGAGCCCGCCGCCTTCCCGCAGAGCACGCCGAGCACGTCGATGTCGCCGCCCGACTCCGCCGCGCGCTCGCGATGGCGCTCGACGCGTTGGTACACGCTCCGGCGCGCGCCCTTCGTCAGCGGTAGCTCCACCGCCACGCGGCGCCCGTAGCCGAGCACGATCGCGAGCTCGATCGGCCCGGCGGGCTCGAGTGCACGCGGACCCTCCGGTGCCGGCGTGGTGGGGAGCACGGGCGCGACCTCCGTGGTCACGGTCTGCGCAGGTGCGATCGCTGCACCGGTGGTCGTGCTCTCCACTGCTCTGGTCGCCTCCGGCGCGCGCGCCTCGTGCTCGGCAGGCGTGCACGCAGGAGCGGCGACCATCGCGGCGAGGCAGAGCGCGCGAACGAGCACGCACCGACGACGCGCCAGCGGACGTCGTCGATTCCACGAGCGCGCCGTCCCCTACGCAGTGCTCTCCGCGCGCTCGACCGCGCGCCCCTCGTCTGGCGTAGGATGCGTCGACGATGCGCAACCCGCCGCCAGCGATGCGAGGGCTCGTGCTCGCGCTCTGCACCGCGACGGCCTGCTCCTTCGATGCCAGCGGCAGCCCGACCGCCGGCCAGAGCATGAGCCTCGGCGACGGCGGATCGCAGTCGTCGGACACCGGCGTCGACAGTGGATCCCAGAGCGCCGATGCGACGAAGGGCGACACGACCGACGGGATGGACGCCTCGGGCACCACGGGCGCACCTGGTTGCGACGGCGGCGGCGGAGGCTGCGGTGCCCCGGCGCCCGTGGGTTGGTCGGGGCCCTTCGCAGTCGTGACGTCGTCGCCCGCCAATCCCGACTCCACCTGTCCGCAGGGCTGGTCCGAGCACGTCTACGCGACACGGGATCTCCATGTCGATCCTGCCGTCTGCGGCTGCACGTGCACACCGGCGGGCGGCAGCTGCAGCGCCGGCGTCAGCTATTACTCCGACGCTGCCTGTACGCAGATGACGACGGGCGGTCAGGTCTCGAACGACGACTGTCTCAACCTGTTCTCCACCGACTCGCATGCCTACGTGCGCGTCACCGCGATCAGCGACGGGATCACGTGCACGCCGACACCGTCGAAATCGCTGCCGCCACCGACGTGGAGCGAGGGCACGCTGCTGTGCGTACCTCCGGTCGCGCCCGCGTGCGACGACGGCGGGGTCTGCCTGCCCGCAACGCCCGACGGCCTCGATGCGAGGTGGTGCATCTCGGCGAACGGCGAGCAGGCCTGCCCGAACGAGCTCTACCCGCAGCCGATCATGGTGCATCGCTCGATCACGGACGATCGCGACTGCAGCCCGTGCACCTGCGAGCTACAAGGCCCACCGACGTGCTCGGGCAGCCTCGACGAGTTCAACGACGCGTTCTGCTTGATTCCCGGTGATGGCGTGTCGCTCGACGGCAGCTGCCGTGCGACGACGGTGCCTGCCGCCGGCGACAACTGGTCGATCTCCTACGAAGGCGCCGTGCCGACCTACGCCTGCGGTGGCTCTCCGTCCACGGCCACCGGTGGCGCCACGGCAGCCGAGCCGATGACGCTGTGCTGCACGAAGTGACGGCCCCGCGCGCTCAGTGCGTGCGGGCCTGCTCGTCCACGAACAGCTCGACGTGCTCGTCGCCGGGCAGCCGCCGCAGCGTGAGGATCTCGCGAGCGTCGCAGGCGCTGGCGATGATCGGCGAGCTGGTCGTGAGGATCCACTGCACGCGCGGCAACGCCGTGCGCAGCGCACCCGCGATGCTCTCCTGCACGGCGCTGTCCTGGTAGAGATCGATGTCGTCGATCGCGATCGCACCCTCGGAGGTGCGCGGGTCGACGCCCGGGTATGCGGCCCACAGCGTGCGCACCGACAGCGCAGCGATCGCGACCAGGTGACGCGCGCGCGTGGGCAGACCGTCGAAGGGCAGCCGTCGCGTGCCGGCGCTCGCGAAGCAGGGCTCGAGCGAGATCGGATCGAGCCCGAGGTACGAGAACCCGGCGAGCCGCACGAGCGCGTCGACGACGTCGCGCATCGCCGTGCCGAGCAGCCGCATGTCGAGCGGATTGCGCTCGCGCTGCTCGTTGCGCTCGCGCTGGACGCTGGGCACCAGCGCGGCTGCGATCGCCGCGTACGCGAGCGCCTGCTTCGTGTCGCGGGTGAGATCGCTGCGGTTCGCGTCGTCGAGGTTGACCGTGGCGCGGATGTCGTAGTGCGCAACCGTGCGCGTGGGCGCATGCAGGGCCACCGGCTGCCGCGAGAACCATCGGATCGTGGGGAAGGTGGCGAACACGAAGCCACCTTCCTTCGCGCGGCGCTCGAACAGCGCCTGCTCGCGGCGGCGCAGCACGATCTGCTCGTCCTCGCCCGGGCGGGCCTGCACGGGCGTGGCGACGACCAGCGGGTGCGGACGCTCGGGATCGTCGATGCCGAGGTGCCAGTCGCAGCGCGCATGGGGCGTGGCTCCGAGCGCACCACCGAAGAGCACCGTGGCGTTGCCGGGACGCGTCGCGCCGATCACCGAGAGCAGCACGGTCTTGCCGACGCCGCCAGCCCCGTGCACGACGGTGAGCAGCCGCGGCTGACCGTGCTCGTCGCAGAACGGGAGCTCGATCGTCCCGAACGGGGGCACGTTCTCGAGCTGTGCCGAAACCAGGTACACGACGAGACTCGCCCACGAGCATAGCAGCCCGCGCCAGGACGCCAGGCGCGACGAGGGAGCGCTCGAGACGCGAGGGGTGCAATGCGATCTCGCGCTCGCGGGTTGGGGGCGCTATTCTGGCCGCGCCGCGGAGGCGACATGACAAGCACGTCTGGTCCACCCCATCAGCCGTCCCCGGGGCAAGCGCCGGTTCGCGCGCAGGCGCCCGCCGGATCCGTCGCTTCACCCGGCAACGAAGAGCTCGTGTACTTCGGGCCCGCGCGCCACGGTGCGTACGCCGGCGACTACGCGAAGTGGATGTTGGTCGGCATCGTGTGTGGCGCTGCCGCCACGTGGCTCGGCACCCTGATCACCGCGCTCGCCTCGGCGCCGCTGTGGATCGCGTGGCTGCTGGGGATCCCCGGTCTCGTGTGGACGTTCTTCCAGCACGCGACCACGCGCTACAAGCTCACGCTGCGCCGCATCGAGATCGAAAAGGGCGTGCTCAGCAAGACGGTCGACAGCCTCGAGCTGTGGCGCGTGCTCGACGTGCGCTACACCCAGAGCATCCTCGATCGCATCATGGGCGTGGCGAAGATCACGGTCATGAGCACCGACAAGTCGAGCCCCGAGCTGGTGCTCTACGGGCTCCCGAACGCACGCGAGCTGTTCGAGCGGCTGCGCGACGCGGTGCAGCTCGCGCGTCACTCGAGCCGCCCGATGGAGCTCGTCGGCGAGCACGGGCACCTCGAGGACGTCGCGCACCATCAGTGAGCTTCGGGGCGCTGCGCGCTCCTCAGAAGATCAGGCACCGGCCGAACGAGCACTCGCCGCAGCCGTTGGCGGCGCACGTCGCGTTGGGCCCGTCCGGTCCGCACGAGATGTCGCCGCAGCTGTTGCTCGATCCGGTGCCGGAGCCGGAGCCCGGGTCCGGCGGATTGCATGCGGCGTGGCAGGGGCCGTTGATGCAGTCGGCGAGGCCCTGCAGCGCCGGATTCTCGTAGCACTCGGCCGGGACCGGGCTCATGAAGTAGCACGCGTTGCACTCGGCATCTGCGCCGCAGGCTTCGGCGGCTGCGCAGCAGTTCTCCGCCGCGCAGACGTCACAGTCGCTGATCGACGTGTCGATGATCGTGCACACGCGGTCGCCGTCGTCGCCCGACTCGCCGCCGCTCGCGGAGCCGCCGCTCGCGGAGCCGCCGCTCGCGGAGCCGCCGCT
>CAZFKC010000026.1:4771-12082 GCA_964519175.1 uncultured Nannocystaceae bacterium
GCCGCCGCTCGCGGAGCCGCCGCTCGCGGAGCCGCCGCTCGCGGAGCCGCCGCTGCCCCCACCCATCGTGCCGACGCCGCTCCCGTCGTCGCCTCCGTCGTCGTCGTCGCCTTCATCGCAGGCGCCCAGCGCCAGCGCGAGCGCGGTCGCACCGGCGATCGCGAGCCTCGTCCATCGTCCCGTCGTGTCGTTCGTCGTGGTCATGTCGGTGGTCCTCTTCAGCGGTACTCGATCCCTCGATAGGCGCCGTTCGTGTCGTAGACGTGGACCGGCACGGTGAACATGCCGGTGGCCGTCTTCGCGATCAGGCTCATCACGATCTCGTGCCGACGTTGCTCGTCGGCCGAGAGCTTGCGGAAGATCTGGTCGACCTCGTCGGCGTTCACGAGCGGGCCGATCTGCACCTTGCCCTTGCACGCGATGAATACGGCCGCGGCGGGTGGCTGCTCCTTGTAGAGCGAGCCGCACTCGTCGTCGTACGCGAGGTAGTCGCCGTCCTGGGTCAGGACCTTCGGCACCACCTTCGAGTTGTCCTTCAGCGCCGAGAAGCTGCGCTTCGGGGTCGCGTCGATCTCGCGCATGAACGGCTTGCGGTTGCAGTCGTCGAGCCCCTTCGTGTCGGTCGCGGCCATGAAGCAGCGCGCGAGCTCCGGATCGTTCGCTTCTCCGGCGCAGGTCGTGCGCATCTCCTCGACGCTCGGCAGGTACTTGCGCGCCAGCGCCGATCCGCCGCTCGAGATGAGCGCGTGCACGTGGCTGGTGAGCGCGGCGCAATCGGGCGCTGCTGCCGAGCTGCTCGCCGGTGTGCTCGGGGCCGCACTCGCCACTAGGGCCGCGGCGGCGGTGGGCGTGCTCGGAACCGCCGCGACGGGTGCGGCTTCGCTCGACGTCGCGCTCGGCGTCGCCGTGGTCGTCGCATCCTTGGTGATCAGACGGTCGCAGGCGCCGAGCAGCACCAGCACACACAGCACGGCAGGGGATCGCATCGTCGACATGGTTCTCGCCTCGGCCCGTCGTCTCGGGCTCGCGACGATGACGAGGCCACGCGCTCGCGCGGCTCACGATCCCCCCGAATTCCGCGGAAGATGCAGCGAGAGCGGCAATTCGCGAGCCGCAGGGAGGCCCCGCCGCGTCAGCGGTGCATGAGGTCAGCCCGCGTCCGAGTGCTCGATGAGAACGCGCAGGCTCAGCTCGAGCCTGCTGTGCACCACGCGGAGCACGCTCTCGAGCTCGCGCGTGTCGGCGCGCAGTCGCTCACGGAGCTCCGCCTCCGCACGCGCGATGAGCTCGGCGCGCGCTTCGGCGAGCCACCGCTTCACCGACGAGACGTGCACGGCATAGACCTCGGCGATGCCACCGACCGCGATGCTGCGCACGAGGTGCAGCCGCAGGAGATTGCGCTGGCGCGGTGCGAGCGCTGCGAACGCGGCCCGGATCGCGCCGGCGAACGCCTCGCGACAGTGCGCGGCGAGATACGCGAGCTCGGGATCCTCGGCCAGCCCGGCGAGCTCGGCCGCACCGCGATCGGGCAGCGGCGCGTCCACGCGGCGACGCTCGGCATCGATCCGCATGCGCGTCGCCATCACCCGCAGCCAGCCCCCGAGCGGACCCCGACCCGCGTAGCGCTCGATCGCCGGCGCGGCCTCGCCCACGCCGACGAACAGTCGCTCGCGCAGCCGCTGTCCGATGTCGTCGCCGTCGGCGCCCGGTGTGACGACGCCGGTGAGCGCGCGCGCGATCGTGTCCGCGAACGCGCGCTCGAACGTCGCGAGCGCGACGGGATCACCGTCGCGGCAGGCGAGCGCGAGCCACAATCCTGCGACGTCGGTCGCCGCGATCGCCTCGCTGCTCGGCAGCGACGGATCGATGCGCTCGGCGAGGTATGCGGCGAAGCGAGCGTCGTCGTGCTCGACACCCGGCCAGCACGCACGCGCAGTCGCGATCGCTGCCGCGAGCGCGTCGCGATCGAGCTCGGCTGCGTTCACCGGCACCATGGTACGCTGGGCGTGCGGGGGCGACCACGATGACGCCGGCCAGCACGACCGTGAGCGTCCACGAGCGCTGTCCGGACGCCGAGCAGTTCGTGCGGCTCGCGGACGGTCGGCTCACGCTCGCGGAGAGCGATGCGATCGATCGCCACGTCGACGCGTGTACCTCGTGCTTCGAGCTGCTCGCCGCACTCGCCGACCGGGACGAGCACCCCGCCCACGCGGCCGACGGCACGAGGCCGCTGCGCGCCGGCGATCGGGCCGGGCGCTACGTGATCGCCGAGCTGGTCGGTCGCGGCGGCATGGGCCTCGTCTATGCCGCGTACGACCCGGTGCTGCGCCGCACAGTGGCGCTCAAGCTCATGCGTCCGCCCGACGGCGCGCGCTCCAGCGCGACGCGGCGGCAGCAGCTGTTGCGCGAGGCGCAGGCGCTCGCCCGGCTGTCGCATCCCAACGTCGTGCCCATCCACGACGTCGGCACCGTGGGCGACGAGCTGTGGGTGGTGATGGAGCTCGTCGACGGCGTCACGCTGCGGCAGTGGGCGAAGGACCACGAGCGGGCGTCGTGGCGCGAGCGGCTGGAGATCCTCGCGGCGTGCGGTGCTGCGCTCGCGGCCGCGCATGCGGCCGGCATCGTGCACCGCGACTTCAAGCCCGACAACGTGATGATCGGGCGCGACGCGACCCGGGCGCGCGTGCGGGTGATGGACTTCGGGCTCGCGCACGTCGCCGCCGAGCCGGTCGAGCCCGCGACGACGCACGAGTCGGGCGCGCGTCCGCTCGACACCGCGGCGACGCGGGGTGCGATCGGCACGCCGGCGTACATGGCTCCCGAGCAACACGGTGGCGCGCGCATCGACGCGCGCGCGGACCAGTTCGCCTTCGCGGTCACCGCGTTCGAGCTGCTGTGGGGCGTGCGGCCGTTCCCGGGCGACGATCCCGAGAGCGTCGCGATCGCGGTCGCCGCGGGCCGCATGCGCGAGCTGCCACCGGCAGCCGTGCCCCGCCGGTTGCATCGCGTGCTCGTGCGCGCGCTCGCTCCCGACCCGAACGATCGCTGGCCGGATCTGCCGACGATGCTCCGCGAGCTCGCGCGCGATCCGGTGCGTGTGCGTCGCGGCGCGATGGTGATCGGTGCCATGGCGACGTTGGTCGTGGGCGGGCTCGCGTGGCGTGAGCTCGACGCGCGCCGCGTCGCACAGCAATGCCGCGCGCAGGCCGAGGCGCAGGTGCACGCGGACGGCGACGTCGCGGACCGACTCGCGCAGGCGCTCGCCGACGCCGAGCTCGCCGAGCAGGCCGCGAGCCGGGCCCACGACTGGTCCGAGCGCTGGACTGCGGCCGAGACCGCTGCGTGCATCGCCCTGGACGAAGCCGCCGCGCCCGACGTGTCCGCCACTACGCAGCAGCGCGCATGCCTGCATGAAGGTGCGACCGCGCTGCGGAGCGCCGTCACCGTGATCGTCGACGGCGATGCGGTGCTGCGCACTCGAGCGCTCGAGATCATCGACGAGCTGCCCGATCCCGCCGCGTGCGAGCAGGACGGCGCACGCGTGCCGCCGGCGCGCGATGCCGCGACGTTGACGGCGGTGACGGAGCTGCGCGAGCGGCTCGCCACGGCGCGCGTGCTGCAATCGGCGGGTCGCGATCGCGATGCGCTGACGCTGGCGAGCGGAGCGCTCGTCGACGCGCGTGCGCTCGCCGATCAACCCGCGCTCGCGCAGGTGCTCGAGGCGGTCGGCAGCCTGCACGAGCGCGTCGGCGACTTCGAAGCGGCCGAGCGCGAGCTCACCCTCGCCTACTGGACCGCGGGCAAGAGCGGCGCCGACGAGCTCGCGACCGAGGCGGCCGCCGGCATCGCGCAGCTGCTCGCCGCCCACCTCGCGCGCCCCCGGGAAGCCCAGGCCTGGGCGCGTCACGCGGAGATGATGCTCGCGCGGCAGAGCGCGCCGGCCCCGGACGATCGCGCTGCGGTGCTCGGCGCGGCAGCGACGGTGTCCTGGTACGAGGGCGACTACGAAGCGGCGCTCGTCGGGTGGCAGGCCGCGCACGATCTCCTGCTCGAGCACGAGGGCGAGCACTCGACGGCCGTCGGTGCGGCGGCTGCGAACCTCGGCGTCGTCTACTACGAGCTCGGTCGCACCGAGGAGGCGCTCGTCGAGCTCGATCGCGCCATCGCGATCCACACGGCGGCGTGGGGCCCCGCGCATCCCGACGTCGCCCGCGATCGCCTGATGCGCGCGAACGCATTGATGTTCGCCGGGCGCCTGGCGGAAGCGGAAGCGGAGGCGAGCCGCGCGGACGAGCTCGCGGCGCGCTCGCTCGGCGACGACCATCCCGATCGCGTGGCCTACTACACGGCCCGTGGCGCGATCGCGAACGCGCTCGGCCAGACCGACGTCGCGCTGCGCTGGCACGAGACCGCGTTGGCGCTCGAGCGCCGCAGCCTCGGTGCCGATCATCCCGACGTCGGCATCACGCTGAACAACATCGGCAGCGCGCTCGACCTCGCGGGTCGACACGAGGAAGCGATCGCGCGCTTCGAGCAGTCGCTCGCGATCTTCCGTGCGGCCTTCGGGCCGGAGCACGACAAGGTCGGCAGCGCGCTGCACGATCTCGCGCTGGCCGAGAAGGGTGCGGGGCGCCTCGCGCCCGCGATCGCGCACTTCCGGCAGGCGCTCGAGATCTGGGAGCGCGCGATCGGGCCCGAGTCGACCATGGTCGGGCGTGCCCGCACCAACCTCGCCAACGCGCTGCTGCTCCACGGCGAGCCCGACGCCGCGCTCCGCGAGTACCGACGCGCGGTGGAGATCCTGGCCGAGAGCGCCGGGCCGACGCATCCGGCCCACGCGATCGCGCTCTCGCGCCTCGGTCTCGCGCTCGTGCGCAACGGCCACGCCGCAGAGGCCGTGGACCCGCTCGGGCGCGCGCTGGCCCTGCGCCAGGACGGTCCGGACCGCGAGCGCATCGCCGAGCTGCAGCTCGGGCTCGCGCGGGCCCTCGTGGGCTCCGGTGGGGATCGCGGCCGGGCGCGCCGGCTGGCGACCGACGCGTTGGCGACCTACCGCGAGCTCGCGATCGCCGACGAGATCGCGGAGCTCGAGCGGTTGCTCGCCGAGCTCGATTGACGCGCGCTCACTCGCCGGCGAGCTCGCGCACGATCGCATCCGCGGCGGCGGCCGGCTCGTCGGCCTGCAGGATCGGCCGCCCGACCACGATGTAGCTCGCGCCTTCGGCCACCGCGCGCGCGGGTGTCATCACGCGCTTCTGATCGGCGACGTCGGCACCCGCGGGGCGGATGCCCGGCACGACGCGTGCGAGCTTCGGCGCGACGGCACGCACGCGCGCCAGCTCGCTGCCGCTGCACACGACGCCGGCACACCCGGCTTCGCGCGCACACACGGCGCGCATCTCGACGAGCTCTTCGACGGTGCGCGTGTGACCGGCCTGGCGACACGCGGTGTCGTCCTGGCTGGTGAGCACGGTGACGGCGAGGATGCCGAGCTCGCCTTGCGCCTCTTCGACGCACGCCTGCAGGTGCGCGGTGCCGCTGCCCGCGTGCACGGTGACGAACTTGACGCCGAGCGAGCGCGCGCTGCGGATGGCGCCGCGCATCGTGTTGGGGATGTCGTGCAGCTTGAGGTCGAGGAAGATCTCGACGTCCGGGGCCAGCTCGCGCATGCGGCGAACCACCGATGGGCCCTCCGCGACGAACAGCTCGAGCCCGATCTTGAACATGCCGACGTGACCCTGCAGCGTGCGCGCGACCGTGAAGGCCGCGTCCGCGTTCGGAACGTCGAGCGCGACGATCAGCCGCTCTCTCGCCGAGGACATGGGGGCGTTTGTAGCCTGGGCGACGCGAGCCGGGCAAGCTCGTGCTGTGGCAGCAGCCGATGACCCACGTGCCGAGCTGTTCGCGTTGCTCGAGGACGCCGTCCTTCGCGGGGTCTTCCCGGGTTGTGTCGCGCTCGTCGGTCGCGGCGACGCGATCGTCTATCACGAGGCCCACGGGACGCTCGGCTCGCACGACGCCTTTTTCGCGCGTCACGAGCCGGTCGCGCGAGACACGGTCTACGACCTCGCTTCGCTCACGAAGGTGCTCGCCACGACCACGCTGACCGCGCTGGCGATCGCCGATCAACGACTCGCGCTCGACGAGGTCGTGCCGAGTCCCTGGGGGCGCGCGTGCCCGGGGGCGACGCTCGCGGATCTGCTCGAGCACTGCGCGGGTCTGCACGCGCATCGCGAGTACTTCACCGAGGTCGAGCCCTTCGATGCCGAGGCGGTGATCGAGCGCGTGTGCGGCACACCGCGTGCGACGTTGCCCCGCGAGCAGGCGGTGTACAGCGACCTCGGCTTCATCATCCTCGGTGCGTGGCTCGAGCGCGTGTTCGATGCGCCACTCGACGCGCTCTTCGCCGATCGCGTCGCGTATCCGCTCGGGCTCGACACCGCACCGCTGCCACGCGCGGCCTATCGCCGCATCGTCGCGAAGGATGCGCTCGTGCCCGCGTCGATCGAGCTCTCGATCGCACCGACCGAGGTCTACGATCCCGCGCTGCACCCGGACGGCGTGCCGTCGCATCTGCCGGTGCGCGCGGGCATGGCCGTCGCGCACGGTCAGGTGCACGACGACAACGCGTGGGTGATGGGCGGAGTCGCCGGCCACGCGGGTCTCTTCGGCGATGCCTGGGGCGTGCACGAGATCGCCCGCGCGTGGCTGCAGGCCAGCTTGCCCGGCTTCGATCGCAGGCTCCGCGATCGGTTCTGGCAGCCGAGCACCGTGCCGGGCTCGACGCGTCGGCTCGGCTTCGACGGGCCCTCGCCGGACGGCAGCGGAGCGACCGGTAGCGCGCTGTCGACGAGCGCCGTGGGCCACACCGGCTACACGGGCACGAGCGTGTGGATCGATCCGCAGGCGCCGGGCGGCGCACGCATCTTCGTGCTGCTCTCCAACCGGGTCCACCCGGTGCGCACGAACGACGCGATCAAGGCGCTACGGCAGCGCTTCCACGCGGCTGCGATGGCGCTGTAGCGGCCTGTCGCGCGGCGCTCGCGTCGAGCCAGCCGCCTTCGGTCGCGAACGCGGTCTCGAGCTGCTGGTGCAGCGCCGGGAAGCGCTCGGCGAACGCGTCCTCGTCGATGCGCTCGGCGAGCACGAAGCCCGCATGGTCGAGCACGGTGAAGCCGAGCTCGCCACCGCCGTAGATCGCGACCTCGTGCTCCCGCGTGCGCAGCGTCAGCACGGGCGGCGGTGTGGGGGAGCGCGGCGCGGGCTCGGTGCACTCGTTCGCCGTCGGGGCGGTGCGCTGTTGCTCGCCGA
>CAZFKC010000026.1:12182-65622 GCA_964519175.1 uncultured Nannocystaceae bacterium
GTTGCTCGCCGACGTACGCCGCACCGAGGGCGGCGACGAAGACCAACGCAGGGGCGGTGCAACAGCGATGCACGGCTTCCATCTTGGCCCGCGCGCGTCCGTCCGACAAGCCCGGGGTGAACGCGTGCACAGATCGCCGCGCGAAACCGCATGCAGCTCGCGCCGAGGCTTGCGGCAACGGCTCCGTAGGCCGTCGCCCTCGCTGGTGCGTCCCACGTGCCGCGGACTCGCGACGTCGCCCGTGGCGGTAGAGTCGCGACCCCGCTCTGGCCCCAGCAGCACCACCATGACTCGCACGCATCTTCTCGCTTCCTTCATCCTCACGCTCGCGTCCGGCTGTGCGCACGGCTCGGCATTTCCCGCCGCCGACACCGATCTCGCGCTGAACCGGGTCGTGCTCTACCGCAACGGCATCGGCTACTTCGAGCGCCACGGCGACGTCGACGGCGATGCGCTCGCGGTGAAGGTGCGGCGCGACCAGGTCGACGATCTGTTGAAGAGCCTGACCGTCATCGATCGCAGCACGGGCAAGGCGGTCAGCGTGTCGATGCCGCTCGATCCCGAGAGCTGGGCCAACGCGGCGCTGGCGACGCTGGCGCCCGGGCGCGGCAGCCTGGCCCAGGTGCTCGACAACCTGCGCGGCACCGACGTCGCACTGCACACCGACGCTGGTCGGCTCCGCGGCCGCATCGTGATGGTCGAGCAGATCGTCGACGAGCCCGATCCGTCGGCGCGGGCGATGCGGGTGCCCGCGCCCGAGGGCGCGCACCAGATCGATCACCGCGTGACGCTCCTGCAGGGCGACGACATGAAGGTCATCCGGCTCTCGAAGGTGCACGGCGTGACGCTGAAGGACGGCGACCTCGCGCTGCAGCTCAACCGCCGCCTCGACGCGAGCGCAGGGCAGGGCATGTTCCAGCAGGTCGAGATCGTCATCCGACTCGCCGGTCGCAAGGCCCACGATCTCGCGGTGAGCTACGTCGTCGCAGCGCCGATGTGGAAGCCGACCTATCGCGTCGTGCTGCCGGAGGCGGGCAAGGGCAGGGCGCTCCTGCAGGGCTGGGCGGTGGTCGACAACACGAGCGGCGAGGACTGGAACCAGGTCTCGCTCGGGCTCACCTCGGGCGAGCCGATCGCGTTCCGCTACGATCTGCACACGCCGCGCACGGTGGGTCGCGCCGATCTCACCGAGGCCGGCGTGTATCGTCGCGCGGCCGTGGCGGTCGGCGAGACCAGCTACGACGACGCGGTGCCGGAGGAGCCGATGCCCTCGCCGACGACGCCGATGGCCCCACCGGCCGATGCCGCGGCGCCGATGGAGGGCGAGTACGACGACGGGCTCAGCGATCGCGCGGGCGGACCGAGCGGTGGTGGTCGCGCGGCCGGGGTGGCGACGCGCAGCAGCGCCCAGAAGGAGGCCAAGAAGGACTACTACGGCGGCGACGAGGCCGAGAAGCTGGAGGAGCAGGCGATCGACTACGAGGCGCTGCGCCGCAGCACGATGGCGAGCGCGCGCAACAAGTCGGTCAGTGGGCTGACGCGCTTCGATCTGCGCGACCGCGTCACCGTGCCGAACGGTAGCTCGACGATGGTCGCGATCCTCAACGAGCAGGTCGAGGCCGAGCAGACCTTCCTCTACAAGCCGGGCGGTGCGGGCGTCGGGTTCGAGGCGAATCCGTACCGCGTGGTCCGCTTCCGCAACAGCACGCCGTTCGTGCTCGAGCCCGGCCCGATCAGCATCTACTCCGGCGACAGCTTCGTCGGCGAGGGGCTCTCGGAATCCGTCGGTACCGGCGTCTCCGCGACGCTGCCGTTCGCGGTCGAGCCCGGCATCATGGTCACCTCGAACGCGAGCTATTCGGGCGAGCAGATGCAGCTCCTGCGGATCGTGCGGGGCGTGCTCGAGGTCGAGACGTTCGCACGCACCACGACCGTGTGGACCGTGAAGGCTCCGCGCAGCCTGGGCACGTTCACCGTGCTCGTGCGGCACTCGAAGGCGGGCTGGAACTACGAGCTGAAGGACAAGCCGAAGGGCACGGAGTCGCTGCCCGACGCGTACCTCGTGCCGGTGGCGGTCGCGAAGGCGGGCGAGGAAGGCAACGTGACGCTCGTCGAGGAGACGCCGTCGGTGACGACGCTCTCCATCTGGGACACGCGCGCGACGGCGCTGCTCGAGACGCTGGTCGCATCCGCGAAGCTCACCCCGGATCTGCGCAAGAAGCTCGAGCCGGTCGTGAAGCTGCGCCAGGAGATCGGTCGCATCGACACCGAGGTCGAGGGGCTCAAGCGCCAGCAGGTCGAGCTCGATCAGCGCGCCACCGAGACGCGCGCGAACCTCGAGGCGATCAAGAAGGACCCCGCCGCCGGGGCGCTGCGCGCCAAGCTCAACAAGCGCCTCGACGACTTCACCGCGGATGGAGATCGCATCGGCCGCAAGGTGGTCGAGCTGCAGAGCCAGCGCCTCGAGAAGAAGATCTCGCTCGAGGACCTGTTGCAGAACCTCGACCTCGAGGCCCCGAAGAAGTAGCCCGCCTCAGGGCTGGCAGATGCCGTTCTTGCACTCGCCACCGTTGCAGTCGGCGGCCTGCGGGCCGTCGACTGCACAGTCGCGGCACGACTCCGGGGGCACACCGTCCACGAGCACGCGCGGCACGACGAGCGCGACCTTCGTGGGCAGGAGCGACAGCGGGGCGTCGGGCGCACCCGACTGCCCGTCGGTCGTGAAACACACGGTGCCGTCGGCGGCACGGGCCTCGACGCGCAGCGAGTAGCCGCCCCAGTCGAGCGGCCGGGTGCGCACGTACTTGTCGAAGCACGCGCTCGGCGTGCCGTCGAGCGGGATCGCTGGACTCTGCGCAGGGGCGGGCGTCGGGAGCGCGCCACCATGTCCGTCGCGCAACTCGAGCGAGACGTCGGCGATCGCCAGCGTTCCTGCGCCCTCGCTGAGATCGGGCGCGCAGTCGCGGAGGCGCCCGGAACCCGGCTGCTGTTCGTAGCGGATGAGGAACTCCGTGGACGCGTTCACCGGCATCAGGAAGTCGTCGACGCCGAAGTCGACCACGAGGTCGACGAACGTGCCCGGGAGGTTGTCGAACACCTCGAAGGGCGGCGCGATCGCGGGACGCGTGCGCACGTCGCCACCAGTCCCGAGGCCGACCAGCTCCACCGTGTAGCGGCCGACGACGAGGCGCTCGTCGAAGAAGATGGGCTCGTTCGAGCTCACCGCGAGGGTCGCGAGGTCGATGGTGCCGTCGACCGTAGTGCCGTCGTCGGCGGTGCACGGGACGCCCGGCGCTTGCTCCGGGCACGCGCGGACGCGGAGCTTGGTGACGTCCACGCGGCCGGCATCGAGCTCGGGGTTGCCGAACACGGTGACGACCGCCCGGAACTGCACGACGCTCACGGGCGAGCCTTCGCGCGCATCGTCGACCCCCTGCGCGCACGCGGGATCCTGCGCGTCGACGAGGCCGTCCTGATCGTTGTCGATGCCGTCGACGCACTCGAACGGGGCGTCGAGTGCGGGGAGGTCGATGCAATTGCTGCCCGCACCCTCGGGGCACGCACGCAGCTTCGGGGTCACGCCCTCGTGCACGTCGATCGTCACGCAGCTGCACGCGACGTCCGCGAGCTGGCAGCCGACCATCCCCGCCGCGGGATGACAGAACCTGCCCATGCTCAGCTCCTTCTCACTCACGTCCAGATCGACCTCGCCGTCGTGCCAGGGCTCGCCGTTGCGCTGCACCCCACGGACCTCGATCGCGTAGGGGCCATCGGGGAGCGCGGGGCCTCCGACGTCCGAGTCGGGATCCTCGAAGCGATCGAGGAAGCAGGGGTAGATGCGCTCGCCGGCGACGTCGCCGAACCCGTCGATCGCGGTCACGTGCACCGCGTTGATGCCGAGCGAGGAGCAGTCGATCGCACGCGTGACGTCGCGCGTCTTGTCGTCGCGATCGACGAGGCTCCACCGCACGCGGAAGCTGGGCGGCTCCTTGCACGCGGCCAGCGGCAGCGCGGAGAGCAAGAGCGCGAGCTCGAAGCGGGACGGCACCTCGGCCGGACCTTAGCACTTGCCTCAGCCGCAAGGCATCGCGGTGACGTCGATGACGGTGGCGGCCGCGCCGTCCAGCTCGACGAGCCGGGAGCAGGTCGCGCCGTCGATGCGCACGTCGAGGCGGTAGGTGCCGCGATCGACCCCCGTGAAGCGGTGCGTGCCCTCGAGCCCCGCGCAGGGGGCCGCGGCGCCGCCGAGCCCGAGCCCGCGGTCGGAGGCGAGGTGCTCGCGGTAGAGGACCTCGGCCGGCTCGTCGTCGTCGTCGAGGGGGGGATCGGCGAGCGCAGTCTCCGGGTCGTCGTAGAACAGGCCGAGCGCGAGCTCGCCGCACGCGTCGGTGTGGACCAGCACGAGCTCGTGGTCGACGGGCTTGCGCGCGAGCTCCCACTGCTCGAGCGTCACCGAACGACCGAGCACGTCGACCGTGCGGCTGGCCAGCGGCTCGCCGGCCTCGGGTGCGTCCTCGCTGAGCGCGACGTCGTAGTCGCGCGGGTGCAGCTCGATGAACGCCTCGGAGGCCTTGCGTGCGAGATCGTTCGCGGTCTGGAAACCGTCGGCGCAGTCGAAGCGGAACACACCGTTGCGCTCGGGTTCGTCGACGTCGACGAGCGCGACTGCGATGCGCTCGATCGCGACGCCCTCGCAGGTGAGCACGCGCAGCGCATCGTCACCGTCGCTGGGCTCGACCTCGTGGAACAGCCACGACAGCTCGAGCCCCGTGGGGGTGTCGCTGGGGAACACGCACGAGGCGAGCGCGAGCACGAGCAGTGCGGCTGCGCGGCGGTCACTCACAGCCGCACGCTGCCATGTCGAGCGCGGAGTCGCCATCGAGATCGAGATCGACGGCGAGCTGGTAGACCTGCAGGTCGGTGACGAGCCCGCGCTCCACGGTGCGCGCGCGGGGGCCCGGCACGGCGATGCATCCCGGCGGCGGGTCGACGCACGGGTCGCCCTTGCCGTCGATGACGGCGCGCACGATGAACAGGTACGGATCCGCGGACGCGGGGACCGAGCGCAGCGTCGCGCGAGCGGCGTCGCAGTCGAAGCGCTCGGCGGGCATCACCTCGCACTCGGCGTCGCACGCGTCGGCGCAGCTCTCCTCGCAGATCGACAGCTCCAGGCGCAGATCGACCCGCGTGTTGCCGTCGCTGGAGCGAGCGCGGACATCACAGGAGCCCTGCCCCGGCGAGAACTGCCCGGCGGGGTAGATCGGGTCGCCGTCGCGGTCGACCCAGCGCCAGTTGAGCTCCACGACGCCTGCGTCGGCGCCCGAGCAGCCGACGAGCGCGAGGCCGGGAAACGCGACCAGGACGGCGATCGCCTGCACACTAGGCATGGGAACGCGGCGAGCCCAACCCGCACAGCGTAGCAAAGCCATGGAGGCACGCCCACCGCCGGCGGCGGTTTGGGGACGATGCCGCGGGCGTGGTAGCCTGCGGCCCCGTGCTCGACCTGCAACCGTCCATGTTGTCGGCGCTCGCGACCCCGTTGGTCGCCGACCTCGACTACGTCAAGTTGATCACCGAAGCCCACGGCGTGGTGCTCGGCGTGCTCATCGCGCTGTTCGTCTTCGTCGCGCTGACGATCTTCGTGACGTTCTACAAGCTCGTGCACGTGTCGATGGCGCAGGCGCAGTCGATCACGTTTCTCGACAAGTTCTGGGACAGCAAGCGACTCGACGACATCTATCGCGTCGCCGAGCAGCTGAAGTACAGCCCGATCGCGGCCATGTTCCGCGCGGGCTACATCGAGCTGTCGAAGGTGAAGAAGGCCGCCGCCGCGGCTGCGCAGGATCAGCAGAGCATGCACGAGCGCATGGACTCCGCCGAGAACGTCGAGCGCGCGCTGGCCCGCGCACGCACGAGCGAGCAGACCAAGCTCGAGAACCTGCTGCCGTTCCTCGCCACCACCGGTTCGGCCGCGCCGTTCGTCGGACTGTTCGGCACGGTGTGGGGCATCATGAGCGCGTTCGGTGCGATCTCGGCGTCCGGCAAGGCCGACCTCGCCGCCGTCGCCGGTCCGATCGCCGAAGCGCTCATCGCGACCGCCATCTCGCTCGCGAGCGCGGTGCCGGCGGTCATCATGTACAACTACTTCCAGCGCCGGCTGAAGGTCCTCGGTGCCGAGATGCAGAACTTCGGCAACGATTTCATGAACATCGTGAAGCGGCATTTCTTCTAGCCCCCGAGACCGGCTCGGGCTCCACGGTACGCGCTGACGCGCGGATTGCCCCCGCAGGCGGGGGCGTTCTCGGCCTGAGGGCTTGGCTTCCGACTTTGTCACACGAATCGAGCGGCTTCGTGCGCGTCTGACCCCCCCGCTTCCCGTTCGCGCTTCTCGTTCGCGCTTCCCGCTCGCGCTTCTCGCTCTCGCTCTCCGCTTTACACGGCACTCACATGGCAGGGCTCATCAACAGTGATGGAGGGCACGAGGAGGGGGCGCCCATGAGCGCCATCAACGTCACGCCCATGGTGGACGTGATGTTGTGCCTGCTCATCATCTTCATGGTGGCGACGCCGATGATGCAGCCGAAGGGCGCGGCGGTGGAGATCCCCGCCGGCCACGGCAAGAAGATGACCGAGGAGGAGTTCCTCTACGGCGTCATCTCCGTCGACGGCGCCGGGAACGTGTTCCTGGGCACCTTGCCGCTTTCCAAGGATCCCGCGGCGATGCAGCAGGAGATCGCGGCCAACGCCAAGCTGCAGGAAGACGGGATGGTTTTCCTCCAGGGCGACAAGAACGTCCCGTTCGACCGGATCGTTGATGTCCTCGTGGCTCTCAAGCAGGCGCAGATCTCGTCCGTCGGCTTCGTGGCCAAGCCGGACGACGTCGCGCTGAGAGGCGGATCATGAACAAGCCAATCAAGGTGAGCAGCGGCAACTTCGTCGGCGCGCTCTTCCGCGCCGTCGGTCGTGACTTCGTCGATCTGTTCCGGCAGCCGTTCGCGGCGGTCGCCGGCATCATCGGGCTCGGGCTCACCTCGGCGCTCTTGCTGCTCGGCAGCACCGCGCTCGCGAACGCGTCGGCCAACGACTGCGAGGGGCTCACCACCACGCTGACGAACGCACGGAGTGCGCGCGATCAGGTCGCCGGCTCGATGTCGACGATCCAGACCGACATCGCCGGCCTGAAGGGCCGCCTCGAAGGCATCGAGACCAACCTCGTCAACGCACCGACGAAGGAGCTCGAGACGCAGAAGACCGACCTGCAGGCGCAGATCAAGGAGCTCGAGGCGCGCCTGCCCGCGTTGCAGGCCGAGCTCGACACCGCCTCGGGGCACGTCACCGAGGCCGAGACTGCGCTCGCGGACGCGAGCTGCGAGGTCGAGGACGACTTCGAGATCGACTTCACCCCCGGTACCCTCGCTCGACTCGGCGTGAAGCTCGAGGAGAAGGAGATGCCGCAGAAGATCATCGTGCAGGAGACGCGCGCGGAGGACGAGCCCGTCGAGGAGACCCCGAAGGAGACGGTCACCACCGACGACAAGGCGACGCCCACCGACGAGCCGCCCAAGGAGAAGCCGGACAGCCCGGCCAAGGAGAAGCCGAAGTTCCACGACGACAAGGACAAGAAGCTGCCGACCAGCAAGACGCCGACGTCGTCGAACACGCCCTTCAAGAAGGACCTGCCCACGGTCACTCAGAACGAAGGCGACCCCTTCGGCGACCCCGAGGGCTGGGACGACCTCACCCGCGATGGCGATCCGTGGGCGACCAGCGTGATGAAGGCGCTCAACAACATGCCGGTCGGCACGTTCGCGGCCAAGGGCGCGAAGGGCAACTTCAAGTTCCAGCTGACCATCTGCAAGGACGGCACGATCAAGGACAACGGCGTGCTCAGCAAGGGCGGCACCATGGATGCCGACGGCCGCGCCGCCGTGATGCTCGCGCTCGAGCAGCTCAAGATCCCCAAGCCGCCGAAGAAGGTCTCGGACTCGATGCCGAGCAGCTGCGCGAAGATCAAGTACACGTTCGAGTGGAGCGCCGGCAAGGTGAAGTGAAGTAGGCCCGCTGCGGCGGGAGGAGTGCGAGTGGTACCGAGGGCGGTGCTGCTCGCACTCTTCGTCGTCGTGCGCTTCGGATCGCGTGGAGTGAAGTGCTCGTGGTGATCCGCGGCACACCGACCGCACGCGTGCTCTACGGCGCGTTTCGATCCCGCCGCTGGTACGATCTCGATGCGCGTGCAAGGGGCCGAGGTGCGCAGGAACGCGGCTAAATAAACCGTTTCCGGCCCTCGTCGCCCCTTCCAGAATCGAGCGAGCACGGCTATCCTCGGCCCCAACTCGCGTGAGGTCCACACCATGAAGCGAACCATCCTCGGCACTGCGGCTCTCACTTCGCTGCTGGCGCTCGGCGCTGTCTGGGCAGGTGACACCGACGGCCATGACGGCATCGCCGTGGCGAACGCCGCGTACGAAGAGCCGACCACCAACATCGGCGGCAAGGTCGAGCTGCTGCGGCTCGCGGTCCCGGCCGGCGACGAAGTCGGTGACGTCCTCCGCCGCGACTCCGAGCTGTCCGCCGGCTTCGAGGTCATCGATCGCCGCTCGATCCCCGCGGGGCTCATCAAGGAGTCCGGCTTCGACCGCGAGAAGTGGAACTCGCTCGGCGCGCAGGCGGTGATCAAGAACGCCAACATCGGCGGGCAGATCAAGTTCCAGCTCTACGATCTCGCGAAGGGCAGCAAGCCGGTGCTCTCGCTCGGCTTCCCCGCCGGCGATCAGCGCAAGGCCGCGCACCGGTTCATGAACGAGGTCGTGAAGTACTACACCGGCACGCTCGGCGTGTTCGGCTCGCGCATCGCGTTCGTCCGCACGCGGCGCAGCCCCGAGGTGAGCAAGAACGTGTTCACGATGGAGATGGACGGCGGCAACGTCGCTGGCATCACCAACAACCGATCGCTCAACATCCTGCCGTCGATCGGCCCCGGTGGTCAGGTCATCTTCACCAGCTACGCGAAGCGCAACCCGGATCTGTGGATGAGCAGCGGCGGCGAGCCCACGCGCATCAGCAAGCAGCCCGGCCTGAACCTCGGCGGCGTGATGAACCCGCAAGGTGGCAGCATCGCGCTCACGCTGTCCAAGGACGGCAACAGCGAGATCTACCTGGTCGACGCCGGCGGCGGCATCAAGGCGCGGCTCACCAACAACGCGGCGATCGACGGCTCGCCGTCGTGGAGCCCGGCCGGCAACCAGCTCGCGTTCGTGTCGAACCGCGCCGGTGGCCCGCAGATCTTCCGCATGACCTCCGCCGGTGGTGGTGCGAGCCGCATCAGCAAGAAGGGCGACTACAACCAGACGCCCGACTGGAGCCCGGGTGAAGGCGACCTCGCGAGCTGGGTCGCGTACGCCGGCCGCGACGGCAGCAACTTCGACATCTTCGCGGTCAACGTGAAGAGCGGTCAGCTGAAGCGCATGACGCAGGGCGGTGGTCGCCACACCGATCCCACGTGGGCACCCGACGGTCGCCTGATCGCGTTCACGTCGGCGGGCGGCATCACGATCGCGAACGAGGACGGCAACAACCAGATCCCCGTGATGAAGGCGGGGACTACGCCGGACTGGGGCCCGCGCGCGCTCTAGCCCAAGGGGATAGGCGCCGCGCCCCGTGCCTGTTTGCGTGCCCGTGCCCGTGCCCGATACTGTCGGTGCACGGGCACGATCGCATGCGCGCAGTGATCGACATCGGCACTAACACGGTGCTGCTGCTCCTCGGTGAGCGCGACGCCACCGGTAGCGTGCGGGTCGTCGAAGACCACGCGACGATCACCCGCCTCGGCCAGGGCGTGGCGAAGAGCGGCACGCTGCTGCCCGAGGCGATCGCGCGCACGCTCGCCGCCCTCGAGCGCTACCGCGACATCGCCCGCAGCCACGGCGCGCAGATCGTCGCCGTCGCGACCGAAGGCCTGCGCATGGCGGCCGATCCCGCGCCGTTCCTCGTGCCCGCACAGCAGCTGCTCGGCGCCGAGATCCGCATGATCACCGGCGAGGAGGAAGCCGAGCTCTCGTACCAGTCGATCGCGCGCGAGCACGGCCCCGGTCCGCTGCGCGTGCTCGACATCGGCGGCGCCTCGACCGAGCTCGTCGTCGGCGACGGTGAGCACGTCTTCGAGCGCCGCTCGCATCCGATCGGCTCGGTGCGCCTGACCGAACGCTTCGTCGAGCACGACCCTCCCGGCGCCGAGGTCGTCGCGGCGATCGAGCACGCCGCCCAGCTCGCGTTCTCGAACCAGCCGCTGCCGCCGCATCCCGAGCTGCACGGCCTCGCGGGCACCGTCACCAGCGCCGGCGCGCTGCTGCTCGGGCTCACGCAATACGATCGCGAGCGCGTCGACGGCACGCGCTTCCCCACCGCGGCGATCATCGCGCTGCGCGACCGCCTGGCCGCGTTGCCGCTCGCCGATCGCGTTGCGATGCCCGTGCTCGGCACCGGCCGCGGCGACGTGATCGTCGCCGGTCTCACGATCCTCGTGGCCGCGCTGCAGCATTGCGGCGCCGACACGCTCGTCGTGCGCGATCGCGGGCTGCGTTTCGCACTGGTGTGAGGCACAGTCATCGCCTTGCGCGTCGAGCTCCACTGCCACTCCACCTGCTCCGATGGCTCCTACGCCGCCGACGAGGTCGCGCGTCGAGCGATCCGCACCGGCGTCGAGCTCTTCTGCCTCACGGACCACGACACGTGCGCCGGCTTCACGGCCACGAGGGACGCGCTCGCCGACACGCCTTGCACCGTGCTCCGCGGGCTCGAGCTGAGCTGTCGCGCCTTCGATCGCACGGTGCACATGCTCTTGTACGGGCTGCGCGAAGGCGATGCGCTCGCGGCCCTGCAGGGCCGGCTCGATGCGATCCACACCGAACGCAGCGAGCGGCTGCGCGCGATCTGTGCCCGCCTCCGCAAGCTCGGCATCGAGCTCGACGAAGAGGCGATCCTCTCGCGTACGCACGGGCGCACGCCCGGCCGCCCCGATGTCGCGCGTGCGCTCGTCGACGCCGGCGTGTGTCGCACACCGCAGGATGCGTTCACCCGCTTCCTGCGCGACGGCGGTCCGGCCGATGTGCCGCTCGATCGCCTCGGCGTCGAGGAGGGCCTCGCGCTGGCGCGCCCGGCCGGCGCGCGGGCCAGCCTCGCGCATCCGCACACGCTCGGCGACCCGTCGCTCGTGCGGCTGCTCTTCGAGCGCCACCGGTCGCAGGGGCTCGAGGGCATCGAGGCCTTCTACGGCGGCTACGCGTGGGCCGAGAGCGAGGGCTGGCTGCGGCTGGCCCACGAGCTCGATCTCGTCGCGACCGGCGGGTCCGACTTCCACGGCGAGATGAGCCCCCACGTCACCCAGCCCGGCATCGAGCTGCGCGAGCCCCATGCGAAGCGGCTCCGCGCCTGGCTCGGGCTGGCCGCCGGGCCGTCCGCGTAGGGCGGCGCGGGGGTGCGCAGGAGCTTGCGCAACTGCAAGCGCGGGAACACGTCCCACGTTGAGAACGTGCAGAACGATCGCGAGCGCCCGCGCGTTCGACGAGAGCCGGTCGGAGGACGCATGGTGGAGCGAATGGGTCGAGGATGGTCGCTGAGGGCCGCGTGGGCAGGCCTCGCCGCCGCGTTGCTCGGCGTGGGGCTGGGCAGCTGGAACTACCGCATGCTCCCGGGCGCCGAGCGCCTCGACTGGGACGCGATGCTGATCGCGCTGCCGCTGTTCGCGGCGCTGTGCGGGATCTCGGGCGGGCTCGGGGTCGGCGCCGGCACGGCGATCGCCGTGCGCACGGGCGGCGGTCCGCGCAAGGTCGGCGCGCTGCGCATGGTCGCGTGCTCGATGGTGGGCGGCATCGCGGGCTGCATCGTGCCGGTCATCGTGGGCGTCGCCGGCTTCGGCTCGCTCTCGGCCCCCTACGCCGGCACCGCGAACCTCGTGTTCTGCATCCTCGTCGGCGCGACGACCTTCGTCTCGCTGTGGGCACCCACGCTCTGGGGCCCGGGTCGTGCGGTGCTCGGTCGCATCGAGCACCTCGGCATCGCGGCGATGGCCACGAGCCTCGCGATCGCGTCGCTCGGCATCCTCGGCGCTTCGTTCGTCGCGACGCAAGGCGGCATGCCCAGCTTCGACTGGTTCGCCGCGACTGCGCGCGAGATCGGGCTCGTCGAGCTCGGTGCGTGGATCGGCCTCGCGATCGGTGCGTGCGTCGGTGCGGCGGCCGGGTTCGCGTGCTGGCTGTATCTCTCGACCGCGATGGTGGTCGAGCGTCGCGTCCGCGGCTAGCTCCGTCCGCGTTACCCTGGGCGCGGTGGACGAGACCGAGCTCGGCGAGACGCGCGGCGCCGCAACGTCGGCCACGAATCGCCCCAGCGTCCCTTCGCCCACGCTCGCGCGCGGCTCGGCGCTCGGTCGCTACATCGTGCTCGCGAAGGTCGGGCAGGGCGGCATGGGGGTGGTGTACGCGGGCTACGACCCGGAGCTGGATCGCAAGGTCGCGATCAAGCTGCTGCATCCCACCGCCGACGACGCGAGCGAGACCCAGGGCCGCGCACGCCTCGTGCGCGAGGCGCAGAGCCTCGCGCGACTGCAGCACCCCGAGGTGCTCACGGTGCACGACGTCGGCGAGCACGACGGGCGGGTGTTCGTGGCGATGGAGTTCGTCGAGGGCCGGACGCTGCGCACGTGGCTGCGTGAAGCACCGCGGGCATGGCGAGACGTGCTCGCGGTGTTCGTCGCGGCGAGCCGCGGCCTGCTCGCCGCCCACGAGAAGGGACTCGTGCACCGCGACTTCAAGCCCGACAACGTCATGCTCGACGTCGAGCCGCGCACCGGCGCCGTGCAGCGCGTGCGCGTGATGGACTTCGGGCTCGCGCGCGAGTCGGGCCTGCCCGACGAGCTCGACACGGAGGGTGGCGCAGCGCGTGCGCGCTCCGATGGGCTCACGCGCCCGGGCGCGATCGTCGGGACGCTGGGTTACCTCGCACCGGAGCAGTACCGCGGCGAGCCGATCGATGCGCGCAGCGATCAGTTCGCGTTCTGCGTCGCGCTCTGGGAGGGGCTGTTCGGCGAGCGCCCGTTCGTCGGCAGCACCCATGCGGCGGTGGTGGCCGCGCTCGCGGCCGGCCCTCCCCGAGCGACCGCCGGCGCCGCGGTGCCGAGCTGGCTGCGTGAGGTCGTCGCCCGCGGCCTCGCGATCGATCCCGCAGCGCGCTGGCCGTCGATGCGCGAGCTGTCGCAGGCGCTGCGCGACGATCCGACCGGCCGTCGGCGGCGCCGCTGGGTGGTGGCGATCGCGAGCGCGACGCTGATCGGTGGGCTCGGCTTCTCCGAGCTGCGCGAACGCAGTCGCCTCGCCGCGTGCGAGGCCGACAGCCGCGCGCTCGAGCGGCAGTGGAACGACGCCCGCGGCGACGTCGAGACCGCGCTGCTCGCCACCGGTGCCAGTCACGCGCCCCGTACGGTCGCGCTCGTCGATGAACGCATCGACGCGCGCGTCGAGGCCTGGCGCAGCGCACGGTTGGAGTCGTGTGTCGAGCGCCCGAATCTCGACGAGCGCACCGCCGGCCTGCAGGACGACTGCTTCGCCGCACTGCGCGAGGAGCTCGGCGATCGCATCGACATCCTCGCGCACGCCGACCAGGCGATCCTCAATCGCGCCGTCGGGCTGCTCGGCGTCGGGATGATGACGGCGCCGTGCATGGATCGCGCGCAGCTGCAGCGGCGGGCCAGCAAGGCCAACACGCTGGCCAGCCCCGAGCAGATCGCCGAGCTGCGCGGTCGCATCGCGCGTGCGGGCATCCTCGAGACCGCGGGCGAGTACGAGGACGCGCTGCAGCTCGCGACCGACGCGTTGGCCAGCGCGGTGGCGATCGACGAGATCGGGCTGGTCGCGGCCGCGCGACACCGGCGGGGGCGCGTGCTCAACGAGATGGCGCGCTTTCCCGAGTCGGAGCGCGAGCTCACCGACTCGTTCTTCGAAGCACTGCGCGGCGGCGACGAGGCGCTCGCCACCGAGGGTGCCGTCGTACTGACCGCGCTGGTCGGAGCCAACCTCGCGCGTCGCGACGACGGCATGCTGTGGGGCCGGCAGGCCGAGCTGCTCATCGAGCTGCACGGCGATCCCAGCGGCGAGCTCGAGGGCTCGCTCGCGCACAGCCTCGGGCTCGTGTCGCTCACCGCCGGCGACTACGCCGACGCGGTGGCCCAGCTCGAGCGCGCGCTCGCCCTGCGCGTGGCGGCCCACGGCGAGCACTCGCTGCTGGCCATCCGCGCGCTCAAGTCGCTGGGTGCCGCCTACGAGCGCCATCTGTTCACCGCCGAGGCGCTTGCGCACCTCGAGCGCGCGGTGGAGCTCAGCGAGGAGATGCTCGGACCGGATCACCCGCTCGTCGCCGACGCCCGCAACGACCTCGCGGTCGCCTTGCTCGGCGCCGATCGGGGCGAGGAAGCGATCGCACAGCTCGACCACGCGGCCCGCATCTACGAGGCGGCCGGGCTCGAAGAGCGGATGGCGCTGACCTACGGCAACCTCGCGCTCGGGCTGAGCAACCGCGGCAAGCACGAAGAAGCGCTCGCGATCACGGAGCGTGCGCTCGCGATCAACGAGCGTACGCGGCCACCCGGACATCCCTCGATCGCCGACAACCTCATCAACCGCGCGTCGCTCTTGCAGCTGCTCGGGCGGCCCGCCGAGGCCGTGCCGATCTTCGAGCGTGGGCTCGCGATCTACGAGGCCAGCTACGGTCCCGAGCACGAGCGCGTCTCCGATGCGTCGTTCAACCTCTCGCGTGCGCTCTTCGAGATCGATGCGGTCGAGGAGGCATGGGCGGCGGTTCGCCGCGCGCTGGAGATCCGCCGCAAGGTGTTGCGGCCCGGCCATCCGAAGATCGACACGGCAGTGATCGGCTTCGGCATGATCGGGATGGCGGCCGGCGAGCCGCGGGCCGTGCTCGCCGAGCTCGAAGCCACGCTCGCCGAGCACAATCAAGTGCCGCGAGCGCCCCGCACCCTGGCGCAGCTGCAGCTCGTGCACGCGGACGCGGTGCTCGTGCTCGGCGACGCCGCGCATGCACTCGAGCTACTCGGGGTGGTGCAGACCGATCTGCTCGATCCCGCGGATGTCGCCCGCTTCGAGTTCGTGCGTGGTCGCGCGCTGTGGACCACCGGCGACCGCGAGGCGGGACGAGCGCTCGCGCAGAAGGCCGCGGCGAAGCTGCGTGAGACCGGGGATGGTGCCGACGCTGCGCGGATCGAGGCATGGCTCGCCGCGCCGCGCGAGCGACTGTGAGCTCAGGGCACCGACGCGTAGAAGATCCCGAGGCACATCTCGTCGCCCGTGCCCTCGCCCCAGTTCACCTCGTTCGCGCCGGCGGAGTTGTCCCACTGGCAGGTGAGGCGCAGACGATCGCCGGGCTCGAACAGCACCGGCTCGCTGAAGCGGAACGCCGTCTGCCAGCCGAAGTCCCAGCTCGGGATCTGCACGAGACAGGTCTCGCTGCCGTCGGCGCGCACGATGGTGTGCTCGCTCTGCGTGCCCAGCAGGTGCATGTGGTGCGAAGTGCTGTGCAGCAGGAACGGCGTGTTGGGTGGCACCACGTCGGTGAGCAGATCGAGCACCGCGGTGGGGTCGTACTCGAACGTGTGCACGGTGTCGGGGCTGCCCGCGGGGATCGGCATGTCGCCGAACAGCCAGTCGGGATTCGCCCACAGCAGCATGAACGCCTCGCGCTCCACCGTGGGCTCGAACATCAGCTGCATGCCGCTCTGATCGGGCGCGCCGTCACCCGACGCGGTGTTGTAGTGGATCTGCAGCACCACCTTCGAGCCGGGCTCGACCTTCAGCCCCGTGCCCTCGGGATACGGTGAAGCGCCGCCACCGGGCGCCCACGCACCCAGCCACTGGCCGGCGCTGAAGTCGGTGACGCTGCCGCCCGGCCCACCGAAGCACGTGTAGCCGGGCTCGGGATCGTCGGCATCGAGCTGCTCGTACGTCGCCGCATCCGCCGGCGAGATGCGATACGCGATCATGTGATGCACGATCGAGAGGTTGTCGGGCAACGCACGGAAGCCGGTCACGAACGTGACCTCGTCGTGCGGCCAGTCGAGCAGGAAGCAGCGGTAGTCGTCGGGTCCCTTCGGCGAGTACGCCACCGGCGCCGTGATCTCGAGGTCGACGCGCGGAAGCTCGACCGGCGGTGGCACGAGATCCATCGGCGCGTCCGCGGCATCGCCACGCGGCCCGTCCTCGTCGACCCACGCAAGCACCACGTCGATCTCCGCCTGCGTCATCGAGGGATCGTTCGTATACGTGTTGCAGCCCGGCCCGGGCAGCCACGGCGGCATCGAGTGCTCCTCGACCGCGATCGCCACCGACTCGCGCCACATCCACGCGCTCTCGTACTCGAGCAACGAGAACGGCGCGATGTTGGCCTCGACGTGGCAGCCGAGACAACGTGCGCCGAAGATCGGCAGCACGTCGCGATAGAACGTGACGTTGCCGTCGTCGGGGCCGTAGCTGCCGGTGCTCTCGCTCTCGCCGGCACTGGTCGCGGTGGTCGGCAGGCCCGACTCGGCGCTCCCCGAGCTCGTGGTCGCACCGGTGCTGCTCTCGTCGTCGAGCGGTGCAGCGGGCTCCGCAGTGCAGGCCACAGCCCACACGAGTGCCATCGCTGCGCGCCGAGCATGTTGCGTCGTCGTGCGCACGTGAGTGTCCCTCTTCCAGGCTCCAGCATGACGCCCTCGCATTTGCGACGCCACCATCAACCGGCGTTGCGCAGACGAATGGGCAACTCGCCCAGCGCATCAGCGACGCGTTCGCGCGATGCGTGGCGCCTCGACCTCGCGGAACTCGCCTGGTGCGAGGCCGTCGATGCCGATCGCACCGATCGCCACGCGCACGAGCCGTAACGTGGGCAGCCCGACTGCGGCCGTCATGCGCCGCACCTGACGATTGCGGCCTTCGTGCAGCACCAGCTCGATCCACGCGGTGGGGATCCGCGCGCGGTGGCGGATCGGCGGATCGCGAGCGGGCAGGTCCGGCGCCGGCTCGAGCATGCGCGCGTCGCACGGACGCGATACGTAGTCCTGGATCGCGACGCCCTCGCGGAGCCGTGCGAGCGCAGCCTCGGTCGGCGTGCCTTCGACCTGCGCCCAGTAGGTCTTCGGATGCTCGAAGCGCGGATCGGCGAGCCGGTGCTGCAGCTGGCCGTCGTCGGTCAGGAGCAGCAGACCCTCGCTGTCCGCGTCGAGGCGGCCCGCCGGGCGCACGGCCGCGGGGAGCCCGAACTCCGCGAGCGTCCGCCACCCGCCCTTCGGCAGGAACTGGCTGATCACGCCGTACGGCTTGTTGAACGCGACGAGCAACGCGACAAGTGGAGCATGCCTCGGCATCGCGGCCTGGGGGAACGGGAATCGCCGGAGCGAGAGTCGCGTCGGAGCCGCATGACCCCGACGCGTCGCCTGGCGACGGCCGCATGGATCGCCGGGCTCGCGGCGTGCAACCGCACCGAGCCGGCGCCGGTCGAGTCGATCGAGTCGCCGGTGGTCGAGGCCGTCGCGTCCGAGCCTGTGACTATTCCGGCGCCCGCCGTCGCGCCGACGCCGAGCGCTCCGGTCGTCGCGGCGACGGTGCCGTCGATCGGCGCGCCGGCCGTGGAGATGGTCGCGATCCCGGCGCACACCCATCGTCGCAGCGGAGACAACATCGATACCAGCGCCGCCGAGGTCGCGCTCGCGAGCTTCGAGATCGACCGCACGCCGGTCTCGCGCGCGCAGTACGAGACGTGCATCGCGGCGGGCGCGTGCACGGCCCCGCGCGCGCAGGACTGCAAGCCCAGCGACGATGCCGCGATGCACTGCGTCGATATGTACGAGGCCCGCAGCTACTGCGCGTGGGCGGGCAAGCAGCTGCCACGCGAGGATCAGTGGGAAGCCGCGCAGGAGCAGATCGACGCCGGACCGAAGCGACACTTCGAGTGGACGCTCGCCGACTGGTGCGGGCCGGGCGAGGTCTCCTGTCGACCGCGCTCCGACTGGGCGGTCGACGGCTGGCGCGAGGAGATGATCGGCGCCGTGCAGCGTGGCGCGCTCTCCATGGCCCTGCTCCCGCCCCACCAGGCCGATCCGCACGTCGGGTTCCGTTGCGTCCGCGAGGCGCCGGTCGTGGAGGCACGCACGTATCCCTCGCCGTGCTGGGCGAGCTGCGACGGCTGCAACGACGCGCAGGACGGCCACGTCGACGGACGCGAGATCGCGGTGTGGACGAAGGAAGGCACGATCGCGTCGACCGTCGTGCTCGATGCCTCGGCGAAGCCGAAGCGCAAGGCCACCGCCGTCGCAGATCCGGGCGCACTCCTGGCCGCCGCCGATCCGAAGACGATCGTGCGCGCGCCGTCGGGCCGCGTGGTGGCGCTGCAGCGCAAGGACGCCGCCGGCGTGACGTGGCAGGAGCAGCTCCACCACGATGCCGCGGGCAACCTGCGTGGACGCGTGTCGAGCAGCCCGGGCAAGCGCCAGCTCTGGAGCTACCACTACGGTTGCTACGCCGCCGACGCGCCGCGGCTGCATCCGCATCGCCTGAAGTGCCCACGCCCGGGACCTCCGAGGGTCGAGCCGCAGACCGAGTTCGGTCGTTGCGCGCTCGACGAGCACGGACGCTGGGAGCTGCTCTTCGAGGGGCTCGAGCTGGGCTGCACGCGCGTCGCGGGGCCGAAGTCGCCGTGTGAAGCGACGACGGCGCGCGGGCGCTGGGCGCTGCGGTTCACGCCCGACGACAGCGACTGGATGACCGCCACGGAGCCGAGCCAGCCATTCGTGCTGGGCGAGATCGATGTGCTCGAGCGCAGGACCCTCGCGGTCTTCGACTACGACGGTGACGGCTTCGGCGAGATCGTGCTGCGCCGCAGCGAAGGTGCGAGCGAGGAGCCGAGCTCGGACGTCGAGATCATGACGTACGCCGGCGGCACGATCGGTCGCTACGAGCCCGCCGACGCGCACACCGACATCCGCACCGTCGAAGACGTCGACGGCGATGGGCGTCCCGATCTGCGGCGCATGGCCGGGCTGGGCATCCCGCACTCGGGTGCGATGGGCGATCCCTGCTCCGGCGGCGTCGAAAGTGTCGCGCGCTCGTTGCCCGACGGGACGTTCGAGGTGGATCCCCGCGAGACGCGGAAGGAGCTGCTGCGTCAGTGCCCGAAGGCGCCGACGGGCGCGCTGATCTCCGGGGACGACGTCGATGTGGATGGCGAGATCCTCACGCGCATCGCGTGCGCATACCTCTGGGGCGCCGAGAAGGCCGATCTGCACGAGCGGGTCGAGCGCGAGTGGTCGGCGGTCTCGTGCGTGTACACCGACCTCGGCTGCAGCTGCGACCAGGAGACGGTGCTCGAGCTCGTCGATGCGCTGCCGAAGCTCTCGCATCGGCTCGGCGAGCCCTGAGCGCAGCAGAGCCGCGGCAGGTCGCGGCGTACCACGACCTGCCGCAGACGTGGCTCAGGAGTCGATCTGGCTGCAGACCGACTCGCAGACCACCACCATCACGAGCTCGCAGGCCCACGCGAACACGCCGCCCGACAGGCAGCCGACGATCGACGCGACGTGGCACGCGGTCGAGCAGCTCACGCGGAACTCTCGCTTGTCGTTGACGTGGCCGCGCATGCTCTCGGGCGAGGTCGCGAGCACCTGCTTCCAGTTGTCCATGTTGCCGGTGATTCCGGCCGTGTCCTCGAGCTGACCGAGCTCCTCCATCGGTCCGCTCCAGTCGAGCTCGGCGCTGCCGGTCGAGCCGAACACGTGCGCCTGGCCCTCACCGTCGATGACGATGTCGAGATGGCCGGGCTCCCCCGCCTCGTCGAAGAACTCGACGGCGACGGTGACCTCGGTGTCCGTGAGCGTGAGGCTCATCTGCGACACCTCTTCGCCGAGCTCGTTGCGACCGACGAGCACCTTCTCGCCGCCGCGATAGGCCCGCTCGACCGCGCTGATGCCCATCTCGCGGGGGCTGGAGGACTCGATCGGATCACACGCGGGGATCAGCGTGGGAACGACACCGAGCAACATGGCAAACGCTACCGTGAACTTCTTCATTGCTTCCTCTTGGTTTCGTCGTTGGTCGATGCGCGTGGCTCGAAGCTCGCGTCGACGTCGGAGCAGTGTGCGAGGTGCGATGATGGTTCCTCGCCTTCTGCGAGAAACCAGATCGAATATTGCGCGACGACTTCGCACTGGAACCAACCCGACGATGCGAGCAGTGCCGCGACGCGGGGTTGCGACGCTTCGATCACGATCGCGTCGAGCGAGTACGCGTCGAGCAGCAGTGCGAGCCCTGCAGCGTCGAGTGCATCGGCGTCGAACGCCGCGAGCACGCGTCGGGTGTCGTCGATCGCGATGCGGGGCGGCAGCAGGGCCTTCGGTCGACTGCGTACGAGCCGACTCGCGCTCGCGAGCTGCGGGAGCTCGACCGAGAGTCGTGCGGGCGCCAGCGCGAGTCCCGGGTCGTGTCCCGCGAGCCACGTCGCGACCGCATGACTGCCCGCGTCGAGCTTGGAGGCCTGGACCGGCGGCGGGCCCGGCCACAGCCAGTGCCCCCGGAACGCGGTCGCGGTGGCCGCCATCCCCAACGGAATCACGAGCACGGCGATGACGGCTGCGGCATTGCGCCGGAGCACGTGCAGCAACGCATCGAAGATCGTGATCGCGGCGAGCCCGAGCAGTAGCGGGGTCGGGATCATCCAACGCGCCCGCCAGTAGATCGAAGGATGGAGCGCGAGCTGGACGACCCGCCCGAGCGGCTCGACGAAGCACACGGCCACGGCGACGACGGAGATCGCCGCCACCACGCCGAGCTCGCGACGCCGACGGGCGCCTGCGACTGCGAGCCCGGTCAGCCCGAGGCCGAGCAGCGCCTGCAGATCCGCGCCGAGCGCCAGCGTCGGGTCGAGCACCGGTCGCACTGCGTCGCCGTCCCGCAACAGATCCCGGGACTCGCGGAGCTCGCCGTGCTCGCGATCGCTGGTCTCGAGCGCAGGGATCGACGGGGTGCGGCTCGTGGCCCACGTCTCGAAGCCCAGGCCGAGCTGCAAGACGAGCAGCAGCAGCGCGGCGGCCGGGCGGGCGCGCAGCAAGGGCGCGACGAGCAACGCGGCGCTGCTGGCCAGCACGCCCACGATCGTCGCGAACGGGTGCACGCAGTGCGCGACGACGGCCACGCTCGCGGCGAGCACGAGCTCGCGTCGGCCACCACGGACCGCCGCGCGGGAGATGGTGGCGAGCTGTAGCGGCAAGATCGCGAGGTGCAGCGACTTCGGCTGCGCCGCTTCGAGCAGGAGATACTGGGCGGCGTTGGCGGCGTAGCACCACGAGCCGAGCGTCAGCACCGTGCTCGAGAGGATCGTCAGCGGTGCGACCAGCGGGCGCACGCCGAGCACGAGCGTTGCGGCCGCCGCGGTCGCCGAGGCGCCGAGCACGACGAAGAGCGGCGGGAGCACACAGTGATGCAACACGACCGGCGCGACGCCGGTGACGAGGGAGAGCGTGGCGACGAGCGGTGCGCCGAGGACCGAGACGCTCGAGCGCACTCGCCCGAGCTCCGCGCCGAGCGACGGCTCGTAGAGGCCGAGCGGCAGGCCGGCGGCCGCATCGACGGCCTCGGCGACGTAGGTGACGTCGTCGAGGCTCCACGGGACACCGATGCGATCCGGCAGACAGAACGCGACGCGCGCTGCCCAGCCGACACTCGCCACGGCCAGTGTCCACGCGAGCACGACGGGGCCCGAGCGGGCAAGCCTGGCGACGTCCGCCGTGGCGCGTGCGCGCACGAACAGAAGAGCGGCGGCGACGAGGGGGGGAACGCCGAGCCACCACGCAGGCCCGGCGCCCTCGAGCCGTGCGCCCGCGAGCCAGCGCAGCGCGAACCCGCGGAAGTGGGGATCGGCCTTGAAGGCG
Source organism: uncultured Nannocystaceae bacterium (assembly GCA_964519175.1). Lineage (GTDB taxonomy): Bacteria > Myxococcota_A > Polyangia > Nannocystales > Nannocystaceae > Xiheibacterium. The sequence continues at coordinate 34,141 of CAZFKC010000026.1, forward strand.
CCGAGCACCGCGATGCCGATCGACAGCGACGCGAGCGCGGCGAGCAACGACAACGCGTCCGTGCGGGAGGCCACGAGCGAGCAGCTCGGGGATTCCGGCACCGACGCCTCGGATCGCCAGCGGTGCATCACCACGACGCCGACGACGCCGAGGGCGAACGCGATCCACCAGACGGCGAAGAGCGGCGCGTGCAGGAGCGTCGCGCAGAGGGACGCCAGGGCCCAGGGCAGCGCGGCCAGGATCGTCGCGACCGCCGGTGCAGCCACGCAGCTCGCCAGTGGATGTGCAGCCGGGAGCAGTCGCGCCGACACGAGCACGCCGGGGACCGTGAACAGGAGCCACGCGGCGGAGCCGATCGCGACCTCGACGCGCATCGTGACGATCGAGGCGATCGCCACGACCGCGAGCTCCGCCGCGAACGCACGGCCCACGCAATGGACGAACGACGGGTGCATCGCAGTGCTCGTGGCGCTCGGACGACTTCGGTTGCGATTCGACGGGAACCCGCGCGCAGGTCGTGTCACAGGACCGACGCATGGTCGCCCGGGGTCCGCTGTCGGCATTTGCACTCGCACTCGCGAGCGCGTGTGCACTCGGCGAGGCCACCGACGTGAGCCCGCGCGCGTTCGAGATCCACCGCGTCCAGATCGAGCACGAAGCGGATCACAACGTGCTCCTCGGCTTCGACCGCGACGACGAGCAGATCTCCGCGTCGCTCCTGTTCGTCGACGACAGCACCGGCACGGTGCAGATCGAGCACGAGGGCGAGTGGCTCACCGTCACGACGTCGCCGCTCGAGGGCGGCGTGATGCTCACGTACGATCGCGGCCCCTGGCAGCTGCGGTGGAACCCCGACTCCGGCGAGGAGCTCCTGCTCGAGCCCGAGGCTGCCGAGCGCTGGAATGGCATCACGCTCGCGTGGCGAACGGTGCTCATGGATCGCGATCGGCTCGCGAACGAGGTGTTCGTCGCCATCAACGACGGCGTCGTATCTCCGCCGCCCGAGGCCGAGTCCGCGGAGTGGGATCGCGTGTGCGGGACCGTCGTGCAGTGGCAATGCGGGGCGCTGCCCGTGACCGTCACGCTCGCCTGTCGCGTCGCGGGCACCGCGTACTGCGAGAGCGTCGAGGGGCGACGATGATGCGAATCCTCTTCCACACGACGCAGCTGCTCCACCCGCTCGACTCGGGTGGCCGCATCCGCAGCGCGAAGCTCGTCGAGCTGCTCGCCGCGCGTCACCACGTGCGTGTGGTGGTGCACCAGCGCACGACGGAAGGCGACGATGCGGTGCGCCCGCTCCTCGTGATGGGCGCGGACGTACGGACGGTCCCGTGGCGAGAAGCCGCGTGGGGCTCTGCGCGCTGCTGGGCGCAGCTCGCCGCAAACGCACCGCACCCGATGCCGTACGTCGTCCGCAAGTACCACACGCCCGCGATGGTCGCGGCGTTGCACGAAGAGGTGCGCCGCTTCAGCCCTCACGTGGTGGTGTGCGACTCGCTGCAGAACGAGCCCAACGTCCGCGGGCTCGGTGTGCCCGTCGTGTTGTCGAGCCACAACGTCGAAGCCCAGATCCTCGAGCGGCTCTGGTCGCGTGCACGGAGCCCGGTGCGGCGCGCGTACCTGTGGCTCGAGTGGCGCAAGCTCCGTCGCTTCGAGGCGGCCGCGCTGCGCCGCTTCGATCACTGCGTCGCCGTCTCGCAGGCCGATGCCGACGTCTTCGGCGCGCACGGGGCCCGGGCGGTCTCCGTCGCGCCGAATTGCGTCGATGCCGAGCGGGTCCGCCCGATGGCGGTCGCGCCCGACGGCACGATCGCGTTCGTCGGATCGATGGACTGGGCGCCGAACCAGGACGCCGTGCGATGGTTCGTCGCCGAGGTCATGCCGCGGATCCACGCCGCCACCGGACTGCGGCTGCGCGTGATCGGCCGTGCTCCACCCCGCGCGCTCGTCGAGTGGGCGCAGGCGCATGGGCCGGTCGAGCTCACCGGCACGGTCGACGACGTGCGACCGTACATCGCGCGCTCGCTCGCCACGGTGGTGCCGCTCTTCGTCGGCGGTGGCACGCGGCTGAAGATCCTCGAGTCGCTCGCGATGGCGACGCCGGTCGTCTCCACCACGATCGGCGCCGAAGGGCTGGAGCTCGCCCGCGATCGCGAGTTGCTGGTCGCCGACACCGCCACGACGTTCGCCGATGCGGTGATCCGACTCGCGCGCGACCCGGAGACGTGTCGACGACTCGGCGACGCCGGTCGCGCTCGCGTCGTGCGCGACTACGACTGGCGCATGGCCGGCGAGGTGCTCGAGGCCGCCTGCGCGAGCGTGGCGAGGTCGGCATGAGGCCGCACGTCAGCGTGCTCATGCCCGTGCTGCGGCCCGAGCCCGCCTTCCTGCTGCGCGCGGTGGAGAGCGTGCTCGCGCAGCGCCTCGGCGACCTCGAGCTCGTGATCGTCGAGGACAAGGGTGGCATCCCGGTCGCGGACATCCTCGGCCACCGGCTCGATGCCCGCGTTCGGCTGCTCACGAACGACGCGCGCACGGGGCTCGTCGCGCAGCGCAACCGAGCGCTGCACGAGGCCCGCGCCGAGCTCGTCGCGATGCTCGACGCCGACGACGTCGCCGAGCCCGATCGACTCGCGGTCCAGGTGCGGCGGCTCGCCGCCGATCCCGGCCTCGCGGTGCTCGGCAGCGCGATCCAGCTCGTCGACGCGGACGAGCGGCCCATCGCCGTGCGCCGGTACCCGCTCGCGCACGGCGAGATCGTCGCGACGATGCCGCGCGAGAACCCACTCGCGCAGTCGGCCGTGCTCGCGCGACGCGGAGCGCTGCTCGCGAGCGGCGGCTACCGCTTCGCGATCGACCACACCGGCGAGGACTACGAGCTGTGGTCGCGGCTCGCCCGCGCCGGGGCCCGCTTCGCGAACCTCGCGACGCCACTCGTCCGTCATCGCATCCACGCAGGCGCGAGCAAGGCCCAGCGTGTTCGCGCGCTGCTGCGCAGCACGATCGCGGTGAAGCAGCGACACTGGGCCGCGCGCATGGGCCTCGTCGATCGGCTGCGGATGGGCGCCGAAGCGGCGCTGCTGTTCGCGCCGCCGGGGTTCGTCATGCGGATGTTCCTGGCGCGGCAGCGGCTGCGCGGCTGACCCGCAACGCCTCCCGGGCGAGCAACACCACGATCGCGAGCTGCCCGATCCACGCCACATGGGCCGCAGCCACGACCGAGTCGCGCGCCGTGCAGGCGAGCACGAACGAGTGGAGCGCGACCGCGACGCCGTAGCGCCACAGGAACTCCATGCGAGCGCGGGCGATCATCACGACCGCCAGCGTGACGCCGAAGTGCACGAGCATCGCCGCGAGCGCGAGTGGGGGCAGCAGCACCGGGCCGGCCGCCAGGAACGCGTCGCCGTAGGCGAGCGCGAGCACGGCGGTGGGCCACACGGCGCAGATCGTCAACGGCACGGTAGCGAGCCCGAGGTACGTGCCGAGCAACACCAGCAGCGTGCGCACCTCGAAGCGGCCGCGCGCGAACCCGGCGCAGAGCTGCGGTCCGAGCTGCAGCTGCACCGGCAATGCGAGCAGCGCGAAACCTCGCACGAGCGTCGCGACCGCGCCGTACGCGGGCGCCTCGGCGGGCGAGCCCCCCAGCGCGACGAGCAACGTGTCGAGCTGCTGCGCGGCGGCGACGAGCACGTTCCAGCACGCGAGCGCACCGACCGAAGCCCACGTCGCCGCTGCGACCGCGCGGGTGTCGGGGCCGGGCGTACCGAGCTCGGCCCGGGCGAGGCGCCACGCGAGCAGCGACCCCGCGGCGTAGCTCGCAATCGCGGCCGCGGGCGTGGGCACCACCGCGAGCACGAGCGCACCGATCGTGATCCGGGCGAGCGCTTCGACCAGCTGATCGCGCGCGAGCGCCTCGGGTCGTCCCGCGCCCGCGAGCCCACCGCGGGCCGTGTCGTGCAGCATGCGTGCGAGCACCGCCGCCACGATCGCGACGCCAGTGGCGGCCGCCATGCCGACGCGCTCGGCGACGCCCGCGAGCACGGCCGCGACAACGACCGCGCTCGGGGCTCCGATGCGGACGACCGCGAGCTCGGCCGCGCGCACCACGTGCAGCCGCGCGCTCGGGTCGTCGTGCAGCCACGCGCAGCGCCGTGCGAGCGAGGTGCGCAACGTGCCGACGGCCGATTGCACCACGGTCACGATCGCGAGCGCAGCGAACAGCTCGTTGGCCTCGTGCGGCGCGAGCACACGCGCAAGGGCGAGCACCCACGCGATTGCGAGCACCGCAGCGACGCCATGGGAGAGCTGGAGCACGAGCTGGCCGCGGAGGAGCGAAGCCATCTGCGCGAGCGTGCCGTCCGTGTCGCCCGGGTTCCATCGCACACGCGGCGAGGAACCGAGCACGCCCGTGCGGCACGTCGGTGCTCGTGACGAGCATGGCAGGAGCATTGATGCTGCGCCCCGTGATCGGGCGACGCTTCGATCCGGGCGTCGTCGGCGTCGCGCCGCTGCAGCTCGGGAGGCCGCGGCCCATCACGGCCGAGACGTTGCTGGACGATCCCGCAGCGATGCTGGCGGCGGTCGAGCTCGGCGAGGATCGGGCGGCATTCGTGCTGGTCGACGCGCCCGAGCAGGTCCTCGCGCATCCGTTCCTCTACGAGGCCCAGCGCGCCCGCGCGCATGCCGTGGTGGAGGTACCGCTCGCGCGCCTGCTCGAGTGGGCGGAGCGGCTGGGCGCAGTGCGCTCGCCGATCCTCCTCTACTCGACCGCGCGTTCGGGCTCGACCCTGCTGGTGCGCGCGCTCGATCGCATCACCGGACTGCGTGGCGTCTCCGAGCCCGACGCCTTCACGCAGCTCGCCGAGCATCCCGGCTTCGTCCGCGATCCGCGAGCGGCGGCGCTCTTGCGCGCGTGCACGACCATGCTGTTCGGCGCGGGCCGTCGCGACGCCCGGCTCGCGCTCAAGTTCCGCACGCAGGTGCTCGCGATCGCAGCCCAGCTCCAGGCCGCGTGGCCGTCGGCGCCGGCGGTCTTCCTGCGCCGCCCGCTCGTGGCCTCGGTCGAGTCGTACGCGCATGCGTTCGTCGGTGCGCGCAGATGGCGGCTCGAGGCCACGCCGCTCTTCCGCGCGTGGCTCCGGTTCCGCATCGCGCGGGACGGCTACGGCATCGCGCCCCAGCTCTGGCCCGCCGGCCGGCCGGATGCGGCTGCACTCGCGGCGCTCGGTCCCGCGTACCACGCGGTGGCGTATTGGCTGTCCGCATGCGGTTGGGTGACGCGGCTGCGCACGCGCGGTGCCGAGCTGCTCGAGCTCGACTACGACGCGCTCGTGGCAGCGCCGCACGCCACGGTCGCGCGACTGCTCGCCGACTGCGGCGAGGACCCGCGGCGCGCCGTGGAGAGCCTGCCCGCGTTCGCCGAGCCGTCGCAACGCGGCGCGCAGACCGTGCGTGCGCGCGGCACCGCTCCACGCTTGCGCCCACGCGACGCGGCGCGGCTCCGCGAATTCCTGCGACGGCATGGCGCTCCCTACGGCGTGGAGGCGAGCGCGGCATGACGCATGCGTCCGATACGCTGGTCGTCATCGCCGCGTACCGCGAAGCCGCGGTGATCGGCGACGTCGTCCGCGAGCTGTGTGCCGCGGGCTGGGCGGTGCTCGTCGTCGACGACGGATCCCCCGACGCGACGGCCGACCGTGCGCGCGCAGCAGGTGCGACCGTGCTGCGCCACGCGCTGAACCTCGGCCAAGGCGCCGCGCTGCAGACCGGGTTCGAGCACGCGTGCGAGCTCGGCGTCCGCACGGTGATCACGTTCGACGCCGATGGCCAGCACCGAGAGGAGGACATCGCCGCGCTGTGTGCTGCGATCGCGGACGGTGCCGACGTTGCGCTCGGATCGCGGGGCATGGGCGGCACGGAAGGCGCGACCGCAGCACGCCGCGGCCTGCTGCGCTGCGCGACGTGGCTCGGCAATCGGCTGTCCGGCGTGCAGCTCACCGACAGCCACTGCGGGATCCGGGCGATCCGCGCCGCCGTGTTGCCGCAGCTACGGCTGCGTTGCGACGGCAGCGCGCACGCCTCCGAGCTGGTGACGCGCGCGAGCCAGGCCGGCCTGCGCATCGTCGAAGTACCGGTCGTCGTGCGCTACACCGACTACAGCCGCGCGAAGGGCCAGCGCGCCATCGCAGCGGCACGCATCCTCTTCGACCTGCTCGTGCGCGCGCGCGTCGCGACGGAGGCCGGATGACCGGTCGGGCCCTGCTCCTGGCAGCGGTCGCCGCGATCGGCTGGTACGCGTTCGTGCGGCGCCGGCGAATGCCTGTGCACATCTTGCTGGTGCTCGCGTTGGCTGCGGCCGCGGCGACGCTCCTGGTCGTACCGGAGCTCAGCACCCGGATCGCGAACGCGCTGGGCATCGGCCGCGGTGCGGACCTCGTCGGCTACGTCGTCGACGTCACCGTCGGCTTCGTCGTGCTGCACTACTACACCAAGTTCGTTGCGCTCGAAGCCAAGCTCACCGAGCTCACCCGGGCACTCGCGCTCCGCGACCGCGGCGATTGAGCCGGCGCCGTTTGAGCTGGCCGCACGAGTTGCGGTAGCGTGGGCGCCGCTCGCCCATGCCGAGGTTCTCCCCGTTCGCACCGCGCACGACTCCGCTGATGGAAGGTCAGCACTGGCGTCGCTGGGCCGGCTACGTGACGGCGAGCTCGTACGAGCTCACCCACGATCGCGAGTATGCGGCGATCCGCAACGCGGCCGCGCTCATCGACGTGAGCCCGCTCTACAAGTACATGATCGAGGGCAAGGACGCCGCACGGCTGCTCGATCGCGTCGTCACGCGCGACGTGCAGAAGTGCAAGCTCGGGCAGGTGATGTACACGCCGTGGTGCGACGCCGACGGCAAGGTCATCGACGACGGCACCATCGCGCGACTCGGCGAGCAGCGCTTCCGCATGACCTCGGCCGAGCCGGGCCTGCGCTGGCTCGACATGAACGCGTTCGGCATGGACGTGCGCACCACCGAGATCACCGACGCGATCGCGGCGCTCTCGCTGCAGGGGCCCACGTCGCGGGCGATCCTCGAGCGCGTCGCCGACGGTCCGGTGCGCGAGCTCGGCTACTTCAAGGTCACCGACGCGACGATCGGCGGCGTGCAGGTGTCGATCTCTCGCACGGGCTATACCGGCGATCTCGGCTACGAGCTGTGGATCCCGGTCGAGGGCGCGCTCGCGGTGTGGGACGCGCTCGTCGAGGTCGGCGCGGACTACGGCCTCGCGCCGTGCGGGATCTGGGCGATGGACGTCGCGCGCATCGAGGCGGGCCTGCTGATGGCCGAGGTCGACTACGTGTCGTCGCGGCACGCGCTCATCGAGTCGCAGAAGTCGACGCCCTACGAGCTCGGGCTCGGCTGGGCGGTCGCGCTCGGCGGTGCGCCGTTCGTCGGCAAGCCCGCGCTCGTCGAGGAGAAGCAGCACGGCCCGGCGTGGCGCTTCATCGGCGTCGACGTCGACTGGGACTCGCTCGAGGCCTGCTACCGCGAGGTGCACCTGCCGCCCCGACTTCCTGCGGTCGCGTGGCGCAGCAGCGTGCCGCTCTATCGCGGCGGCGAGCAGATCGGCTACGCGACGAGCGGTTGCTGGTCGCCGCTGCTCAAGAAGTACCTCGCGCTCGCGCACGTCGAGGCGGCCCACGCCGAGCCCGGCACCGAGCTGCAGATCGAGGTCACCGTCGAGCACCGGCGCCGGCAAGCACTCGCACGCGTCACGGCGCTGCCGTTCTTCGACCCCGAGCGCAAGAAGGGCAACCCATGAGCGCCAGTCGCTACGACGCCATCGTCATCGGTGGCGGCCACAACGGTCTCGTCGCCGCGGCCTACCTCGCCGACGCCGGCAAGAAGGTGGTCGTGCTCGAGCAGCGCGATCGCATCGGCGGTGCCGCGGTCACCGAAGAGGTGTTCCCGGGCTTCAAGTTCTCGGTCTACTCCTACGTGGTCTCGCTGCTGCGGCCCGAGATCATCCGCGAGCTCGAGCTGCCGCGGCACGGCCTGCAGATCCTTCCGCTCGAGAGCACGGTGACGCCGCTGCCGAACGGCGACTACCTGGGCAGCTGGGGCGACCCCGACAAGAGCCGCCGCGAGCTGCATCGGCACTCGCCGAAGGACGCCGAGGCGATCGTCGAGTTCGGTCACCTGATGCACCACATGGCGATGGCGGTGCGGCCGATCCTCGCCATGCTCCCGCCCGATCCCACGTCGCTCTCCCCCGGCGATCTCATGGGGCTCGCGCGCTTCGGCCAGCACTTCCGCGGGCTCGGCGAGCAGCACTTCCACGCGCTCTTCAAGCTCATGACGATGAGCGCGAGCGACTTCCTCGACGAGTGGTTCGAGTTCGGTCCGCTGAAGGCGACCAAGAGCGCGAGCGGCATCATCGGCACGTTCCAGGGCCCGCGCTCGCCGGGCACCGCGTACGTGCTGCTGCACCACTACATGGGCGAGATCGACGGCGCGTTCCGGGCGTGGGGCTTCGCGAAGGGCGGCACCGGAGCGATCAGCGAGTCGATCGCCGGCGCCGCGCGTCGACTCGGCGCGGAGATCCGCACCGAGTCGCCGGTCGCGAAGGTGAAGGTGAAGAACGGCCGCGCCACCGGTGTGGTGCTGGTCGACGGCACCGAGCTCGACAGCAAGACGGTGATCTCCGGGCTCGATCCGCGGCAGACCTTCCGCCGCCTCGTCGACGCCGAGCACCTGCCGAGCGAGGTGGTCACCGCGATCGATCGCTTCCGGTTCCGCGGCTCGTCCGGCAAGGTCAACCTCGCGCTCTCCGAGCTGCCCGACTTCACGTGCCTGCCGGGCAAGGGTCCGCACCTGCGCGGTGCGATCTCGGTGAGCCCCAGCGTCGATTACCTCGAGCGCGCCTACGACGACGCGAAGTACGGCGAGTTCTCGAAGCAGCCGTACATGGACGTCATCATCCCCTCGATGATCGATCCCGGCATGGCCCCGCCGGGCAAGCACGTGATGTCGATCTTCGTGCAGTACTGCCCGTACCGCATCAACGGCGGCTGGGACGACGCGAAGCGCGAGGCGTTCGGCGACACCGTGATCGACACGCTCGCCCAGTACGCGCCGAACCTGAAGCGCGCCATCTTGCATCGTCAGGTGATCACCCCGAAGGACATCGAGGCGCGGATCGGGCTCACCGAGGGCAACATCTTCCAGGGCGAGCTCGCGCTCGATCAGCTGTTCTTCCTGCGGCCCGCGCCGTCCTGGGCCCGCTATCGCACGCCGATCCGTGGCTACTGGCAGTGCGGCGCAGGCACGCACCCGGGCGGCGGCATCATGGGCGCATCGGGGCGGCTCGCCGCGCTGCAGATCCTCGAAGGGGGCGGCTGATGGACGCGATCGTCGTCGGCAGCGGTCCCAACGAGCTGGTGTGCGCGTGCATGCTCGCGCGCGCAGGCAAGCGCGTGCTCGTGGTCGAGCCGGGCGCGCACATCGGCGGCGTCGCGGCGCTGCAGGAGATCGCGCCCGGCTTCCGGCTCGAGGTGCGGCCGCCCGAGCACGACGCGATCGCGCCGGCCATCGTCGCGGAGCTCTCGCTCGAGAAGCACGGGCTCGTGCTCGAGCGCAAATGGGAGCATCCGTCGCTCGTCGTCCCGCAGCTCGATGCCCCGGCGCTCGAGCTGTTCGCCGACGTCGAGCGCTCGCGCGCCGCGATCGCGAAGCACAGCGCGTCCGATGCCGAGGCGTGGCCGGGCTTCTGTGCGCGCATGGCCAAGCTGGCCGGCTTCCTCGAGTCGCTCTACCTGCGCCCGCCGCCGCGATTGATGGGCGAGGGGCTGGGCGAGCTGTGGTCGCTCGCGCAGACCGGGCTGCGACTGCGCCGGCTCGGCAAGGCCGACATGGTCGAGCTGCTGCGCACGCTGCCGCTCGCGGTGCGTGACCTGCTCGACGACACGTTCGAGAGCGAGGTGCTGAAGGCGGCGATCGCCGGGTGTGCGCTCGACGATCTCTGCCAGGCGCCGCGCTCCGCCGGCACCGGCTTCACGCTGCTGCACCACCTCGTCGGTCGTGCGCCGGGGGCCTTCCGCGCACGCACGCTCGTGCGCAGTGCCGAGGGCCAGCTCGTGGCGGTGCTCTCGCGCGCGGCGAAGGCGCTCGGCGTCGAGGTGCGCGCGGGCGGACCCGTGCGCATCGTGGTGGAGCAGGGTCGCGCGCGCGGGGTGACGATCGGCGGCGAGACGCTGACGGCACGTACGATCGTCTCCGGCGCGGATGCCCGGCGCACGCTGCTCGAGCTCGTCGATCCCACCGAGCTCGACCCGACGGTCGTGCTCGCCGTGCGCAACGTGAAGCACCGCGGCGTGCGGGCGATGCTGGCACTCGCGCTCGACGGGCTGCCCGAGCCGAAGGGCGCGAGCGCGGGTGCACTGCACGGCGTGATCGCGCTCGGTGCGAGCCTCGACGAGCTCGAGCGCGCCTACGACGATGCGAAGCACGGCCGCATCTCGCGGGATCCGCTGCTGCTCGTCACCGTGCCCTCGCTCGCCGATCCGAGCCTCGCACCCGCCGGCAAGCACGTGATGTCGGTCGCGGTGCAGTACGCACCGTTCACGCTGCGCAACGAGGCCGGTCCGCTGCCGTGGGACGACGCCGCGCGCGAGCAGCTGCGCGAGCGCGTGATGACGAAGCTCGCCGGGTACTTCCCGGGCTTGCCCGCGCTCGTCCGCGGCCAGCGGCTGCACACGCCGGTCGAGCTCGCCCGCGACTTCGGGCTCACCGAGGGCCACCTGGGCGGCGGCGAGCTCGGGCTCGATCAGATCCTCTTCATGCGGCCGATCCCCGGCTTCGCGGACTACCGCGCGCCGCTGCCCGGCCTGTGGCTGTGCGGCGACGCGACCCATCCCGGCGGCGCGCAGCCGGGCATGGCCGGCGCCAACGCGGCGCGCGAGATCCTGCAGGATCGCTAGCGATGGAGCTCGAGCACATCCTCGCCGACTACGACGTCGACGCGCCGCTCGCCGAGGCGAGCACGCTGCCGGCGGCCTGGTACACCGATCCGCGCGTCGCCGAGCTCGAGCGTCGCGCGGTGTTCGGCAACACGTGGCAGCTCGTCGGTCGCGCGGAGCAGGTCCGCGAGGCCGGTGCGTTCGTCACCGCGACGGTCGCGGGCGAGCCGATCGTGGTCGTGCGCGGCGCCGACCAGGTGTTGCGCGGCTTCTTCAACGTGTGCCGGCATCACGCGGCCGCGGTCGTGACCGAGTGCGCGGGTCGAGCCGATCGGCTGCGCTGTCCCTACCACGGCTGGACGTATGGGCTCGACGGAGCGCTGCGCTCGCAGACGGAGTGGGGCGGCGTCGAGAAGTTCGACGCGGCGCAAAACGGTCTGGTGCCGGTGTCCGTCGCGACCTGGGAGGGGCTCGTGTTCGTGCACCTCGACCGCGATCCACCGGCGATCGAAGCCGCGCTCGGCCAGCGCCTGGTCGATGCCGTCGCCGAGCTGCGCCTCGGGGAGCTGACCCACGTCGCGCGCCGCGAGTGGACCATCGCGTGCAACTGGAAGGTGTTCGTCGACAACTACCTCGACGGCGGCTACCACGTGCCGTTCCTACACCGGGGGCTCAACAGCATCCTGTCGTTCAAGGACTACACGATCGACTGCTGGGATCGCGTGTGCCTGCAGCAGAGCCCGATCGACGGCAGCGTCGGCGAGGCGATGACCGCCTCGGTGCGACAGGGCCACGCGTACTACTACTGGCTGTACCCGAACCTCATGCTCAACTGGTACGAGGGCTACCTCGACACCAACCTCGTCATCCCGCTCGGCGTCGACCGGATGAAGGTAGTGTTCGACTTCTGGTTCGCCGACCCCACGCAGACCGAGCGCAACGAGGCCAGCATCGCGGTCAGCGACCACATCCAGGACGAAGACCACGCGATCTGCGAAGCGGTGCAGCGCGGGCTGGGCTCACGCGCCTACCAGGCGGGGCGGCTGTCGGTGCGTCGCGAGGCCGGCGAGCACCTGTTCCATCGCTTGCTCGCGGCCGACGTGCGCGCGGCTGCGCTGCGCGGGTGATGGACGGCCACCGGGCGCGGCGCTCAGCCGCCGACGACGGTCTCGATGCAGGCGATGTAGCTGCGCTCGGTGCTGTCGATGCTGCTCTTCAACGCATCGAGCTGTGCGACGAGCTCGGGGCGGAGGTCGTCGATGAGCGAGACCTCGAGGTGCATCGCGTCGGACTCGGCGCGCAGCGCCATCACCGACTGGCCCTTGGCCTGCGCGGCGGCGATGCGGCGCTCGAGCCCGGCGATCGCACCGGTCAGCTCGACGCGCTCGGCATCGACCTCGGCCACCGAGCGCTCGAGCGACTCGAGGCTCGCGCGCGCGCTCTCGACATCGCCGAGCATCGCCTCGCACTGGGCGGCCGACGTGGCGGCCTGGGCCGCAGCGGCGAAGCCCGTGAGTCCGAGCACGAGGGTGGCGACCGAGAGGACGACGTTGCGCAGCATGGCCGCCCCATGAGCAAGGGGTGTGCCGTCTGCGATCCCGAGCAGTTGTCGGCGAGCGCGGCGCCAAGCGGCCGGCGACCCGCTCGATCCGGCCACAACCCTCGCCAGGATCCTGCCCGTTCAGGGCAGGGCAGCGTCAGCGGATCCCATCACGCGAGCGGGTGCCGCTGCGCGACTTCGGCGAGCCCGGCGTGGTCGGTCAGGTCGAGGCGCAGCGGCGTGATCGAGATGAGGTCGTTTTCGATCGCCCAGCGATCGGTGCCCTCCTCGGCGGGCTCGATCGCGACCACGGTGCTCCAGTAGACCGGGCGCCCGCGCGGGTCCTGCGTCGCGACCACCCGGCCGTCGTAGTGGCGCACGGACTGCCGGGTCCAACGCATCCCCTTGGGCGCGATCGGGATGTTCACGTTCACGAGCGCGAGCTGCGGGTGCTCGAGCACGAACGCGAGCACCTTCTCGATGTGCGGCGCCAGCGAGTTGAAGTCGGGCTCGGCCTGATCGCTGACCGACGTGCTGAACGCGATGCCGCGCACGCCCAGCAGCGCGGCCTGCTTCGCCGCCGCGAGCGTGCCCGAGTGCCACGCCGAGTTGCCCAGGTTGAGCCCGAGGTTCACGCCCGAGAGCACGAGGTCGATGTCGCGGTACATGTGGCAGCCCAGCGCGACGCAGTCGGCGGGCGTGCCGTTCACGCGGTGCGCATCGAATGGCACGCTCGGCGTCGGCCGGAAGCTGAGCGGACGCGAGTGGGTGATCGCGTGGCCCATCGACGATTGCTCGACGTCGGGCGCGACCAGCCGGACCTTGCCGTGCCGCTCCGCGGCCTTCGCGAGCGCGACGAGACCCGGTGAGTAGATGCCGTCGTCGTTGGTGACGAGGATGTTCAAGGTAGCCCAGGCACACCGTAGCAATCCGCGTGGGACGTGCACGTGACCGGCGTGCCGCTCGACAGTGCGTCGCCAGCGGCTAGCCTGTCGGCGGGGTCCGGTGCGCGTCACGCTGCTTCACAATCCATCCGCGGGTCACGGCCGCCACGATCACGGCGAGCTGGAGGGCATCGTGCGCGCGGCCGGGCACGCGGTCACGATGCAGTCGCTCGACGCCCCCGACTGGGAGCAGGCGCTCGAGGAGCCGGGCGACATGGTGGTGGTCGCGGGCGGCGACGGCACGGTCGCATCGATCTCGATCAAGATGATCGGTCGTCCCCAGCCCATCGCGGTGATCCCGATGGGCACCGCGAACAACGTCGCGCGAGCGATCGGGATCGCGCTCGGGAGCTCGCCGATGGAGCTCGTGAAGGCGTGGGAGCGCTCGGCGCCGTGCGGCTTCGACATCGGGCTCGTCGAGGCGGACGGACGCACGGCCCACTTCCTCGAGTGCGTGGGCGTCGGTGAGTTCGGCCGACTCATCGTCCACAGCGACATGCTCGAGAGCAAGGCGCGCAGCGACGACCGCGAGCGCAAGCTGGAGCGCGACCTGGCACTCCTGGCGGAGCGCGTCGCGACCGGCAATGGCCAGGCCGTGCAGCTCTACGTCGACGGCGTCGATCGCAGCGGCGAGTACCTGCTCGCCGAGGTGCTCAACGTGTGGAGCTTCGGCCCGCGGCTCGGGCTCGCGCCGCAGGCCGTGGTGGGCGACGGTCGCCTGCACGTGGTGCTGGTCGGCCACGAGCACCGCGCCGAGCTGGTGCGCTACCTCGAGCGGCTGCGCGCCGGAGATCCGACGCCGCCGGAGCTCGAGGTGATCGCGGCCGATCGCGTCGAGCTGAGCTGCTCGATCAACGACCTGCATGTCGATGGCGAGCTGTGGAGCGGCGAGAGCCAGCTCGTCGATCCGAAGGCGCGCGTCACGGTGCGCGTCTCGCTGCTGCACGGCGCGGTGCGATTCCTCCGGCCGGGTGGCTGCGCCTAGCCGGCGAGCGACGAGGTGAGCAGCTCGCCGAGCTTGCCGGCCAGCGCCTCCGCGCGCGGTCGACCGTCGCCGTAGCCGACGACGGTGCCGTAGATCATCGCGCCGCCCTTGCTGCGCTCGAAGCCGATGCGCAACAGCGCACCGTCGTAGTCGTCGAGCGTCATCGCGAGGTCGCGGGCGGGGCCGAGCACCTGCACCGTGCCCGCGAGGCGATCGCCGCCGGCGGTGACGAGCTCGAGGCGATCACCGGTCTTCTTGCCCTCGATCGCGCCGCCTTCGTCGAGGCCCCGGAGCACGCGGTTCCACGCCGCGCCGCGATCGAGCTCCGTGTTGGCCTTGAACACGTACTGCCCGCACGCCTTGCCGCGCTGCGTCGCGAGATCGTGCCGCAGGTTGTGCAGGAAGACCCGCCAGCCGCGCAGGTGCGACTCGAACTCCTCGTCCCACTCGGCATCGGCCGAGAAGCCGCTGTGCACGATACGGAGCGTGGTGGCACCGGCCTGCGTCTCGACGTGGTAGTCGACGAAGAGCGGCAGCCCGTTCTGCGGGTTCTGCCCGAACTCGATGCGCAGGTGCTCGTTCGGCTTCCACTCGCGGATCGCGACCTCGACCTCCATGCCGGGGCCCCACGACACGAACATCGAGCCCTCCTTGCCCGGCTTCACCCGCACTTCGGGCGCGAACCAGCGCGACAGCTCTTCGCCGGTGGAGATCGCGTCCCACACGGCTTGGACGTCGGCGGGCAGGGTGAAACAGAGCTCGATGTTGCGGGTGTCGGACATGATCAGCTCTCCTGGGGCGGGGCTGGGTAGGCCCCGACGAACATGCGGAAGCGCCGGCCGCCCGGCGCGTTCTCGTCGTGGTACTTCGCGACGATCTTCGCGACGGTGTCGGCGAGCTCGTCGGCGAAGGCCTTGCGGCTGGCAGCATTCGCGAAGCGGACGTCGGTCTGCAGCGTGAGCGTGGCGATCTTCTTGCCCGCCGCATCCGCGTGCGTGCGCAAGCTGGCGATGTCGTGCACCGCCTGCGCCGCGACCGAGAGCAGATACGTCGACGAGAACTTGTCGAGCGCCGCATCGGGATCGATCGCGAGCCGACCGAGCGCTTGCGCGCCGACCAGATACGCGCGCGACGTCGCACGCACGATCCGCTCGACGCAGTTGCCCTTCCTGCGTTCCTCGACGAGCTCGACGAGGCCGTCGTCCTCGAGCTTCTGCAGGTGGTAGCTGACCTTCTGGCGGACGACGCCGAGCTTGCGCGCGACGCTGGCCGCCGAGCCGGGCTCGGCGAGACCTTCGAGGATGCGCGCCCGCAGGGGCTGCATCAGCGCGCGGGCCGGGTCGCTCACCGACTCCGATCTACCCGGTTTGTTTTATCGGTCAAGGAAAATTTTTCTTACGGTAAAGTGGCGCCGGCCGCGAACGTTCGGCGGAAGTGCTGGTCGGCGGTGGTCCGGACGTGTTACAGAGCGAGCCATGTGCGGCTTCGTCGGAATCGTCGCGTCCGGTGCAGTGGCGCCCGAGCTGCACATCGCCCTGCAGGCCTTGCAGCACCGTGGGCAGGACTGCGCCGGCATCGCGACGATGCGCGCCGACGGGCAGGAGTTCTTCGCGCACCGCGGTCTCGGTCAGGTGCCGCAGGCGGTGCCCGCCGATGCGCTCGCAACGCTCGAGGGTCCGGTCGGCCTCGGTCACGTCCGCTACCCCACGATCGGGCGCGGCCTGTTGCGTGACGCGCAGCCGTTCTTCTTCCGGCAGCCGGGCGTGCTCATGGCGCACAACGGCAACGTCACCAACTACCGCGCGCTGCGACAGTCGCTGCTCGAGCGCTCGATCCACCTGCTGTCGCAGTGCGACGTCGAGCCGGTGATGTGCGAGTTCGCCGACGCGCTCAACCTCGCCCGCCGCTCGCAGCACACCATCGACGACGCGATGCACGCGCTGCGCGAGGTGAGGCGGCGCGTGCAGGGCAGCTACTCGATCGTGGCAGCGCTGATGCTCGACGGGCTGCCGACGCTCGTCGCGTTCCGCGATCCCAACGGCATCCGTCCCAGCGTGCTCGGCCGGCGCGGCGCGGGCAACGACACCGCGTGGATCTGCGCGAGCGAGACCGTGGCGCTCGACGCCCTCGGCTTCGAGCGCGTCGAGGAGCCCAAGCCGGGCGAGGTGTTGTTCCTGCGCGCCGGCGCGGAGCCGATCCGCCGCAGCATCGACAGCGGCGTGCGGACGCCCTGCGTGTTCGAGCACATCTACTTCGCGCGTCCGGACTCGACGATCGACGAGCGCGTCGTGTACCAGTCGCGCTTCGAGCTCGGCCGTGCGCTGGCCGAGCGAATCGCGAACAAGGGCATCGGCGCCGACGTCGTGGTGCCGGTGCCGGACACCGCGCGCCCCGCCGCGGCTGCGCTGGCCGAGACGCTCGGCCTGCCGCTGCGCGAGGGCTTCATCAAGAACCGCTACAGCGGCCGCACCTTCATCATGCCGGACGCGCTGGCCCGCAACTCCGCGCTGCGGCTGAAGCTGAACCCGCTGCGCGCGGAGATCGTGGATCGTCGCGTGCTCCTGGTCGACGACTCGATCGTGCGCGGTACGACGCTCGCGCGCGTGATCGGGCTCTTGCGCGACGCCGGCGCGACCGAGGTGCACCTCGCGATCCATGCTCCGCCGGTGCTGCACCCCTGCTTCTACGGGATCGACATGTCGACGGACGAGGAGCTCTTCGCGCGGCGCTTCACCGCGAACCTCGACGTGCTCGAGCGCGAAGCCGCGACTGCGCTCGAGGTCGAGTCGCTGACGTACCTGCCGGTCGAAGCGATGGACCGCGTGATGCCGGGCCCGCGCTGCGCGGCCTGCTTCGACGGCCGCTACCCACAGACGGTCGATCGCGCCGAGCGCGACGGCATCGTCGACGACCGCCGCCAACGCGAGGCGTGACGCCGAAGCCGCCCTCCGCGAGCGGCGCTTGCCGGCGCCGCAGGGAGCGTGCGACCGTGGTGAGATGCGTAGAGCGTGGGTAGTCGTCGGCTCGGTGATGGTGGGCTGCGCGTCCGTCGATGCGGCGGAGTGCGACAAGTTCGAGACGAAGCGCGCGTGCGAGCAGGCCGAAGCCGAGCTCGGCGAGTGCATGTGGCTCGAGGTCCGCGCCCCCGTGGTGAACGCCGACGGCAGCTGTGCCGCCGACGCCCCGACCCACGGCGAGTGCGTCGGCTACAACACGGACACGAACGCGGGCTGCGGCCTGCAGGAGTGCGGCGGCGACGAGCCACGCACGATCTTCTTCCAATCCGCGGACGACCACATCGAGACCTTCGAGAGCCCCCACTGCGGCGGCGCCCCGGTCAGCGTCGACTGGCAAGAATGCGCCGGCGACGAGTCGACCCCCGAGTGCAGCTGCGCCTGCGCACCGTGAGCGGGGCGAGGCCCGAGGCTGCCTCGGATCACGCGCCGACGATGCGCGATCAGCCGCGCAGCTTGCCGAGCACTTCGTCGATCACCTTCTTGGCGTCGCCGAAGAGCATCTCGGTGTTCTTCTCGTAGAAGAGCGGATTGTCGACGCCGGCATAGCCCGACGCCATCGAGCGCTTCATCACCACGCAGCGCTCCGCCTTCCAGCACTCGAGCACCGGCATGCCCGCGATCGGGCTGGCCGGATCCGTGAGCGCGGACGGATTCACGATGTCGTTCGCGCCGATCACCCACGCGAAGTCGGTGTCGGGGAAGTCCGCGTTGATCTCGTCCATCTCGAGCACGATGTCGTACGGCACGTTGGCCTCGGCCAGGAGCACGTTCATGTGCCCCGGCAGTCGGCCCGCGACCGGATGGATCGCGAAGCGCACGTTCTTGCCCTTGCCGCGCAGGATCTTCACGACCTCGGACAGCGAGTGCTGCGCCTGCGCGACCGCCATGCCGTAGCCCGGGATGATGACGATGCTGCCGGCTTCGCGCAGCGCCTCGGCCGTCTCGGTGGCGTCGATCGAGCGCACCTCGCCCTGCGGCTTCTTCGCGCCGCCGGCCGCAGGCGCGCCGCTGTCGGTGCCGAAGCCGCCCAGGATCACGCTGATGAACGAGCGGTTCATCGCGCGGCACATGATGTAGCTGAGGATCGCGCCCGAGCTGCCGACCAGCGCGCCGGTGATGATGAGCAGGTCGTTGCTCAGCATGAAGCCGGCCGCGCTCGCAGCCCAGCCCG
This sequence comes from uncultured Nannocystaceae bacterium, assembly GCA_964519175.1. GTDB lineage: Bacteria > Myxococcota_A > Polyangia > Nannocystales > Nannocystaceae > Xiheibacterium. The sequence goes on from CAZFKC010000026.1 coordinate 52,745, forward strand.
AGTAGCTGTTGAGCATCGAGACGACGACCGGCATGTCGGCGCCGCCGATCGCCGCGACGAGGTGGATGCCGATGACGCCCGCGATCACCGTCATGATGAGGAGCGGCACGAGCCCGGGCGGCGAGGTGCCGACGCCGTGCGCGTGCCCGCCGACGAACTGCCAGCCGAGCACGACGCAGCCCGCGAGCATGGCCACGTTGATCATGTGCCGAGCGGGCAGCATCAGCGGCTTGCCGCTGATCGAGCCGCGCAGCTTGCCGAACGCGATCACCGACCCGGTGAACGTGATCGCGCCGATGAACACGCCGATGAAGACCTCGACCTCGTGGATCGTGAGCTCGAGCGGGCTCATCGCCGGCTGGGGCCCGAGGTAGCTGCCGAACCCGACGAGCACGGCCGCCGCGCCGACGAAGCTGTGCAGCACCGCGACCAGCTCCGGCATCGAGGTCATCGCGACGCGCGACGCCAGGATCGCGCCGATCACCGCACCGGGCACGACCGCGGCGAGCAGCATCGGGAAGCCGCCGATGTCGATCGCGGCCGCGGTGGCGACGAGCGCGACCAGCATGCCCACGATGCCGTACAGGTTGCCGCGCCGCGCGGTCTCTTGGTTCGAGAGCCCCGACAGGCTCAGGATGAACATCGCGCTCGCGATGATGTAGGCGACGGTGACGAGGCTCTGGGACACGGCGCGACCTCTACTTGCGGAACATCTGCAGCATGCGTTGCGTGACCAGGAAGCCGCCGGCGATGTTGATCGTCGCCAGCAGGATCGCCGCCGCGCCGAGTATCGTCGTGGCCCCCATCGAGCCGCCGATCTGCAGGATGCCGCCGATGATGATGATGCCGCTGATCGCGTTGGTGACGCTCATCAGCGGGGTGTGCAGCGCGGGGGATACGTTCCAGATCACCTGCCAGCCGACGAAGATCGCCAGCACGAACACGGTGAGGTGGGTGAGAAACGACGGTGGGGCACCGAGCCCGATGCCGACGAGCGCGACGCCGGCACCGACGAGCGGCCACGGCGACGAGTTGCCGCCGCCGCCCCCGTGACCATGGCCCGAGGGCTTCGCGACGGTCGCGGCCGCAGCGGGCTTGCCCTCGTTCGGCGAGGTCATCTTCGGCTTCGGCGTGGGCCAGCGGTTCAGACCCCCGTGCACGACCAGCGCGCCGCTCGTCACCTCGTCGTCGAGATCGAAGTGGAAGCCCTCGGCCTTGCCGAGGTCATCGAGCAGATGCGCGATGTTCGTGCCGTAGAGCTGGCTCGCGGTGCTCGCGAGCCGGCTCGCGAGATCGGTGTAGCCGACGATCTTCACGCCGCCGTGGTCGATGATCTTGCCGGGCGAGGTGAGCTCGCAGTTGCCGCCCTGCTCGGCGGCGAGATCGACGATCACGCTGCCGGGCTTCATCGCCTCGACGTGGTAGGCCTCGAGCAGCCGCGGCGCGGGCCGACCCGGGATGAGCGCGGTGGTGATGATGATGTCGACTTCCTTCGCCTGGGCGAGGAAGAGCTCCATCTCCGCCTTGATGAACGCGGGCGACATCTCCTTCGCGTAGCCGCCCTCGCCGGCGCCGTCCTCGACGAGCGTGACCTCGAGGAACTCGGCGCCCATGCTCTGCACCTGCTCGCGCACCGCAGGGCGCGTGTCGAAGGCACGCACGATGGCACCCATGCCGCGCGCGGCCCCGATCGCCGCGAGCCCGGCCACGCCGGCACCGATCACCATCACCTTCGCGGGCGGGACCTTGCCGGCCGCGGTGATCTGTCCGGTGAAGAAGCGCCCGAACTGGTTCGCCGCCTCGATCACCGCGCGATAGCCCGCGATGTTCGCCATCGACGACAGCGCGTCGAGCTTCTGCGCACGCGTGATGCGTGGCACCGCGTCCATCGCGATCGCGTTGACCTTGCGCGCGACGAGTCGCTCGAGCAGCGGGCCGTTCTGCGCGGGCCACAGGAACGAGATGAGCGTCGCGCCCTCGCGCAGCATCTCGGTCTCGTCGAGCCCCGTGCCCGGGTGGTACTCGGGCTGGCGCACCTTCGCGACGATGTCCTGCTGCCAGATCGAAGCGACGTCGTCGCTCACCTCGCAGCCCGCATCGCGATAGGCCTGGTCGGGAAAGCTCGCGCCCATGCCCGCGCCGGACTCGATCACCACCTGGAAGCCGAGCTTCTGCAGGCGCTTCGCAGTCTCCGGCGTGGCGGCGACGCGTCGCTCGCCCTCGTGGATCTCCTTGGGAATACCGATCTTCATCGTGGGCGTGCCGGGGACCCGGGGCCCAGGCGAGCGGAGGAATAACATGGTCCTTCTGCCCCCGCAGCCACGAATCCGAGAGTGCTAGGCTCCTCGGCATGCCGGGAGAGCTGACCCACTTCGATCACCGAGGGGCGGCGCGGATGGTCGAGATCGCCGAGAAGCCCGAGACCTCGCGCCGGGCGGTGGCGATGGCGCGGGTGCACATGGACGCGGCCACGCTCGCGCGTGTGCAGAGTCCCGAAGGTGTGTCGAAGGGCGACGTCCTGCAGGTCGCGCGGCTCGCCGCGATCGGCGCGGTGAAACGCACGGCGGAGGCGATCCCGCTCTGCCACCCGGTGCGGGTCGTGGCGGTCGACGTCGAGCTCGGCCCGCTCGCCGAAGGCACGGGCATCGAGCTGCGCATCACCGTGCAGGCCATCGACCGCACGGGGTGCGAGATGGAGGCGCTGCACGGCGCCGCGATCGGTGCGCTCACGATCTACGACATGTGCAAGGCGATCGATCGCGGGATGCGGATCACCGACGTCATGCTGCTCGAGAAGTCGGGCGGGCGCTCGGGCGACTACGTGCGCGGGTGAGCTCCGGTCGCGCCGTCCGGCGCTTTTCCTGGTGCGCGCCGCCATGCTCGCTGTCCGCCGTGGCGGAGCCACGTCGGGCTCGATGGGCCGTCGCTCACTCGTGCGTGTCGCCGGTGACGGGCGGATACCCGTTGCAGGTCGCGGATCCCACGGCGTCGCCGAGCCGGGTGCGCAGCCTCGCCACGCGCTTCACCGCGCCCCCGTCGAGGATCCGCACGATGACGCCGCGCTGGGCCTCGCCCCGAACGCGGGCCTCGACCACCTGCGCGTAGAGTCCCTCGGCGCCGACGTCGATCGCATCGACCTTCTTCGCGAGCTCGGCGGTGTCCGTGCCCGCGACGATCGGCAGCCACGCCATGCGACACGCGTCCGCGATGGGGCGCGGCTCGGCCCACTCGAGCACCTCGTGCGCTGCCTCGATCGTGGTCGGGATCGACTGTGTGCGCGGACTGCCGCCGGAGTGCAGCAGCTTCGCGGTGTCCGACGTGTACTGCGCGACCCAGATGTCGTCCGGCGCGAGCGCGATCACCTCGTCGGGCTCGCCGTCCGTGGGCAGCTCCTCGAGCACCCCGTGCCTCACGCGGAAGAGCGCCTGCGGCTGCGTGTCGGTGTCGAGGCGGAGCTGGCAGATGAAGTACGCGGAGCCCTCGCGATCGATCGAGAGCCCGTGCGGCTCGTAGGCGCACTCGGTCGGCACGCGCGACCACGCGCGGCCGTCGAAGTGCGCGAGGAGGATGCCGGCGCCCGGCGTCTCCGGGGTGCCTTCCTCGGGCGCGGCTGCGTAGCCGAGCACCCACGCATCGTCGGCCGCGTGCATGCGGAGCTCGATGGGCTCGCCCGGGAGCAGCTCCGGTAGCGCGAGCTCGCGGTCCGGCGCGCCGCTCTCGTCGTGGTGGAGCATGACGACGCGCTTGCGCTCGGCGATCGCGGCGACGATCTCACCGCTCGGCAGCGACGCGAACGCCTGCACCGCTCGGGCGCCGAACGCGGGAGCCTTGGGCGCGCCGCGCAGCACCACCAGCCGCTTCTGCTTCGCGATCGCAGCCGCGCTCGCGGCGACTTCGCGCGGCGGCGTGGGCTCGCTCTCGTCGCCGGGATGGGCGTAGCGCGGCTCGAAGGCCTTCAGGGCGAGCAGCGAGCCGTCCTTCCAGCGCCCGAACGAGCGCGGGTACCAGTCGAACAGGCGCTCGCGCGTCGCGATGCGCGTCCACCTCGCGTTGGTCCGGCGATAGACCTCGGGCGTCTCGTCGCCGCCGCGCGAGCCCGACTGTGGACGCAGCGCGGCGACGGTGTCCTCCGGCCATGCGCCGCCGAGTGACTCGGTCTGCCACCACATCATCCCGGCCGCGACGGCGTCGAGCTCGATGCTCGAGTCGTCGAATCCGCGTGCCCAACCGCGCTCGTGCTCGACGGTGCCGTCGCTGCCGAGGCGCAGCAACGCCGAGCCGACGCCCGCGAACGCGACGCCGTCGAGCGCGAACAGCCGCACCTCGCTCGCGTTGTTGCCGTCGGACCGCGTCGCGACGGTGACGAACCGCGGCGCATCGGTCGGAACCTTCGCGTGGCTCTTCGCCTTCGGCAGCGGCAACGAAACGGGTGCGTCGGGCCGCGCGGGCCCGGACACGGCGGGCTGCGGCTCACTCGGCGCGGCGTCGCCGGGTGGTGGCGTCGCAATCGGCTCGCTCGCGCCGTGATCGCACGCGGTCGCGAGCAGGGTGGCGGCGAGTCGGCTTCGGTTCGATCGTCGCATCGGCATTTGCTACGGGCCCGTCGCGATTGTCGCACGGCGGACCGAAGCGATACGCACGAGCCCCGTGGGGCGATTCCAGACCCGCGATCTTCACGCTCGTGCTCACCGTGCCGTGACGAGCTCGGCGGGGCGACTGCGATCGAGCGGGAGCTCGACGACGATCGGGGGATTGTCGGGCTGGTACGCGAGCGTGCAGTTGCTGGCGTTCACGCAGAGCGTCTCGCCGACTCGCCGCGCGCCGTAGGCCTCGTGGATGTGGCCGAAGACGTGCAGGCGTGGCTTCACGATCGCGATCGCGTCGCGGAGCTCCTCGCACCCCACGTCCTCGCCGATCACGGTGCGGTCGAGCACGCCCTTCGGCGGTCCGTGCGTGACGAGCACGTCGATGCCGCTCGGGATGAGCTCCCACTTCGCACGCAGCGCTTCACCGCGCGGCAGGTTGAACGCCCAGTCGTAGAACCACGGCTGCCACGGCGAGCCCCACACGCGCAGCCCACCGGCGTCGGCCTCGGCGTCGCAGAGATACGCGGACCCGAACAGCTCGCCGCCGAGCTCCGGATCCTCCTGCAGCCCGAAGTCGTGGTTGCCGGCGATGATGATCTTGTGCGCGTGCGGCAGCTCGCGCAGGAAGCTCGCGACCTCGCGGAGCTGCGCCAACGTGCCGCGCTTGGTCGAGTCGCCGGCGTGCACGAGCACGTCGCCGTCGGGCACGACGATGCGCCCGTGCGTCATGTGCGTGTCGGAGAGCAAGACCAGCCGCATGGCGCTGTCGCGAGCATCACCATAGCATCCGCACGGTAGCGCGCATCGTCTCCTCGCTCTGGTAGCCTGGGTTCGACTCCGGGCTTGGACGAGCAGCACACCATCGGCGATCTCGAGACGTCGGCCGTCGCGGAGGGCGAGATGCCGCGCATGATCGGCCGCTACCTCGTCATCGAGCGCATCGGCGAGGGTGCGATGGGGGTCGTGTACGCGGCGTTCGATCCCGAGCTGTCGCGCAAGCTCGCGATCAAGGTGCTGCACCGCGGTGGCGAGGCCGAGTCGGCGCGACAGCGGCTCGTCCGCGAGGCGCAGGCGCTCGCACGGCTGTCGCACCCGAACGTCGTGCAGATCTACGACGTCGGCACCCACGGCGCGCAAGTGTGGGTCGCGATGGAGCTCGCCACCGGCGGCACGCTGCGGCAGTGGCTCGCCACGCCCCGACCCTGGCGCGAGGCGCTCGCGGTGGTGTCGTCGGCGGGGCGCGGGCTCGCGGCCGCGCATCGCAGCGGCATCGTGCACCGCGACTTCAAGCCCGACAACGTGCTCATCGGCGATGGTGCCGAGCCGAGCGCGCGCGTCGTCGACTTCGGGCTCGCGCGCGCGGCGATGGACAACGGCGCCGACGAGGCCGTGCGCAGCGGCGCGAGCCACGAGCTGAAGAGCGGCGTGCTGCGCGAGGACCAGACCGCCTCGGACTCGCTCGGCGAGCGCATGACCCGGACCGGCGCGCGTCTCGGCACGCCGGCGTACATGGCCCCCGAGCAGTGGACGAGCGGTGCGATCGACGCCCGCACCGATCAGTTCGCGTTCTGCATCGTGCTCTGGGAAGCGCTCTACGGCGTGCGTCCGTTCGTCGCCGAGAACATGACGATGCTCGGCTTCGCGATCACCCACGGCACGATCACGCCGCCGCCCACGAGCACGCGCGTGCCGTCGTGGATCAACCGCCTGCTCTTGCAGGGCCTGCGCATCGACCCCGCCGAGCGCCACGCCGACATGGAGACGCTGCTGGCCGCGCTCGCGCGCGATCCAGCCGCCCGCACGCGTCGCTGGGTCTCCACGGCGGCCGCGTTCGCGGCCATCGGCGCCGCGGTGTGGGTGGGCACCGCGCTCGCCGGCGACGACGATCCGTGCGCTGCGCATGCGCGTGCGTTCGACGGGGTGTGGGACGACGCCCGGCGCGATGCGGTCGGCACCGCGCTGCGGGCGACCGAGCGCAGCTACGCCGAGGACACCGTCGCGAACGTCGACGCTCGGCTCTCGGGCTGGACCGAGAGCGCCATCGCGGCGCGACGCGACGCGTGCGAGGACACCCTGGTGCGCGGCGAGCAGTCGCCCGAGGCGATGGACCTGCGCATCGCGTGCCTCGATCGCGGTCGGCTCGCGATGAGCGCGCTGGTCGACGTGTTGGCGGCCGCCGACGCCACGGTGCTCGACCGCGCGGTGCGTGCGGCGGAGGAGCTGCCCGATCCGGACGGCTGCAGCGACCTCGAGCGCCTGCGCGACGTCGCCTCGTACCCCGACGATCCTGGTAGCCGCGAGGAAGTCGATGCGATCCGCGAAGTGCTCGCGCACGCGCGCGCCGGCTACCTCGCCTCGCGGCTCGACGATGCCGACGCCGAGCTGAGCCAGCTCGCGTCACGGGTCGACAGGCTGGCCTGGGCCCCGCTCTTCGCCGAGCACCGCGAGGTGCAGGGGTTGGTCGCGCTCGCGCGTGGCGACTCGGCGCGTGCGGACGTCGAGCTGCAAGCTGCGCTCCTGGCCGCGATCGAAGGCCGTCACGAGCGCGTGGCGTGGTCGGCCGCGACCTGGCTCGCGCAGGCCCAGGCCCAGCTGCCCGGGCGCGGCGACGAGGCCCGACGCACCATCGCGCTCGCACGCGCCGAGTGGGCCCACGCGCGGCTCGGCGATCACGAGCTCGCGCTGCTCGAGAACGCGGCCTTCCGCGTCGAGGCCGCTGCCGGCGACTACGCGGCGGCGCGCGTGCACATCGAGCGCTGCATCGCGCTGCGCGAGGGCGAAGGTGGCGAAGAGGATGCCGAGCTCGCCGGCGCGTACGCGAACCTCGGCGCGATCATGGGCCTCACCGGCGACACCGCCGCGGTCGAGCAGCTCGAGCGTGCGATCGCGATCCGCGAGCGCGTGCAGGCGCCGGGGCATCCGGACGTCGGCCGCGATCTGCACAACCTCGGCTCGATGCTCGCGCAGCAGCGACGCTACGACGAGGCGACGCCGGTGCTGGAGCGCGCGCTCGCGATCAAGCGCGAGGTGCTCGGCGAGTCGCACCCCGACGTCGCGTACACGCTGGTGTCGCTCGGCAACGTCGCGGTCGCGCGGGGGCGCTTCGAGGAGGCCGAGGCCCGGCTCCGCGCCGCGCTCGCGATCCAGGAGCGCGTGCTGCCGCCCGAGCACCCCGACATCGCGTTCTCGCTGCTCGCGCTCGGCGATCGATTCCTGCAGGACAAGCGGCCCGCCGAGGCGCTGCCGCTGTTCCGCCGCGCGCTCGCGCTGCGCGAGGCTGCCCAGGGTGCCGAGCATCCCGAGGTCGCGCCGGTGCTGCTGGCGCTCGGCGTCGCGGAGCTCGAGGCCGGCGACACCGAGACCGCGGTCGAGCACCTGCAGCGCGCACGTCCGGCGATCGCAGCGCTCGGCGATCCTTCCGAGCTCGCGCGCGTGGACGATGCGCTCGCGCGCGCGGCAGCTCAGCCCCGCCGCCGCGAGCCGACGAGCAAGATCACGAAGTAGCCGAGCAACGCGCTCGGTGCCTCGGGGTGGGAGCTCGCGCAACCGCAGCCCGACTCGGTGTCGTTCTGCATCGGCGGCAGCGCGCCGGTCGTGCCGCCGTCGTCGTCGCTGCTGCTGCTGCTCATCGGGCCCCCGTCGGTGCCCGAGGACTCGTCCGTGCCGGTGCCGTCGACGATCCCGCCGTCGCTCGAGCTCGAGCCACCGCCGTCGCTCGAGCTGCTGCCGCCCTGTGTGATCGGTGGTCCGCACGTCGCCGACGCACCGGAGTGCTCGCCGTCGTCGCAGCCCGCGGCCCACTGGGCACCGCCGAGGTTCGGCGAGAGCGGGAACTCGGTGCAGCGCTCGTCGGGATTCCACGTGCCGTCGGCGTCGTGGCACGGCGTGACGTCGAGCCCCGAGGTGGTCTCGATCCAGTCGACGTAGCGATGGATGAGCGTGTAGACGGTGGTCTGGGGGCAGTCCGGCGTGGTGCCGGCGCCGCCCGAGGTGACCCCGAAGACCCGCCAGGATCCGTCGTCGAGCTGGACGAAGGCAGGCCCACCGGAGTCGCCGTTGCAGGCCGACGCCTGGGCATCGCCGAGGAAGATCGCCTCGTTGCCGACCGATTGCACGGCGACGTCGACCGAGTACTTCGTGCCGATCGTGCCCAGCTGATCGTGCACGCCGAAGCCGACCAGCGTGACGTCGGCACCGGTCACGAGACCGTCGGCCTCGCAGCCCATGAGAATCGGCACGATCGCGACGTCCTCGACGGGCTCGGCGAGCTGGCAGATCGCGATGTCGTCGTTGCCGTCGCCGGGCATCGTCGGTTGCCAGCCCGGATAGGTGACACAGCCGGTGATCGGGACCTGCCGCGCGGGCGCGGCGATCGTCTCGCCGAAGCTCGCGTGCATCGGCGTGCCCCCCAGCACGATGCAGTGCGATGCGAGCACCACCATGCTCGGGTGCACCAGCGTCGCCGTGCAGACGTCGACCCACACGGTGCTCGGCCAGCCGCACGCAGCCACGGGTGCGCCACCGAGGATCGCCGACGGATCGCGGGTGCCGACGACGTCGTCGTCGGCGTACGCGCGCGCGGGGAGCAACGAGAGGCCCAGCGCCAGCGCGGATGCGGATCTCACCCTCGCTACGTTACTCCGCCTGCGACCCCGGTTCCCGCCGGTGTCTGCGACGGCGGCCGGGGCTAGGCGGCCGTGGCCGCGACGTGGTCCGGGCACGGCGGGAGGCGGATGACGAACGTGGTGCCGCCGCCCGGCGTGGGCTCGAACGCGATCGTGCCGCCGTGCTTCTCGACGATCACGTTGTGGGCGATCGCGAGTCCCTGACCGGTGCCCTTGCCGACCGGCTTCGTCGTGAAGAAGGGATCGAAGACGTGTGCGCGTGCGGCCTCGGGAATCCCACAGCCGGTGTCGGAGACGCGGATCTCACAGCCGTCGTCGTCGCTCGTGGCCGTGATCAGGATGCGGCCGCGGGTCTCGCCGGTGGTGCCGACGACCTCGGCGATCGCGTGTGCGGCGTTGACGACGAGGTTGAGGAGCACCTGGTTGAGCTCGTCACGCAGGCAGTAGACCGGGCGCAGGTCGTCGGGGATCGCGATCTCGACGTCCGCCACGTACTTCCACTCGTTGCGTGCGATCGTCACCGTCGACTCGACGGCGTCGCGCAGCGAGATCTCCACCTTCGTCCCCTCGCTCGGGTGCGAGAAGTCCTTCATCGCACCGACCAGGCTGCTGACGCGTGCGATGCCGTCGAGGGCTTGCTCGATCGCGCGGGGGACCTGCGTGGCGATTCGCGGTACTCGCAAGCGGGCGAGGCGCTCGCGCAGCGCGGCGGGCCCGACCGGATCGGTGGGATCGATCGCAGCCTCGAGCACCGGGATGACCGCGGCGAACACCTTCTGCAAGAACGCGAGGTTGTCACCGATGTACTGGATCGGCGTGTTGATCTCGTGGGCCATGCCCGCCGCGAGCTGACCGATCGCCGAGAGCTTCTGCGACTGGGTGAGCTCCGCCTGGGTCATCTGGAGCTCGCGCAGCGCATCGGCCAGCCGTTGGTGCTGCTCCGCGAGCTCACGGGTCTTGCAGGAGACCGTGTGCTCGAGCGCGATGCTCTGCTGCAGCATCGCGAACGCCGAGGTCCCGTCGGCGATGCGCTCCTCCACCCGATCCATCAGCACGGCGATGGTGCGCTCGCGAGCGACGAGCTGTCGCTCGAGCTCGGCGATACGCGCGCGCGCATCGGCTTCAGGCGGCATCGGCGGTTCCGATCGCGACCCCGACGAAGGTCTGGTTGACGTGGATGCCGTTGAACTGCTCGCCGTAGGTGCTGAAGCCGATGACGTTGTGCGCCGCGAGGAACGAGCCGACTCGCGCGGTGTCCTCGCTCTTCTCGAATTCGAGCCGGCGCAGGATGCAGTCGCAGCCGATCACCGCGGCCGGCAGTCCGCCGAGCGCGTCGAACGCATTCGTGAGCGTGTTCATCACGTCGACGCAGCGCCCGATGGAGAGCACGAGCCCTTCCTCGATCGCGCACAGGAACGTGATGCTGTGGTCGGGGTTCACGCGCTGGATCGAGCGGACGTAGTAGCTGCCGCCGATGCGGAGCATCAGCGGGTTGTTGGAGAACACGGTGCCGTCGAGCCGCTCGACCGGTACGCCGACGTGGCGCGCATAGGCGATCGCCGCCGGTTCGCCGTCGATGGTGGTGACGCAGCGACGCTCCGGCTCGGCGCCGGTGATCACGAGCCGTCGCGAGCTGGGCTCGAAGTGCTCGAGCTTGAAGGTGGTGAACGGGACGGTGGTCTCGACGAGCACGAACACCGCTGCGTCTTCGACGAACTCGCCGTCGACGAGGACGTAGGTGTGCTCGAAGCGGAGGTCGTCACCGGCCGAGCCGCCGACGATCGGTACGTCGCCGAGCGACTGGTACAGCGCGGCGGCGAGTCGCTCCTCGGCGAGCGAGAGCCCGTCGGCGAGGATCAATCCGAATGCGCGAGAGCCCGGGAGTGCCGCGAGCGTCGCAGACTCGCTCGCGCCGATCGCAGCGGCGAGCGCCTGACACTCGGCGAGCGGTCGGATCGCGTGCGGGCGCATCCGCACCGCGGCCGCGTCGAAGCCGATCGCCACGATGCCGTCCGCCTGGTAGCCCGTGGGGCCGATCTGTCCGGAGCCGGTGCAGCCGGCGAGCGGTCCCGGGAAGCCGCGGCGCAGCGCAGCGCCGAGTCGCGCCAGATCGTAGCCGGGCGCGCAGAAGCAGATGATCCCACCGTCGGGTGCACCGCCGAATTGCGCGAGGAGCTCGTCGACGGCTTGCTCGGGATCGGCGGAGCGGGTCGCGGCGCGGCGAATCGGTGCGGGCGTGGTGGTCAACGTGGCGTTCCTGCTTCGCCCCTTCGGCCGCACCGGACGAAGCTTGCGGGAAGCGACGTGCGCCTCGGTCGCGTGGCCGCGCGCACGCAGGTCTTGCGTGCGGGCTCCGAACGCAGTCCACAGGGCGCAGGCGTGCAGGCGACGTGGCGCGCTCCCGTCCCGGCGACGCACGCCGAGGACACCCGCGCGAAACAATTGCGCGGGCGCCTGCCTCCGGTTTGCGCCCGATGGACCGATCCGGTCCCTCTGGGCTCAGGCCTCGGGCTTCGTCTCGTGGGTCTTGTCGCCGCAGACGATCGGCTTGTCCCACGTCGTCCAGCAGCCGAGCACCGCGGCACCGCACTGCGTCTCCGCTTCGCCCTCGGAGTTGCCCTTCTTCTGCTGGCCGGCGATGCAGTCGTTGCAGGTGGCGTACTCGGTGCAGAGGTTGTTGCTCTCACCGTCGTCCGGGGAGCTCGTGCCCTTCTTCTCGCAGCCGACGGCGATCCCGACGCCGAGAGCGCAGGCGAGCGACAGTCCCAACACGCGGTTCATGGATTTGATCATGCGCCGCACCTTAGGCCCGCCCGACCCGTGCGTCACGTGGCGCGGGCGGTGCAGTCGACGGCGCGCAGCGAACTGCGGTCAGCTCCACGACGAGCGTCGTCGTGATCGCGGCATACTGCGGCATGGCCGGGCATCGCCTCACCCCGCACACGATCGAGACCGAAGCCGCGCTGCGCGAGCTCATCGGTACGCCGACCGAAATCGTGTGCGCCAAGCTCAGCGATCGCCTGAACCCGCTGACCCGTCCGTTCATCACCGGATCGCCGCTCGTCTGCCTGGCGACCTGCGACGCCGCCGGCAACCTCGACGTGAGCCCCCGCGGCGATCCGCGTGGCTTCGTGCAGATCCTCGACGACACGACGTTGCTCGTCCCCGAGCGGCCCGGCAATCGCATCGCCGACAGCCTGCGCAACATCCTCGTGAACCCGCGCGTCGGCCTGCTCTTCGTCATCCCCGGCGTCGGCGACACGTTCCGCGTGAACGGGCGCGCGACGCTCGTCACCGACCGTGCGCTGCTCGAGCCCTGCGCGGTCGAGGGCAAGGTGCCCGCGCTCGGCATCCTCGTGGACATCGAGGCCGCGTACACCCACTGCTCGAAGGCGTTCATCCGCTCGTCGTTCTGGGATCCCGCCGGCTTCGTCGATCGGGCGAGCTTGCCGAGCAGCGGCGAGATCCTGAAGTGCTGCAGGCCGACGACACGTTCGACGCCGCGGAGTACGACGAGGAGCGGGCCGGCCGCTACGCGCGTCGCGAGGGCTTCTACTAGCGGCTACGTTTGGCCGGCGTCACGCCAGGTGCGGCATGAGCAGCGTGCCGAACCGACCGCGCGCCCGCAGCCGCCGCATCGTGCCGTAGTGCCCCACGACCACGCGGT
>CAZFKC010000026.1:65722-95225 GCA_964519175.1 uncultured Nannocystaceae bacterium
CGACCGCGCGCCCGCAGCCGCCGCATCGTGCCGTAGTGCCCCACGACCACGCGGTCGAGGAACACGAGCTCCGACGGCGGCTGGAACGAGCCGAGGTACTTCGCGAGGAAGCCGGGGATGTGCTCGAGCGCGCGGTGATGCATCGTCGCGCGCCCGTAGTCGTAGTCGCCCTCGGTGACGAACGGCTCCGCGAAGATGTCGCGCCACATCTTGTAGTAGGTCGCCGGCACCGGCGGGCCGTCGAGGTTGCGTGCGCCGAGCCGCACCAGCCCGGACTCGACGCCGTCGTAGTCCTCGTCGAGCCCGCTCTTGATCGTGCTGCGGTAGGCCGCGACGATCTCGGGCTGCAGCTTCTTCACGCAGCCGAAGTCGTAGAACACCAGCTTGCCGTCCTCGCGGAACGCGAAGTTCGCCGGGTTCGGATCGGCGTGGATGACCTGGAGGTTGAAGATCTGATCGCAGACCGTGCGGAACAACGTCGCGCCCAGCTGGTCGCGGAGCTGCTGCGGATAGCCTTCGGTCTCGTCGATGTGCTCGCCGGGCTCGTAGGTCAGCGTGAGCACGCGCTGCGAGCTGCGCTCACCCACCACCTGCGGCACCACCACCTCGGGGTTGTCCTTGTAGTAGTCGCTGAAGAACCGCACGTTGTCGGCTTCGTTGCAGTAGTCGAGCTCCTCGTGCAGTCGCGTGCGCAGCTCGGCCATGAGCGCGTCGAGGGCCGAACGCTTGAGCTTCACGAGCCCGCTCGCGCGCAGTGCGAAGCGCAGGTGCGCGAGATCGGAATCCACGGCTTCGTCGACGCCGGGGTACTGCACCTTCACCACGACCTCGCGACCGTCGTCGGTCTGCGCGCGGTGGACCTGACCGATCGATGCGGCCGCGAACGGCGTCTTGTCGAAGCGGCGGAACAGCGCCTCGGGCGGGCTGCCGAGCTCCTTCTCGATCTGCTCGGCGATCACCTCGTAGGGCATCGGCGGCGCCTCGCGCTGCAGGGTGCCGAGCGCTTCGGCGATCTCCTTCGGCAAGATGTCGCGCGCGATCGAAGCCATCTGCCCGACCTTCATCACCGCGCCCTTGAGCTCGCCGAGCGTCTTCGCGATGAGCTCACCGCTGCGCGTGTGCTGCTCGGAGCGATCGCGCTCGGCATCCTCCTCGTTCTGGAACACCGCCTTGATGCGCGACTTCGCGTAGCCGCCCGCCACGCGCGCGGTCATGCTCGCCAGTCGGAACAGGCGGCGGCCCTTGGTCACCGGACGATCGTTCATCGTCGCGGGCTTAGCCTGCGCCGGGCGACCACCCCCTGTCAAAGCGCGCGACTGTGGTAGGGATCGGATCGATGTCGCGCGCCCACCCCAGCTCGCTCGTCGCGCTCTTCGCCGTTGCGTGCGGCCCGCTCGTGCCGTTCGACGACACCGTCGGCGACGATCGCGGCGGCGACGACAGCAGTTCCGCGGACGAGGGCGAGACGGGCACGCGGCCGGGCAGCAGCGTCGCCGACGAAGGCTCCGCGCCCGGTGAGGTGGGCGAGGTCGGCGGCGACGAGGTCAGCGACGGCGGTGACGAGGGCGATAGCGGCAGCTACTTCGTGTGCGGCGACGGCGTCGTCGATCCGGGGGAGCCGTGCGACGACGGCAACGCGACGCCGGGCGACGGCTGCGAGCCCGATTGTACCGTCACGCCTGGGCTCTTCCTGTGGGAGGAGATCGTCGACGGCGCAGGTGACGACGACTCGGCGCGCGACGTCGCGGTGCTCGCGAACGGGGATCCGGTGATGGTCGGATGGCTGTCGTTCGGGGCCGGCGCCGACGCGTGGGCGCGCGAGTACGCCATCGACGGCGCCAGCTACAACGACACGCTCTTCGATCTCGGCGGCGACGAAGTTGCCACCTCGGTCACGGTCACGAACGACGGGCTCACGTTCGTCGCCGGCGTCCAGCCGGAGATCGACAGCGCGCTCTTGCTTCGGTTCGACGGCTTCGAGCTCGTGCAGCTGGACGGTGCGCCCACCGACATCCTCTCGTTCACCACGCTCGCCAGCACCACGGCCGAGGGCTTCGTGCTGGTCACGAACGGCGGTAGCTTCGACGAGCTCACGACGAGCGTGCGGCGCTTCGACAGCAGCGGCTTCGTGCTCGGTGACGTCGCACAGCAAGACGGGGTGTTCGTCGGCGCGGCGGTGCCTTCGGCGGACGGCGGCACGATCGTCGCGGGCGGCATCTTCGGTGGCATGGGCATGGGCTCGACGTACTGGGTCGGCGGGCTCGGCTACGACGCCAGTCCGCTCTGGGGCACGTCGGGCGCGCCCGAGCCCGGGCTGTCGATCCGCGTGCGTGGGCTCGCGACCGCGCCGGACGGACGCATCGTCGGCGTGGGCACGCGCGGCCAGGGCGGCCCGAACGACGACGACGACCAGGGCTGGATCTGGTGGTGGAGCGCCGAGGGTGCGCCGGACGGCGATGGTCCGCTCGACATCGGTGGCGCCACGGCGCGTCCGAACGCAGTCGTCGTCGGCAACCACGGGCTCGTCGTCGGTGGCAGCGTCGTCGCGACCGAGGACGGCTTCGTCGCCGGCATCGCCGAGGACGGCACGCTCGCGTGGGGTCACGAGGTCGTCGGCGATCTCGGGCTCGAGGACACGGTCAGCGCGCTCGCGATCCGCCCCGGCTTCGGCGTGTTCGCGGTCGGCACGGTCACGCAGAGCATGACCGGCGAAGACGCGTGGATCGGGATGTTCGCGGACTAACCACCCGGCGTGCGCGGTGGCGGCTTGCTGCTCTTCTTCGACGAGCTGCTGCTGCCCGCGGCGCGGATGCTGGCCTTGCCGCCGCCCGACGATCCGCTCGCGGAGCTGTCGCTGCCCGGCGAGCGTGCGCCGCTGCGGGAGCGTGGGCGCTTGCGCTTGCGCGACGGCTCTTCGTCCTGGGGCAGCGGGTCGACGCGCTCGAGGCTGAACTTCGGCTCGCGGTTCGGATCGCACGCCGGCGGCGGACCGTAGCCCTCGGCGTTGAAGCCGTACTCGGTGCTGCCGCTGCCGTTCTTCTTGCCCTTCTCGTTGCGCGTGATCGCCTCGACGCGCACGGTGTGGTCACCCTTGCGCGCCGGCGTGCAGTACGAGAGCAGGTAGAAGCGCTTCGTGTGCGCCTCGATCTTCGCGGCGACCTTCTCGAACGCCTCGCGCACCTTGCCGGGATCGGTGGCCATCTCGGTGCCGTCGCGACCGATCTCCGAGAGCTGCTTCTCCTCGAGCTCCGCGCCGACGCCGATCGCGTAGACCTCGTAGCGCGCGTAGTCCTCTTTGCCGAGCGCCTCCATCATCTCTTCGTGGCTCACCCGGCCGGCGCGGTCGGTGCCGTCGGTGAACACGACGAGCGTGCCGAACTTGAGCGGGCGCTTGTCCTTGTCGAGCGCCTCCTTCAGCTCCTCGAGCCCGAGCCCGATCGCGCCGTGGAGGTTGGTCGAGGGATCCTTGGGCTGGTAGCCGCGCAGGCCCTCGATGCCGCCCTCGACCGAGCCCTGGGTCTCGGTGAACGGGGTGACCGAGTGCAGCTTCTCCGCGCCGTCGAACGCGTAGACGCCGACCTTCTGCGTCTTGCCCACGCGCTCGCTGAACACGACCGCCGCGTCGGCGAGCATGTCGGACTGGCCCGACTCGGTGACGCTGCCGCTCATGTCGAGCAGCAGCATCGTGTACATCACCGCCGCGACCTCGGGGTTCTGGATGACCTGCTGGCTCTCGTACTTCGAGACCAGCGCGTTGTCCTCGTAGATCTCGAAGTCCTCGGCCTCGAGCCCCGCGACGGGCTCGCCGTTCTTCTCGACCGTGAAGAAGACCCAGACGTTGTTGGGCTTGGCTTGATCGGAGTTGATGCGCGTGACCTCGAGGTTGTTCGCGCAGGCGGCCAGGGAGAATGCCGCGAACAACGTCGCGATGCGGGAGAAGATCGATGCCAAGCGTTACCTCCGTCGCCTTCGAGCGTCAGAAATAGTAGCGAACCTTGACGCTGAAGTCGCCGTGCGCGAGGTCGGGATAGATCACGTAGGGCGACCAGCCGCCTTCGACCACCGTGTCGATCGGCACCTTCATCCAGTGGAAGTAGAGGCCGACGGGTGCGCGCACGATCATCGCTGCACCACCGTGACCGTGACGTCCGTAGCCGTACCCGTAGCAGTCGTACGGATCGGGTCCGGGCGGGTCGTAGCAACGGTCGCGTCCGCCGTAGTAGCCGTTGTTGTGGTAGCCGTAGTAGCCGTAGCCGGCCCAGAACGCCATGCCGAGACCGGCACCGAGGTAGAGGCCGAAGTCCATCACGCTGTTGCTGACGAACGGCGGGAAGTGGAAGAGATAGTTGAGGTGGAGGATGCCGTTGCCGTGGTGCATCGGCGCCCAGCCGAAATCCACCTGCAGCGCGTGCTGGGGCGCGAGGAAGAACTTCAGCGACGGACCCATCGGATCGCCCAGGCCGCCACCGAGGCCGACGCGACGATCACCACGCAGGCGCTTTGCGGCCTCGGCCGAGTCGGGGGTGAAGAGCGCGATCGCCAGCCCGACCAGGCCGAGGGCGAGAGGACCGAGGCGTCGTGGAGAAGACCGGCGCTTGCGAGGGCGGCGTGAGGGCACGGGGCTTCGACCGAGCCGTCGTTGCTGCTTTCCAACCGCCGTTACGAGCTGGCCAGAATCGCTCCAGCGCCCGTCGTCATCCGTGCGCGGTTGGTGGGGGAGGACACGAGGGTTGCGCACGACCTGTGTTCGCACGCGCGCAGGTTGCAACAAGCAAGGGGTGGGTGCAACCGAACGGCCGTCCAGTGAGAGCGCGGGTGGTCGATGGTAGGCACGCCGCGACGCGGATCACTGCAGCACGAGCTTCTCGATCTGCGCGGCCGACAGGACGTAGCTCGCGAGCAGAGCGCGACGATCCGTGGCCTCGGCGACGTCGAGCGAGGCGAGCAGCGCTTCGGTCTCGGCATCCTTGTCGGACTGGTTGTCGATGAGCCGTCTGGCGATCGCGACCAACATGCGACCTTTGACCGGGTTGTCGGTGGGCACGCGCGTGAACAGCCCGAAGTCGTCGCCGAACACTCCGGCGATCTGGATGCCCTTGGGCTTGGGCAGGAGCGCGGCGAGGAACGAACGCGCGGCCGGCTTGAGCGAGCCGAGCCCGAGCTCCGCCGTCGCGTCCTGCGTGAGCACGACGAAGAACCCCGTGTCCTTCGGCACCTTGTAGACCAGCTGCTCGAGCCCGCGATCGGCCTTGCGCTTGCGTGCACGGCTGGCCGCGATGATCTCGTCGATGACGTTCGCCGGTGCGATGAGCAGCTCTTCGTGATCGAGCCGTGCGAGCTCGACCGGCTGGCCTTCGTAGACGAGCCCGGGCACGGCCCAGTGATCGACGGCGATCTCCTGCAGTCGCGCCTCGGCCACGGCCTTGGCGAGCTGGGCCTCGAGCCCGGGGATCTCGGCGAGCGTGACCGAGCGGGTGAAATCCTCGTGCGCGAACACGGCGGTCATGCGTCGCCAGCCGCCGAGCTCGCTGTAGCCGAGCGCGAGCGCGACCCCGCAGTTCGACTCGAAGAAGATCGGCGACGGTTGCCCACGCGCGCCGGTGCCCTTCTTGCGCTCGGCGGCCCGACGGGCCTCGTACTTGCGCTCCTTCTCGAGCTCCTCGTACAGCACCGTCTGGAACTCGCGACCCGACTTCGCGGCCTTGCGCTTCGCACGGTTCCAGCGGCGCTTGTCCTCGAGGTCGTGGCGCCGACCCTCGTCGCAGGTGAACAGCGTGTCCTTGGCGTCGGCCCCGAGCCGCCGGGTGATCGGCGCGTCGACGATGCGTGCGACGTCGACGTTGATGAGCACGTCGAAGTCGCCGGGCAGGTAGCGCGTGGAGTGGGGCACGTGGCCGCGGGACTCGCGGCGCATGCCGGCGTCCCAGAACTGCCGCAGCAGCGGCTTCGTGGCCTCCTCGTTGCCCTCGGCGCGGTAGAGCCGGATGAGCCGGAGCATGCCGTCGGTGACCAGCTCGCGCGACGTGGTGCTCACCCGCATGAGCGCCTCGAAGTTCTCGATCGCGCACTCGTTGCGCTCGATCACGTCGTGGCACTGCACGCCCTTGCGATGCAGCCGCTCGGCCTCGGTCTCGGGACGTGTGGCCGCGGCCGCGAGCGACGCGGCAGCGAGCAGGAGCATGGGCAAGCTCGACATCGTCGATCGTATCCGCGGCGCCCCGCGCTGGGTTGCCGGCTGGGCAAGCGTAACCTGCCTTTGTAGGATCGCGTCGATGGCTGGCAGCAAGACCGCGAAGAAGGCGACCTCGGCGAAGGTCGCGACCAAGACCAAGGCCCCAGCGCGGCCGGCGGCCGACGGCTTCACCGGCTTCCCCAAGGATGCGCTCGCGTTCCTCGCGGAGCTCGAAGCGAACAACGATCGGGCGTGGTTCGAGCAACACAAGCCCCGCTACGAGCGATCGGTGAAGGCGCCGGCGCTCGCGTTCGTCGCCGCGATGGCACCCGAGGTCACGGCGCTCAGCAAGCACTTCGTCGCCGATGCGCGCCCCGTCGGCGGCTCGCTCATGCGGATCCATCGCGACGTGCGGTTCTCGTCGGACAAGAGCCCGTACAAGACGAACATCGGCATCCAGTTCCGCCACGCGGCGGGCAAGGACGTGCACGCGCCGGGCATCTACTTCCACGTCGCGCCCTCGGGCTGCTTCGTCGGGGCCGGGCTCTGGCATCCCGAGCCCGATGCGCTCGGCGGGATCCGCAAGCGCATCGTGGAGCGCGCGAAGGACTGGCAACGCGTGCGCGACGACGCTGCGTTCGCCAAGACCTGGAAGCTCGAAGGCGACTCGCTCGTGCGCCCGCCCAAGGGCTTCGACCCCGAGCACGTCCACATCGACGACCTCCGTCGCAAGGACTTCATCGCGGTGGCGAAGGTGACGGCGACCGAGCTGGGCCGCGCGGACCTGCCCCGGAAGATCGCGGAGCGACTCGCGAGCGCGCGCAGCTTCCTCGGGTTCCTGTGCGCCGCCACGGGCCAGCCGTTCTGACGTTCGGCGCGTCCGCGGCGGAGACGCCGGCGAACCGCAACCACGGCACTTGTTCGCGGGGCCGCGCACGTGCGACGAAGAAGCGTGCCGCTCGCCGTCTCGCCGCCGCTCCGCACCACGATCGCCGCGCTCGCGCTCGCCGTGTCGGCGTGCAAGGACGACGGTCCGAGTGGTGACGGCACCGAGGGCGGCGCGTCGAGCAGCAGCTCGAGCGAAGGCACGCTCGCGACCGGCTCGTCCAGCTCCGAGTCGAGCAGCAGCTCCAGCGAGTCCGGGGTCGACAGCAGCTCCACCGGCGAGCCGTTCGTGCCGATCGACTGCACCGAGTACTGCACCGACACGACCAGCGATGCCGGCGTGATGCTGTGCTACTCGTGCCGCTGTAAGGCCGCGTTCGACAACTGGCTGCCGACCCGCGACGAGGTGCAGTGCAGCACCGCCACGGACATCGTCACGTACCACGCGGATCTCTCGTCGCCCGACGTCGTGCTCGAGCCGGCGCCCGACGACGTGGGCACGTGTGCGAATCCCTCGCTGCTCACCGGCTCGTGCCGGCAGGGCAGCAAGCTCGGCCAGCTCCAGCACGAGGACGTGATGCTGCGCTGGATCTGCCGCGACCCCTACCTGGACGACGACGGCACCGTGATCTACGAGGACATGGGGCTCATCGGCCAGAACGTGCGCACCGGCGCGACCTGCTTCTGGGACGACATCGACAACGTCACCCACGACGACGACATGCCGCCGCTCGATCTGCTCGAGGCGAGCGAGGAGGAGCGCGCGCACTTCCTCGAGGTGTTCTACTTCGTCGACGGCAGCGGCACCTGCAAGGACTGCCACGACCACGATCCGTTCGTGTACACGCCGTATCTGCAGTCGACGAGCTGGATCACGGTCGCCGCGAACAAGGGGCCGTACTCGTTCGTGAACCTGAACGGCACCGGCAAGGCCACCGGCAACAAGCACCTGGTGTCGCCGCAGGCGAATCCGTGTCTGGCGTGCCACCGCATGGGCAGCGAGAACACCTGTGCCACGTTCGCGCAGG
Source organism: uncultured Nannocystaceae bacterium (assembly GCA_964519175.1). GTDB lineage: Bacteria > Myxococcota_A > Polyangia > Nannocystales > Nannocystaceae > Xiheibacterium. The sequence goes on from CAZFKC010000026.1 coordinate 73,808, forward strand.
ACTCGCTCGCGGCGCACAAGGGCGCCGCGTACGAGCAGGAGGTGCTCGATGCCGCCGAGCCGGGCAGCCCGCACTGGAAGCTGGCCTACTGGATGCCGAGCGAGGCGCTGCCGATCCCGGACTACGAGACGTGGCTGACCACGTTCGAGACGGCGCGCGAGCACATCCTGCAGTGCTGCAACTCGCCGGGCCAGGACGTCGGCGACTGCAAGTGGCAGCCCGTGCCGGCGCAGTGACGCGCTCCGGGTCTGCTCACTTCAGGTTCGCGAGCCACACGTCGTAACGGCGCTCGATCGCGACGACGTCGTCGGCCGTGAGCGCTCGCTTGCGGGGTTTCACCACCCACCGGCCCTGCTCGATCCAGACATTCGGCGTGAACGCCTCGGCGTAGCCGGGCGGCGGCACGCGCGAGTGGGCCATGCGCATCGCGGTGCGCTCGGTGTTGCGCGCGACGTAGTAGTCGTTGAGCCCGAACGTGTCGATGATCGCCACGTGGGGCAGCACCCAGGCCACGTACCCGGCCTCGCCGGCGGCGAGTGTCGGGATGTCGCCCTCGTCGAACGCGATCGACTCGCCGAGCTCGCGTGCGGGCAGCGTCTGGACCTTGTACTCGTAGAAGATCTTGTGCTCCTGGTGACGCACGCAGATCATCCGCTCGATGAGCCAGAGCTGCAGCTCGTCGAACGGCACCGCGTACCACGACAGCGGTGCCGGCAGGTGCGGCGCGACGGCGTGACGTAGGTTGCCCGACTCACGCCGCGTGGCGAGCTCGCGGGTCCCGAGCCAGTGGGTCCACGGCAGGATCCACGAGGTGACGACGAACAGCGCGAGCACCGTCAGCGCACGAGCGGGCCGCGCGTGCAGCCGGCCGAGCGCCCAGAGCATCGTGACGAACACGAGCGGCACGAGCGGCGTGAGCACGCGGTACTCGAAATGATCGCCGCCGACGACGACGGTGTAGTAGCCGACGTGGGCAACGACGGTGAGCACGGGCAGCGCCGTCGCGAGCACGCTGCACGTGCGCACGAAGGCCGGGCGCGGCCACGGGCGCGCGTGCGCGAGGCGGCGGAGGGCGGAGCTCGCGACGAGCAACATCGCGCCGAGCCACCACCAGAGCGCGTACTCGAGCACGAACGAGAGCAGCCAGCGGGTGCCGGCCGACGGCCAGTAGCGGGCGACCTTCGCGTAGAACGTGTTCGGGAACCACGCGCCGTAGCTCGCGTGGTGCCAGAGCATGTACGTCGCGACCGCGAGCACGCCGGCGAGGGCGGCGGCCGCGAACCGGAGCCGGCGCTCACGGGGGAGCGCGGGCAGGTCGAGCACGACGATCGCGACGCTCGAGGCGACGTAGAGCAGGCCATCGGGCCGCGTGAGCGCGGCGAGCATGCCCACCGCGACGAGCTCGAGCGGCCAGCGAGGGCTCGCGGGGCGCCGCCACACCGCGATGTGGATCCACAGCAGGATCGCGAAGTCGAACATCGAGGTCTCGAGGCCCGAGCTCGTCCACGCGAGGAAGGTGCGATTGGTCAGCACGCCGGCGATCGCCAGCGCGACGAGCCACGGGCGCACGCGCTCGAGCGTGGTGGGCAGCGAGACTCGCCAGAGCATGCGCAGGACGAGCGCGAGCTGGCCGTACGCGAAGACGAGCGCCACGACGTTGGCCGAGCGCGGGGGATCGATGCCGGTCGTGCGCCAGATCGCCTCGAGCACCGCGATCCAGGCCAGGCTCGTGTAGCCGTCGACGGGGCGGAACGGCTCGGCGTTCCACACCCAGCCGTGGCCGAGCAGGCTGTTGCTGATGTAGCGGAACGCGATGAACGCGTCGTCGGTCATGAACCAGAACGTCGACCAACCGACGAAGAGCGCGATGCCGGCCAGGACGGCGATCACGATCTCGCTGGCGCGGCGACGGGTCGCGAGCTCAGCCATCGACGAGCCTCACCCAGTCGAGGTGGATTGCGCACGGCTCGCCCTTTTCGCGATCGACGAGCCGGAGCCGCACGGTCGTGCCGATCAGATCGGCGACGTCGAGGATGTGGGTCTCCATGGCCCAGCGTCCGGTGCCCTCGACCTTGCGCAGGTTCTTCTTGCCGCCGCTCTTGCGCAGCTCTACGAAGCACTGCTTGCCGGGGCCGCTGCTGCCCATGCGGAAGACGAGATAGGGGTGATCGATGGTGAACTTCGGCGAGGTCAGCACGCCGTGCAGCGACGCGTCCCAGGTGCCCTCGGCGGTCTCGCCGGTGCCGATGAAGCCGAGCGCGTGGCGATCGATCGGCGTGTGCCGCAGCGAGACGTGCCCCTGCACGGTGCCCGAGGACACGCGCCACGGGTCGTCACCCTCCTCGAGATCGAAGACGAGTCGGCGCGCCGGCGCGTCGTCGGCTCGACACGCACAGATCAGAGCTGCAAGCAGCCATCCACTCCCGCACCGGGACATCATCACGCGACCAGGTTATGGCCGAAGTCTGCCACCCGCGGGGGTGGTCGCGCAACCTCAGGGCGCAACATCCTCGTATTGCGCGAGCTCGTCGCCGATCCGCAGGTCGTCGTAGTAGATGATCCACGTGTCCTCGGGGGCGCCGTCGGGGCCGTTGCCCCAACGATTCATCCCGAACTTCATGTACTGGCCCGGACCGCTCGCGTAGTCGACGTCCTGCAGGTCGACGTAGATCTCGCCGTCGAGCCAGAACGTCACCTCGCCGAGCTCCCAGTCGACGCGGAACACGACGTCGTGCCACTCGTTCGCGGTGATCGCCAGCTCGCTGCCGTTGTGGTTCGCATCGCCATCGCCCTCCGGGTTGGTGGCGACATCCCAGACGCCGTCGCTGCCCCACAACGACAGCGACGCGGAGCCGCTCGAGTTCTCGGGGTGCCACTGCACGAAGTGCCCGCCGTAGCTGCCGGGCCAGCGGCCATCCTGCTGCGGCGTGTCGAACCAGAGGCTGAAGCCGTACCAGCGCAGGCCCGTGTCGCTGACGCCGTCGGGCACGATCTCCGCGCGCCAGCCCGACGACACCGCGGGATCGTCGGCGCGCACCTCGGCGCGGAACGAGTGGGTGCCGGTGCGCGCTTGCTCGTCGCTCTGCACGACCGAGTGCTCGCAGCAGTGCTGCTCGTTGCTGAAGCCGGCCCACGGGTCCGCGCCCTCGAAATCGGCCTCGAGCAGCAGGTGCTCGCGCACGTGCTCGCCGGTGCTCGACTCGGAGCCGGCGGAGGTCGCGTCGGTGCTGTCGGTGCTCGACGACGCGTCCGCGGTGGTCGTCGTGGTTGCGGCGGTCGTGGTCGCGTCGGTGGTCGCGGTCGGTGCGGCCGTGGTGGTCGGGTCGCCGCTGGTCGACGAGCTGGTCGCGTCGGCGGGCCCGGCCCCGTCGTCGGCTGCGCAGGCGGAGATCCCCAGGACGAGCGCGTAGCTGCAACGAATCCGCATGCGGCGATCCTAGTCTGTCGCACCCCACCGCGGAACCTGCACGGCCTCGCGGTTGTCGGCCCGTTTTCGAGCGCGCGCGATGCCGGCCCACACCCCCTCACGTCGTTCGTTCGCTGCCAGTGCGCTGGGGTTGCTGGCGAGCTGCGGGGGCAACCGCATCGATCTCGGCGGGATGCGCAAGCGGGGTGAGCCGATCGCGTGGCGACGTGGCGAGCACGAGTCGCAGAGCGGGCTCGGGCCGCTCGAGCAGATCGCCGAGAGTGATCGCTGGGCGTATGGGGCGGAGGGCTTCGAGCCGCTGCCGGTCGCGGCGCAGGGCGACTGGCTGTGGGAGCACCACGAGGACGCGCAGAGCGTCGGTGCGTTCCTGCTCGGCGAGCCGAACGAGCCGACCGCCGCGCGACGGACGATCTGCCTGGTGCCGCTCGGCGAGCTCGGCGAGCTCGTGCCGCACATGGACGATCTGCACGACTACCTCGGGCGCTTCTTCGGGCTGCCGGTCGCGATCATGGAGCCGCTCGCACTGCCGGAGGCGCAGCTCGATGCGCGGCAGCACGGCGGACGGAGGCAGCTGCGGACGGGGGCGATCCTCGACGCGCTGGAGGTGCGGCTGCCGGCGCATGCGTACTGCATGCTCGCGGTGACGCGCGAGGATCTGTATCCGGGCCCGGGCTGGAACTTCGTGTTCGGCCAGGCACGGCTGCACGCGCGCGTGGGGGTGCAGAGCCTGCTGCGCTACGACCCGGCGTTCGAGGAGAACGAGGACGCGCCCGAGGGCACCGCGCTGCGCCGTGGGTTGAAGGTGGTGTCGCACGAGGTCGGGCACATGTTCGGCATCACCCACTGCGTGCATCACCTCTGCGTCATGAATGGGATCAACCACCTCGCGGAGCTCGACAGGAGCCCGATGCACCTTTGTCGGGTGTGCCTGCGGAAGCTGCAGCTCGTGGTGGGGGAGCTCGATCTCGCGGCGCGCTACGAGCAGCTGCGCACGCGGTATCTGAAGGACGGGATGCTCACGGACGCGGCGTGGGTGCAGGCACGGCTGGCGGCGCGCAATGCCCAGCCGCTGCGAGAGCGCCGTTGGTGACCGATCACTTGCGAGGACGTCGCGCCGCACCCGAGAAGCTGTGGGGCATCTCGGGCTCGGCGGTCCACTTGCGCACGGCGTCGCTGCCGATCGCGAGGAAGATCGGGACACGGATCGCGAGCCCGACGAGGCCGACGAGCACGTCGCCGGACCCGAGCGCGAAGAGCGAGGTGACGATGCCGAGCGCGACGAGCCCCTGCACGACCATGCGCGCGGACTCGCTGCGCGCGAAGAGGCCCAGCACGAGCGCGAGGTCGATGCCGGCGAAGCCCCAGTAGAGCCCGACACCGCCCTTGGTGCCGAGCGCCATGGTCGCGAACGCGAGGCCCTCCAGCGCGACCACGACGCTGATGGCGATGACAGCTCCGGGCAGCCGAGGGGAGGCGGTGGCGGCGTTCACGAGGGAGAAGACAGCAGCGGGGGCGAACCGATCACTGCCTATCTCGGGCGGAACGCTCAGGCGTGCAGCCCCGCCGCCGCGGGCTCGTCGATCCACCACACCACCGGCTCCCCGGCGAGCTGCACTTGCTGCACCGGATACAGCTCCGGCGCCGGTGGCCCATCGAGCACCGGCTTCAGGATCTCCTGCTTGCGCTCGCCCACTGCGAACACCCACGCACGCGCCGCATTGCACAGGGGCGGCATCGTCAGCGTGATGCGGTGCGCGTCGAGCCGCGGCACGTAGTTCGCCGCCACGATGCGATCGCGCACCCCCAGCGCCGCCGTCCCCGGGAAGAGCGACGCCGTGTGGCCGTCCTCGCCCACGCCGAGCAGCACGAGATCGAAGCGCGGTAGCTCGCCCGCGCCCAGCTCGAACGTCGCGCGCAGCTCCGCCTCGTAGGCCTCGGCACCTTCCTCCGCGGCCAGCTCGCCGCGCATGCGATGCACGCGATCGTCCGGCAGTCGCAGCGGTCCGATCAGCGTCTCGTGGGCCATGCGGTAGTTGCTGTCGGGATGGGCCGGCGGCACGCAGCGCTCGTCGCCGAACCAGAGCTGCGTGTGCTCCCACGGCGGCGCCGACGTGCTGCGGCCGTACGCGTCGACGCAGCGCGCCAGCGCCCGATACAGCTCCGCCGGCGTGGTGCCCCCCGCGAGCGCGATGGAGAACACGCCCCGATCGCGCACGCATCCGCGCGCGTACTCGCCGAGCTCGCGCGCCGCCGCGTCGATCAACGCCGCGCCCGCGGGAAACACCCGCACCTCCGCGCCCGGTCGCGCGAGCACGCGCGGCTCAGTCATTCGCCTGGCCCCGCGCCGCGGCGTAGCTCGCCGAGCCCCAGATCCCCGTGCGATCGTCGAGCACGAGATAGACCGGCACGTCCTCGAGCAGCCGCGCCATGCGGCCCTTCGCCAGGAAGCGCTCGACGAACGGCGAGCTCTCGATCATGTCCGCGAGCTTCGGCGCGATGCCACCGCCGACGTACAGCCCACCGATCGCGAGGTGCTTGAGCGCGAGATTGCCGGCCTCCGCTCCGTACAGCGCGAGGAACAGCTCGAGTGCCTTCACGCAGTGCTCGTCGCTGCCGTCACGACCGTGCTTCGCGACGAGCGCCGGCTGCTCGCTCTTCGGCGCGTCGATCCACGCGGGATCTCCTGCACCCGCGCGCGTGCGCAGGAAGTTGTGGATCGCGACGAGCCCGGGCCCCGACACGACGCGCTCCCAGCTCACGTGCCCGTACTGCGCACGCAGGGCGACGAGCAGCTCGTCCTCGAGCGGTGTGCCCGGCGCGAAGTCGCTGTGCCCGCCCTCGGTCGCGAACGGCCGCTGTGCCGTGCCATCCCACGCGAGCCCGGCCTCACCGAGGCCCGTGCCCGCGGCGATGAGCGCCGAGTTGCTGCGCGGCAGGGCGGTGCCCGGCTTGATCGTGCGCAACGCCGACGGCTCGAGCGTCGCGAGCCCGTACGCGTACGACTCGAGATCGTTCAAGAGCCACACGTCGTCGAGCCCGAGCTCGCGCTCGATCGAGTCGGCATCGACGAGCCAGGGCAGGTTGGTGAGCTGCGCACGACGTCCGCGCACGGGCCCCGGCAATCCGAAGCATGCCGAGTGCACGTGCGCACCCTGGCTCGCGAGGAACGTGCGCACGACCTCCGACAGCGAGGGATACGCCGCCGATGCGTACGTGTGCTCGACGAGCGCCTGCACCTTGCCGCCCGTGACCTGGCACAGCGCGAGCCGACTGTTCGTGCCACCGATGTCGCCTGCGAGCACCTTCACGAGTGATTCCTCCACGCGCGACCGCTGCGCGCCAACAGCTCGTCCGAATCGGCGGGTCCCCAGCTGCCCGCCGCGTAGTTGGGGAAGTCGCGTGCGGGCAGGGCCTTCCACACGTCGAGGATCGGCTGCACCACCTTCCAGCCCGCGTCGACGCTGTCGGCGCGGTGGAACAGCGTCGGGTCGCCCGACATGCAGTCGTAGAGCAGCGTCTCGTAGCCGGTCGACGGCGTGGCGCCGAAGCGCTCGGCGTAGTCGAAGCTCATGCGCACCTCGTCCATCTTCATCACCGGGCCCGGCACCTTGGCCTGCAGGCTGAGCGAGATGCCCTCGTCGGGCTGCACGTGCAAGGCCAGCACGTTGGGCGGGACCTGCCCGACCTTCGTGCCGCGGAACATCGAGTGCGGCGCGCGCTTGAACTGGATCGCGATCTCGGTGGTGCGCGACGGCAGACGCTTGCCCGTGCGCAGGTAGAACGGCACGTCGGCCCAGCGCCAGTTGTCGATCTGCAGCTCCAGCGCGACGAACGTCTCGGTCTTGCTCTCGTCGGCGACGTCGGGCTCCTCGCGGTAGCCCGGCACCTCCTTGCCGCCGACGTTGCCGGGGCCGTACTGCCCACGCACCGTGCGGGTGAGCACGTCCTCGGGATCCAGCGTCTGGATCGCGCGCAGCACCTTGGTCTTCTCGTCGCGCACCGGATCGGCGGCGAACGAGGTCGGCGGCTCCATCGCGGTGAGCGCGACGAGCTGCAACAGGTGGTTCTGGACCATGTCGCGCAGCGTGCCGGCCTCCTCGAAGTAGCCCGCGCGGTTGCCGATGCCCACCGTCTCCGCCACGGTGATCTGCACGTGGTCGACGAACTGCCGGTTCCAGATCGGCTCGAAGATCCCATTGGCGAAGCGCAGCGCCAGGATGTTCTGCACCGTCTCCTTACCGAGGTAGTGATCGATGCGATAGATCTGCGTCTCGTCGAGCGTGGCCTGCAGCTCTTTGTTCAGCGCGCGCGCGGACTCGCGGTCGTGGCCGAACGGCTTCTCGACGATCACCCGGCGCCACTTGCCACCCTGCTCGTTCGAGAGCCCGGCCTTGCCCAGGTTCTTCGCGATCGGTGCGAAGTAGCTCGGCGGCGTCGCCAGGTAGAACAGGTAGTTGCCGCCGGTGTTGCGCTCGCGATCGACCTGGACCAGCTTCTCGCCGAGCCTGACGAACGCGGCTGCGTCGTCGAACGTGCCGGTGTGGGCGTAGCAACGCTCCTCGAGCCACTTCCACATGCCGTCGTCGATCCCCCCCGTCGCGAACTCGCGGAACTCCTCGCGCCACTGCGCCCGCAGCTCCTCGTCGCTGATCGGCTTGCGCGCGACGGCGACCACCGCGAACTCGTCGCGCAGCAGCTTCTGCGCCTTGAGGTTGTAGAGCGCAGGCACGAGCTTGCGCTTGGTGAGATCGCCCGTGGCTCCGAAGATCACGAACACGTTCGGGGGCGCCGGCTCGCCGCGGCGGAAGGTCTTGCGCTCTTCGGTCATCTACTTCTTCCCGGGCTCGGTGTGTCCGCCGAACTTCTCGCGCATGGCAGAGAGGATCTTCTCGGCGAAGGTGTGCTCTTGCCGCGAGCGGAAGCGGGCGTAGAGTGCCGCGCTGAGCACGTCGGCCGGCACGGCCTCCTCGATCGCGGTGTTGATGGTCCAGCGGCCTTCGCCGGAGTCCTGCACGAAGCCGCTGTAGCGCGCGAGGTCGGGGGTCTCGACCAGCGCCTGCGCGGTCAGATCGAGCAGCCACGAGCTGACGACGCTGCCGCGCCGCCACACCTCGGCGATGCCGGGCAGATCGAGCGTGAGTCGCTGGCCCTCGGGCAGCGACTCGTCGGCCGCGTGCTTCATGATGTCGAAGCCTTCGGCGTACGCCTGCATGAGCCCGTACTCGATGCCGTTGTGCACCATCTTCACGAAGTGCCCGGCCCCGACGGTGCCGCAGTGCAGCAGCCCGCGCTCCGCGGTGGCCAGCTCGCCGGTGCGCCCGGGCGTGCGTGGGATCTCGCCCGCGCCCGGCGAGAGGCTCTCGAAGATCGGCATGAGCCGATCGACGATCTCCTTCTTGCCGCCGATCATCAGGCAGTAGCCGCGCTCGAGCCCCCACACGCCGCCGGACGTGCCGACGTCGACGTAGTCGAGCCCGCGCGGCGCGAGCAGTGCGGCGCGGCGCAGGTCGTCCTTGAAGAAGGAGTTGCCGCCGTCGATGACGGTGTCGCCCGCCGCGAACGCGTCGGCGATGCCCATCACCGTCTGCTCGGTGAACTGCAGCGGCACCATCACCCAGGCCGCGCGCGGCGGCGTGAGCTTCGATGCGAGGTCGGCGAGCGACGTCGCTGCGATCGCGCCTTCGGCCTCGAGCGCCTTCACGGCCTTCGGCTCGACGTCGTAGACCACGCAAGTGTGCCCGCGCTTCATCAAGCGCCGCACCATGTTGGCGCCCATGCGCCCCAGACCGATCATTCCCAACTGCACTACGCACCTCCTTGCAGTGCTTCGCGCACCGCGTCGTGGAGCTTCTCCAGATCCGAAGTCGTGTCCGTGCCGAGGTGCACGCGCAGCACGCGACGTCCGCGTGCGGCCAGCACCGCGAAGTCACCGCGGGCCTGCGCCGCGGCGATGATCCCGAAGCCGAAGCGCGAGCCCGGCACCGCGAGCTCCTGCGCCGGCTCGGCCGTCACCTGCAGCACCACGCCGCTGTTGGGCCCGCCCTTGTAGGCCTGCCCCGTGGAGTGCAGGAAGCGTGGCCCGAACCCGAGGCACGTCGCAGCGCGCGTGTAGTCGCGCACCATGTGGCGGATGCGCTGCAGCACGCGCTCGTTGGCCTCGTTCATGTCGACGTAGGCGAGCAGCGGGAAGTAGTCGTTCGTGCCGATGCGGCGCAGGTGCGCGCGCAGCCAGTCCGCGAGCCTGCCGTGCTGGCCGAGCGCCTTCGCGTTCGCGTCGTCGGTGTAGAGCGCGATGCTGCCGTCCTGCGCGAGCGGTGTCTCGGGCGGAAGCTTGCCGGTCTGCTCGTACGCCGAGGTCATCTCGCGCGTCGCGACCTTGCTGGCCTCGACGTCGGGCTGATCGAAGGGATTGAGCTTCATGATCGCGCCGGCGACCGCGGTCGCGACCTCCCAGCGGAACAGCTCCTGGGGCAGCGCCGCACGATCGGCGAGGTCGATGCGCACGACCGGATGGCCGGCGGCGGCGAGCGCCGCGACGGCACGATCCTGCGCGGCGTCGGGCGTGGCGGCGAGCCGCACGTACGCGAAGATGCGATCGCGACCGTACGACTCCGGCGCCGCGAGCCTCTCGCCGTCGACCGGGATGATGGCCTTGCCGTCCTTGCCGGTCGACTCGGCGACGAGCTGCTCGAGCCACGCACCGAAGCTCGCGATGCCCGGCGATGCGACGATGGTGAGCTTGTCGCGACCCTCGTTGGCCGCGACGCCGAGCACCGCACCGAGCGCGATGCCGGGGTTCTCGGGGCCGATCGCGCCGTTGCGACAGGCCTCGACCATGAGCGCCGCCTCGCCGAGGAACGACTCGAGCGGCAGGCCGATGAGCGCGGCGGGCACGAGCCCGAAGTCGGAGAGCGCGGAGTAGCGGCCGCCGATCTCGGGCACGCCGTGGAAGATCTTCAGGAAGCCCTTCTCGCGCGCCTCGGCCTCGAGCTTCGAGCCGGGGTCGGTGATCGCGACGAAGCGCTTGCCGGCCTCGGCCCCGAGCTCCGCCTTCGCGCGATCGTAGGCGTAGTCGAGGAACACCTTCGGCTCCAGCGTGCTGCCCGACTTGCTCGCGACCACGTAGATCGTCTCGGCGGGCTTGCTCGCCGCGACGGTGCGCTCGACCTGCGACGGCACCGTGGAGTCGAGGATGCGCAGCGCGGGCCAGCCGGCCTTCTTCTGCTCGGCGCCCCAGGTGCGCGCGAGCACGTCGGGGCACAGGCTCGATCCGCCCATGCCGAGCAACAGCACGTGCTTCGCTCCGCTGGCCTTCACCTGCTCGCCGAACGCGACCAGCTCGGCCACGCGCGCGCGCTGGGCCTGCACGATGTCGAGCCAGCCGAGCCAGCGGGCCTCGTCCTTGCCGGTCCAGAGCGTGGCATCGCGCTCGAACAGCCGCTTCGTGGAGCCGGCCATGTCCCACTGCGCGTTCGCTCGCCCGACACGATCGGCGAGGGCGCTCGGCAGCGAGAGCTCGAGGCTGTCGAGCCGAGGCCCACGCGCCTTGCGTTGCTCGAGCGCGATCGTCTCGAAGAGCGCATCGATCGCCTCGCGGAACAGTTCCTTGCCGCGCTCGAGCAAGAGCGCGGTGACCTCGTCGACGTCGACGCCGACGCTGGCCAGCGCGGCCATGGTGGCGCGCGCATCGTCGATGTTCGTGTCGAGCGTGCGCGCGACCTTGCCGTGATCGCGGAACGCGTCGATGGTTGCGGGCGGTGCGGTGTTGACGGTGTCGGGCCCGATGAGCTCCGCGATGTAGAGCACGTCGGAGTAGGCCTTGTTCTTCGTGCCGGTGGACGCCCAGAGCAGCCGTTGCGGCCGCGCGCCGCGGGCCGCGAGCGCCTGCCAGCGCGGGCTCGCGACGAGCGGCTGGTAGACGTCGACGTAGGCGAGCTTCGCGTTGGCGACCGCCGCCTTGCCGCGCAGCGCGAGGATCTTCTCGTTGGGCAGCGCGACCTTCGCGAGCTTGTCGAGTCGGGCGTCGATCTCGCTGTCGATGCGGCTGACGAAGAAGCTCGCGACGCTGGCGATGCGCGCGACGGGCTGGTTGGCGGCGACGCGGCGCTCGAGCGCCTTCACGTAGGCCTCGGCGACGTCGGCATAGGCGGACACGGCGAAGAGCAGCGTGACGTTGACGTTGATGCCCTCGAACAGCGCCTCTTCGATCGCGTGCAGGCCGGCCTTCGTGCCGGGGATCTTGATCATGAGGTTGGGGCGATCGACCGCGCGCCACAGCCGGCGCGCCTCCTCGAGCGTGCCCTCGGCATCGTCGGCCAAGCTCGGCGACACCTCGAGGCTCACGTAGCCGTCGAGCGCGTCGGTGTCGTCGTAGACCGTGCGCAAGACGTCGGCGGCCTCGCGGATGTCGACGATCGCGAGCTCCTCGAAGATCGCCTTCGCATCCTTGCCCGCGTCGCCGACGAGCCCGTTGATGACGTCGTCGTAGTCGTCGCTGCCGGCGATCGCCTGCTGGAAGATCGCGGGGTTCGAGGTCATGCCCCGCAGGCCGTCGTCGGCGACCATCTTCAAGAGGCCACCGTCGCGCGTCATGCCGCGTCGGATGTAGTCGAGCCAGATCGACTGGCCTTGCGCTGCGAGCTCTTTGAGCGGGTTCATCGTGCCCTTGCCCGCCTGTCGACGGGGGTGTCGAGGGTACGCCCGGGCTGCGGGCAGGCCAAGCGCTCGCGCGGCGAGACGCGCCTCCGGGTCCTCTGCTATTTCGCCCGGGCGCGCATGTGGTACGACCTCTTTTCGCTGTTCTACGACCGTGCCCTCGAGGGGCACTACGCGCCGTTTCGACCCGCCGCCGTTGCAGCGCTCCGATCGACGGCCGGCGCGCGCGTGCTCGATCTGCCGTGCGGCACGGGACAGAGCCTCGCGCTGCTCGCCGATGCGGTGGGCCCGTCCGGCGTCGTGCTCGGCGTCGACGCCTCGAGCGGCATGCTGAAGAAGGCCCAGCGCCGCGTGGCCCGTGAAGGCCGGAACAACGTGGTGCTGCGCCGGGAGCTCGCGGCGGACGTCGACGCCGCGCTCGTCGAGGCGTCGATCGGCGCGGGCGCGCTCGACGGAGTGCTGTGTGCGCTCGGCATGACCGCGCTCCCGGAGTGGGAGCTGGCCTTCGACCGACTGCTCTCGCTGTTGCGTCCCGGTGGCCGGTTCGTGATCTTCGACGTGCACGCCGCGATGCGGACTCGCCAGTCGCGCTCGGTCGAGCTGGTCGCGCGCGCCGATCTGTCGCGCGAGTGCTGGCGACCGCTCGCCGAGCGTTGCGACGACTTCGCGCGCGAGCTCCTGCCCGCCGACCCGAAGGTGTTCGGCGGCGAGCTGTACGTCGCCTCGGGCACGAAGCGGCCTGGCTAGCGGGGCTCGGCGGCGACGCTCGCCAACCAGCGGTCGAACACGCGGACGTTCGGATGCATCGCGTGGCCGCGCGCCACGAACATGTCGCGCGTCGCCCGGATCGCCGCGATGCTCGCGGCGTCGCGACGACCGCCCACCGCCGCGCGCAAGAGCTGGCGCACGCCGACATCCTCGGCGTCCTGATCGCGCGTCGTCTCCGACCAGGCCAGCCAGGTCGCGGCCGCGACCTGGTCGCCGAGCGCCACCGCGGCGAGCCCGCCCGTCGCGTAGCAGAGCAGCGCGGAGAAGCCCGACGGCGTCACCGCTCGATCACCGCACAGCGCCTTTGCGTCGGCGAGCGCGTCGGCGTCGTGCCCCACGATGTAGTGCAGCGTCCCTCGGTACAGCTGCGAGCGCTCGCGGAGCTTGCGGCCGGCGGGCTCGCTGTCGACGACCCGTGTGTACAGCGCGATTGCGCTGGGGTAATCGCCGGAGTGCGCTTCGATCGTGGCGTCGGTGAAGATCGCGTCGTAGGCCCTCGACTCGTCGACGGCGAACGCCTGGCGTGCTTTCGCCATCGATGCGCGGCCGGACTCGAGGTCGCCCAGCGCGACCTGCAAGGTGGCGAGCCTCGCGAACGAGGCGCGCGCGGTCGTGCCCACCGCGCCGGTCGCCGCGAGCTGCCGCGCCATCGCGTCGTTGCCGATCGCGAGCGCCTCGAGCCGCTTGCCGCGGATCACCTCGAGCTGCGCCCGGTTCCACGCGACCGTGATCGCATCGCCGTGCTCGCGGCCGAGCATCGCGTCGTACTTCTCGCTGGCATCGCGCAAGAGCGGCTCGGCCTCCTCGTAGCGACCGAGCTCGATCAGCGCCGCGGCCTGGTTCACCCGCGCGCCGATCGTCGGGCGCGCGTCGCTGCCCGCGTCGACACCGTAGAGCTGTTCGGCGCGACGACACTCGGCGAGCGCGCGCTCGAGCTCGCCGAGGTGACGCAGCGCGATGCAGAGGTTGTTGGCGAAGTCGCCGAGGTAGCGGCTGCTCGCGCCTGCGCGGGTGGTGAGCGCCTCGCCCATGCGCGCCCACTGGATCGCCTCGACGGGACGCGTGGTGGGATCCTCGTGCATGAGCAAGAGACGCCGATTGATCGCCCTCGCGGCCAGGAAGTCGTGCCCGTCGCGCAGCGCCACCTCGAGCGCTTCCCCGACCGCCGCCTCGGCACCGTCGGCGTCGTTGCTCGCGCCCAGCACCGCAGCTCGCTCGAGCAGCGCTTCGGCGACGACGTGCGAGAGCCCGCTCGCACGGGCGGCCGCCAGCACGGCCGCGACCTCGGGCCCGACTTCATGGACGTGGCCGGCTCGCCGACGCACGCGGGCCTCGCCGAGCCGCGCGCGGAGGGCTGCGACCTCGCGCGCGAGCTCGGGCTCGGCGGGCACCGGCTCCCAGCGTCCGAACGCCGGACCGCGACAGTCGGCGAGATCGGGCAGCGCCTCGAGCAGGCCGTCGACGCGCCGCACCGGGATCACCTCGCGCCCCAACAGCTCGACGAGGCCGACCCCGGCCGCGAAGCGGTTCTCGAGGCAGGCCATGCGCGCTTGCTGCAAGATCTCGCGCGACGTGGCAGCGCCGTCGGTGCAGGCCTGCTCGTACAGCTCGGACCACTCGCCCATGTAGGCGTCGACGCCGGCCTTCAACCGATCCGTGCGTGCTTGCAACGCCGCGGCGGTCATGCCCTCGGCCTGCAGCGACACGCTCGCGCGGCGCTCGTCGTTCCAGCTGGCGAGGACGCGTTCGTGCGCAGGCGGACAGGCGCTGTGCTCGTCGTGCTGCGCGAGCAGCCCGAGCGCACCGCCGCCGAGCGCGAGCACGGCCACGGCTGCGAGCTGCCAGCGCCAGCGCGGTCGCACGGCGGAGTGCAGCGCGTCGATCACCTGTTGCATCGACGCGAAGCGTTCGTCGGGCAGCGCCGCGAGCCCGCGCATCACGACCGCACGCAGGCGGGCGGGAATCCTGGCCGCGGCTGCGACCGCGACGCGGCCCTGGCTGATCGCGCTGGCGAGCTCGAGCAACGAGCGGCCCGCGAACGGGCGATCGCCGGTGAGCTGCTCGAAGAGCGCGACCGAGAACGCGAACTGGTCCGCGCGTGCATCGGTCGGAACACCGGCGAAGTGCTCCGGCGACATGTACGCGGGCGTGCCGGTGGGACCGCTGGTGCCCGGCTCCTCGGGCCTCGGCGTCTCGAGCGGATTCGCGAGGCCGAAGTCCGCGACGACCACGCGACCGCTGCTCGCGACCAGCACGTTGGAGGGCTTGAAGTCGCCGTGCAGCACACCCGCGTCGTGGGCGGCGGCGAGCCCACGTCCGGCGGCGACGAAGGTGTCGACGATCTCGGTCGTCGAGCGCTCGGCCGCGGCGCGCCAGCGATCGAGCGTCACGCCTTCGACGAGCTCCATCGCGACCCACAGCCGATCGCGCCAGACGCCGGCGTCGTACACGGTGACCACGTTCGGGTGCGCGATGCGGGCCATCGACTTCGCCTCGCCGAGCAGACGGCGGCGACGATCCTCGTCGGCGTCGAGCGGCTCCGCGATCAGCTTGATCGCGACCTTGCGATCGAGATCGGCATCGTAGGCCGCGAGCACGGACCCCATCGCGCCCCGCCCGATCTCCCCGGTGACGAGGTAGCGCCCGATCTCGCTGCCGCGCGCCGGTACGACCGGAGCGGGCCGTGGAGCCCCCGACGCGCGCGTGCCCACGAGCGTCGGTGGCGGATCGGGGTCGGTGCGCTCGACCTCCTCCATCGGCCGGAGACGACGGTATCAGTCGCCGCGAGCCGACGGAAGCACGCGCGCCCGTGGTGCATGCTAGGGATCGCCCATGACGAATCCGCCCGACGACGTGCGCTCGCTGCACGAGCAGAACCGCCGCTCGTGGAACGCGGTCACGCCGGCGCACAACAGCCACAAGCGCGACCAGGCCGGCTTCCTGAAGGCCGGCGGGACCACGCTGTTCCCCGACGAGCTCGCGCTGCTCGGCGACGTCGCGGGTACACGGCTCCTGCATCTGCAGTGCAACTGCGGGCAGGACAGCCTCAGCCTCGCAGCCCTCGGCGCGGAGGTGAAGGGCGTCGACATCTCGGATGCCGCGATCGCGTTCGCGCAGGAGCTGTCGCGCGAGTCCGGCATCGCGGCGGAGTTCGAGCGCGCCGACGTGCTCGACTGGCTCGAAGCGGCGGCGAAGCGGGGCGAGCGCTTCGATCGGGTGTTCTCGACGTACGGCACGATCGGCTGGCTCGCCGATCTGCCGCGCTGGGCCCGGGGCGTCGCGGCGGTGCTCGGCGAGCGCGGGCGGCTGGTGCTGCTCGAGTTCCATCCGCTCTGCTGGAGCTTCGACGCGAGCGGAAAGGTGGTGGAGCCCTACTTCATCGACGGACCGATCCGCGAGAAGAACGGCGTGAACGACTACGTCGGCGGCTCGGGCGACGGGCTCTTGCCGATGGGCAGCACGCCGGGCATCGCGGGCTTCGTGAACCCGGAGACCGCGTACGGCTTCCAGCACACGGTGGCGCAGATCGTCAGCGCGCTCGCCGACGCGTCGCTCTTCGTCGAGCAGCTGCACGAGTATCCCTACTCGAATGGGTGCCAGCTCTTCGCGGGGATGGCCGAGCTGCCGGGCCGACGCTACGCGATGCCGGCGGGCGTGCCGGCGATGCCGTTGATGCTCGGCGTGGTGGCGACGCACCGCGGCTGAGCGCGCTCCGACTCGCCCGGTCGATCACGACCATGGTAGCCTCGGCTCGTGTCGGCGAGCGACGCGGAGCTACTCGCGGCCTGGCAGGAGGGCGACCGCAAGGCGGGCGGCGAGCTCATCGATCGCTACTTCGAGTCGGTGCGTCGGTTCTTCCTGAACAAGGTGGGCGAGGGGGCCGACGACCTCATCCAGCAGACCTTTCTCGCGTGCGTGCAGCAGCGCGATCAGATCCGCACGCCGGAGGCGTTCCGCGGCTACCTGTTCGCCGCGGCGCGCAGCAAGCTGATCGACTGGCTGCGGGTGAAGTGCACGAACCCGCAGTTCGACGTCGAGGTGGACTCGGTCATGGGCGCCGGCATGTCCCCGTCGGCCGAGGTCGCCGCCCGCGACGACGAGCGCCTGTTGGTGATCGCGCTGCGACACCTGCCGGTCGAGCTGCAGATCGCGCTCGAGCTCTACTACTTCGAGAACGTGCGCGGTCGCGAGCTCGAGATTGCGCTCGCGCTCGCGCCCGGCACGGTGCGCAGTCGGCTGCGCCGCGGGCTCGAGCTGCTGTCCAAGAAGGTCGCCGAGCTCTCGACCTCGTCGGAGCTCCGCCGCGTCACGGACACGAGCCTGCAGCGCTGGGCCGCGCGGCTCGACGACGAACGCTGAGCGAGCGGCCCGACGCGATCACCCGGCGCGGGCGGGGCTACGACGAGGCGCCGGCCGGGCCTTGCGCGGCTTGGTGGCGCCGGCACGCGCAGGCGCAGCGGTCTCCTCGAGCCCGCGCTCGGCGACGAGTGCAGCGAGCGTCGAACGAGCAGAGTGCGAAACGCCGATCTCTTGCTCGAGGATTTCCATCAAGGTCGTCAGTCGCATCGGTGAGTTGGAAGTAGCGCGATCACGCGTTGCAGATCCATCGTCGCGGATCGCACCGATCTGCGAGAAACAGCGACGCGGCGGCGATCTGCGAGATCGACGAAAGATCGACGACGGATCAGATCTCCGATCAGATCTCCGATCGCGGTGCTGCGAGCGACGAGATCTCCGATCGCGTCGACGCAGGCGCAGGAGATCCCCCTTGACAGGTGACCAAATAGTCACGTATGCTTTCTGACGCATGCTAGAGGGGGATGACGCCGTGTTCCGCGCGCTCGCCGATCCCACCCGGCGCGCACTGCTGGACCGCCTCTTCCAACGCGACGGCCTCACGCTCACCGAGCTCGAGTCGGAGCTCGAGATGACGCGCTTCGGCGTGATGAAGCACCTACGCGTGCTCGAAGCGGCGCACCTCGTCGTCACGCGACGCGTGGGTCGCACCAAGCAGCACTTCCTGAATCCGATCCCGATCCGACTGATCCACGACCGATGGATCGACAAGTACACCGAGCAGCGCGTGTCGGCGCTGACGGAGCTCAAGACCAAGCTGGAAGAAACCGCATGACGACCAACGACCGTCCCGTTCCCACCACCCAGATCTACGAGGTCTACATCAAGGCCACGCCGCAGGCGATCTGGGACGCGATCACGACACCCGAGTGGACCGCTCGTTTCGGCTACCAGGGTCCCGTCGAGTACGACCTGCGCAAGGGCGGCGCGTTCAAGGCCCAGCCCAGCGCCGCGATGATCGCGATGGGCATGACGAGCACACTCGTCGACGGCGAGGTGCTCGAGTCGGATCCGCCGCACAAGCTCGTGCAGACCTATCGCTTCCTCTTCGACGAATCGACGATCGCCGAGGGCTTCTCGCGCCTGACCTACGACATCGCGCCCACGCAGTCGGGCTTCACGCGGCTCACCGTGACGCACGAGATGGAGGGCCAGCCGAAGATGGCCGCACTCGTCGCCGCGAAGTTCAGCGAGCAGGGCGCGGGCGGTTGGAGCTGGATCCTCAGCGACCTCAAGTCGGTGCTCGAGACCGGCGCCTCGATGGGCGACCTGCGGATCGCGGGCTGACGCCCACGGATCGAGGGCGCGCTCGCCGAGTCCGAGCGCGCCCGCGATCTCCGCTCAGCGAGCGTCCCGCCGCGTGGTAGCATCGCCGGCAATGCGACGATCTCCTTGGCTTGGATCGATGGTGGTGATGCTCGGCGCCGGGTGCTACAGCCCGAAGACCCCCGCTGGCGACTCCGGGAGCGACACCGACGCGGGCTCGACCAGCGGTGATGCGTCGAGCTCCATGACGAGCGGCATGTCGACCGAGAGCGGGACCTCGCCGAGCACGACGGACTCGACCACCGCGACCACCACTGCGACGACGAGCGCGACCACGACCGCGACGACGACGGCCGCCACCGACGCCACCGACGCCACCACCACGGTCGATCCGGACACCTCCGCGTCGACGAGCGAGACGACCACGGGCCCGGGCGTGTGCGGCGACGGGCAGCAGGACGACGGCGAGACCTGCGACGACGGTGTGAACGCGGGCCAGCACGAGGGCGACTGCACGCCCGATTGCTCGGCGCTCGTGCAGCAGAAGCTCATCCGGCTCAGCCAGAACTCCACGCCGGCGAACTTCGCCCCCGACATGAACCCGGTCGCCGTCGCCGACTCGTTCTGCCCGGCCGGCTACCTCGCGTTCTTCGCCGACGGGGTCAACCGCGTCGCCTCGGTCGCACCGCTCGCGGGCAACGGCCAGGTCGACTGGGTGCTGCAGCCCTGGACGGAGTACGTGAATCCCGACGGCGATCACATGTGGACGACCACCGAGCTGCTGCTGCTCGGCGTCGCCGACGACAACACGTGGGCCGGGCTCGAGAACCCGCTCACGCCGGATATCGACTTCGGATTCACCGGCCTGTTCGAGGACTACACGACCTCGACCCTCACCTGCAGCGGTTGGAGCACCACGAGCGGCATCGCAGCGTCGGCGGGGCAGGTGCACGAGACGACGCAGGAGTTCGTCGGCCCGCCGCTCGATGGCCAGGGCGGCATCTGCAGCGTCTCGCAGCAGTTCATCTGCGTCGAGCAGTAGCCGCGCGACGGCTCACTGCGCAGCGTTGAAGATCATCCAGTGCACGATGCCGATCGCGATCGCGATCAGCCGCTGCTTCCAGCGCAGCTGTGCGCTCGCCTCGGCGAGCACACCACCGAAGCGTGCGGCGAGCGCACGATCGCCGCGAGTCGCGAGCCGTGGCACAGCGCATGATCGAACGTCGCGTCGTAGTGCTCGTCGAGTAGCCCGAGCCAGCCGAGGTAGCGCTTGAAGAGCGTGAAGCCCTGGGTGAGCGTCGCGTGCGTGCCGAGCGGCCAGGCGAGCTCGCGGCGCAGCGTCGGCGCAGGAGCGAGCGACGCGAAGATGCGCGACAGCTCGGCGAACGTCGCCGCGATCTCGGCGGCCGCGGCGTCGTCGATCGCGAGGTAGACGATGACCGTCGGGAACTCCGGCGCCTGCGTGCCCGTCGTCTCGGCGAGGCGCGCGAGCTCGAGGCGCTCGATCGGAGCCGCGAAGCCACCCGCTTCGAGGCGTGCGGCGATTCGCTCGTGCGCAAGCGCCATCGCACGCGCCGGGAGGTAGGCGTTCACGCGCACGAGCTCGAGCAGGCCGCGCGGGACGCTGCGGAAGCGCGCGAGCACCTCGGGCGCCGCCGCGGCGAGGTGCTCGTGCATGGTTCGCCCCGTGCGTCGCTCGCACGCCGACAGCACGGTCGGCACGAATCGCCCCGCCTGCAGGTTCACCCGCCGCTGGAGGCATGCGCGCCAGCTCGCGAGGGCCTCGGTCGCGACGTGCTCGTCGGCTCCGGCGAGGAGCTCCGTGCAGTGCTCGAGCAGACCGAGGTCGGCGTGATTGAGCGCCGCCGTGGTGTCGCCGATCTGCTGCACGTAGGCGGCGAGATCGCGACCTCGCGGCACGAGCATGTGCACGAAGTTGTTCGCGACCGGCGGATGGAACGCGGCGCTCATGCGGCGACCAGTCGCTCGGCGCAGGGACGGACGATCTCCGCGTACGCGCGCAACATCGTCGCAGCGACGGCTTCGCTGGACATGAGCCCGTGCGCGGCCGCGTGCACGCGGGCTTCGAGCTGCGGGCGCACACGCGCGCTGCGGAAGGCCGCCGCCACGGCGCTCGCGACCTCGTCGCCGCCGGCTGCGATCGCCCAGCGGATCGTCGCCCACGCCAGCTCGGCGTGCTCCGCTTCTTCGGCCGCGATCTTCGCCATCACCGTGCGCACCGCGGGCACCTCGGCATGCGCGAAGATCTCGCTCGCCAGCCACGCCGCCACCGTCTCGCCGACGCAGCCCTCGTGCACCGTCCACACCGCGAGCTCGGCGAGCGAGCTCGCGACGGGTGCATGCTCGCCCATCGCGATCGGCCCGGGTCCGATGGCGTGACCCGCGTATGCGCTCGCGAGCCCGAAGCACGCGCGCGCGTGCTCGAGCTCCTGCACCGTCGCACGCTGCGCGCGAGCGACGAGATCCGCGGGAGCGCCGTGCGCGAGCAGATCGAGCGCGAAGCGGTGGAAGCCGGCGACCGACGAGTGCTCCGAGCACGCGGCCTGCGTCCAGAATGCGACGAGCGCAGCGCGGGTGGTGTCGTCGAGGCGATCCAGGCCTTCGACCTCGAGCGCGTCGCACCACGCGTCGCTCGCGATCGGGCTGGCCATGCGCGCGTGGTGATCGGTGACGTAGGGCCGGCCGTAGCAGCCCCCGCCGCACGCCGGGCCGAAGTTGTCCTCCTCGAGGCCCGTCGAGCCCTCGCTCGAGCTGGTCGAGCTGCTGTTGCCGGTGGTGCTCGTGGTCGAGCTGGTGCTCGTGGTCGAGCTGGTGCTCGTGGTCGAGCTCGAGCTTCCGCCGTCGCTCGAGCTGCCGTCGTCGCTCGAGCCGTCGGCGGAGCTGTCGCCCGCGGTGTCGGCCGAAGAGCTGTCGGCCGAAGAGCTG
>CAZFKC010000026.1:95325-98130 GCA_964519175.1 uncultured Nannocystaceae bacterium
GTCGGCGGAGCTGTCGCCCGCGGTGTCGGCCGAAGAGCTGTCGGCCGAAGAGCTGTCGGCCGAAGAGCTGCCGCCCGAAGTGTCGGCCGAAGTGCCGCCGCTGCCACTCGAGCTCTCGCCGGCGCGGGCGAGGGGCAGCAACCGTCCGGAACCGAGCGCGACGCCGGCGGCGACGCACAAGCGCAGTCTGAAACGAAGGATGCGGGGGTCGTTCATTCGTGGGCCTCGACCACGGTAGTGTATGGCGCAGCCCGCACGATCATCCCGGCCTGTGACAGCGGTCGTCGCGCGCGGCATACTGGATCGATGCGACACGTTGGGCTGGTGCTGGTCGTGGTGGCGGCGGGGTGCAGCTCCGCGATCGAGGACGATTCGACGTCGGGGACCGGGACGACGACCGGCTCCGCGGAGGACACCGCCTCGCCGACGACGGGCGTCATCACCACCGTGTCCACCGTGACCGGGCCGGTCGACACCGGCGAGGCGGAGGTCGACAGCGGCGACCCGAGCGGCGTTCCCGACTTCTGGGACGGCGGCGAAGCGGAGAGCGGCGAGTGCTTCTACTGGGCGACGCTGGGCTGCGCGGCGCTCGACGAGCCGAACGCGTTCGGTTCGGTCGTGACACCGCTCGGCGAGCTCGACGTGCTCTACGCGTACTTCGCGTCGCAGACGTACTGCGGCGGCTGCGTCGATCCGAACCTCGCCGGCATCTTCTTGCTCACTGCACCGGCCGAGAACATCGGCGCGGGCCCGCCGGACAACAGCCTGTGGGTGCAGCTCGAGTCCGGCGAGGCGTGGATGGGTCCGACCGGCACGCCACAGCCCGCGACCAACCTGGTCGCCTACCAGAACGGCACGGCGGCGGAGATCAGCGGCGCGAGCTTCGTGCTCGACGACATCCCGAGCGTGGAGCAGCTCGCAGAGCCGTTCGATCCTTCGTCGGCGGCGATCGTCGGCGGGACGATCGATCTCACCGCCGACGGCTGGTCGGTCCACCTGAGCTTCGACGCGCGCTACTGCCCGGACGCGAACAGCTTCGCGATCTGCGAGTAGCCGCTCAGCCCGGCGGGAAGGTCACGTTGCTGAGGCCCCAGCCGGTCATGTCGCTGTAGGTGTAGGGGCCGTTCAGCTGGTTGTAGACCTCGAAGGTCTGCGTGTCGGGATCGACCTTGAACGCCGACGAGCCCATGTCGACGACCCACACGTTGCCGTCGAAGTCGATGCTCACACCCTTCGGGCTGCTCGCGGGTAGTGCGATCTGGGCACCGAGCGTGAGCGTGTCGGAGTCGATCTCGCGCACGCCCGGGAGCTGGAAGTCGGCCATCCACATGCGGCCCTCGGCGTCCTCTTGGATGCCGTAGCCGAGCGCCGCGAACAGATCCCAGGTGTCGCTGCCCGGCGTGAAGCGAGCGCTCTGCGAGCAGAACGAGCCGATCCACGGGCGACCGCTGCTGTCGACGGTGAAGCCGTACGGACAGATCTCGGCGGGCACCGGATAGCGCTCGTAGTCGAGGGTGACCGCATCGACGCGCACGAGATCGGTCTCGGGCACGTCGAACGTGTCATAGACGACGAACCAGAAGTCGCCGTCTTGGTTGACCGCGCCGCCGTACGCACCGAAGTAGCCGATCGGCACGTCGGGCATGGGGATCACCGCGTCGATGCTGCCGTCGTCGCCGTTCAGACGCACGACCTCGAGGCTGTCGATCACGTTGTTCTGTCCACCCGCGGTCCACAGCATCTCGTCCTCGTAGCTGCAGGTGGAGGGGTTGAACGTGCCGGGAGCCCACGCCACCGGGCGGTTCGTCGAGTACGCGAACGGCGTGTGCCAGGCGACGCACTCTTCGGTGCCCCACGGCAGCACGTCGGTCTTGCCGGTCGAGGTCTGGATGCCGGCCATGCCGTTCGTGTCGGCGCAGCTGCCTTCGAGCGCGTACAGCTTCGTCACACCGCCGAGTCGGTTCGCGACCGCGACGTCGCCCGACAGATTCACCGAGGTGCGGCTCGGGCTACCGAGCGTATCGGGCCGCGTCTGGTAGCGGCCTTCCTCGACCAGCGTGTCGGTGTTGATCTTCGAGATCGTGCCTTCGGCGCTGTTGCACACCCAGATGTACGAGAACTCCGGCTGTCCACCCTTGCCCTTGCCACCGCACGGGTTCTGACCGACGTCGCTGTCGCCACCGACGTCGAAGATGATGCCGTCGTCGTTGTCGCTGCTCGAGCTCGTGTCCGCGGGCGCGGTGGTCATGCCCGAGCTGCCGCCGCTCATCGTGCCTTCGCCGGTGCCGCTCTCGCTCGCGGGTGTCGTCGTGGTCGGTGATGTCAGCGAAGAGCCTTCGCTGCCGCTCGCGGTGTCATCGGCCGTGGCACGCGACCCGCCGCCGCCGCACGCGATTGCACCGACGATCGTGCCGAGAAGGAAAGGGCCACCACAGGAATGCAGGCCACCGCGCATTCCCCATCGTCGCGCGAGCCGCCGCACGGGGGCAAGCCCGCGCGGACACACCCCCTCCCGACGGTGTCGAATCCCCGGATGCAGCCATCGCCGCTGCGGCAGCGGTGGACGGCGCCACAATCGCGCCACCCCGCGCGAAGGATCGCCCGACCAAGCCGCGGCGGCTCGTCCGCGAGGATCGCCCAACCAAGCTGCGGTGGCTCGCCCACGAGGGACCGCCCAACCAAGCTGCGGTCGCCTGCTCGAGGAGGATCGCCCAACCAAGCGCGGTCGCCCGCTCGAGCAGGATCGCCCAACCAAGCGCGGTCGCTCGACCTGTACCGCGCGGACATGGCCGCTGCGGCCAGCTT
>CAZFKC010000027.1:0-96912 GCA_964519175.1 uncultured Nannocystaceae bacterium
CTAGCAGGATGCTGATAGGATCGTGGCCGTGTCGCGCGCGTGGCAGATGGTCGCCCTGGCCGCGCTCGCCGGTTGCGATCGGCCGATCGCCGCGGAGCCCGTCGCGAACGCCCCGGCGGCACCCGAGCCCGTCGTCGCGGCCCAGCCGAGCGCGCGCCCCGATCCGCCCGCGGCGACGGTCGCCGACGAGCCGACTCCGATCGCGATCATCCGGGCGCCCGAGCTGCTCGCAGCGCTCGAGCAGGACGGGCTCGACTTCGGCACCGTGGCGTTCGGCCGCCGGGCCGCACACAACGGGGCGCTCGCCGACGAGCCCTACTACGCGTCGCTCGTGCGCGCGGTGGCGCGCGAGCTCGACGCGATCGCGAAGCGCGACGCGAAGGCCGGGGTCGGGCTCCGCCACCTGCACCGTCTCTTCGACGCGCGGTGGCTGTCGTCGGAGCGCGCGTGGTTCGAGCTCGTCGCGGTGGTCGATCGGATCGATCGCCGCGCGTTCCATCCCGGCACGTGCGGCGAGACGCGGCTCGTCTACCGGCTCGCCCACCGCGCGTTGCCGCGGCGCAAGCACGACGGCGCCACGGAGATCCGTTCGCGGCTGCCGATGACCGTCAACGTCGTGTTCTTCCAGCCCGACGACGGCGCGGGCTGTCGCGAGGCCGCTCGCGCATGGCGCGACCCCGCGGCACTGCGCGATCCCGGGGGCCCGCTCGCGCCCGATCGGCTCGCGCTCGCACGGCAGAAGTCGATCGAGCTCGACGTGCAGACCCAGCGCTGGCCGTCGACGATCCGCCCCGATCTCGCCGGCCACGCCGGCTACTCGCTGCAGGTGCTCGCGCGCGACGAAGCCAGGCGTGTGCTCGTGCCGCAGCCGCTCGAGAACACGGTGGACGCGGAGCGCCTGCGCAAGCACAAGGGCGAGCGGGAGGAGCTGCTGGCCTGGCTGCGCGAGCCCGCGAACCTCGAGGCGCTCGATCGCGGCACGTTGCGGGTGCCCGATCGCTTCCTGGCCCTACGCGTCGAGTCGGTGACGCCGCGCGGGCTCGCCCGACTCGCGAATCGCCCCTACGCGCAGCTCTTCGCCGCGGAGGACTTCGCAGGGCTCGCGCTCGAGGGGCGCCGCACGATCGCGACGTCGGTGGCGTTGTTGCGGCGGCTCGACGAGCTCACCTGCAACGGCTGCCACCAGAGCCGCAGCATCGCCGGCTTCCATCTGCTCGGCGACGAGCCGCACGACGACGAGCGCGTCGATGCGCTCGCGGTCGGCATCTCGCCGCACCTGCAGGCGGAGCTCGTGCGGCGCGACGCATACCTGCGCGCGCTGGTCGAGGACCGCACGCCGGACGAGCACCGTCCGCTGGCGGACGCCGGCGACGGCGGCTGGGGCTCGCGCTGCGGCCTGGGCGATCCCGGGTTCGCCGAGCTGCGCTGCACCGACGGGCTGGTGTGCACCGCGATCGACGAGGACGAGCTCGGCACGTGCCTCGCACCGACGCGGCGTGCGGGTGCGCCGTGCGAGATCGGTGCACTGAAGCAGGACCGCGATCCCCGTCGCGATCGCATCGCGCACGCCGAGCAGCTCGCCTGCGACGACGGCGTGTGCGACGACAACCGCGTCGGTTTTCCCGCGGGCATGTGCGTGGTCGGATGCGAGGTGATGCGCGAGGGCGAGTCGTGCGGGGCGATCCCCCAGCTCGACGCGTTCAATGGCTGCCTCTCGGCGGGCCGGGCGTTCGCGGAGTGCGTGCGCGAGGCGGCCAGCCCCGCGGGCATGCGTGCGTGCGACGAGACCCACGCATGCCGCGACGACTACATCTGCGCGCGCACGGGAGCGACGGGCGGCGTGTGCATGCCGCCCTACTTCCTCTACCAGCTGCGCGTCGACGGACACTAGAACCGGCCCGAGATCGTGAGGCCCGTGTAGTTGCCGGCGACCTGCGGCGCGACCTGCAGCTGGTAGCGCTTCTGGTGACGCTTGTACTCGGCGCCGAGCGCCAGGATGCCCGCGCCGACGGCCGCGGTGGAGAGCCCGAGCTGGATGCCGACGGTGCTGCCGATGTACACGCCGTGGTAGCAGCCGAGCCCGTTGCTGCGATCGATGCAGCCGATCGCGGCGAAGCGCGCGAGCCGTGAGACGAGGTACACCGTCGCGCCCACGCCCACGAGCGCTGCGCCCGTGATGATCGCCTTCTTCGAGTCGCGGCGCTTGCCCGACCATGCGTCGTGGCGGCCCTTCAGCGCACCGCCGCCACCCGCCATGCCGATCGACGCCATGTTCGCGAACCACGACGGCACCGAGAGGAAGACGTCGCCCCACGCGGACACGAGACAGCCGCCCGCATACCCGTAGCCGTAGGCATCGTTCTTCGGGCGACATGCGCTGAGGTGCCAGGCGATGCGACCCGCGTTGAGCGCGAGGCCGGCACCACCGGCGATGCCCGCTCCGATGAGCAGCCCGCGACCGGTGAAGCGGGGCTCGCTGCGATCGACGGGCGCAGGTGCGGGCGGCGGCGGCGAAGCCGACACGGTGGGATCCTCGGCCGTCGCAGTGGCGCCGCCTTCCGCCGCACGGGCCGAGGCGTCACCGGCGACGAACGAGACACCGGCGGCGAAGAGTCCGGCGAGCGCGACAGCGTGACGAGGACGACGCAGGCGAGGGCTGTACTTCATCGTGGCTACCATCCGGCGCCTCCGACGGGGCCCTACTCCGCGGGATTCGACGCAGCATCGAGAATGCAGCGATCGCATCATCGCCCGCCGACGTCGCTGCGGCGTTCGCTGCACGGCCGGGTTGCGCCGGTTGCCGTGCTCGCCGAAGATGCGCCCGTGGACCGCCAGCCGCCACGCACGACCAGCAACGCGATCGATCTCTACATCCGCACGTACTACTCGATGCTGCGGAGCTCGGGCGAGGTGCGGGTGCGGGCGTTCGAGGAGGCGCACGCGTTCAGCGACTCGAGCCTGCACGCGGGCGCGCGCGCACCGGAGCCCGACCTCGGCGCGTTCGCATACGCAGCAGCGCGGCTGCCCGCCTGCATGCCGCGCGTGCGTCGGCTCGTCGCCGGCCAGTCCAACGCCCAGTTCGAGGCCCAGGGCTTCGCGGTCGACACGTGGCAGCGCGTCAGCACCCGTGGGCGCCGCCGTCCGCAGCGCTTCGACGGCGTCGACACGCTGGCGGTCTACGTCACGAGCGCCTCGGACATCGACGACCTCGTGCCGCTCGTCACGGCGTGGCAGATCGAGTGGAACAAGATGCACGGGCTGCTCGGCCGCAGTCCGCACCTCGCACGGCTCCACGACGATCAGGCCACGCTCGTCGAGCGCGACGAGCTGCTCGGTGCGGCGTTGGGGCTCGAGGCCGGCGATGTCGCGCGCCTGTTGCTCGCGTTCGGCGAAGCCCCGGCCGCTTCCTTGCGCGAGCTCGCTGCCCATCCCTGCGATCTCTCGCTGCGCCTCATCTCGGGCACGCTGCTCGAGTACAAGCGCGCGACCCAGCGCTGGTGGTCGTCGATCGAGCCGGCCTATCGCGCGGGTGCCGATCGGCCCCGTCCGGTCTACTTCGTCTCGTCCAACACCCACGCGCTGCCGAATCTGCTCGGTGGCTACGCGCGTGCGCATCGCGACGCGATCTTCGAGCTGGTGCAGCGCGGCGACCCGGAGCAGCTCGGGCCCGCGATCGCCGACGCGCAGGCCCGCGGCGACGAGCCGGCGATGGCGAACCTCTCCTACTACCTGTTGCGGCAGTACCTGCGCGCCGAAGGCAACGACGAGCGCGTCGCGGCCGTGCAGCGCTACGACGAGCACAGCGGCATCTCCACCATCGAGCAGCCCGGGCACCTCGACGTCGCGGCGCAGCTCGTCGAGCTGTCGCGGCTGCGACCCGAGCGGCTCGATGCGCGCGTGAAGGTCGAAGGGCTCGAGCTGCTGGCCGAGTCCGATGCGGTGATCCTCAACATCGACTATCCGCTCGGGCTCGCGGCCTACCACCACCTCAGCAGGCTCGCGCAGGGCATCGGCGAGCTGCGCGGCGTCTACGTGATGGGCAAGGCCGCCACCTTGAACGGCCGCGTCGGCGACGTGATGCTCTCGACCGTCGCGTACGACGAGCACTCGCAGAACACCTATCTGTTCCGCAACTGCTTCGCCGCGGCCGACGTGCAGCCCTACGTCTCGACCACGGTGCTCGACAACCAGAAGGTGCTCACGGTCCGCGGCTCGTTCCTGCAGAACCGCGAGTACATGCAGATCTTCTACCGCGAGGGCTACACCGTGCTCGAGATGGAGACGGGCCCGTATCTCTCGGGGATCTACGAGCTCGTGTACCCGAAGCGGCACCCCGTCGACGAGATCGTGCACCTTTCGAACTTGCTGCCGTTCGACTTCGGCCTGCTGCACTACGCGTCGGACACGCCGTACTCGAAGCGGCAGACGCTCTTGAGCAAGAGCCTCAGCTACTTCGGCATGGACAGCACGTACGGCTGCATGATCGCGATCATGCGCCGCATCCTCGCGACCGAGGTGCAGCGCCTGCGCGCGCGCTAGCCCTGCGGCGGGTTCGTCACCAGGCCCAGTCCGGCGCCCGTCATGTCGGAGTACGTGTAGGGCCCGACGAGCCCAGCGACCGTCACCGACGTCAGCGCCACCGGGTCGACCTTGAACGCGATCTCGGCCCCGCGGTCGACGACCCAGACGAAGCCCATCGCGTCGATGCTGATGCCGACCGGATCGTCGCAGCCCGGCAGCGCGATGGTGTCGCTCACGAGCGTGCGCGTCGCGGTGTCGATCTTCACCAGCGCGCACGAGTCGTTGCCGGCCACCCAGGCGAATCCGTTGCGGTCCACCATGAGCCCGCGCTCACGCGACACGTTCGGCGTGTCGATGTGATCGAAGGTCTCGCTGACCGGATCGAAGTGCAGCACGCCGCCGTTCCAGTCACCCATCCACGGGTCGCCGTTCTTGTCGACGGTGATCCCGTAGGGGCTCGTGCCCTCGGGCACCTGGTAGACGGTGTAGTCCAGCGTCTCCGAGTCGATGTGCGCGAGCGGACCCGGGCTGCGTCCGCTGATCCACAGATCGCCCTCGCCGTTGACCGCACCGCCATACGGACCGTAGTCGTCCACGCCGTCCACCGAGTCCCAGCCGACGATGTCGACCGTGTCGATGTTGCTGCCGTCGGCGCCATCGAGGCGCTCGAAGTGACCGGTGTTGTCGGCGATCATCCACCAACCGATCCACAGGCGATCGTCCTGGGCCTGGCAGGGGTCCTGCTGCGCGCCGGCGTCCCAGGCCGTCGGTCGCGGACCGTGGTTGTGCTCGCCGTCGAACGGAGTCTCGATGCGCCACAACATGCACTCGTCCTCGCCCCACGCGAGCACGTTGCCGGCGCCGGTCGATGTCTCGATCGTGCCGTTGCCGTTGCGATCGACGCAGCGCGTCGTCTCCGAGGCGAACTTCAGCACGCCGCCGCCGCGGTTGCTGACCGCGACGTCGCCTTCGAGGTTCACCGCGGTGCGAGAGGGGTCGTCGTCGCCCTCGCTCGGACCCGTCCAGTAGCGCCCGAGCTCGGTACCGGTCTCGGTGTCGATCTTCGAGACGGTGCCCTCGGGCGAGTTGGCGATCCAGATGATGCTGAAGGTGTTCTCCCCCATCATCCCGCCGCCGCCGTTGCAGTCGCCGCCTCCGGCGCTCGCTTGCCCGGGCTCGACGTCGAGCTTGTCGCCGGTCTCGTCGGCCGAGCTGCCGATCGTCTCGTCCGCCACCGTGCCGCCCTCGAGCACGATGCCGTCGTCGCCCGATCCGCCGGCGTCGACGTTGGCGTCGGGCTTCTCGTCGCGCCCGCACGACAGTGTCGCAAAGGCGACCATCGTCGCCGTGAAGTGTCTCGCCCGCATTCGAACCTGCCCCCTCCACCAACCTGCCATATTCGGCGCGCCCTCGTAGCCTGCAGGCCACGATCGTCGGCCGCAAACCTCGCCTTCCCGCACGCCCGTCGCGTCGCACTGCCGTGCGAGTAGCGGGGCCCACTGCCATGACGCCGGGTCGTGCGCCGAGCGGCGATCGAGACCGCCCCCGATGTCGGATGGCGCAGGGGAATGTCACCGGAAGAACTGCAGTACTGTCGCGCGATGGTGACCCGGCCGGCCCTCCGCGCGCTGCTCTCGATCTCCGTCGTGGTGCTCGCCGGTTGCGAGCTCCGGTGTGCGCCGACGTGCAACGCGGACGTCGACGTCGCGACGCCGAGCGACCACCACGATGTGCGGACGGGCCCCGCGGCCGAGGGCGGATCGGTCGGGGCCGCAGGCGAGTGCAGCGGGCCGACGCGCAGCGGCACGACGTCGTGCTTCCCCGGCGAGTGCCCTCCGGGGCAGTACTGCGACGACACCGGCATGGCGACCTGTCGCCCGGGCTGTGCGAGCGACGCGAGCTGTGGCCCGCGCGAGATCTGCGTGCGTGAAGGCGACGCCGCGCTCGGACGCTGCGAGTCGTGTGCGAGCCACACTGCGCACGAGCCCGCGCCCGGCTGCGTGGTGCCGGCGCGGACCGGCGTGACGTCGTGCTTCCCCGGCGAGTGCCCCGTGGGGCAACGCTGTGTCGACGAAGGCATGCCGCACTGCGAGCCGGGCTGCGCGAGCGACGAGAGCTGCGGCCCCGCGGAGTACTGCCTGCGCAAGCCCGGTGCGGCGCTCGGCGTGTGCCGCTCCTGCTACTACGACTGAGCACGCGCGGATGTGATCTGCGCGGCACTGCACGTGGGCCGTTGAATCGCGGCCGGCCGGCCCGTCGTCCCACAGCCATGAAGCGCGCGGGATGGCTTGCGGTGGTGGTGGCGCTGCTCGGGGGATGCATCCAGGTCGGCAAGACGGAGCCGCCGGTGCTCAGCGACGATCCGAGCGCCGGGCCCGCGGCGTGCTACTCGCAGTGCTCGGTGCTCGAGGGCTGTAGCTCGCGCTGCGGATACGCCGTCCAGCACTGACGCGCGGCGTGGCGGGGCGCGCTACCATGCGCGCCGGATGCTCGCGGAAGGGCTCAGGCTCGTGCTCGCCGGTGCGCTCGCGGCCGGACCGGCGGCCGGCAACGCTGTGCCGAGCTCGGTTCCGCCGCCGCGGCCCGTCGAGGCGATGAAGCGCAGACCTCCGCCGGCGCGGTCGCTCGCGGTCGTGACGGTCGGCGTCGGTGCGCTCACGCTGGCCTCGAGCCTGACCTTGCTCGGGCTCGGCATCCACACGATCGGCCGGGCGTCGCGCGGCTTCACCGAGGGCGAGGCGCACGCGTACGTGCACAACGGCAAGAACCTCGTGATCGTCGGCAGTGCGCTCGCGGCCGCGGGCGTCGCGATCCTCGCGGGCGGGATCGTGTGGGTCGTCCGCGACCGTCGCCGTGCCCGCGCCGCGCTCGCGAAGCGTTGAGCTCAACTGCTGCTGCTGCTGCTCTCGCCGGCCGTCGTGCCCTCACTGCTCGATTCGCTCGACGAGCTCGACCCGCTCGACTCGCTCGAAGAGCTCGACGTATCGGGCTCCGGTGCCGCGCAGTCGTTCGCGTACGGCCCCGCCTGCGGCCCCCAGCGCTTGCCGGTGTCGCAGGTCGAATCCGGGTAGCTGCACCAGCCCTCGGGCTCGCACGTGCCGAGGATGTCGTCGGTCACGCACTGGTCGTCGACGGTGCAGTGGTAGTCGAAGCGTTTGCACGCGCTGCTGGTCGCGAGCGCGATCGCGAAGGCCACGAGGCATCGACACGCGTGCACGTCACACCGCCAGCAGCCGGCGCAGCGCCGGCTCGTGCAGCTCGGCCTCGCGCTCGCCCATCGCCACGGTGGCGTCGACGAGATCGGGCCGCGTGTAGTCCCACACCTCGACCGGCACCGGTCGACTCGGCGCGACGTACAGCCGCGCGCCGTCCTCGCCCTGCTCGCCGAGCACGTTGCGCGGGTAGGGCCGCGTCAGCAGCACCAGGTTGCGCCGGATGCCGGCGATCGTCTCGGCCGCCGCGGCGGGCACGTTGTCGATCATCCCGCCGTCGAGCAGCGCGTGCCCGCGGAAGCGACCGATCGGGGTGAACGGCGGCGTGGACGACGACGCGATCACGAGGTCGGCCAGCTCCTCGCCGCTCGCACAGCTGCGCGCATCGAACAGCCGTGGCTCGAAGCCGATGCGACGACCGAAGCTCGGGTGCACCATGCCGGGGCGCAGCCGCTTCTCGAGGTTGTACGCCGCGAGCCCCATGGCGGCGCCGAGCGGTGCAGGCATGCGACGCGGGAATGCGGCGGTGAGCACGAGCACCGGGAACGGCAGCGCCTGGATGCGCTCGAGCCCGCCCTCGGCGGCGGCGCACAGGAGCGTGTCGCGGTAGATTTCGCCGTGCCGCGCGGGCGATCGGCCGCGCAGCACGCGGGTCCACTCGAGGTTCTTCACCATCTTGCCGCGGCGCGCCTGCCAGAACGATCGCGTCGCCACCTCGCGGCCGGAGAACAGCAGCACGGCCACGCATGCGCCGGCGCTGCACGACGCGACGGCGCCGAGCCGCGGCACGAGTCGCTCGCCCCAGCGGTGCAGGAGCCCGAGCTGGTAGAACGCGCGGTTGCCCCCTCCGGCGAGCGTCAGCGCGATGTTGCGGCGTTCGCCCTCGGACATCCGTGGGGACCTGTGTAGCGCGTCCGCGGCCCCGCGTTCAAGGGCTGCTGGTCGCGGGAGTCCGGCGGGGCGCCATGATGGCGCGGCGGATCGCGGCCGCAGGGTGGGCGTCGTCGAGCGTCACGCCGCTGCCGCCGATGCCGATGCCGAGCCCGGCGTAGAGCGCGGCGATGTCGGCGAACTCGCGCGCTTCGAGGTGGCGCTCGGCGATCTCGCTGAAGATCGGCTTTCCGTACCACCTGTCGAGCTCGGCGAGCAGCTTGCGGGCGGGCACCCGCTGCACCGCCTCGCCACAGCACTCGCGCAGGTGCTTCACCGCATCGTCGAGCCCACGCGCGCCGTTCGTCTCCTTGCGCATCGTGACGTCGATGTCGAACGCGATCGCGGCGCCGCCCCAGTAGACGTTCTGGTACGCGTGCGTCTCGTGCATCTGCGCGCTGGCCTCGGCGAGCGGCTGGCCGCGACTGCCGTTGCGGCCGCGCTCGAAGGCCTCGAACAGCTCCCACCAGCCCTCCGCCTCGCTGCGATGCCCGGCGCGCGTGCGCATCACCTCGGTGTAGTAGGAGACGAAGCCCTCCGACATCCAGGCCTCTTCGACGAACGGCATGCCGTGGTGGAGCAGCTCGTGCACCGTGGTCCAGCCCCCGGGCAAGCGCTCGGCCTTCGCTTCGGTGTCGAGCAGCAGGTAGACCGACGCACCGCCGCCGCGCGCCGCCGCGCCGAAGTACACGGTGCCGCCGCCGCCTTCGGTCGGCACGACGATCACCTGCAGGTGCTCGCGTGGATAGCCGTCGTAGAGCAGCGCGACCGAATCGACGGCGTCGTCGATCCAGCGCCGCAGCCCCGCGCGATCGCACGCGAGCGGCTCGTCGAGTCGAACGATCTCGATCTTCGCACCGGCCCGCTCGAAGCGATCGATGTCGAGCTCGCCCAGCACCGTGTAGCCGAGCCAGCGCGACACCGTCGCGTCCAGCACATAGGTCGTGCGCCGTGCGTCGCGATCGGCTCCAGCAGCGGCGACGCGCCACGGCACCGAGGCGCGCACGCCCTCGGGCAGCTGGAGCTCGACCGTGGGCTCGAGATCGTCCGCGGCGTCCTCGGGCCACAGGAGCCACATGCTCTGTCGCACCATCAGGCTGTCGCCGGCGCGGATCACCGCGCGGTCGCGCCGCGCTTCCGTCATCTTCGTGAAGTCGACGCGCCAGCCGACGCACTCGCCCGGCGCGACGCCGTCGAGCAGCACACGCTCGCCGCGGACCTTCAGCGCGCGCGAGCTCCCGACGACCTGCAGGTCCTCGAGGTAGGGCACGACCTCGGGCACGATGGCTGCGAGCGCGCGCGGAGGTCGGCCTTCGAAGCAGAGCTGCACCGCGATGCCGCTGGCCGCCGGCGCAACCTCGGCGCGGTAATGCCAGCCCCGCAGCTCTGCCGCCGGCTCCGCGCGCGACTCCGCCGGCGAGACGCTCGGACGACACGCAGCGAGCACGCAACAGAACCCCGTTCCCAGAGCCGGCGCGAGTCGGCGCAGCATCGTCGACGATGGTCACCCGCGACGCGGCGCACCGCCAGTGCCTCGCGCGTCGCCATGAGACCGCCCCATGGCGGCCAGGTCGAGAGCGAAATACCGCGAGGTGGCGTCGAGTTGGCCGAGCGAGTACCGCTGTCGTCTTCGACGACGCCGGTCTCGACGTCGGGTGGCCGTCTGTGGCAGCCTCCGATCCCCCGTCGAGCGGCTCGCGAGGTTGCGAGCGCGAAACGACGACGTGACCGAGATGGACGAGTTCCTCGCCGCCAGTCTGAGCTTCCCGACCGTGGTCTTCACGGTCCTGCTCGGCATTGCGGCGGTCTATTGGCTCCTCGTCATCCTCGGCGCGCTCGGCCTCGACATGCTGGATGCAGACGGCGGCGGTGATCATGCCGGGCACGACCTCGGTCACGGCGACGCGGGCCATGTGCACGCGGACGGCCACGCGGAGGGGCCCGGCCACCACGACGTCCCGGCCTCGTTGCTGAGCAGCTTCTTCGTGACGCTCCGGCTCGACTCGTTGCCGCTCACCGTGACGCTGTCGCTGGTGTTCTTCTGGGCGTGGCTGGTCTCGCACACGAGCACGCACTACTGGCTCGGCTACCAGGCCCACTGGGCGCTCGAACTCGCGCTGCTGCTCGTGGCGCTGCTCGTCGCGGTGCTGCTCACCTCGCTGGCCGCGCGCCCCATCGCGCCGATGTTCCGCAGCAAGTCGGGCGCGCGACGCAGCGCCCTCATCGGCAAGATCGTCCGCATCGACACGAGCCGCGTCGACGCCACGTTCGGCAACGCGACCGCCGAGGACGGCGGTGCCGGCCTCATCGTGCAGGTGCGGTGCGAGTCGCCGAACAAGCTCGGTCGCGGCGATCGTGCGCTGGTCGTGTCCTACGACGAGGCCCGCGAGGCCTTCGAGGTCACGCCGATCGACGACATCCTCTCCGAAGAGCCTGGTCCCCGTAGCTGATCCCCAGAAGAAGGTCGAAGAAGAAGATGCAAGACTTCACGCTCGTCACGATCCTGATCGCCGTCGGCGTCGGCGTCGTGATCCTGCTCGGTCTCGTGGCGATGATCGCCAAGTTCTACCGGCAGATCGATCAGGGTAAGGCGCTCATCGTCAACAAGATGGGCAAGGAGCCGCTGGTGAGCTTCACGGGGGCGACCGTGTTCCCGGTGATCCACCGCGCCGAGGTCATGGACATCTCGGTGAAGACCATCGAGATCTCGCGTACCGCGAAGGACGGCCTCATCTGTGCGGACAACATCCGCGCCGACATCAAGGTCGCGTTCTTCGTGCGGGTGAACAAGACGGTCGAGGACGTGCTGAAGGTCGCGCAGACCATCGGCTGCGCGCGTGCCTCCGATACCGACACGCTCGAGACCCTCTTCTCGGCGAAGTTCTCCGAGGCGCTCAAGACCGTCGGCAAGCGGCTCGACTTCGAGGAGCTGTACACGAAGCGCCACGAGTTCAAGGAGCAGATCCTCCAGGTCATCGGCCAGGATCTCAACGGCTACGCGCTCGACGACTGCGCGATCGACTACCTCGAGCAGACCCCGCTCTCGAGCCTCGATCCGCACAACATCCTCGACGCCCAGGGTATCCGCAAGATCACCCAGATCACCGCGGACCAGAACATCCTCACCAACGACCTGCGGCGCGAAGAAGAGAAGAAGATCAAGAAGAAGAACACCGAGACCGCCGAGGCGACGATGGAGCTCGATCGCCAGCAGGCCGATGCGGCGTTCAAGCAGCAGCGCGAGATCGCCAGCGTGAAGGCGCGCGAGGAGGCCGAGGCGTCGCGCATCCAGTCCGAGGAGCGCAAGAAGGCCGAGAACGCCCGCATCAAGGTCGACGAGGAGCTCGCGGTCAACGAGGAGAACAAGCGCCGCCAGATCGAGGTCGCGATCAAGAACCGCGAGCGCGTGGTGCTGGTCGAGCAGGAGCGCGTGGTCAAGGACCAGCAGCTCGAGGCGATCGGCCGCGAGCGCGAGACCGAGCTCAAGCGCATCGAGAAGGAGAAGCAGCTCGAGGTCCAGCGCAAGGAGATCGCGGACATCATCCGCGGCCGCGTGGCCGTCGACAAGACGGTGGCCGAGGAGGAGGAACGCATCAAGGACGTGCGCGTGATCGCGGCCGCCAAGCGGGCCAAGGACGCGAAGGTCATCGACGCCGAGGCGCAGGCCGAGCAGGAGCTCGTGAAGCAGATCAAGGCCGCGCAGGCCGGCGAAGAAGCGGCCCGGTTCGCCGCGAAGCAGCGGCTCGTGCTCGCCGACGCCGAGCTCGAGGCCTCCGATCGCACGGCGCGCGCGCAGATGCGGCTCGCCGAGGGCACGCAGGCCGAGAGCGCCGCGCCCGGGCTCGCACAGGTGAAGGTCAAGGAAGCCGACGCCGCTGCCATCGAGAAGCTCGGCGCCGCCGAGGCGCGCGTGCTCCTGCAGAAGATGGAAGCCGAGGCGAAGGGGCGCGAGGCGGCCGCGATCGCCACCGAGCGCACCGGCACCGCCGAAGCCAGCGCGCGCCGCGAGATGCTGCTGGCCGAGGCCACCGGCAAGGAAGCCGATGCGGCCGCCACCGAGAAGATGGCGGCAGCGAAGGCCGCCGAGATCCGCGAGGCGCTGCTGGGCGAGGCCGCCGGTCTCGAGCAGAAGGCCCACGCGATGAAGCAGCTCGACGACGCCACGCGGCAGCACGAGGAGTTCCGGCTGCGCCTCGATCGCCACATGCAGATCGCGCTGCAGGAGATCGCGGCACGCCGCGACATCGCCCACTCGCAGGCGACGGTCATGGCCGAGGCCATGGGCAGCGCGAAGATCCAGATCATCGGCGGCGACGGGCAGTTCTTCGATCGCTTCGTGCACGCGGTGTCGCTCGGCCAGGCCGTCGACGGTGCGATCGGCAACAGCGACGTCGCGCAACGGGTGCTCGGCAACTACCTCGACGGCAAGGCCAGCATCGGTGACGACGTGAGCGCGCTGCTCGCTCGCCCCGGACAGGCCGGCGACATCAGCGTCTCGTCGCTGCTCGGCCAGCTCGTGGGCCGGATCAACGGCGACAGCACGAAGCTCGAGAGCCTCATCGCCCGCGCCAAGGAGCTGGGTCTCTAGCGCCAGCGACGCCGGCGGGGCGAGGCCATGGCCGACGGAACCAAGACGACGGAAGAGCCGCAGGCGAGCGCGGCGGAGCTCGAAGGCGGCAGCTACGAGGTCATCCGCACGCGCCTCGTCGAGCAGGCCAAGCAGCTCGGCGAGCGCGCGGAGCAGCTCAACGCCGCGCGCATGGCTGCGTTCGGCGGCACCGAGCTCGCGATCGTCGGCCAGTGCCGCGTGCGCACCGAGAACAACTGCGTCCCGCGCGACATCGTGCAGCTCGGTGGCCGACTCCTGTTCGGCTACAACGTCACCGTCCGGCTGCGCGCCGAGACGGTGGTCGAGGACGTGTTCAGCCTGCAGCGCTGGAGCACCGGCGACGAAGGGCTCGAGCTCGCGGCGGTCCCACTCGCCGAAGGTGGCCCCACGTTCCTCGTGGCGCCGCAGTTCCAGCACGACTTCAGCGAGCTCTATCGCTTCTACAAGGGCGCCAAGCTGCTGCAGTTCACGCGCAGCGAGACGAACCTCCTGGCGGTCTTCCAGGTCGGCAACGACATCGCCGACGTCCGCGTGTTCCGCTGGCTGCTCGATCCGCAGGGCAACGCGAGCTACGTCGACAACCGGGGCGAGCGCGACTTCACGTTCCCGCCGTCGCACGACTTCGAGTGGCGCCTCACGACCCGCGACGATCGCCGCGAGGGCCGGCACCCGCACGTGTCGATCCGCGACAAGGTGTTCGTCGAGACCGTCGGCGGCGATCTCACCGTCAAGGTCGAGAACAACACCGAGAGCGGCGAGGGCATCTACGCCGAGCCGGTCGACGAAGCGCAGCAGACCCTCGACGACGCGAGCATCGAGTACGCCGAGATCGGCCCGCTCGTGCTGCTCAAGATCCGGCCGTACCGCGAGGAGAAGCCGCGCTACCTCGTGTTCTCGACGCGCACGCAGAAGGTCGTGCGCATCGACGCGATCGGGCGCGCGTGCGTCAGCCTGCCCGACGACCACGGCATCATCTTCCCCGGCGGGTTCTTCCTGCAGGACGGCCAGCACAAGGTCTTCGACGGCGACTTCGCGGCCTACGTGTTCTTCAAGATGCTGCGCTCGCCCAACGGCGAGGACGTGCTCTACGTGTTCCTCGATCGCGAGGCCGGCCACTACGCGCTCTTGCCCTACAACCTGATCCGTCGCGAGGTGCAGACCCCGATCCGCTGCAACGGCTTCTCGCTGTTCGACGACGGCAAGCTGGTCGTGTTCCGCACGAGCGGCGACGAGCCGACGCGCGTGCACCCGATGCAGATCTGGCAGACGCCGTTCGTCTCGGCCGAGTTCGCCGCACGCACGCCCACGGGCAGCGGCTTCCTGCAGAAGCTCGGCAACGCCGACCTCGTGCGCGGCATCTCCGACTGCCTCAGCGTGCGGCGCTTCGTGAACGAGCAGATCCCCTCGCGCCAGGTCTACGAAGACCTCATCGCGAACGTCACGCGCATCGTCGACGCCTACCACTGGCTGGGCCATGCCGAGGCGTTCGCGTTGCAGCCGGTGCTCGTCGAGATCCGCAAGACCGCGGAGCTCATCGTCGACGAGTTCGAGAAGGTGCTCGCGCTGCGCAAGGCCGCCAGCAAGGCGCTCGACGCCGCCCGGGCCGCCCAGCACGACATCATCACGTCGATCCGCCCGGACAGCTGGACGCGCGTCGACGAGTTCATGGATGCGCTCGCGCGGCTGCGCACGCAGCGGGGCGCGCTCATCACCCTCCGCGAGCAGCGCTACATCGACACGGAGGCGCTGGCGAAGCTCGAGCAAGACGTCGTGAAGGCGTTCGACGAGCTGTCGGCCACCACGGTCCGCTATCTCGCGCGCGACGACGCGCTCGCGCCGGTCACGAAGCAGCTCGACGACATCCTCGGTCGCGTCGACACCATCGAGAAGACCAACGAGCTCGTGCCGCACGCCGAAGCGCTCGCGCGCGCGTCCGACGGGCTCGCGGTGCTCTCCGAGGTGGTCGCGAACCTGCAGGTCGACGATCCCACGCTGCGCACGCGCATCCTCGAGGGCGTGTCCGAGTCGTTCGCGCACTGCAACCGCGTGCGCGCGGTGCTCGAGACCCGGAGGAAGGAGCTGCTGTCGCGCGAGGGCAAGGCCGAGTTCGGCGCGCAGTTCAAGCTCTACGGCCAGGCGGTGCAGTCCGCGATCGCGCTGTGCGACACCCCCGAGCGCTGCGACGAGCAGCTCTCGCGCCTGATGGTGCAGCTCGAGGAGCTCGAGGCGCGCTTCTCGGAGTTCGACGAGTTCATCGGCGAGCTCACGCGCAAGCGCGAGGAGGTCTACGAGGCCTTCGGCCAGCGCAAGCAGCTCCTGCTCGACGAGCGGGGCCGCCGCGTGGCGAACCTGTGGCAGGCCGCCGAGCGCATCATCGCGGGGCTCTCACGTCGCGCGGCCACGTTCGCGAGCGCCGACGAGCTCAACGCCTACTTCGCCTCCGACGCGATGGTGCTGAAGCTGCGCGAGCTCGGCGAGCGCATCTCCGGGCTCGGCGACACGGTGAAGTCCGAGGAGGTCGCGTCGCGGCTCAAGAGCGCCAGGCAGGACGCCCTGCGCGCGCTGCGGGACCGGCTCGATCTGTTCGAGGGCGGCGCCGACCTCATCAAGCTCGGCAAGCATCGCTTCACGGTCAACACGCAGCCGCTCGAGCTCACCGCGGTGCCGCACGGCGACCTGATCGCGATCGGCATCACCGGTACCGACTTCATCGCGCCCATCGTCGACGCCGAGTTCGAGAGCACGCGTCCGTACTGGTCGCAGCAGATCGTCTCCGAGAACCCCGACGTCTACCGTGGCGAGTACCTCGCGGCCTGCGTGCTGTTCGACGCCGAAGCCGAGCAGGGCGGGCTCTCGATCGCGCAGCTGGTCGCAGCCGAGCGGGAGCCCGGCGGGCTGCTCGAGCTGGTGCGGCGCTACGCCGCCGATCGCTACCAGGAGGGCTACGAGCGCGGCGTGCACGATGCCGATGCCGCCGCGATCCTGGGCAAGCTCGTCACGCTGCACCAGAGCGCCGGTCTGCTGCGCTTCCCGGCCGCCGCGCGCACGCTCGCGCTCGAGTTCTGGGCGCTCGCGCACGACGGTCGCGACGACGGCTGGCAACGCCGCGCGCAGAGCCTCGTGCGCCTGCGCGGGACCTTCGCGCGCGCGCAGGCCGAGAGCGATCTCATCGCCGACATCTCCGCCGCGATCGTGCGCTTCGTGCAGGCCACCTCGTTTCCGCTGCCGGCCAGCTGGGCGCCGCTCGCCGCCCGCTACCTCGTCGAAGAGCTCGCCGTGGAGCGGCCGCACTTCGTCGTCTCCGCCGACGCGGTGGCGCTGCGCGACGGCCTGCTGCGTCGGCTCGCGGACCTCGATGCCGCGGGGGCGCAGCGGCGCAGCTTCGAGGACGATCTGGACGCGCTGCGCGACGATCCGGTCGCACGCTTCGAGATCGCGGCGGCGTGGCTCGAGAGCTGGGTCGCGACCACCGACGACCCCGACGTGAAGCAGCGCGCCGGTGCGGTCGTCGAGGCCGCCGGGTTGCTCGCGATCGATCACGCGCTCGATCGCGTGACGAGCACCGGGCTCGTGTGGGCGGAGGTCACCGAGCTGCTCGGCCAGCACAACCGCATCGTGTCGCGGCGGCTCGAGCTGCGCATCGACGAGTTCCTCGCGCGGCTCGACACCTTCCGCCGCGAGCGCGTGCCGGGGTTCCAGCGCTACCGCGAGCTGCGTCAGGCCGTGATCGAGCGCGAGCGCGCGCGACTGCGGCTCGAGGAGCTGCGCCCGAAGGTGCTGACCTCGTTCGTGCGCAACCGGCTCATCGACGAGGTGTACCTGCCGCTCATCGGCGACAACCTCGCGAAGCAGCTCGGTGCGGCCGGCGAGGGCAAGCGCACCGACCTGATGGGCATGCTGCTGCTCATCTCGCCGCCCGGCTACGGCAAGACCACGCTGATGGAGTACGTGGCGAGTCGGCTCGGGCTCGCGTTCGTGAAGGTCAACGGGCCGGCGCTGGGCCACGCGGTCACCTCGATCGATCCGGCCGAGGCGCCCAACGCGACGGCGCGTCAGGAGGTCGAGAAGATCAACTTCGGGCTCGAGATGGGCAACAACGTGATGCTCTATCTCGACGACATCCAGCACACGAACCCCGAGCTGCTGCAGAAGTTCATCTCGCTGTGCGATGCGCAGCGCCGCATCGAAGGGGTCTGGAACGGCCGCACGCGCACGTACGACATGCGCGGCAAGAAGTTCTGCGTGGTGATGGCCGGCAACCCGTACACGGAGTCGGGCGACAAGTTCCAGATCCCCGACATGCTGGCCAACCGCGCCGACACCTACAACCTCGGCGACATCCTGAACGGCAAGGACGAGCTGTTCGCGCTCAGCTACATCGAGAACGCGGTGACCAGCAACCGCGTGCTCGCACCGCTCGCCACGCGCGAGCCCGCGGACCTGCACAAGCTGGTGCGACTGGCCCGCGGCGAAGAGGTGCCCACGAGCGAGCTGTCGCATGGCTACTCGGCGGTCGAGATCTCCGAGATCACGGCCGTGCTGCAGCGGCTGACCGCCGTGCAGAAGGTGCTGCTCGAGGTCAACAAGAACTACATCGCCTCGGCGTCGATGGACGATCGCTTCCGCACCGAGCCGCCGTTCAAGCTGCAGGGCAGCTACCGCAACATGAACAAGCTGGCCGAGAAGATCGTGCCTGCGCTCAACGAAGAGGAGCTGCAGCGGCTGGTCGACGACCACTACGGCAGCGAGTCGCAGACGCTCACGACCGGGGCCGAGCACAACCTGCTGAAGCTCGCCGAGCTGCGCGGGCGACTCACGGACGAGGCGGCGGCGCGCTGGAACGCGATCAAGCTGGAGTTCCAGCGGCTCAAGCTCGTCGGTGGATCCGACGACGATCCGGTCGCGCGCGTGACGGGCGTGCTGTCGAGCCTCGCGGAGGGCCTGCGCGGGATCCAGACCGCCGTGGGCACGATGAAGCACGGCGAGCTCGATGCGCACCTCTACGGCATCCAGCAGTCGGTGGCCGCCACGGCAGCGGCGATCACCAAGGCCGCAGCGGTGAGGCCGGCACCGCCTCCTCCGCCGCCGCAGGTCGGGCCCGACACGAGCGGGCAGTCGCGACGCGACGAGCTGCTGGCCGGCTACCTCGACCGACTCGAGCGCACGCTGAAGACGCTGTCTGCGCCGAAGCTCGAGGTGCAGGTGCACAACCAGGCCCCGCCCGGGATCGAGGAGCTGCTGGCCCAGCAGATCGCGATCATCGAGCGCACGCTGGTGCCGCTCGTGCGCACCACGAACCAGAGCCTGGCGAATCCCACCGCGGTCGATCTGCACGTGCAGGAGCTCCTGCGGCTGATGCGGACCATCGACGAGCGCTTGCGCGCGGTGGTCATGGGCCCGATGCCACGCTGACGGCGGTTGTCGACCCCCCGGGCCGTGGCTAAGCTCTGCGCGCTCGGATGAGCTCCGCGTCGTACGCCCGCTCGCTTCGCCGTCCGCGCCGGTCGTGGCTGGCGGGGTGGCGCGCGCGGGTGGTGTTGCTGCTGACCTTCCTCGTCGGCGCGGTCGCTCCGGTCTCGCCGAGCGCCCGCGAAGGCGAGGTCGAGCTCGGCGAGGAGTGCGACGAAGAGGGCGAGAAGCAGGCTGCGACTCGGCCTCAGCCCCGCGCCACCAAGCGCGGGCTGCATCGGTGGGCTGCGCTCGCGTTCGGGCTCGACCATGGCAAGTGCAGGGCGCCGGCGTCGTGCGACGACGACGCGCTGTCACCGCGATGGCAACGCCCGCGACGGCGACCGGCATTGAGTGAAGAGCATCCGCTCGGTTGATCGCGCCGCGATCCCGTTCGGTCGTTCTCCACCTCAACCCCAGCCTTCCCGCGGCGTCCGAGCTCGGACCGCCGCCTCCCGCCGATCGTCGATGCCCAACGCAGAACTTCCCCGCAAACCCCACGAGCGCACCGCAGAACGCAGCGCCGGCAACTACCAGGTCGAGCCGATGCGGATCCGTTGGGATCTCGGCATCCGCGGCCTGCTCCCCCAGCTCCGCGCGCTGCTCGACCGTCGCTACCTCGGTCGCGACGCCGTCGCCGGCGTCACGGTGGCGTTCGTGGCCGTGCCGCTTTCGATGGCGGTCGCCCTCGCCAGCGACATGCCGCCGACGGCCGGGCTCATCACCTCGATCGTCGCCGGCCTGATCGGCGCGCTCATGGGTGGCGCTCCACTCGCGATCAGCGGACCGACGGTCGCGATGGCGGTGCTGCTCGCGTCGGTGGTCGAGGAACAGGGCGTCGCGGGGCTCGTGAGCGCCTCGCTGATGGCCGGCACG
Source organism: uncultured Nannocystaceae bacterium (assembly GCA_964519175.1). Classification (GTDB taxonomy): domain Bacteria; phylum Myxococcota_A; class Polyangia; order Nannocystales; family Nannocystaceae; genus Xiheibacterium. The sequence goes on from CAZFKC010000027.1 coordinate 19,597, forward strand.
CTGCAAGTGGTGACCGGCATGCTCGGGCTCGGTCGCATCGCGCGGCTGGTGCCGCTGCCCGTGGTGCTCGGGTTCACGGCCGGCATCGGCGTCGTGATCCTGGTGGGCCAGCTCCCGCGCGCGCTCGGGCTACCGCCGCCCGATCAGGCCCACGTGCTCGACGTGCTCACGCACATCGGCGAGGTCATCAGCCACGCACGCCCGGCGCCCGCGTTTCTCGCGTTCGGCACGCTGGCGATCGTGCTCGTCGGCAACCGGATCTCGAAGCGGGTGCCGTCGCACCTCATCGCGGTGCTCGTGGCGACGCTCGCGGCCACCGTCTTCGAGCTCGACGTCGAGCGCATCGGCGAGATCCCGCGCTCGCTGCTCGCGATCCCCACGATCGTGCTGCCCGACGGTGCGTGGTCGGAGCTGGCGATCAGCGCGCTCGTCATCTTCGGGCTGGCGTCGCTCGAGACCCTGCTCTCGCTCAGTGCGCTCGACCGCGTCGCAGCGTCGCAGAAACACGACGCCGATCAGGAGCTGATCGGCCAGGGCCTCGGTACGATCGCCGCGGTCGCGGTCGGTGGGCTGCCCACGACGTCGGTCATCGCCCGGTCGTCGCTCAACGTCGCAGCCGGTGCCCGCACCCGCCGCGCTGCGCTCATCCACGCGCTCGTCGTGCTGCTGGTCGTGGTCGCCTTCGCACCGCTCGTCGGGCGGATCCCGGTCGCTGCGCTGGCCGGAATCCTGCTCTCGGTCGCGATCGGGATGATCTCGCCGGGCGAGCTGCGGACGCTGTGGAGGGTCTCGCGCAGCGAGGCACTGGTCTACGTCGTCACGTTCGCCTCGCTGGTGCTGTTCGATCTGCTCGCGGGTGTGCGCGTCGGCCTCGTGATCGCGTTCGTGATCGCCGCGATCCGCCTGGGTCGCACCGATGCGCGCGTGCAGACGCTCGGCGCCAACGGCCCCTATCGCTTCACGTTCCGCGGACCGATGTCGTTCGTCGGGCTCAATCGGCTCGACGACGTCCGTGCCCGCCTCGGCGAGCTCGACCCCACGCGCGCGGTGGTCCTCGACCTCCTCGCGGTGCCGTCGATCGACGTGAGCAGCGGCGACAGGCTGGCCGTGCTGCTCGCCGAGCTGCAAGCGCGTGGTACCAAGGTCGCGATCGTCGCGGACGGCTACGTCGTGCACGATGCGCTGGGCAGCACCGATGCGTCGCGCGCCTGGACTGCGCGCATCGTGCCCAGCCAGACGGATGCCATGCGCCTGCTCGGCGAGCTCGACGACGTCACCCCCTTCGAGCGGCTGGCCGACGGCGTCGATCGCTTTCGGGTGGCCGCGCGACGGCGCTACCGCGAGCTCTTCGCGCAGCTCGCCGACGGACAGAACCCGCACACGCTCTTCATCGCTTGCTCGGACAGCCGCGTCAGCCCGCTGCTGATCACCAGCACCGAGCCCGGAGAGGTGTTCGAGCACCGCAACGTCGGGAACATCGTGCCGCGCTCGGGTGCGGACGCGATGCCGGCGGAGGGCGCGGGCGTCGAGTACGCGGTGGGGGTACTCGGCGTGAAGCAGATCGTCGTGTGCGGCCACTCCGGCTGCAGTGCGATGTCGGTGATCCGCACGGGGCAATCACCCGCCGGGCTGCCGAGCATCGCGGCCTGGCTCGCCGACGCACGGCGTGTCTGCGAGCGCGTGCCGCCGGGGGCCAGCGTCGATGCGCTCGGCCGCATGAACGTGCTCGTGCAGCTCGAGAACCTGCGCAGCTACGACATCGTGCAGCGCAAGCTCGCGAGCGGCGAGCTGACGTTGCACGCGTGGTTCTACGACATCGGCGCGGCCGAGATCGAGGAGTGGAACGCCGAGAAGGGAGCCTTCGTGCCGGTGCGCGCGCGCGCCGAGCCGCCGGCCAAGAGCGCCTGACGACGGATCGCCTGACCCCTGACGACGGACGCCGGATCGCCGAGCCCGACGAGGCGCTCGGTAGCGCTCGCGGGTCCGTCGCCGGCGTGCAGGTAGGGCAAGTCGACGGGCCGCGGGCACGACGTGGACACGCGGCGCCCGGGGCGATCCGGGCGCGGCCGTGGTAGCGTAATCATGGCTTCCGATCGCGAGTACACCTCCGCGCGCCCGACCGGGCCCCGGGGCGGAGACGGTCGGGCACGGGCGATGAGCGAGGAACGAGAACGAGAGCGCGTCGAGGATGGAGCGTCGGAGCAGCGCGACGTCCGTGACGATCCGATCGTCGGAACCGAAGCGCTGACGCGCGACGAGTTCGAGGCCGCGTGGGCAGGGCTCGGCGCCGACGCAGCGTCGGCGATCGCAGAGGAGATGGCCCGCGTCTCGGCCCGCGATCGCGCGCCGGCGCCGGTCGAGCCCGCGCCGGTCGAGCCGGCGCCGGCCGAGCCCGCGCGGGAGTCGGGCGACTTCGAGGTCACGATCGACAGCACGGATGCGGTGCCGCGCGTCGTCGCCGACCGCGGCGACGAGACGTCGGCGCCCCGCGATCGCTCGGCGCGGCTGCGTGGCACACCACCGCCGCCGCCCGCGAAGGTCGCGGCCGCGAAGGCATCGCCGGCGAAGCCATCGTCGGCGAAGGCCCCGGTCGCGCAGGCCCCGGCCGCGAAGGCACCGAGCGCACCGGCGCCGATCCCTGCGGCGAAGTCGATGGCGCCCTTGCCTGTCGTCGTGGAGACGGAGGCGGGCGAGCCCGATCTGCTCGAGCTCAGTCGCAGCCACGCGATCGCGCTGCCCGTGGAGAACGCTCCGTTGCCGACGCCCGCGGCACAGCTGATGGCCGCGATCACGCCGCGCACCACGGAGCGCAAGCTGATGATCGTGCTCATCGTGTTGCTGGTGGCCGTCAACGGCTACTTCCTCGCGACGCGCGAGCGAGACGCCGCGCCGGCACGCGAGCCGCCGGTGCCCGCAGCGGCGATGACGAATCCTGCTCCCGTCGCGCCGGCCCCCGCAGCGCCGGTCGAGCCGCGGCCCGCTCCGGCTCCGTTGCCGCCCCCGCCGACGCCCGTCGCACCGGTCGTGGCCCCGCCCGCCGAGCCTGCGCCGATCGAGCCCGCGCCGACCGAGCCGCCGGTCGCGATCGAGCCGGCACGCGAGGCCACGCCTGCGCCCGCGAGCCCGCCACGCGCAGCGCCGCCGCGTCCGCGCAAGCCGAGGACGAAGGTGCTCCCGGTGACGCCGGTCGACAGCGCCGCCCCGGCCGCGAAGCCCGACGCCGCGCCGGCCGAGCCGACGCCCGCGCCGACGCCGACGCCGACGCCTGCGCCCACCGACGATCGGCCCCCGCCACCGCCGCGTCGCGAGCCGCCCAGCCACACCGGCTGAGCCTCCGCACGATCACGCCGCCTTCGCGGTCATGTGTCGAGGAACGCGAGCGCGTGCTCGCGCCACGCGAGCGGCGTCTCGATCGCGATCGTGTGCCCCGCGTTCTCGATCGTCGCATGCGCGCCGCCGGTCGCCTGCGCGAGCGCGGCGACTTCGGCCGGGGGCGCGAGTCGATCGAGCGCGCCGCCGATGCACAAGGTCGCGAGCCCATGCGCACGCACGCGCTCGGCCAGCGGTGCGGCGGTCCACGGCGAACCTTCCGGCAGCACGATCGTCGCCTCCATCAGCGCGCGCACGCCTGCGTAGCTGTTGCGCTCGATCGACGCGCGCACCATCGGCTCGACGAGCGCGGCGTTGGCCTCGAGGTACGCGGGCCCGAGGATGTCCGGCAGGCTCACGCGCGCGAGCGCCTCGAGATCGCCGGTGCCGAGCGCCGCGAGCCAGCCCCGCACGATCAGGCGCCCGACGAGCCCGCGATCGAGCGCGACGCCGGACAGCACCAGCTTGCGCACGAGATCGGGTCGCTCGGCCGCGATCGCGAGCGCCACCCGTCCGCCGAACGAGAACCCGCACAGATCGACGGGTCCACCCAGCCCGAGCGCCTCGTGGAGCTCCGCGAAGTCCTGCACGTGACGCGGCAGCGAGCAGTCCTCGAGCGGCAGCTCGGTGGTGCCCTGGCCCCGGGCCTCGTACGCGATGACGGTGCGTCGCTCGGACAGCGGCCGGATCTGCGCGCCCCAGCTCGCCAAGGTCTGCGTCATGCCGCCGACCAGCACGATCGGGGCCCGGCCCTCGTCGCGCTGTGCGGGGCGGCGATCGACGCGGACGCGCCCATCGGCGATGTGGATCCACTCGGCCACGGCCGGGACGATAGCACCCGATCCTCTATCAGTCCGGCCACCACGGCTCGTCGTTGTGGTCCTGGTCGCACACCGAGCGCTCGAGCGTGCACGAGCCGGTGCCGGCCGCGATCGCCTGGTCGATGCAGGTCCCGCAGCCCTCGGGCGCCTCGCGACATGCGTCGTCGCACTCCTTGTGCGCGCAGTAGACCAGCGCACCGAAGGTCCGGATCGTCTCGATCGTCGTGCGCGAGAAGCAGGCGTCGGCGCAGCTCATGTCGGCTGCGCCCGTGCAGTCGTTCAGACAGCCCTCGAGATCGGTGCACGAGAGCACCTTCTGGGGTCCGGGCGCGACGCACCAGCAGCCGTGGCGGCCGTCGGACGACGCGATGAGGCACGTGAAGTTCGGCGTGCCGGCGCAGAGATCCGCGCAGGCATACTCGGCGAACGCTCCGGAGTCCGGATCGCACGTCTGCAGCGTGTCCTGATCGGCGCAGCGGTCGTCCATGGAGATCTCGCAGCTCGCCGAGGTCTCGTCGCTCCCGCCGCTGCCGGAGCTCGACCCGGTGCCCGAGCTCGAGCCGCTACCCGCCGAGGTCGCCGACTCCTCCGACTGCAGCTCCTTGAACAGGCCGCAGCCAGCGGCGACGGCGAGGGCGAGCACGAGCGTCGCGCCCCGGCGTTGCGGAAGTGGGATCATGCGGGGAGTAGACGCCCGGGCCCACGCGACTGCCAGAAACCGGACGAAGCGCGGGCCTTGCGGATCCGCGAGCGTGCGCCCTAGCATTTTGGCGGACATGGCGGACGCCGACTCCCAGCTGCGCGCGCGCGCCCGCGGGCTCGAGCCTTCGGTCGTGTTCGCGGCGACGGGCGAGCTCGCAGCGACGGGCGAGCTCGACGCGACGATCCGGGCGCTCGCGCTCCGCGTGCAGCAGGTCGAGCACGAGCTGCGTGAGCTGCGTGGGCTCTTCGAGGCCGCCGAGCGCGACCCCACCTCCGGCTGATCGCGATGGCACAGACCGAGCTCTCCTTCCGGCCGCAACAGCCGGCGCGTGGTGGTCCCGACGTGCTCACCGTCGGGCAGCTCGTGCGCATCGCCCACGGCGCGCTCGATGCCCGCTTCGGCATGGTGTGGGTCGAGGGCGAGGTGTCGAACCTTCGGGTCGGCGCCGCGGGCCACGCGTTCTTCACGCTGAAGGACGACGAGGCGATGCTGCCGGTCGCGATGTGGCGCTCGACGATGGAGCGCCTGCGCTTCAAGCTCGCGGACGGACAGCACCTGCGCGTGTGCGGCCGCGTCGGGATCTTCGCGCGCCAGGGTCGCTTCCAGATGTACGCCGATCGGGCCGAGCCCGTCGGACTCGGCGCGCGCATGCTCGAGCTCGAGCAGCGTCGGGCGCGGCTCGCCGCCGAGGGCCTGTTCGAGGTGGCGCGCAAGCGGCCGCTGCCGCGGCTGCCCCGGCGGGTCGGCGTCATCACCTCGGCGCACGGCGCTGCGCTGCACGACATCGTGCAGGTGGCCGAGCGCCGCTGCCCGACCCGCTTCTTGCTCGCGCCCGCAGCGGTGCAGGGCGACGAAGCCCCGCGCGCGCTCGTCCGTGCGCTCGTCCGGCTGCAGCGCCACCCCGACGTCGAGGTGATCATCATCGGGCGCGGCGGCGGCTCGACCGAGGATCTGTGGGCGTTCAACGACGAGCGGCTCGCGCGGGCGATCGCGGCCTGCCGCGTGCCCGTCGTCTCCGCGGTCGGCCACGAGGTCGACGTGACGATCTGCGATCTCGTCGCCGACGTGCGCGCGGCCACGCCCTCGCAGGCCGCCGAGCTCGTGGTGCCCGATCGTGCGGTCCTGCGCTCGGCGCTGGATCTCCGGGCCACGCGGCTGCGACGCGCGCTCGAGCGACACGCGCTCGATCGCCGGGCGCAGCTCGAGCAGGCGGTGCTGCGTCTGGCCGCCTGCGGTCGCGCGCTGCCCATCCGCGCGCGACGCGTGCTCCGCCGGCTCGAGACCACGTTGGCCGAGCAGCACCCGCGTGCGAGGATCGCCGCCGATCGTCGGCGCTTGCTCGCTGCCCGTGTGCGGCTGTTCGCGCGGGGTGGCGAGCTGCCCGTCGCTGCGGTCGAGCGGCTTCGTCGCCTCGAGCTGCGCTTGCGTGCCGCCGGCACCACGCTGGTCCCGCGTACCCGTGCGGAGCTCGCTGCGACCACGCTGCGCCTGCGCAGTGCCGGCGCGCAGCTCCCGGTGCAGGCACGGCTACGGCTCACGCGCTCCGAGGCCGCGCTGCAGGCCCTCTCGCCGCTGGCGGTGTTGGAGCGCGGCTACGCGGTCGTGACCGACGAGGCCGGCAAGGTGCTCACCGAGGCGGCCGCGCTTTCCGTCGGCGACGGGATCCACGTGCGGTTGCGTCACGGTATGGTGCACGCCACCATCCAGCGGCTCGTGCCCGAGCCGGAGGATCCGCCCGATCGATGATGGAGCTGCTCCACGACCCCGAGGTCTACGTCTCCCTGCTGGTCCTCAGCGTGATGGAGATCGTGCTCGGCATCGACAACATCGTCTTCATCACGATCCTCTGCGGCCGTCTGCCGCGCGAGAAGCAGCTCGGGGCGCGCCGCCTCGGCCTCGCCGTCGCGCTGCTCAGCCGACTCGGCCTGCTCCTGACGATCAGCTGGGTGATGCGCCTGCAGGATCCGCTGTTCGAGCTCGTGCGGCCGTTCTCCGGCAAGGACCTCATCCTGATCGGCGGCGGACTGTTCCTGCTCTACAAGGCCACGCACGAGATCTTCGTCAACGTCGAGCACCCCGGTCAGCACAAGAGCGAGCTCGAGCACGGCGGGGACGTGCCTGCCGCGCCCTCCGCGACGAATCCCGGCGGAGAAGCGGTCGTGGTGCCGACCGCGAGCGCCGCGACGAAGGTCCTGGCGGCCGCGTCGCCGAACCGCGTCAGCTTCATCGGGATCATCATCCAGGTCATGCTGCTCGACATCGTGTTCTCGCTCGACTCGGTGATCACCGCGGTCGGCATGGCGAAGCACGTACCGGTGATGATCGCCGCGATGATCATCGCGGTGATCGTGATGATCATCTTCGCGGGCCCGGTGGGTGACTTCATCGAGAACCACCCCTCGGTGCGCATCCTCGCACTCGCGTTCCTCGTGCTCATCGGCGTCATGTTGATCGCCGAAGGCACCGGCAGCCACGTCTCGAAGGGTTACGTGTACTCGGCGATGGGCTTCTCGTTGTTCGTGCAGATCCTCAACCTCCGGATGGACGCACGGGCGCGCAGGCATGCGTCCGAGGGCGGAGCTCCCACGTGAACGACGCGAACGGCCACGACGCGGGCCGCTGCTTCGGAATCCTCGGCGATCCGGTGGCGCACTCGCGCTCTCCGGAGATGCACAACGCCGCGTTCGCGGCGCTGGGCCTGCCGCACCGCTACTTCGCGTTCCACGTGCGACCGCACGCGCTGGCGAACGCGCTGTCCGGTGCGCGGGCGATCGGGCTCGGCGGGCTCAACCTCACCGTGCCGCACAAGCGCGCCGCGGTGACGCACATGGATCGGCTCACCCCCGAGGCCGGGCGCATCGGGGCCGTGAACACGGTGGTGATCCGCAAGGGCGAGCTCGTGGGGCACAACACCGACGGCGCCGGCTTCCTCGACGCGCTCGCCGAGCTCGGCGGCGGCCCGCCGAAGCAGGCGGTGGTGCTGGGCGGCGGCGGAGCGGCGCGATCGGTGATCGACGCGCTGCGCCACGCCGAGGTCCCCACCGACGTGGTGTGGGTCAGCCGCGAGCACAGCCGGCTGCCGGCGCTCGATGGCGTCGCGCGCTGCGGCTACGGGGAGCTGGCCAACGCGCTCGCGGGCTCGCAGCTGCTGGTCAACGCGACCACGGTCGGGATGCGGGGCGGGCCCGAGCGGTTCGCGACCCCGCTGCCGCTCGATCGGCTCTCGCGCGGGACCCGGGTGGTCGATCTCGTGTACCCGCGGGTGCCCGACGGCCTGCTGGATCAGGCCGATCGGATGGGGGCCCGGACGCAGGACGGGCTCGCGACCCTGCTCTGGCAGGGGGTACGGGCGCTCGAGCTCTGGCTGGGCCTCGCCCTGCCGGCCTCGGCGGTCGCCACGATGCGCCGCTCCCTCCATCGCTGACCCCGGCGCCCCGGGGGAGGGAGGTTTCCGTCGGTTTCTTGCCCGCGTGGATCCGGACATGTATCGGACCAAGGGCAATGGCGTACTTCGAGCTCGAGGAGGCGTTCCCCGACGCGGCCAAGATCAAGGTGATCGGGGTCGGTGGGGCCGGCGGCAACGCGATCAACACGATGATCGGCCACGGTGTGGAGGGGGTCGAGTTCATCTGCGCGAACACCGACGTGCAGGCGCTCGACAAGAGCCGGGCGCAGCTGCGCATCCAGCTCGGCTCCGCGATCACGCGTGGGCTCGGCGCCGGAGCGAACCCCGAGCGCGGTCGCGAAGCGGCGCTCGAGAGCGTGCCGGAGCTGACCGAGGCGCTGCGGGGCGCCGACATGGTCTTCGTGACCGCGGGCATGGGCGGTGGCACCGGCACCGGCGCCGCGCCGATCGTCGCGCAGGTCGCCCGTGAGTGCGGTGCGCTGTGCGTCGGCGTGGTGACCAAGCCGTTCCGGTTCGAGGGTCGTCGGCGACTGCGGATCGGCGAGGAGGGCATCGCCAACCTCGAGAAGGCCGTCGATACGCTGATCACGATCCCCAACGATCGCCTGCTCGACGTCACGAGCGTGTCGACCAGCCTGCTCGACAGCTTCAAGCTGTGCGACGAGGTGCTGCAGCACGCGACGCAGGGCGTCTCCGATCTCATCACGATTCCCGGCATCATCAACGTCGACTTCGCCGACGTCCGCACCATCATGAGCGGCCAGGGCCGCGCGCTGATGGGCATGGGCATCGCGGCCGACGAGGGTAGGGCGATGGCCGCGGCCCAGCAGGCGATCAACAGCCCGCTGCTCGAGGACATCACGATCCACGGCGCGAAGGGCATCCTCATCAACATCACCGCGGGTCCGGACCTCAAGCTGCACGAGGTCGAGGAAGCGGCGTCGCTGATCCAGGAAGCCGCGCACGAGGACTGCAACATCATCTTCGGTGCGGTCATCGACGAGCACATGGGCGATGCGCTGCGCATCACCGTGATCGCGACCGGCTTCGATCAGCACCTGCCCCAGCACGAGGATCTCGAGGAGGCGATCAGCCGCGCGACCGGTCGTCGTCGGCAATCGCAGATGGTCGCCGTCGGCAGCGTCGGCCCCGGCAATCGCAAGGAGATCACGATGCAGCCGCTGCCGCCGCAGATCGGCCAGCGTCAGCCTGGGCTCTTCTCCAACCAGCAGCTGCAGGCCGCCGCTCGCTCGGCGCCGGCGACGAGCTCGGGCTCGCTCGTGCGCGGCGCGATGCCGCAGCCGCAGCCGCAGCAGTCGCATCCTGCCCATGCCGCGCATCCGCCCCACTCGGCGCATCCGCAGCACACCGGCCAGTGGGCGCGCGCGGAAGCGCCGGCCGATCCCTCCGAGATTCCCGCCTTCCTGCGCCGTCGCGACGAGAACAACGGCTTCGTTCGCTGATCGCTCCTTCGAGAAGACAAAACAACGGTGGACAAAGGCGGCCCCTCTGGCCGCCTTTGTCTTTAACGGCATCGCCGGGTTTTTTGCGTACGCGACGTTAGCCGGGTATTGGCGAAGATGATGGCCCGAGCCACCGCGGCACGACGGCGCACCACGCCGAGCAACACGAAGGGCAACGCCCGACGTGCACCTCGCGCCCAGAGCCACGAGGCCGTGCGCAGCGAGGTGCGGGCGGAGGCCAAGCCCAACGCTGCACCTCCGCGCTCGCCGCTACGACGCGTGCTGCGGGCGCTCGTGAAGCTCACCGTGCGTGGTGGCATTGCGGTCGGGCTCGCGTACGGCACGCTCATCGGCGTGAAGGAAGGCTACGCGTACGCGACCACGTCGCCGCGCTTCGAGGTGCGGGGGCTCGAGTTCCGCGCGACGCCGCACGTCGACGACGCGCACCTGCGTCACCTGCTCGCGCTTCCGCCGGGCACCAACATCCTGTCGCTCGAGCTCGACGAGCTCGCCGAGCGCGTCGCCGCCGACCCGTGGGTCGCACGCGCGACCGTCAACCGCGAGCTGCCCGACACGCTGCGCGTGGAGATCGAGGAGCACGAGCCGATCGCGGTGCTCGCCGCGGGCGCGCTGCTGCTGGTCGATCGCGAGGGCGAGCCGTTCAAGCAGCTCGAGTCCGGCGAGCGCGGGCAGCTCCCCGTCGTCACCGGCATCGAGGGCACCGAGCTCGTCGCCGATCCGGAGGGCGCACGCGGTCGCATCGCGCGCGCGCTCGAGGCGATCGACGCCTGGTCGGAGAAGCGCAGGCCGCTGCTCTCCGAGGTGCACGTCGACAAGCTCGGCGGCGTCACGCTCTACACCGCGCAGGTCGGCGCGCAGCTGCGGCTCGGTCGCGGCGAGATCGCGGCCGCGCTGGCGCGCTACGACGCACTACGGGCTGCGATGGGCGAAGAGTCCGACAAGCTCGCGGTGGCGCATCTCGACGAGAGCACCCGACCCGATCGCCCGGAGCGCGTCGTCGCCAGCTTCTTCGCGGCCAAGGACGCGCCCGAGCTGGTGACACGTGCACAGGAGCGCGCGACCCAGGTGGCGACGGCACAGGACGAGGCGGTCCTCGAGACCGCAGAGGCCGAGCGCAAGCGCGGCAAGGCCGAGCGCGGCAAGCGGATTCCACGGCATCACTGACGGAGCATCGACATGGCTGAGGTTGGAGAGGTCATCTGCGGGCTCGATATCGGCACCACCAAGGTCGCCGCGATCATCGGCGAGGTCACCCCGGGTGGGGTCGAGATCCTCGGCGTCGGCACGAGTCCGTCCGACGGGCTCCGGCAGGGCGTGGTGGTCAACATCGAGGCGACCACGAGCAGCATCCAGGCCGCGATCCAGGAGGCCGAGCAGATGGCGGCCGCCGACGTGTCGTCGGTGTTCGTCGGGATCGCCGGCGGACACATCCGCGGCTTCTCGAGCAACGGCCAGGTCAGCATGCGCAGCCGCGAGGTCGAGGACAGCGACGTCGCGCGCGTCATCGAGCAGGCCAAGGCGGTCAACATCCCGCTCGACCGCCAGATCATCCACACCGTGCCGCTCGAGTACATCATCGACGGGCAGGGGCAGATCCGCGATCCGATCGGCATGAACGGCGTGCGCATGGAAGTGCGCGCGCACGTGATCACGGCGGCCGTCACCAGCGTGCAGAACATCGTGAAGTGCTGCAACCGCGCGGGGCTCGAGGTCGTCGAGGTCGTGGTCGAGCCGCTCGCGAGCGCGATGGCGGTGCTGCACGTCGACGAGCGCGACCTCGGCGTGGTGCTCATCGACATCGGTGGCGGCACGACCGACATCGCCGTCTACCACGAGGGCAGCAACGTGTTCACGTCGGTGATCGTGATGGGCGGCCATCGCATCACGCAGGACGTCGCGCACGGACTGCGCACGAGCGTGCCCGAGGCCGAGATGCTGAAGCGCAAGCACGGCTGCGCGCTCATCTCGATGGTGCAGGACGACGAGGAGATCGAGGTGCCGGGCGTGGGCCCGCGGCCGCCGCGTTCGTTCAAGCGCCGCTTCCTCGCCGAAGTGATCGAGCCGCGCGTCGAGGAGATCTTCCTGATGGCGCAGCAGGAGCTGCTCGCGAGCGGGTGCGCCGAGCTGGCCGCCAGTGGCCTCGTGCTCACCGGTGGCGCGGCCGCGATGGACGGCATGCTCGAGATCGCCGAGGACATCTTCCAGATGCCGGTCCGAAAGGGCATGCCGACCTCGGTCGGCACCGGCCGCACGCAGCCGCAGGCTCGACTCGCCGAGGGCGGCTTCGCAGCCGTGATCGCGGACCCGAAGTTCGCCACCGGCGTGGGGCTCGTGCTCTACGGCGCCGGCCACGAGCCGATGCGCGTCGAGCAGCAGCCGCGCCGCGTGAAGGACGACGGACCCGGCATCGCACGGCGTTTCGGCGCCTGGATGCGCGACATGTTCTGAGCAGGGTGGGGATGAACGCAACGCGTTCATCCCGACACCCTGCTCCGTGCCCGTGCCCGTGCCCGTGCCCGGCTACGACTAGTCCTCGATCGTGATCGTGTAGGTCGCGGAGGTCTCGAAGAAGACCTCGCCCTCGTCGCACAGCGATCCGCCGAACTCGAGCGTGTGCTCGCCGGGCGACAGCGGACGCAGGAGCGCGAAGTGGCCGTCGGCCACGGTCAGCGTCGGCCCGCCCGGCGCCCCGAATTGCGACGCCCAGTTGTCGTCATTGATGTCGGGCACGAACGGATCGAGCACGTCGACGTAGAGCTCTTCGTCGAGCTCCTCGAGCTCGTCGCTGACGAGATCCTCGCCGTCCAGCTTCAGGGTCAGCGCACAGGTCGCGGCCCGGTTCGCGGCGAAGTACGGCTCGGCCACCGCCGTGAGTGCGGCCTGCTCCGCCGGGTCGTTCACGTCGACGTTGCGACGCACGCGCCAGCGGTTCACGAGCGGGAAGAACAGATACTTGCCGCGCGGCACGGTGCACGTACGCGTGACGTCGCCGCCGAACGTGCCCGCGAGGTTCCACACCGCCCCGGATTGATCCGTCGCGCACCGCGAACCATCGGGATCGCTGATCGGCGAGCTCGTCGAGTGCGGGATCTCGAGGACCCAGGTCGTCCAGCCTTCGACGGCCTCCTCGTACAGCGCCCGCCTCACCGCATTGTCCTGCGGAACGAAGACGTCGTCGCACCCGGTGACGAGCAGGAACACCGCCGCGGCCGCGAGGCCCGGCACTCTCGACTTCGATGGCACCAACATGCCCGATAGAGCGGCCAGGGAGCCGCTTGATCACGCGCGTGCGCGCTTTCCGGTGCGACGGCGATGGACGGCGTTCCTGCCCGCTTGCGGCCGATGGGCCAGTGGGCAAAGCTCGGCGGCGTGAACCACTCCGAGCACAAGCTGGCCGCCGCCGACGGGACCCCGTTGCACGTCGAGGTGTGGCGTCCCGAGGGGCCGGCGAAGTTCGCGGTGGTCATGTCGCACGGCGGCGCGGAGCACGTCGGCCGCTATGCCCGCGTCGCCGCCGAGCTCGTCGAGGACGGCGGGCTGGTGTTCGGACCGGATCACCGGGGGCTCGGGCGCTCGGGCGGCGTGCGCGGGCACGTGAAGTCGTTCGAGGACTATGGTCGTGATCTCCGCACCGTGATGCTCGATCAGGCCGGCCGCGGGCCCGCCGAGGAGCGCCCGCAGAACCTGCCGTGGTTCGTGTTCGGACACTCGATGGGCGGGCTCATCGAGCTCGTCTACCTGCTCGACCACGAAAAGGAGATTCCGCTGAAGGGCGCGATCATCTCGAGCCCGCTGCTCGGGCTCACCATGAAGGTGAACCCGGTCAAGCTCGCGGTCGGCAAGATCGCCGGTGCGCTGGCGCCCAAGCTCTCGTTGCCGTCGGGGATCCCCGCCGATGCGATCTGCCGCGATCCCGAGGAGGTCGCGCGCTACGTCGCGGACCCATTGCGCGTGCCGGTGGTCACCGCAGGGTGGTTCGCCGCGATGAACGCTGCGATCGCGCGCGTCGAGCACGAGGCCGCGAAGATCGAGCTGCCGTGTCTGTGGTACGTCGGCACCGACGATCGCATCGTCGATCACACGGCGACGCAGCGCGTGTTCGCGAGGCTCACGAAGGCCGGCGAGCGCGACCAGACGCTGCGTGCGTTCGAGGGCTACTACCACGAGCTGCACAACGAGCCCGAGCACCTGCGCAAGCCCGTGCTCGCGATGATCCGGTCGTGGATCGCCGCGCACTGCTGATCGCTGCGCTGCTCGTCGCTGGCGGCTGTGCGCGCATCACCGGCACGCAGGGCGTGAAGGGCGGGCCGTGTGGACCGCAGGTGCGCGGCAGCGGGCTCGTCACCGCGCGCTGGGCGATGACGCTGGTCGGCGAGACGCACGGCACCGTCGAGACGCCCGCCGCGTTCGCACGACTGGTGTGCCGCGCAGCGGAGCGCGCCCATCCGAGCGAGGTCCTCGTCGGGCTGGAGCTCCCCCGCGGGAACCAGGCCGCGATCGATGCCGCGCTCGCCGAGCCCGACGATGCGCAGGCCCGCGCCGAGCTGCTCGGTGCGCAGCACTGGGACGGCTCGACCAGGGACGGTCGTGCGAGCGAGGCGATGCTCGATCTGCTGCTCGAGCTGCGTCGGCAGCGACGCGCCGGGCTCGCGATCGCGGTCGTCGCCTTCGATGTCGATCCTGCCACGATGACCGCGACGACCGATCGCGACGCTGCGATGGCGCAGCACTTCGAGGCCGCGATCGCGGCGCACCCCGACGCGACCGTGCTCGCGCTGGTCGGGAGCTGGCACGCGCGACGGCGCGGCATGCCGGACGAGCGCGAGCCGCCGATGGCCGCTCGACTGCTCGCCGAGCACCCGGAGCTGCAGTCGATCACGACCCGCGCGGCGCCCGGCTCCGCCGCATGGACCTGCGAAGGCGACGACCTGGCGACGCTCGACTGCCGCGCGCACGCGCTCGCCGCTGGCGAGGATCGTGGCGACGTGGCGTTCGTCGAGCTGCGTCCACCGGACGATGCACGCACGTACGACGGCGTGCTGTACGTCGGGCGCACGACGGCCTCGCCACCTGCCGAGCGTCGCTGAGCCCCGTCACCAGGGCGCGACGATGCGACCGAGCGCGTTCTGGTCGCCGTTCTGCGTGTGGCACACGTTGCAATCGCCGTGCGGGGCGAGCATCGCCATCGCACGCTCGCCGACCGGCGAGCTCACCTTGATCTGGAACGGCGGCGCGAAGCCCGAGGGCGCGTTGCCGCGGGTGAGCATGAAGTTGCCGGCACCGTTGCTCTTCACCTCCGCCACCAGGCCGTTGGCATCGGTGACGTGCACGGTGATCGAGCCCTCGCCGTTGCAGTCGTCCGGCTCGTGGCCGGTGGGGTAGATGGTCCCCGCCACCGCGAAGATCGGGCCCTCGTTCTCCCGGTCGTGGCAGTCGTTGCACGCGTGACCCGGGCGCATGTTCGGGCTCTCGCGGTTGCCACCCGTCCAGGTCTTCCCGCTCGTGCACACCGGATCGACGGCGAAGGGATCGTAGGTGGGCATGCAGTCGCCCGCCGGCATCCCGGCGTCCACCCAGTCGGAGAGGATCGCGATCTCTTCGGCGGTCGCTCGCGCTGCGGGGAGCGGCGGCATCGGAGCGTTGTCGTCGTTCATGCGCACGACCGCCTGCTCCGCGAGGCTCACGTCCGGGTTGGTGGGTGCGGCCGCGAGCAGATCGTCGCGGCTCGTCAACGAGAACGCCACGCCGACCGGCGGATCGCCGTGGCAGTTGCGGCAGTAGGTGGCGAGCACCTCTTCGACGTCGCAGGGCAGGCCGTCGCCGACGTTGCCGGTGTCGGTCGAGCCGGTGTCGCTGGTGCCGCCCGATCCGCAGTCGGGGAACTCCCCGCCGGCGATCCAGCTGAGGATCGTGTTGACGTCGGCGACCTGGTTCGCGTTCGTGCTCGAGAAGCCCTCGGGCATGCGCGCGCCGGTGATCCGGATCGTCGGCGCCGACATGATCTTCTGCGCGAGGTAGCTGCCCTCGGTGTTGCCGAGCTCGATGAGCGGCAGCGGGCTGCCGACCGCGGTGCGCCCGATCGCCGATGCGGCCTGCCCGGCATCCAGCGACAGGCCACCTTCCTTGCCGCCCGCGGTGTGACAGCTCGCGCCGCCGCAGCTGCGATCGAACGCGGCCTGCACCTCGGCGGGGACACACGCACCGCCGCCGTCACCGATGCGGGTGACCTGCTGGCATCCGACCATCGACACCACCACGCCACACGTCAGGGTTGCGAAGCCTCGCATCACGCACCTCCTTCGTTGCCGGACTGTTTGCGCTTGCGCTTGGCCTTCGCGGCGTCGACCCGTGCGCCCAAGGTGAAGGTGCGACCGAGGTTGAAGCCCAGGAAGAAGTTCGCCTTGTGGAAGGGATTCTTGCTGTCCACACCGTCGGTCTTGAACGGATTACCGCTCTGACCGCCCGCCGCTGCGAGGTTGGGATGGATCTCGCGGTTGTTGGTGAAGAACACCTGGAAGAAGTGCTTGCCGGTGGTGTAGGAGCCACCGAGGCCCCACGCGCCGATCTTGCTGCCGCCGCGATCGGTGTCGCCGCCACGGTAGTAGAACTTGTCGGGCGAGCCGCCTGCGGGGATCGGCAGCAGCCACTCGAGGTCGAGGCCCCACTGCTTGCGCTTGCCGAGGTAGACGCTCGTCGCGAGCCCCGCGGTCAGCGTGTCGCGCACGTCCTTCACGAGCACCGGGCCGTTGCCGTCGCCGTAGTCGATCGTCGGACGGGTGCTGTGATCGGTGCGCAGGTGGTAGCCGAGCGTGAGCATCGTGACCCAGCGCTCGAACCAGAGCCGCGAGAGCATCGCCATGAAGTTGCCCGACCACGCATTGGCGACCTCGAAGTCGCGGAGATAGTCCACCGACGCATAGCCGCCGAACGAGACCGGCATGCCGGCCTCCTGCCGCACCGGGACGTACTTGGTGGCGAGCTCCCAGCTCTTGCGCGAGTTGCCGCGACGCAAGCGCACGTCCCAGCCATCGAGGATGCCGTACTGCAGCCCCATGCTCATCACCACGCCCGCGTCGAGGCCGAACGCGCCGCGTTCCGTGCCGATGCGGCCGAAGCGATGGTCGATGCGGTACTGCAGCACGCGCTTGCCGAGCGTCGTCGTCGTCGGCAGCACGATCTGATCGGTGCCGTGGAACGGCTTCGGCCGCCGCTTCGTGGGTGCGGGCGGCAGCTCGGGCGTCGCGGTGCGAGTGACCGAAGCGGTGTCGGCCTCGGCCGGCACCGGCGCGGGCACGGCCGTACCCGCGCGGGCCTGGGCCGGCGGCAGTGCGGCGATCCAGCGCGAGATCGTGTCGAGCTGCGCCTGGTCGAGCGGGTCCATCCCCTGCGGCATGAGCTCGCCCTTCATCGCGGGCGTGCCGTAGAGCTTGGCGACGAGATAGCTGGCGGCCGGATCACCGGGGACCACGAGGATCGCGTCGGTGACCACGGACTTGCGCCCGATCAGCGACGACGGCGACGACTCGAGGTCGAGCTCGCCGGGGTCGCCGGGATCGCCACCCGCCGAGTGGCACGAGGTGCAAGCGTCGGCGAAGATCTTGCGCACCGCTGCGTCCAGCGCCGGGTCACTCGCAGGCGCGGACGCGCTCGTTGTGGGGGCGCTCGCGAGCGCGAACACGAGGACGCAAACGCCGTACATGGTGAACAGACCCTACGTCGCTCGGGTCGGCTTGCCACCGTCGTGCCCTGCGATCCTCCGCGCTAAGAATGCGTGCGGGCGCAGCTCGATGCGGTCGAGGCTGCGCCGACGTGGTCAGCGACAGCGGGTCGAACCGAGCCAGCCGTCGAGCTCGGCGAGCAGCGCGTCGTCGTCGGTGCTCGTGCCTCGCAGCTGCTCGCGGGCGATCGTGGCCTGCGCGCAGCCGAGCTCGCGATCGTGCTCCAGCGCCACCAACTCCTTGGCGTAGGCGAAGCGCGCCGCGGCCTCGCCAGGCAGCGCCTCGGGCCCCGCGTCGTAGATCGCGATCGCGCGCGCGAAGGTCGGCACGGTGTCGTCGGCGCGCCGCACCGCGAGCTCGACCGCCAGCGACACGAACGTCTCGGCCACTTCGGCGTGCTCGGGTCCAAGCGCGCGTTCGAAGATCGCGAGCGCACGGCCGTAGAGCGCGCGGCCCTCGGCGAGGTCGCCGGCGTTGAACGCCATCGTGCCCAGGTTGCGCAGCGTGTGTGCGACCTCGGGGTGATCGGGGCCGCGCGCAGCCTCGGTGATCGCGAGCCCTCGCCGCATCATCGCCACTGCGCGCGCGGGCTCGCCCTGCTCCGCGAGCACGGACGCGAGCGTGTCGATCGTCGAGACCAGATCGGGGTGCGTGGCGCCGAGCGCAGCTTCGCGGATCGCCAGCGCGCGCTCGAGCAGCGGGCGCGCCCGTGCCGAGTCTCCGCTCTGGTAGTGGAGCAACCCGAGGTTGCTCAGCGTCTGACCCACCTCGGGATGCGCCGGACCATAGGCGGCCTCGGAGATCGCCAGCGAGCGCGCGAATGCGGCTTCGGCCCCGGCCGTGTCTCCGAGCATCTTGCGGGCGTTGCCGAGGTTGAACAGCGCGGTCGCGATGTTCGGGTGCTCCGGTCCGAGCGTGCGCTCGAGCAACGCGACGGCGCGCTCGGTCAGCGCCAAGGCGGTCGGTCCGTCGCCGCGCGCACCCGTCACGATGGCGAGGCTGTTCAAGCTCGTCGCGAGCCCGGCGTGGTCCGGCCCGAGCGCGTGCTCGCGCAGCTCCGCTGCGCGCTGCATGCTCTCGTACGCGAGCTCGAGCTCGCCCTCGCGGAACCGTGCCCGACCCACGGCGTCGAGCAAGCGCGCGGTACGGAGCCCGCTCGCGTCGCCGAGTTGCGCGATCGCCAGCTCCGCGTGCTGCGACCACTGCATCGCGGCATCCGGTCGGGGCAGTCGGTCGCCGAGCAGCGCGACGAGTGAGATCGCGGCATCGCTGGCGACGTCCCACGCATCCACGCGGGCCGCGGCGAAGTAGGCCTCGCTGCCCACCGCGTGGGCCGCGGCGTAGTCGCCCTCGGCCGAGAGCAGGGCCGCACGCATCGCGAGCGCGCGGGCGAGAAGGGGCGGCCAGTCCACCGCACGCGCGGCGTCGACGAGCTCGTCGAGCCGCATGCGGGTGTCCGGCGCGGCCGCGGCGACGTCGAGCGTCGCGAGCTGCTCGCGGATGTGCTGGACGGCGTCGACCTGCTCGGGCGGCGGAATGGGCAAGCGATCGAGCCGTCCGCCATCCGTGCAGGGATCGATCGGCTCGAGCATCGCCGCACGCATCACCGCACCCGTGATCGTCGCGGTGTCGGGTTGTGCGAGGTCTTCGACGAACGCCGCCAGCTCGGAGCGACGACCCTGCAGGCACCAAGTCGCGGCCGCGAGTCGAGCTTCCGTCCACACGTGCTCGAGCTCGGTGTGCACGCAAGCGGTCGCGCTCGCGGAGCGCCACGCCTCGACCTGCGCGTCGACGAGCGGGATCACGCGCTCGGCGCTGTCGGTCGCGAAGGGCAGGTCGCTGGCCGCGAACGCAGCGCGGACGCGCGCGCGTGCTCCGTCGTCCCAGGTCGCATCGAGCTCGGCCGCCGCCGCGTCGCAGGCCGCGATCGTGCGCATGCGATCGATGCGTTGCCACGACCACGCCGCGAGTGCCGTGACGCCCACGATGCCGAGCGCGAGCCCGCGTCGGCGTGCACGCCCGGGATCACGGTCCAGCGCAGCCGCGAGCGCGCGCAACGAAGGCCAGCGCGCGGCCGGGTCGAGCGCGAGCCCACGGCCGACCGCGCGGCCGATCCACGCGGGCACCTTCGCGCCTGCAGTCGTCGCGCCTGCCCGCATCGACGCCAGCAGCTGCTCGGCGTTGCGCCCCTTGAACGGGCGCTCGTCGTGCAGCGCCTCGAACAGCGCGACGCAGAACGCGAACTGATCCGAGCGCGCATCGGCGATGCCGCCCGCGAGCAGCTCCGGCGCCATGTAGGCCGGCGTGCCGATCAGCGCGCCGGTGCGCGTGAGGGGCGTGGCCTCGAGCTCGGTGTCGTCGGTCTGTGCCCGCAGGTCGTCGTGCGTGCGCGCAGCGCTGCGCTGGAGCTCGTGGCCACGCGCGAGCCCGAAGTCGAGCACCTTGACCCGGCCCTGCGCATCGATCATCGCGTTGTCGGGCTTGAAGTCGCGGTGCACGAGCGCGGCGTCGTGGGCCTCGGCCAGCCCGAGCGCCGCCTGGCGATACACGGCGAGCAGCTCGGGCCAGCTCCGACGTGCTTCCTTCTGCCACTGCCGCAGCGTGCGGCCGTGCACGAGCTCCATCGCCACGAACGAGCGACCGGCGTGCACGCCGGCCTCGAACACCGTGGCGACGTGGGCCGACGAGACCTTGGCCATCGCCCGGGCCTCGCGCAGCAGTCGCTCGCGCAAGGTGGGCGAGTCGAGCTCCGCATGCAGCAGCTTGAGTGCGACCGGACGCTCGAGCTCCGGATCGAAGCCGCGGTACACCACGCCCATGGCGCCGGCGCCGATGCGATCGAGCACCATGTAGCGCCCGATGCACGACGCCAGCGCGACCTCGGCCAGCCCCATGCGCGACTCGAGCAGCGCACGCACGCGCACCACCTCCGGATCGTCCGGGGGCGGATCGGTGGCCAGGTCGAGCGGCAGCCGCAACGACGAGTCGCTCGCGCCGGTCGACATGGGCTCGTCTACGAGTGTCACGGCCCGCAAATCCGATTCGCGATTCGTTCAGCCGCGGGGATCGGGGAGGGCCTGGGCCCAGCCCTCGAAGTCGGCCGACGACGATGCCACCAGCTCCGACGAGTCCGCGACCTCGGCGAACGCGTCGCGCAGCGCCGCCATCGCGCGGTGCAGGCGGCTCCGCACCGCGCGCTCCGACAGCCCCAGCGCATCCGCGAGCTCGGGCCCGGAGAGCCGCTGCAGGTGGTACAGCTCGAGCAGCACCTGGTTGTCGAGCGACAGCCGCCGCAGTGCCTCGAGCAGCACGCGTCGCTCGGCGTTGTGCTCGACGAGTCGGCTCGGCGACGGGGCGAGATCGGCGAGCCGCGACGACTCGGGATCGAGCTCGCCCGTCTCGCGGTGCTTCGCGCGCAGCGCGGCGAAGAGCACGTTGCGGGCGATTCCGAACAGGTAGCTGCGGAAGCCGGCCTCGCGGCGGAAGCGATGCCGCGCCTCCACGCACGCGAGCAGCGTGTCTTGCACCGCATCCTCGACCGGGCCATCGAGCTTGCGATCGAAGAAGCGCATCAGCGCCCCGGTGTGCCGACGCAAGAGCTCCCGCGCGGCCCGGCGATCGCCCGTGCCCCACGCGTCGAGCAGCTCGAAGTCGTCGATGTCCGGTGCGTCCGTCATGGCCCGGGTCCGCCGATGATAGCGGCCCTTCCCGAAGGAGTGCGTCCGAATGGCCGACCGATCCGAGCGGGCGCACGAAAATCGTGCGCGGACCGGGCTAGCTCGCGCGCGTGCGCAGGCTGTCGACGGCGTGGACCGGCGCGCGGTCGCCCTTCATCAGGTGGGCGATCGCACCGAGCACGAGCCGCTGGCTCTGCAGCATGTTCTTGCCCTCGAACACCGGCGAGACGACCTCGATCGTGAAGTGGCCGCCGCCGCCACCCACGATGACGAGCGCGTCGGGGATCACCTTCTCGATCGCGTCGCGGATCGCGTCGCTGATGTCGCCCTGGAAGTCGGTCTCGTGGTGGCTCATCGTCGTCCCCCGGTTGCAGTGCCGGCGGCCAGCCTCGGCCCGCGCAGGAGCTCGAGCAAGGCGGCGCCCGTCTTGGTGATGTTGCCCGCGCCGAGGGTCAGGACCAGATCGCCGGCCTCGGCCAGCGCGGCGAGCCGTGCGGGCAGGGCGGCGACGTCGGGCTCGTGCACGACGGTGCGCTCGGGATTGCGGGCGCGCACCAGCTCGACGAGGCGTGCCGCGTGCACGCCCGCGATCGGCGGCTCGCCCGCGGGGTAGACGTCGGTGACGACCACGACGTCGGCTGCGTCGAGGCAGGAGGCGAAGCCGTCCATGTTGTCGCGCAGACGCGTGTAGCGGTGGGGCTGCAGCGCCGCGACGATGCGCCGCGCCGGGAAGCTCGTGCGCGCACCGCCGAGCGTCGCGCGGATCTCGGTGGGGTGGTGCCCGTAGTCGTCGACCACCATCACGTCGCCGAGCTCGCCCTTGATCGTGAAGCGCCGCTGCACGCCCTCGAAGGCCGCGAGCGCGCCGCGGGTGGTCTCGATGGGCACCTCGAGCTCGTCGGCGATCGCGATGGCCGCGAGCGCGTTGCCGACGTTGTGCACGCCCGGCATCTGCAGCGCGAACTCGCCGAGGTCGGCCCCGCGGACCACGACGTGGAAGCGCGTCGCCATGCCGTCGTGGCGGATCGCCGCCGCGACGTAGTCGGCGTCGGTGCGCTCGATCCCGTAGGTGGTGATCCGCTTGCCGAGCTGCGGCAGGATGCGCGCGACGTTGGGATCGTCGAGGCACACCACCGACAGCCCGTAGAACGGCACGCGGTTCGCGAAGCCCACGAACGCGCGCACGACGTCCTCGAGCGTGCCGTAGTGATCGAGGTGCTCGCTGTCGATGTTGGTGATGACCGCGAACGTCGGGGTGAGCACCAGGAACGAGCCGTCGCTCTCGTCGGCCTCGGCGACGAGTAGCTCGCCGCGGCCGAGCCGCGCGTTGCTGCCGAGCGCGTTGACCTTGCCGCCGATGACGACGGTGGGATCGAGCTCGGCCGCGTGCAGGATGGACGCGACGAGCGACGTGGTGGTGGTCTTGCCGTGGCTGCCGGCGATCGCGATGCCCTGCTTCAGCCGCATCAGCTCGGCCAGCATCTCGGCGCGGGGGATGACCGGGATCTTGCGCTGGCGCGCCGCGATGATCTCGGGGTTGTCGCGGCCGACCGCGGAGCTCACGACGACGACGTCGGCGTCGCCCAGGTGCATCGCCGCGTGGCCGATGTGGATGGTCGCGCCGCGCTCCTGCAAGCGTCGCGTGGTGTCGGACTCGGCGAGGTCGGTGCCGGTGACGCGGTAGCCGAGGTCGAGCAGGACCTCCGCGATGCCGCTCATGCCGATGCCGCCGACGCCGATGAAGTGGATGTGCGTGTCGCTCTTGCGGAACATGCGGGATCCGTCCGGCGGCGGCGCCGACACGGCGTTGTGCCAAAAAAACGTGCGAGCGTCGAGGGTTCATTCCAGCGCGACCGGCCCCGCCCGATTGCGGCATGCTGCGCCGGTGGGATCCGCCACACCGGCCGACGCGCGCGTGATCGCGGATGCGCTCGCGCCGTGGTTTCTCGCACACCAGCGCACGATGAGCTGGCGCGGCACTCGGGATCCGTACGCGATCTGGGTGTCGGAGGTGATGCTGCAGCAGACGCGGGTCGACACCGTCGAGCGCTACTACTCGGGCTTCATCGCGCGCTTTCCCGATGCGTTCGCGTTGGCGGCCGCGAAGGACGAGGACGTGCTCGCGGCATGGAGCGGGCTCGGCTACTACCGACGCGCGCGCATGCTCCACGCGGGGGCGAGGGTGGTGGCCGAGCGCTTCGCGGGCCGCATGCCCGACAGCGTCCAGGCGCTGCGTGAGATCCCCGGCATCGGGCCCTACACGGCCGGTGCGATCGCTGCGATCGCGTTCGATCTGCCCGAGCCGCTGGTCGACGGCAACGTCGCACGCGTGCTGTCGCGGCTCGATGCGATCGAGGACGTCGCCGAGCAAGGCGCGACGGCACGGCGGCACTGGACGCGCGCGGCGGACATCATTCGCGAGGGCTCGCCGCGGGTGCTCGCGCAGGCGCTCATGGAGCTCGGCGCGACCGTGTGCACGCCGGCCGCGGCGCGCTGCATGGCGTGCCCGCTCTTCGGCGTCTGCGGTGCGCGTGCGCAGGGCATCGTCGATCGCGTACCCGCGCCGAAGGAGCGCGGCGAGCTGCCGCGCGAGCGCTGGTGGGCACTCGCCGTCGTGCGCGACGATCGCCTGCTCGTGGTGCGGCGTCCGGACACCGGCCTGCTCGCGAGGATGTGGTGCCTGCCGCTCGTACCGATGCACGGCGACACGGCGCCCGATCCCGCCGCGTTGCGCGAGGCCATCGGCACCGAGCTCTTCGTCGAGGCCGCGCGGCCCGTCGTCACGCACGTGTTCACGCATCGTGCGTGGGAGCTCGTGCCGCTGCGCTGTCGCGTCGAGGCCGAGCCGCGGCTGCCCGGGCTCGCCGCCGACGCGCAGGCGTGGATCGCCCCCGGCGAACGCCCGCCGGGCGGCGTGCCCACGCTCCTGCGCAAGCTGCTGCGTCCGCTCGGCTGGGGCGCGTGAGCCCGCCGCGGGCTCACTCGATCCGCAGGCCTTCGTTGCGACGCGTGCCGCCTTCGACCGTGCAGACCACGCCGTCTTCCTTGCGCAGCGGGAAGCTCGGGCACACCCCCGTCATCGCGCCGCCGTCGTGCACCGGCGTGCCGTCGGCCTTCTTCTCGTCGGAGCACGCGCACCAGCCGGACTCGCAGTGGCCGTGCTCGGTGCACGGGTTGCCGGTGTCGACCGCCGGCATCACGCAGGATCCGGGCAGGCGCGGATCGACCGCAGACGCATACCAGACGCCGCCGCGCGCGTCGCAGGTGTTGGCCGACGAAGCACAGGCGAGGGAGCCGAGCGCGAACGCGGCGAAGAGGCCACGAGCCATGCCGCGATCGTAGCGCAACCGCGGCGGGGCCGGCTGGTATCCTGCGGCCGCGGATGCCGAGCAGCTTCGACGAACGACCATGGCGGGCCGAGCTCGCGGTCGCGCTCGGGGCCGCATGCATCTCGCTGCCGGGGCTGTTCGGCGAGCACACGCTCGACGACGTGCAGGCGGTGCTCGGGCATCCGGCCGTCGCCGGTGCGGCGCCGTGGTGGGAGGTCTTCTCGCGCGAGTTCTGGGGGCATCCGCTCGGCAGCGGCACGTGGTCGAGCTCGTATCGCCCGCTCACGAGCCTCGGCTTCGCGCTCGAGCACCGCATCACCGCGGCGCCGTGGTTGCACCACGCGGTCGGCATCGCCTGCTACGCGCTGCTGTGCGCCCGGCTCACCGCGTTCGCGCGACGTTGGCTGGCTCCGCGCGCGGCCCTCGTCGCCGGTGCCGTGTTCGCGGTGCTGCCGGTCCACGTCGAGAACGTCGCCAGCATCGTCGGCCGGGCCGACGTGCTCGCGGCGATCTTCGCGATCGCGGCGATCGAGCGCGCCGTCCCGCGCGACGACACCCCGGCGCGGGCCCGCGACGGCCTCCTCGCGGCCGCGTGGTACCTCGCCGCGTTGCTCTGCAAGGAGTCGATCGCCCTCTTGCCGCTGCTGCCGGCCTGGCTCGCGTTCCTGGCCGCGCGCCGTCGCGGAGCGCTCGGCGATCGACACGCGGTGCTGCGGCACGCGCTTGCGCCCGCGCTCGTCGCGGGCGTGGGGCTCGGCTACATCGTCGCGCGGCAGCAGGTCTTGGCCGTCGATCTGCCCACCGAGTTCGTCGCCGCCGACAACCTGCTCGTGCTGCGAGACGGCGCGATGCGGGCATGGGGCAACTTCGCGGTGATGGGGCACTACGTCGAGCTGTTGCTCGCCCCGCTGCGGCTCTGTGCCGATCACACCTACGCCGACATCGTGCCGCCGCGGACGCTCTTCGAGCTCGAGTCGCTGTGGGCGCTCGCCGGGCTCCTGCTCACGCTCGTGCTCGTGCGCGACGGCGTGCTCGCGTGGCGCGGGCGCTCGCCCGGGCTCGGCTTCGCGGCATTGCTCGCGCTCTTGCTCGTCGGCCAGTGGGTGATCGATCTGTCGGTCATCGTCGCCGAGCGACTCGCGCTGTGGCCGAGCGTGTTCCTCGTGCTCGCGCTCGTGCACGCGGCGGCCCCGAGCCTGGCGGAGCGCCCGCTCGCACACGCACGCGTGCTCGTCGGCATCGTGCTCGCGCTCATGAGCGTGCGCTACGTGCAGCGCACGCTGGACTGGCACGACGACGTGTCGCTGCAGCGCAGCTCGCTCGCCGCGTGTCCGCGCGCCGTGCACTCGCGCTTCATCCTCGCGAATGCGCTGCGTCGGCGCGGCGAGGTCGACGAGTCGATCTGGCACTACGCCGTCGCGGGGGCCGGTCGGACCGCATTCCCCGAGCGCTTCGAGTCGCCGCTGCTCGACGCCGAGCTCGATCAGCCGCTCTCGCAGCGGCTGCCGCAGATCCCCGAGCTCGCCGGCGCCGCCGATCCGTTCGCGTACTGGGCCGCACTCCATGCCTATCTCGTGCGTGAAGGCGCGCTCGCCGAGGCCGCGCGCGTACGCGAGCTCGCCGGAGCACGACCATGACCGCAGTCGACGAGGCGATCCGCTTCACGCCGATCGATGCGAAGGCATGGCGCCGCGCTGCGCTCGTGTGGAGCGGGCTCGCGTTCGCGGTGCGCCTGCAGCAGATCGCGAGCGAGCCCGCGTATCTGCACCCCGACGCGCTCTACCAGGCGCTGGAGCCCGCGTTCCGACTGGTGTGGGGCCACGGCGCGGTCGCGTGGGAGTTCCGCGAAGGCCTGCGCAGCTGGGCGTGGCCCGGCTTGCTCGCGGCGCCCATGGCCGCCTGCAAGGCGCTCGGTCTCGCCGGCGAAGGCTGGGGCATGGCGCCGTCGATCGCGTGCGTGCGCGGGCTCGTCGCGGCGCTCGACGTGATCACGATCCTGCTGGCTGCACGGCTCGCGTGGCGACGCGGCGGTGTCGCGTGCGGGTGGGCGGTCGCGCTGCTCATGGCCGTGCATCCCGTGTTCGCGGTGACGGGCGCGCAGCCGCTGGTCGAGGTGCCGGCCACACTGACGCTCGTGTGGGCGTGCGAGCACGTGCTCGGGCTCCCGGTACTGACGCGCGGCCGCGCGGTACGGCTGGGGCTCGCGCTCGCGACCACCACGATGCTGCGCATCCAGCTGTTGCCCGCGGTCGGGGTGCTCGTGGTCGCGCTGTTGGTGCGCTCGCGCAGGGGTGCGCTGCGCTGGGACGACGGCGCGCGCGTGCGTGCCGGGCTCGCTGCGCTCGTCGTGTTGCTCGCGTTCGGCGGGCTCGACTGGCTCACGTGGGGAGCGCCCTTCCACGCGGTGCGCAGCTATCTCGCGTTCAACCTCGAAGGCGCGGCCGAGCGCTTCGGCACGATGCCCGCCGACCGCTACTGGCGCGACCTCGGGCTCGCGCTACCCGGGCTCGGCATCGCGCTCGTGGGGCTCGGCATCGCTGCGGTGCGTCGCGAGGGCTGGCTCGCGCTCGTGGTGCTCGCGGTCGTGCTGCCCCACCAGCTCGTCGCGCACCGCGAGTGGCGGTTCCTGCACCCCGCGCTGCCGCTGCTCGTCGTGCTCGCCACGCTCGGTGCTCGCATCGTGCTCGAGGCGATCGCCGGCACGGCACGCGGGGGACGAGCGCGCCGCATCGGGCTCGCGGTCGCGATCGCCACCGCGGCCGCGACGGCGCTGGCCTGGGTCCGCGGCGCACCGTGGGAGACGACGTGGTTGTTCGATCGCGGCGGATGGCCGGCGATCGTGCGCGCGCGTGGCCTCGATCGCGCGATGCTCGAGCTCTCCGCCCGCCCGGCACCGACGCTCGTCGTACAGGGGGTGCTGCCCGGGCCGGGGGCCCCGGGCGCCGCGCTGCTCGGCCACGACGTGCCCGTCGCGCATGTCGTCGGCACGTCGCCGGACGCCGAGTCGCTCGCCGACGCCGACGCCTGGATCGTCGGCTCCGAACAGGAGGTCCCACCGGAGCTGACGGTGGTGTTCAGCGATCCGAAGAGCGGCGTGCAGCTCGTCGTGAAGTGATCGTGCTGGCGCCGCGCTGGCCGTGCGACCGGCGCGCTACGCTGCACGGCGGAGTGGAGCGGGCGCCGCCGGTATGCGAGTGGCGGGCGAGCGACGAGCACGCTAGGTTCGCGGCATGGCCTATCGAACATCCGAGGTGTTGGTGCTGTCGTTCGCGGTGGCGCTCGCGAGCTGTGGCGACGACGGCGGCAGCGGGCAGACCGCCGGCGAGAGCACCGCGGCGGAGAGCTCGACCACCCACGGCGCAGAGACGAGCGCCTCGACCGGCACGGTCGACACGTCGTCGGGGCCGGTCGACACGAGCGGCGGCTCGGAGTCCGGCGGCATGCTCGACCCGACCCCGATCCTCGAGCGCGAGCCGGCGATCAGTCACGTCTGCACCGAGGTCCGCGCGATGGCGCAGGCGCCGGGGGCCACGTCGTCGCGCTGGGAAGGGCTCGAGGTCGATGCCGGTGCCTTCGTGGGGCTGCGCTCGTCGCAGACGCTCGAGCTCGTGCGCGTCGAGCTCGATGGCAGCCTCGGCACCGTGCTCGAGCTCGATGCGTTCGCGAAGAACCTCAGCTTCATCCAGCCGCTGACGTCGGCGACGGGTGGCACGATCGCTGCGGTCTGGACGCGCACGAACGGCTTCGCCGAGGAGACGTTTCGATTCGCGCGCGCGGACACGACACCCTCCGAGGTCATCGCGCCGAAGGACGTCGTGTCCGGCGGCTACATGCGCGCGGCCGCGCTCGTACCCGGGAACGGTGGCGGCTACGGGCTGCTCTACGGCGCGGGCGAGGCGAGCGGCGCCACGCAGCTCCGCTTCGCGTTGCTGGACGAGCAGGGCTCCGTCGTCGGCGACGCCATCGACGTCGCGGACGTCGGCGATGCGTACGGCGTGGTGTCGGCCAGTGCGGTGCGGGCCTCGGACGGCGGATTCCTGGTGGCCTACGCGCACGGCGAGCCCATCGACGGGCGCGAGGTCTCGTTCATCGCGCTCGATCCCGACGGCCATCCGCGTGGCGCGGCGAAGCGGGTCTCCCGTGCGGCTGACGAGGGCTGGACCTCCGAGCTGAGCGCGCAACCGCGGCGGAGCTTCGTGAAGGTCGGCGAGCAGTACTGGCTCGCGTTCACCGAGGGCCAGATCGACTACGAGCAGATGACCGGCGCGGTGGTCGTGCGCATCGCGATCCTCGACGAGAACGGCGACGGCGACAGCCACCTGTTGCAGGCGCCCGTCGAGGGCAAGAACAACCTGTGGCCGAGCTTCGTCGAGCTGGGCGACCGCATCGGCGTCACGTGGACCACGGGCTCGATCATCTGGATCTGCGGCGGCTGCATCACCGACTACGACCTGCAGTTCGTGCTGCTGGATCCCGCCCAAGTGGTGCCGGCGAGCGAGGTCGTCACCGAGCTGCACGACATGAACGGGATCATGGCCCCGCTCGCGGCCGTTTCCGGCAACGACGTGCTCACGCTCGGCTCGCTCGACTTCCACGCGCTCACGCTGCCCGCGAGCGGGCAGCTGCACTGCGAGCCGCAGTGAGAGCTCAGCCTTCGCGCGCCGTGTAGTAGGTGCCGCGGCCCATGCCGTGGCGCTCGAGGTGGCCGTTGCGCACGAGCTGGCCGATGTGGAAGCGCAGCTTCCGGCGGCCGGCACCGGCAGTCTGGGCCTCGAGCTGCTGCATCGTCGCCTGGCCGAGCGAGCGCACGAGCGGTAGCAGCACCGCCGCGGCCTCGGGCAGGCTCATGCGATCGTCGAGCGAGATCTTCGCGGCCTTGCCCTTCGCGGCCGGCTTCGCGGCAGGTGCCGGCTTCGCCGCCGCGACCGGCTTCGCAGCCTTGCCCTTCGCGGCGGTCTTCTTCGTCGCGACGGCACGACCGCGGCCCCGCGCCTTCGGAGCGGCCTCCGCTTCTTCCTCTTCTTCCTCGGCGTCGTCGTCGTCGTCCGCCTCGGCGTCGGCATCGTCGTCGTCGTCCGCGTCGGCCTCGGCGTCGTCGTCCTCGTCGTCGGCCGCAGCGACCGCCGCCTCGCTCGCGCCGGCATGGCTCGCGCGCGCATCGCTGAGCAGCGCGTCGGCGAGATCGGCGAGCGAAAGGTCACCGAGCCCCGTGTAACCGAGCGCGGTCGCGGCATCGACGATCTGGCCGACGGTCGACTCGTCGTCGAACGACTGGGCCAGCGCGTCGAGCACGGCACGCCGCTGTTCGGCGGCGAGATGACGGCGATAGCTGGCCTCGAAACCCACCAGGGTGCGTTGCACGGCGCGGACCATAGCAAACGGCCCTGCTCGCCACCACCCGTCTCGTCGGTAACACCGCTGCGCGTGCTACCGTAGGGTTCGCTACGGTGGGCAACGACGACACAGCTGGGCACGTCGAGCAACGGATCGGCGCCTGGCAGCGCCTGCGGCGCGTGTTCGCGCTCGCATGGCCGTACCGCCGCCGGCTCGGCCTCGCGCTCGGCTCGCTCGCGATCGCCTCCGGGCTCGGGTTGCTGTACCCCGCGTACTTCGGCGACGTGATCGATGCCGCGTTCTCCGACAAGAGCCTCGACAGCCTCGACACCAGCACGACGATCCTGCTGCTCGTGTTCCTGCTGCAGGCGGTGTTCGTGTTCTTCCGCCACTACCTCATGAGCTGGGTGGGCGAGCGCGTCGTCGCCGACCTGCGCGTCATCGTCTACCGCCACCTGCTCGTGATGCCGCTCGGCTTCTTCCGCCGCAAGCGCACGGGCGAGCTGCTCTCGCGCCTGTCCGACGACGTCGCGCGCGTGCAGAACACGATCGGTACCGATCTCAGCATGGCGCTGCGCAACGGCTTCACGTTGCTCGGCGGCATCATCATCCTGGTGTGGACGAACCCGTTCCTCACGATGGTGATGCTGGCCGTGATCCCGCCGATGGTCGTCGCGGCGCGCTTCTGGGGCCGCAAGATCCGCTCGCTCGCGCGGCAGACCCAGGACGAGCTCGCGAAGGTGAGCGGCGAGGCGCAGGAGCGCATCGCCGGCATCGACACCGTGCAGGCGTTCACCCGCGAGGCGCACGAGGGCGCGCAGTACCAAGGCGGGGTCTCGCGCACGTTCGGGCTCTTCATCCAACAGGCGCTCGCGCGCTCGTGGTTCTGGTCGGTGTCGAGCTTCGTGGCGTTCACCGCGATCGCGGCGATCTTCTGGCTCGGCGGTCGCATGGTCGTCGCCGGGGACATCACGCCCGGCGACCTCACCGAATTCATGCTCTACACGATGCTGGTCGCCGGCGCGGTCGGTGCGATGGCCGAGCTCTGGGGGTCGATCCAGTCGACGATCGGTGCGACTGCGCGCATCTTCGAGATCCTCGACGATGCGCCCGACATCGCCGATCCCGCGACCCCGGTCGAGCTCGACGAGGTGCGCGGCGACATCGAGCTGGTCGGGGTCTCGTTCGCCTACGACGGCCGCGACACCGACGTGCTGTCGGGCTTCGATCTGCGCGTGCCCGCCGGACAGTCGTGCGCGCTCGTCGGCGCGAGCGGCTCGGGCAAGACCACCGTGACGCGGCTCGTGCTGCGCTTCTACGACCCGAAGACGGGCGAGGTGCGGCTCGACGGCCACGACCTGCGCACGCTGCGGGTCGAGCAGCTGCGCGAAGCGATGGCGGTCGTGTCGCAGGAGCCGGTGCT
Source organism: uncultured Nannocystaceae bacterium (assembly GCA_964519175.1). Taxonomy (GTDB): domain Bacteria; phylum Myxococcota_A; class Polyangia; order Nannocystales; family Nannocystaceae; genus Xiheibacterium. The sequence continues at coordinate 50,861 of CAZFKC010000027.1, forward strand.
GTTCTCGGGCACGATCCGCGAGAACATCCGCTACGGCCGGCTCGACGCCACCGATGCCGAGGTCGAGCGCGCCGCGGTGCTCGCCAACGCCGACGGCTTCATCAAGGGCTTCCCCGACGGCTACGCGACGACCGTGGGCGAGCGTGGCGTGCAGCTCTCGGGCGGGCAGCGTCAGCGCGTATCGATCGCGCGCGCGATCCTCCGCGACCCCCGGGTGCTCATCCTCGACGAGGCCACGAGCGCGCTCGATGCCGAGAGCGAGTCGCTCGTGCAGGACGCGATCGAGCGGCTGCAGCACGGCCGCACCACGCTCGTCGTCGCGCATCGGCTCAGCACGATCCGCAACTGCGACCGCATCGTCGTGCTCGACGCGGGCCGCGTGGTCGAAGAGGGCACGCACGAGCAGCTGCTGGCGAAGGCCGGCACCTACGCGCGGCTCGTCGCCCGGCAGCTCGCCGGCGAGGAGCGCCTCGATCGCGTGGGGAGCTGACGCGCCTACGGGGCGAGCAGCCACTCGACGAGCCCGGCGCCGACGAAGCTCTCCAGCGCGATGATCGGCAGCATGCCGAGCGCGCTCGCGACCAGGAACGGCACGAACCGCACCTTCGAGACGCCGAGCATGAGCTGCATCGGCCCGAACGTGAACAGCAGCAACCGCATCACCAGCACGGTGCGGAAGCCCCGCGTGGCGAGCCGCTCGTCCCAGCGGTGCAGCCGCGCGGGCAGCTTCGACTGCACCCACTCGCGACCCATCCAGCGCGCGAACCAGAACGCGAACGTGCTCGCGAGCAGCGCGCCCGCGAGCGACAGCGCCATCGCGACGAAGGGCGGCCACACGAGGCTCGCGCCGACGATGAACACGTGGGCCGACAGCCCGAACGGCTGCAGCAGCGCGAACGCGAGCAGGAACAGCAGCGGTCCCCAGGGCTCCGACGACAGCAGCCACTCGCGGATCCCGGAGGGCGACAGCGAGCGGTGGACGTCGCTCAGCAGGAGCGCGACGACGACACCGAGTAGCGCGAGCCCGACGGCGAACTTCAGCCAGCGGCTGCGCGAGGGGCCCACGTCCGGCGGAGCCTAGCCGAACACGGCGGTCGCGGCACTAGGGCCCTGCTTCGATCGATCGCGCCGGGCACGACGCCACGCGCAGGCCGAACCGCGTGGCCGTGCGTGAAAGGCCCGATGCCATTGGTCCTGCCGCGTCGACGGGTGTGCTCGCTCTTGCTCGGGGCCGCGCTGGCGCCCGCCTGTCGCGGTGCCGCGGTCGCCCCGACGGTGGTGCCGGGGACCGCCAGCAAGCCGATCACGCCGACGCCGACGCCGACGCCCGTCGTCGCCGGGGAGCCGCCGCGGCTCGTCGAGCTGGCCGCGACCCTCGATCGCCGGGCGTTGCTGGCCGAGAAGCCCGATCGTGTGCTCGCGCGACTGCGGGTCGCCGCCGGCAAGATCGATCGCAGCGAACGCCCTCCGCTCGACGTCGCGCTGGTCGTCGATACCTCGGGATCGATGGAAGGCGCGCCGATCGAGGACGCGCGCAACGCTGCGCTCGCGCTGCTCGAGGGGCTGCGCAAGGGCGACCGTCTCACCGTCGTCACCTTCGACTCCAAGGCGGAGCTGCTCGTGCCCACGGTGGTGCTCGACCCGAAGTCGCGCGCGGCCGCGCGGGCGAGCATGCTCGGGATGCAGGCGCGGGGGACCACCGATCTCGCCGCCGGTCTGCAGCTCGCGCTGACGCAGCTCGCGAGCGTGCACGACGTCGCGCGCGCCCGCCGGATCGTGCTGCTGTCCGACGGCGTGCCCAACGATGCCACCGCGATCCCGACGCTCGCCGAGAGCGCGCGGGTGCAGGGCTCGGCGATCACGGCGCTGGGCTTCGGGCTCGAGTACGACGAGACGCTGCTCGCCGAGCTCGCGCGCCGCACGGGCGGACGTTTCCACCGCATCGCCGGCGACGAGCGCATCGCGGCGGCGTTCACCGACGAGCTGCTGCGCATGGATCAGGCCATCGCCGGCAACGTGGTGCTGAGCCTGCGGGCGGGGCCCGGCGTGCGGCTGCGCGGCATCGTGGGCCGGGCCGAGCTCCCGCCCGGCAGCGTGAACGGTGCGATCACGCTGTCGGATCTGTCCGAAGGGCAGTCGCTCGAGCTCTACGTCGAGCTCGACACGACCGGGCACCGCGAGGGCGCGACCGTGGAGCTGCTCGACGTGCAGCTCGACTACGACGAGCGCACCGTCTCCGCTGGGCGCCTGCAGTGCGAGGCGTTCCTGTCGCTGCCGTCGAGCAAGAACGCGACGGAGGCGGGCGAGCGCGACCGCGAGCTCGAGCGTGGTGGCGCGCGGGCGCGGGCCGCCGCCGCGACCCTCGATGCGGTCGCACGCTCGCGTGGCGGCGACTTCGTCGGAGCGGTCGCGGTGCTCGACGACGCGCTGGCGCAGGCGAAGCGCGCCGCGAAGCTGCTCGACGATCTCGAGCTGCGGGCCCACGTCGAAGAGCTCGCACGTCTGCGCAAGACGCTGGCCGCGGCCGCCAAGCGACAGGCCGCCGAGCTGCGACGCATGGAGGCCCACGCGCGACTCGACATGGGCGTCTCGGGTGCGATGAAGGCGGCCGACCCGATGCCGGCGCGCGAGCTCGAGACGATCAAGCGTAGCCACGCCAGCGCGGTCGATGCCTTCCAGCCCAACTGATCGCACGATCAATCGCCGCGAGATCTCCGGGTGCACGGAGATCGCTCGCGGCTCGGTGTCGATCCGGACGGGTTTCGTGCTCCGACACCGCGTCGTCACCTCGCAGCCGTCTTCCGATCTCGTGCGGGTGCGAGGATGATGTGGAGTCGTCGACACCCGCGCGGGTGTCGGCACCTGAGGAAGCCGGGGAAGTGCGCTGCCCGGCGTGCCCGGTGGGTCGGGGTCACCCGTCGCACCGGGCACGCCGGGCGCACGGGGCGAGGATCGCCACAGCCGGCGGGGAATCCGGCACTCTCGGGCAGTGAGCGGCCAGTCGACGACGGTCGAGCCGCAACGCGGATGGTTGCGGTGCGTGCAGAAGGGGCGGCTCGCCGACCTGGGGGAGGCGCGCGCGCTGCAGCGGCTCATCGAGCAGGCGTGCGTGCAGCACGGCACCCGTCGCGTGCTGTTCGACAACCGCGACACGGACGCGCCCGACGATGCCGTGCGCGACGCGATGTTCGCGTGGGCGGTGACGCTCGAGCGCGTCGCCATCCTGCTGCGCTCGGAGCTCAAGGCGGTGCGCGCCAACATGGACGCGGTATCGAGACGCGCACACGTGCGCGCGTTCGTCGACGAGGCCGTCGCGATCTCCTGGCTCGTCGAGTGAGGTCAGAGCGGGAGATCGGTGGCCGCGCGCGCGAGCTCGGCGAGCGCAGCGTCGTCGACGTCGCGCTCGTCCGGCCACGCGATGCCGACGACCGCGATCACCTCGCCGTGTTCGCCGTGCACGGGTAGCGCCGCCGCAGCGCGAGCGTCGACCGCCTTCGCGCCGGGCCGCACGTCGCCGGTGGTGTCGGTCGCGAGGTTGCAGGTCGACACCGGCGCATCGCGTTCCCAGGCGAGCCCGGCCATGCCGCGTCCGCGCGGGATCGTGGCGGTGACCTCCACGACCTTCGGCGGGATGTTCACCGCCGCCGCGATCTCGAGCTGCTCGCCGCGGCGCACGTGCACGGTGCCGGCGGCGCCCGCGTGGTCGGCGAGGAATCGAACGAGCCAGGCTTGGAGCGCATCGTCGAGCTGGGGCATCGTGGGCGGTCCGGGTGCGCACGATAGCTCGGATTGCCGGCGGTCGGGCCGGTTTCTATGCTGGGCCGAGGTGACGCTCGTGGCCCCGACCGATCGTGTGGAGCAGCGCTTCACGATCGCGTGCAGCTACCCGGTCGTGTTCACGCGCGATGCGCTGGCGCAGAGCAACACCGCGCTCGTGTGGGCCATCGCGCGTGCGCGTCCCGAGCACCGCCATCGCGTGCTCGTCGTCGTCGACGACGGCGTGGTCCGGGCCTGGCCCGAGCTGCTCGCACGGCTCGACGCCTACGCCGTCGCGCATGCCGAGCGGCTGGCGTGGAGCGGGCCCGCGCTCGTGATCCCCGGCGGCGAGGCCGCGAAGCAGGCCCCCGAGCTGCTCGCGCAGCTGCACGCACGCATGCGCGACGATCACCTCGATCGCCACGAGACCGTGCTCGCGATCGGCGGCGGCGCGGTGCTCGACGTCGTCGGCTACGCGGCGGCCACCGTGCACCGCGGGCTGCGGCTCGTCCGGATGCCGAGCACCGTGCTCGCACAGAACGACGCCGGCATCGGCGTGAAGAACGGCGTGAACGCGTTCGGGGTGAAGAACTTCCTCGGCACGTTCGCCGCGCCGTGGGCCGTCGTCGACGATCTCGACCTGCTCGAGACGCTCTCGGCCCGCGACCGCACGGCCGGCATCGCCGAGGCGATCAAGGTGGCCGCGATCCGCGACGCCGGCTTCTTCGCGTGGCTCGACGGCAACGCGGCTGCCCTCGCGGAAGGCGAGTCGAACGCGATCGAGATCATGGTGCGACGCTGTGCCGAGCTGCACCTCGCGCACATCCGCCAGGGCGGCGATCCGTTCGAGAACGGCACCGCGCGCCCGCTCGACTTCGGGCACTGGGCCGCCCACGAGCTCGAGTCGATGACCGACGGTGCGCTGCGCCACGGCGAGGCGGTCGCGATCGGCATCGCGCTCGACACCCGCTACGCGGTGACCACCGGACGGCTCGCGGAGTCGGCCGGCGACGCAGTGCAGCGCGTGCTCGCGGCGGTCGGCCTGCCGCGCTGGCACGAGGCGCTCGCGCGGGTCGATGCGAGCGGCCGGCTCGCGGTGCTGCGCGGGCTCGACGAGTTCCGCGAGCACCTGGGCGGCGAGCTCACGGTGACGCTGCTCGCCGAGCTCGGTCGGGGCGTCGAGGTGCACGCGATGGACGAGCAGCACATCGCGGCGGCGATCGAGTGGCTCGCGCGTCAGGCGGGCGCGTGAGCGCGGCGCGGCAGCTCGGCTACTGCACGAACATCCATCCGGGTGAGCGCGCCGACGAGCTCGTGCTCGCGATCGAGCGCCACGTCGCCGGGGTGCGGAGGCTCGTCGTGCCCGATGGCGTGTTGCCGATCGGGCTGCGCGTGTCCGCGCTCGCGGCCAGCGAGCTGCGCGAGCCCGACGCACGCGCGCGCCTGCTCGAGGCGCTCGCGACCGCCGGCGCGCACGTGTTCACGCTGAACGGCTTCCCCTACGGACGCTTCCACGGCGCGCCGGTCAAGGCGGCGGTGTATCGGCCCGACTGGCGCGAGTCGGCCCGGCTCGCCTACACGCGCGATCTGATCGACCTACTCACCGTGCTCGCGCCGCACGACGCTGCGCCGTCGATCAGCACGGTGCCCGGCGGGTTCGCGCCCGAGCTCGGCGCCGGCGATCGCGAGCGGATCGCCGATGCGCTCGTCGAGCTAGCGGTCGAGCTCTGGCAACGCCACGAGGCCGGTGGCCCGAGCATCGCGCTCGCGCTCGAGCCCGAGCCCGCATGTCTGCTGGAGACCGTCGAGCAGACGCTCGCGTTCTTCGCGGCGCACCTGCACTCCCAGAGCGCGATCGAGGCGTTCGTGCGACGCAGCGGTGCGACGCGTGCGGCCGCCGAGCAGGCCCTGCACCGCCACCTCGGCGTGTGCCTCGATGCGTGTCACGCCGCGGTCGAGTTCGAGGATGCGCGCGGCTGTGTCGCCGCACTGCAGGGCGCGGGCATCCGCATCGCGAAGGTGCAGGTCACGGCCGGGCTCGAGCTGGTGCCCACGCCGGCAGCGATCGCGGAGCTGCGCCGCTACGACGACGCGATCTACCTGCACCAGACGGTGGTGCGCGGCCCGTCCGGCCTCACCCGCCACGTCGATCTGCCGCAGGCCTTCGCCGCCTTCGATCGTGGCGACGCCGGCGAGCTCTGGCGCGTGCACTTCCACGTGCCCGTGTTCATGGCCGAGCTCGGCGTGTTCCGCAGCACGCAACCGTTTCTGGTCGAGCTGCTGGCCGAGGTGTGTCGTCGTGACGCAACCGATCAGCTCGAGGTCGAGACGTACACGTGGGACGTGTTGCCGCCCGAGCATCGTGCGGTCGCCGTCGAGCAGGCGATCGCCCGCGAGCTGCAGTGGACGGGCGCACGGCTCGACCCGTGCTAGCCTCGGATCGTGGATCGATCGCGCTGGATGTCGCTCTTCGTGTTCGTGTTCGTGCTCGGTGCGTGTGCGAGCGATGACGACGACACGCCGCACGGCGACGACGCGCCGGCCGAGACCACCGATGCCGAGTCGGACGCGCCGACCGCCGAGGCGCCCGAGCTGTGTCAGGCCTACGTCGATCACCTCGTCGATTGCAGCGGTGCCTCCGACTTCGCGGCCGCGAACGCCTACGGCGACTGTTCCGCGCAGCTCGGCGCGGCGACGAACCAAGGTGGCACGTGCGAAGCGGCGTACGAGGAGTACTTCGCCTGCATGAGCGGAGCTTCGTGCGGTGTGCTCGAAGATCCGTCGATGGCGTGCCCGGACGAGCGCAGTGCCGCCGAGGCGGTGTGCGCGGGCGGCGAGAGCAGCACGGGCGACGGCACGAGCGGCGGCGGGTGAGGGTTGCGGCGCGTCGCGGTTCCGCGGCACGCTGCGGCGCATGACGATCGCGCTGCTCCTGCGGCTCGGCCGCGTGTCGAACCTGCCGACCGTCTGCACGAACGTGCTCGCGGGCCTCGTGCTCGCCGGCGCGACGCCGAGCGTTCGGCTCGTGCTCGCGCTCTGGTTCGCCGCGGCGGCGCTGTACGTCGGCGGCATGGTGCTCAACGACGTCTACGACGCGGAGATCGACGCGCGCGAGCGCCCCGAGCGTCCGATCCCGGCCGGCCAGATCTCGCGCGAGACGGCTTCGCGCTGGGGGTACGGGCTGCTCGCGTTCGGGGTCGCGATCGCGGCGGTCGCGGGCCTGACGTTGCGCAACGGTGCGAGCCTGCGGCCGCTCTTCGCCGCCGGCATCACTGCCGCGCTCGTCGTCTACTACGACCGCAACCACAAGGGCAACGCGTTCGCGCCGGCGATCATGGGCCTCTGCCGCATGGGCGTGTACGCGATCGCGGCAAGCTTCGCGGCGAGCGGGCTCGGCGACGCGTGGCAAGGTGGGCTCTTGCTCGCGGCCTACGTGCTCGGGCTGACCTACGTCGCCGGCTTCGAGAATCGCTCCGCCGTGGGCAAGGCCTGGCCGCTCGCGACGTTGTTCGCGCCCGTGGCCTGGACCCTGTGGCACGCGGGCACGTCGCTGCACACGTGGGTGCTCGTGCTCGCGCTGGCGGTCTGGATCGTGCGCGCGATCGGGCTGGCCAGGGTCGGGACGCCGGCCGCGACCCGTGCGGCCGTGGTGTCGTTGATCGCCGGCATCGCCTTGCTCGACGCCGCCGCGATCGCGTCCCGCGGCCACCACGGCCTCGCGCTCGTGGCCGTGGCGGGCTTCGGGCTCACGCTCGCGCTGCAGCGACGTGTCGCCGGGACATGATCCGCTAAGCTACGGCGCGGTGTCGATCCAGCGCACCCTGCGGCGCCTCCCCGCGCGACGTCAGCAGCGGATGCTGGCGACGGACATCCCGCGCTTCGTCTCGCTGCAGCTCGGCGCCGGAGAGACGGGGGTGTCGTTCGGCGTGCTCGCGGCGCTGTCGCTGGTGGCCACGCTGGCGAACTTCGCACTCGGGCGATGGTTCGACGCACCCGCGCCGCTCGGACCCGTCGGGGTCGTCGCCATCGCGGGCGTGGGCACGGTCGCCTGGCTGTCGTTGCGCTCGCTGCTCGATCCGGCGCGCCGCATCGCGCCCGCGATCGATCGTCGTGCGCTCGCGGCCGCCGTCACCCGCGAGCTCGAGGTGGGCGGGCGGCCCCGCGTGGAGATCGAGACGCTCGTGTGCACGGCGACCCGCGCCTGGGCGAGCATCGTCGACGGCGAAGCCAAGCTGCTCGTGCTCGAGTGCGATGCGTCGTCGTGGCTCGCGCTCCGCGGGCCGCTGATCGACGCGCGTCTCGCCGAGGGGCGCGCGGAGACGATCGGCCAGCGCATCGGGATCGAGCGCCTGCGCTGGACCGGGGCGATGCTGTCGCTGACGATCGGCGGCGCGGAGATTCCCGTCGCCCGCATCCAGCCCGGCGAGCTCCAGCTCGCCCACGAGTGCGAGCTGTGGTCGGAGCACGAGCTGCCGGTGGCGATCGCGGACGCGATCGGACGCGCGGCGACGGTCTATCGGTGAGCCATGGACGAGCTCGTGCGCAGCTACACCCCGTACTCGTGGCCCAAGCGGCTCGCGATCTTCTTCGGCATTCCGCTCGCCACCTGCGTGCCGATCATCGTGTTGCTGCGGGTGTTCGATCCCGTGCACACGCTGGACTGCCGGCGCACCGAGCCAGGTGCGAACGTCCACTGCGAGGTCGCCTCGCGGAGCTGGGGCAGTGATCCACCACCGCGCACCTTCCTGTTGGACGGCGCGACGATCGAGGTGCAGCGCATCGGCAGCGGCGGTCGTCGTGCCTCCACGCGCCTGCAGCTCGAGGTCACGCCGGTCGGCGAGCCGCCGTTGCAGGTGTCCGCGGCCGGCGAGCCCACGCGGGCGGCACTGCAGCGGATGCTCGCAGATCGCGGGCAGCTCGAGCTGCACCACGACGACGACGCGAGCGGGTTCTTCGTCGCCATGCTCCCGATCGCGTTCGCGCTCGTGACGGTCCCGCTCTTGGCGCTCGGCGGTCGCATCGATCTGGTGGCGAGCCGCGGGCGCATCGCCGTCCGTCGCACCCGGGCGTGGATCCGCGGGCGCGAGCGCGTCGTGGAAGCGCGCGCCGGCGAGCGCGTCGTGCTCGACGTCCACCACTACGGCGGACGCTGGCGCGGCATGGCGCGGCTGTCCGCCCAGGCCGGCGCGACGACGACCGTGCTGGTCGCCCAGGCCCCGAGCGCAGTCGTGGAGCGGCTCGCCGCGGATCTGCGGGCAGCGCTCGATCACTCGAACAAGTGATCGAGCACGACGCGGCGCACGTCGGTGGCCGCGAGCGGGCCGTCGCCGAGCAGCGCGGGCGCATTGCTGACGATGACCGGACCGTCGTCCTCGCGATCCGTGGGCCGACCGTGGCTGCCCTTCACGAGCGACGCATCGAGCGGCACGACGTCCATCAGCGTGCGCAGGTTCAGCACCTTGCTGCGCAGCAGCCGACCGGCCACGAACAGCTTGGGCAGCGGGATCAGCGGGTCGACGAACAGCTCGCACGGGTCGTAGCCGGGCTTGCTGTGGATGTCGACGGTGCGGGCGTAGTCCGGCGACTTCCGGTCGTCGAGCCACCAGTAGTAGGTGAACCAGCGATCCGCCTTCGCGATGCACACGAGCTCGCCGGAGCGCGGATGATCGAGCCCGACGCCGCGCTTGCCGTCGTCGTCGAGCACGGCCTCGATGCCGTCCTCGCGCTCGAGCAGCGCCTTCACCTCGGCGACGCGTCCGGGCTCCCGCACGTAGACGTGGGCGAGCTGGTGGTCGGCGACCGCGAACGCAGCCGACGCGCCGGCGTCGAGGTGCTCCTCGCCGAGCTCGTCGCGGAACGCGACGAGGCCCACGCGCCGCAGCGCGCGGTTGATGTGGATCGGCCCGCTCACCTTCGTGATGCCGTACTCCGAGAGCACGACGACCCGGGCCTCGTCGCGCTCGGCTTGCTCGATCAGCTCGCCGGCGACCTCGTCGATCTCGCCGAGCGCCTTCGCGATGCGCGGGTCGTCGGGCCCGAAGCGCTGCAGGTCGTAGTCGAGGTGCGGCAGGTACACGAGCGAGAGCGTGGGCTGCCGCGTGCGCCACACGTGGGCGGCGCAGCGGCCGATCCAGCGCGACGACGGGATGCCGGCGCGCGGGCCCCAGAAGTCGAACAGCGGGAACGGCCCCAGCTCGCGCACCAGCTCGTCGCGCAGCTCGATCGGCGTGGTGTGGATGTCGGGCAGCTTGCGGCCGTCGGCGCGATAGATCGGCCGGGGCGTGACCGCCTGATCGACGGCCGCGTACATGTTGTACCACCAGAACAGCTGCGCGACGGTGAAGCGATCGTCGCGGCGCCGCGCTTCGTCCCACAGCTTGTCGCCGGCGACGAGCCGATGGCTCTGTCGCCACAGCCACACCTGCGCGAGGTCGCGGAAGTACCAGCCGTTCGCGACGATGCCGTGCTCGCGCGGAAGCCGACCGGTGAGCATCGTCGCCTGCACCGAGCAGGTGACCGCGGGCGTGATCGTGGAGAGCGGCGCCACCCGGCCGCGCTCGGCGAACGCACGCAGTCGCGGCATGGCCGGGCCGATCATCGCGGGCGTGAGCCCGACGACGTCGAGCACGAGCGTGCGCCGCATCGCTCAGTCCTCGACGCGCGGGGTCTGTCCGCGCAGCACCGAGTTGCCCTCGAACAGCTCGCGCTGGTCGACGCTCGCGCGCGTCTCGACCTCGGCGAGCCGCCCGCTCTGCGCGAAGAACCGTACCGGATTGTTCCAGCAGATCTCGGCGATCGTGGCATCGTCGATGCCGGCCGCGGCCATCGCAGCCGCGGTCTTCGGCACCTTGAGCGGATCGGAGACGCCCCAGTCGGCCGCGCTGTTCACGATGATCTTCGTGCTGCCGTAACGCTGCACGAGCGCGACCATGCGGTGCTCGTCCATCTTCGTCTCGGGATAGATCGAGTGCCCGGCCCACGCACCCGCCTCGAGCACGTGCGGCAGCGTCTCTTCGGTGTTGTGATCGACGAGCGCGAGCTCCATCGGGAACCCGTGCTTGCGCAGCGCCTCGAGCGTCAGCAAGGTGCCGCGCTTCTTGTCGCGGTGCGGGGTGTGGATGAGCACCGGCAGCCCGTGCTCGCGCGCGAGCTCGAGCTGCGCGACGAAGCAGTCCATCTCGGCGTCGGTCTGGTCGTCGAAGCCGATCTCGCCGACCGCGACCACGCCCTCCTTCTCGAGGTAGAGCGGCATCAGCTCGAGCACACCGGGCGCGAGGGCGGCGTTGTTCGCCTCCTTGGGGTTCAGCCCGATCGTGCAGTAGTGCTGGATGCCGAACTGCCGCGCACGGAAGCGTTCCCAGCCGAGCAGCGAGAGGAAGTAGTCCTCGAACGTGCCGACGTGCGTGCGCGGCTGCCCGACCCAGAACGCGGGCTCGACGATCGCCGCGATGCCGGCCGCAGCCATCGCCTGGTAGTCGTCGGTGGTGCGCGAGGTCATGTGGATGTGGGGATCGAACAGCTTCATCTGCGCTCCTGGGCGAGCAGGTGTACGCGGGCGACGCCCTCGGGTACTTCGCGTCCGGCTGCGCGGCGCTCGGCCGCGTAGTCGTCGACCATGCGCAGGAGCTCGTCGTCGATGCGGGCGGCCAGCTCGACGATGCGACCGACCGGCAGGCCGACGAAGATCGTCTTCAGCACGAGCTGGCGCAGCGCGGGCGCGGGCAGGTGACGCGCGGGGTAGGGGTTGTCGTTCGCGAGCGCGGCGAACACCGCCAACGTGTTGGTGCGCGCGGCCTCGATCGCGAGCCCGACGAAGCGCTCGGGCCCGGGCAGGCGCGCCAGCACGCGCAGCAAGCTCACCTGCTCGCCGAGATCGCCGGTGCGCAGCAGGACGTCGACGAGCGCGACGTGCTCGGCCGGATCGCGAGCAGCGAGCGCCGAGAGCAGCAGCACCGCCCGCGCGCCGTCGCGCACCGTCCACGCGAAGGCGTCGGGCTCGTCGAGCCCGAGCGGCGCCTCGTCGAAGCGCCGAGCGCTGCGGGCGATCGCGGTGCGGAGCGCGACGGTGCCGCCCCGCTCGCTGCCGGCCACTTGCTCGCGCAGCCAGCTCGACGTGGACGCGTCGACGCGGGCGTCGAGCGCGGCGAGCACGGTAGCGACGGCATCCAGCACGAGAGGCCGCCATACCACCCTCGCGCGGCCACGACAACCGCGGGCGGCCGCGCCTGCCCGTTCCGGCGCGGTTTTCGTGCTATCAACCGCAGCGATGTCGCAAGCAGAGACGCCGGGCACGGAGGAAGACAAGCTGCAGAAGATCGTTTCGCTGTGCAAGCGACGCGGCTTCGTTTTCCAGAGCTCGGAGATCTACGGCGGTCTGCGCAGCGCCTACGACTACGGTCCGATGGGCGCCGAGCTGAAGCGCAACCTGATGTCCGAGTGGTGGCGCGCGATGGTGCACATGCGCGAGGACATCGTCGGTATCGACGCCTCGATCATCATGCACCCGCGCGTGTGGCAGGCGAGCGGGCACCTCGCCAACTTCTCCGACCCACTCGTCGACTGCAAGGTCTGTGGCGAGCGCTTCCGGGCCGACAAGGCCCCGCGCGCCGAGCCCGGCAGCGCCGCGCCGATCGAGCTCGCCGACAAGGAGCGCGCGAAGGCGGCGGTGGAGCGCGCCGAGAAGACCCTCGGGGTCTCGCTGCGCCGCGATGGCAAGACGCTGCTCGGCGCGACCGCCACCGAGCGCGGCTACGTGTGTCCGAACTGCGGCTCGCCGTTCCTCAGCGACGAGCGCCAGTTCAACCTGATGTTCCGCACCAGCCTGGGGCCGGTCGATCCGGTCGGCGACCTGCTCGAGGTCGCACGCGCGGCGATGGCCGAGGGCGTCGATGCCAGCACCCTGCGCGCGCGCGTCGAGGCCTCGCTCGCCGAGAGCTCGGTGTATCTGCGCCCCGAGACCGCGCAGGCGATGTTCGTCAACTTCCTCAACGTGCAGCAGAGCATGGGCCTCAAGGTGCCGTTCGGCATCGCGCAGATGGGCAAGAGCTTCCGCAACGAGGTCAAGGTCGAGAAGTTCACGTTCCGCAGCTGCGAGTTCGAGCAGATGGAGATGGAGTACTTCGTGGTGCCCGGCGAGGGCCCGAAGTGGCTGGAGTACTGGAAAGAGGAGCGCGTGCGCTGGTGGACGCGCATGGGGCTGCGCGAGGAGAACCTCAAGCTGCGCAAGCACGGCGCCGACGAGCTCGCGCACTACAGCGACGGCTGCTTCGACGTCGACTACAACTTCCCCTGGGGCTGGGACGAGCTCGAGGGCATCGCGAGCCGCACCGACTACGATCTCGGCGCGCACGGCAAGGCCTCGGGCAAGAAGCTCACCTACTTCGATCCCGAGGCGACCGATCCCGCGACCGGCAAGACCGGCTGGCACTACATCCCGCACGTGATCGAGCCGGCCGCTGGTGCGACGCGCGGCGTGCTCGCGGTGCTGTGCGACGCGTACGACGAGGAGCCCGCCGACAGCGAGGGCAAGGGCGCGCGCACGGTGCTGCGCCTGCACCCGCGGCTCGCCCCCATCAAGGCCGCGGTGCTGCCGCTCGTGAAGCGCGACGGCATGCCCGAAGTCGCGCGCGACATCGTCGAGCGGTTCTTCGCCGCCGGCATCAACGCGAAGTACGACGAGCAGCAGTCGATCGGTCGCCGCTACGCACGGCACGACGAAGTCGGCACGCCCTACGCGCTCACCGTCGACACGCAGACGATGGAGGACGGCACGGTCACCCTGCGCCAGCGCGACGATCGCAAGCAGGTGCGGATCCCGGTCGGCGCCGCGGTCGACATCGTCAAGGGCGCGCTCGCGGACGCGTGAGCGTCAGCGTGTGCTCGCGCGCGCCGCGGCGATCTGCTCGAACAGCATGTGACCCTCGCAGCACGCGCGCAGCGTCGCGTCGGCGCGGTCGAGCACGCCGAGCGCCCGTGCGCGCTCGCCCTGGGCGAGGAGCGCCCGTGCGACGGCGACCGCGAGGAACTGCCGCAGCGGATCCTCGTCGCCGACGCTCGCACCGAGCGACGCGCGGGCCTGCTCGAGCGCGCGCAGGGCCTCCGCGGGGCGATCGGTGGCGAGCCGCACCTCCGCCCGCGCAGCCAGCGGCCACCAGTGCAGCGGGTGACTGCCGCCGCGCCGACGAGCGACCGCGAGCGCGCGATCGATGGTGGCATCCGCCTCGCCGGGACGGCCGCGGAGGGTCGACAGCCACGCGCGCAGCGTGAGCGCGCCGACCAGCGTGACGTCGTCGAGCCGTCCACCCGCACGCACCACGTCGATGCGGTCGAGGGCCGCGAGCGCGTCGTCGAGCCGGTGCTCGGCCCACGCGGTGCGGGCGAGCACGAGCAGAGGTGGCGCGGTGGCCGGGTGCTCGCTGCCACGCGCGCGTTCCTCGAGCACGAGCGCCCGCTCGGCGTGCACGCGCGCGTCCGCGTAGCGACCGAGCGTCCACTCCAGCTCCGCGAGCGCGACGTACACGGAGGCCGTCGTCGGGTGCTCCTCGCCGAAGCGCGTGGTCGCGACGTGCAGCGCGGACTCGGCGGTCTCGAGCGCACGCGCGGGCTCGCCGTGTCCGACCGCGAACGCGGCGAAGCGCAGGTAGGGCTCGAGCGAGGACTGGCCCGCACCGCTCTCGGCGCGCGCGATCGCCTGCTCGTAGGCGGTGCGGGCCTCGTTGTTGCGACCCGCGGCGGCGAACATCGCTCCGGTGGCCACGAGCAGCTCGCTGCCGGCGACGTCGTCGTCGAGTCGGTGGGCGAGCGCCTCGCCGATCCGCATCCACGGCAGTGCGCCGTCGAACGCGCTGCGATCGCTGCCCAACAGCCAGACCAGCTCGGTCGCCGCCGCGAGTGCGATGTCGTCACCGTCGTCGGACAGCCCCGCGTAGACCGCGGCCGCGAGCGACTGCTCGGCGCCGACGAGGTCGCCGCCCTGACGGCGCAGATGCCCACGTCGCAGCTCGATCTCCGCGACGATCGGGGGATGCGTGCGCGTGATCTCGGCCTCGCGCAGGCGATCGACGATGCCCAGCGCGGCGTCGAGCTTGCCCGCGTCACCGAGCCCCTTGGCCTGCGCGAGCCGACCGCGCGCGTCGAACAGCGCGCGACGCAGCGCCGGATCGTCGGGGGTACGCGCTGCAGTGCGCAGCGCGTGATCGCTCGTGCAGCTGCGCGCGGGCGTGAGATCCTCGCTGGCCTCGATCGCGCGATCGACCACGTCGCCATCGGCCTGCGCGAACAGCTCGGCGAGCGCGCCCAGCTCCTGCGCGCGCCACTCGAGGCAGAGCAGGCGTGCGAGTCGCTCGGGCTCGGGTGGCGGTGCGCTGCCGCAGACCTCGGCGTGCACCGACTGCCACGCTTGCGCCTGCTCGTCGAGCACGCGAAGGGCGGTGCCCCAGGCTTCGGCCGCGTAGGGCTTCTCGGTCGCGACGAAGGCGGCGCGACCACGCTGGCGCAGCCCGTCGTCCCAGGCGCGGGCCAGCAAGCCGGCCGTCTCGTCGCACGCCGGATCCTCGGCGAGGCGATCCACGGCGAACACGGCGGCCGCGACCACCACGGTTGCGCCGAGGAACGTCGCGATGCGTCGCTGCGAGCTCCAGCGCTGGCGCTCGAGCTCCGCGAGCAGCCCATCCATCGCGGGAAAGCGCGCGTCGGGATCGGTGGCGAGCCCGCGCAGCATCGCGCGGTAGACCGCGGGCGGCACGTCGCCGCGGTGCTCCGGCGCGTCGATGCGGCCCGCGGCCACGGCAAGGGCGAGCTCGTTGAACGTGGCGCCGGCGAACGGCCGCCGCCCGTACACCGCCTCGAACAGCGCGACGCAGAAGCTGAACTGGTCCGCGCGTGCGTCGACCCGTGCGCTGCGCAGCTGCTCGGGTGACATGTACGCGGGCGTGCCGAGCACCGCACCGGTCTCGGTCATGCGATCGCCGGGCGCGTGCGCGACGACGTGCGGCTCGCTGGCGAGCGACTCCTCGGTTCCGCGCTGCGTGGCGAGCCCGAAGTCGAGCACGATGACGCGGCGGGCCGAGGTGGGCGTGGCCTCGGCGATCATCACGTTGTCGGGCTTGAAGTCTCGGTGCACGAGGCCCGCGGCGTGGGCCGCAGCGAGCCCGCGCCCCACGGCGACGAACACGTCGCGGATCTCCGTCCAGCTCCGCTGGCCGCGCTCGAGCCACTGTCGCAGCGTCGTGCCGTCGACGAACTCCATCGCGATGAACACCTGGCCCTCGAACGTGCCGACCTCGTGGACCGTGACCACGTGCGGATGCGTGACCTTGGCCATCGCCTGCGCCTCGCGCAGCAGCCGGAGCCGTAGCTGCTCGTTCCTCGGACCATCGGTGCCCGGGCGGAGCAGCTTCACCGCGACCTTGCGATCGAGCTCGGGATCGTAGGCGGCATAGACGACGCCCATGCCGCCCGCACCGAGCCGACGCACGATGAGGAAGCGATCGACGCGCATCGGGGCCGGCGCAGGCGTGCCGAGCAGTCGCGCGCGCGCGCTCGCCCGCGCCCGTTGCAGCTCGGGGGACACGAGCGCAGGCGCGAGCGCGGCCGCGAGCGGGCTTGCGGGCAGGAGCGTCGAGCGGTGGGCGAGCCCGGACGCGAGACCCGTGTCGGCGGTCGCGTCGCGGCGGTCGCTCATGGCGCGGGCTCGTTGCTGGGCGCCACCTCGAGCTCCTTCTCGAGCAGCGCCTCGTCACGAATGACGCGCAGTCGCAGCGTCGCGCCGCGGCGCAGGTGCGACGGGGCGAGCGCGCTACGGACCACGCGAGCGCCGAAGCGGCTGGTCTCGAGGTCGTCGATCGCGACGATGCGATCGCCGGTACGCAGCCCGATGCGCTCGGCCGGCGAGCCGCGCTCGACTTGGTCGACGATGATCGTGCGCTCGCGCTCCGGTCGCTCCTCGCGATCGACCGACGTATCGAGCCCGATCCATCCGGCCTCGGCCGGCGGCACCGCCTCGAACGCGATGCCCTCGACCGTGCCGACGTCGCGCGACTCGCCCGCGCGCACGTCGTCGAGCTCGAGCACCGCGACGGAGTGGAAGGTCGGCATCGCGACGAAGCTGATGCGCACCTTGCCCGGCGGGAGGCGACCGATCGCGAACGCACCGTCGGCATCGAGTCGCGAGTCGGAGCCGCCCGAGATCGCACCGAGCATCTGGCCCGCACGGCTCATGAGGTCGCCCAGCGTCTCGGTGGGTGCGGCCACGATCGCGTAGATGCCGGCCTGCGGCTTGCCGGTGCGGGCGTCGACGACACGCCCGCGCACGCTCACCCAGGCCGCGAGATCGAGCTGCAGCGCCCCGGTCTGGCCCGCGACGAGCTCGAGCTCCCCGGTCGCGACGCCGTTCGGAGCCTCGACGGTCACGTGCCAGCGACCCGCGGGCAGCCGCGAGATCACCAGCTCGCGGGCGCTGCGGAACGACAGCGCCCGCGTGTCGACGCCGTCGAGTCGCACGCGGATCTCCCCGCCGGGATCGTCGTCCGCGGCGAGCTCGACGCGGAGCTCGGCGAGCGGGTGGACGACGAGGCTGACGTCGGCATCCGGCGGGCGATCTGCGAGATCGGCCTGCAGGCGCCCGCGATCGGCGTGCGCCGAGAGCGAGTAGCTGTCGCGCCGGAGTCCCGTGATGCGGAACGCACCGTTCGCGTCGGTGAGCACCGGCGGGAGCGCGAAGAGCCGCGACGTCTGCCGCTGCAGCGACTCGAGCATCGGCGAGCTCGGCTTGTTCGCGAAGGGGCCACCCATCGTCGCGCCGATCTGCACCTCGGCGATGTCGACCTTCGGCCACGCGGTGACCCACGCGCCCACCACGGGCGCGCCGCTCTCGTCGACGACGCGGCCGCGCAGCGTACGGGCGGCGGGCACGACGAGCGCGACCTCGACATCCCGCTCGAGCGCCAGCGGTGGCGGTGAGAAGGGATCGCCGCCGTCGTCGCGCACGAGCGGCAGCCGCATGCCGGCGTCGTCGCGGACCGCGTAGATGTAGCTGCCGGGCTCGAAGCCACCGATCGTGAACCTGCCGTCGTCGGCGACGACCGTGGAGTCCGCGCCTTGGTCGACCGCCTGGGACAGCGAGAGCACGCGCGGCGCCTCGCTGCGCGCCAGCGACACCGTCACCCCGGGCACCGCCAGGCCGTCGGTGTCGCGCACGGTGCCGGAGAGCGAGAGCCCACGCGTCATCGGCACGACGATCTCGAGCGGATCGCGTTCGCCGAGGTCGACCTCGAGCGTGCCCCGCAGGAGGTCGCCGTCGGCTTCGACGATGTAGCCGCCGGGCACCAGCGGTCCGAGCTCGAACGAGCCGTCGTTCGCGATCGGCACCGAGCGGAACGTGGACATCATGCGGTTCATCAGCTGGGTGAGCGCGGGCCCGCTGTCCGACTTCGGCAGGGGCACGGCCAGCCGCACGACGCCGCGACCCGGCGGTTCGACGCGGCCGCGCAGCCGTCGACCGAGCAGCGCACGCACGAGCATGTCGTCGATGTCACTGGTCTCGACCGTCACCGTGTTGCTCATGTTCGGCACGATCTCGTCGCCGAACATGAGCAGCGTGTAACGGCCCGGCAAGAGCCCGTGCACCTCGAAGAAGCCGTCGCTCGCGCTCGGATGCGACATGCGACCGCGCCCGAGATCGGCGAAGTCCATCACGCCCACCGTGACGCCGCCGACCCCGGTGGTCTCGTCGTCCGCCGCGACCACGAACCCGGCGATCGTGTAGCCGGGCTCGACGCGCAGCTCGACGTCTTCGACGGTCTCGGCGACGCCGAGCGCGACCATCGTGGCCTCGACGCTCGTCGTACCCGGCCCGCTCGCGATGAGCGCGACGTTGCCGGCCGGCAGCCCGCGGAGCTCGAACGAGCCGTCGGCCGCGGCCGCGGTGTGGTTCTCGTAGTCCTCGGATTGCATCCCCCCGAAGCCGCTGCCGCCACCGACCTGCCGCCGGACGATCGCGCCCGGGATCGCCCGCCCGTCGTCGCGCGCGAGCACGCGACCGCGGATGACCGCGCCGGGCACCAGCACGAAGTCGCGGGTGCGAACGCCGTCGGAGCTCACGACCACGTGCCGTGTGGTGCTCACGTAGTCGCGGTGGACGACGCGCGCGATGTGACTGCCTTGGGCGATGCCGACGCGAAACCTGCCGTCGGCGTCGGTCTCGGTGCCGACCAGCGCAGCGGTGCCGGTGTTGCGCTCCGCGGCGCCGGAGAGCTCGATGCGCGCGGCGGCGATCGGTGCCCCGGTGGGATCCGTGACGCGTCCGGCCAGCTCCGCGCTCGCGTCGGCGAGCACGAGCTGCAGCTCGCCGTGATCCTTGCCGGCCTCGAGCTCCAGCCCACGCAACACCGCCGGGGCCAGCGCGCCTGCGCTCGCGCTCACGTTCCAGCGCCCGGGCGGCAGCTCGGCGGCCGACCAGTAGCCGTTCGAGTCGGTGCGCTGCAGGACCGGATCCGCGGGCGCGAGCACCCGTGGTTGGTGCAGCACGACGATCGCATCCGCGACCCCGGTGCCGTCGCTCTCCCGCACCACGCGTCCGCTCGCACGACAGGGCACCGCGTCGAGCCCCACGCGGCGGCGGGCCTCGACGCGTGCGGCCGTGGGCGAGGGCTCGCTCGACGCGATGTCCGGCAGCGGCGCGGCGGTCGGCGGCTCGGCCGTGCGCGACGTCCACCACCACCATCCCCCCGCGGCGACGACGAGCGCGACGAAGAGCGCGAGCGCTCCGTCACGTCGGCTCATCGCGACGTGCCTCCGCGTCGTCGTCGTCGTCGTCGAGCTCGCGCAGCGACGCCGCCCAGCCCGCGAGATCGGTCGACGTCTTCTCCAGCTCGGCCGGGGAGGTCGCGAGGCGCTCGAGCTGCTCGCGCAGCAAACGCTTCGCGCGACGCATGCGCGACTTCACGGTGCCGTGCGGGATCTCGAGGATGTCGGCGATCTCGCTCGTGCTGGCCTGCTCCCAGAAGGCGAGCTCGAGCACGACCTGGCACTCGAACGGGATCGCCCGCAGACCGTGCAGGAGCAGGTTCTGCTCGCCCTTCATCGCCGCGATCGAGCTCGGCGACGGATCGAGATCGACGACTGCGGTCACCGACAGATCGGGATCGTGCTGACGCACGCGCTGGTGCCGGTAGTGCTTGCACAGGAGGTTGTGGGCGATGCGCAGCAGGTAGTTGCGGAACGGGGCGTCGCCGCGATAGCGGTCGCGGCCCTCGACGACGGCCAGGAACGTCTGCTGCACGAGATCGTCGAGGCCGTCGCCGAGCTTGTTGGTGAAGAAGCGCGCGAGCGTGTCGAAGTAACGGTCGAACAGCGCGCCCCCGGCAGTCGCGTCGCCGGCCCGCCATGCGTCGAGCAGCTCGAGGTCGGTGCGCACCCGGGCGAGGGTAGCAGGATGCCGCCTGGCCTGCGCCCGGGTCATCGGCGTGCGTCACTGCCGGAACAGCACCTGCTCGCGCTGGAACCACCGCACGCAGAGTCCGAGCAACGCCGTGGCGATCGCGGCGGTCGATGCGAACACGAGCAGCAGCATGTCCGGTGCCAGCGTGCCCTTGACGATCTCCTTGATCGCCAGCGACACGTTGGCCATCGGGATCATCGCCCAGCGCCAGTCGAGCGAGACGCCGGGCAGCATGCCGAGGAACGCGGGCATGAGCAGCACGAGGTTGAGCGGCGCCGAGAACGACTGCGCCTCCTTGAAGCTCTTCGCGTAGATGGAGACGCTGAGCAAGAGCGCGCCGATGATCGCGGCGATCGGCACGAGCAGCAGCGCCACCATCGCCAGCTCGGCGAGGCCGATCGACGACAGCACGTCGCCGAGCGCAGAGTCGCCGGCGCCGTCGACCTTCGACCTGGCCCACACACCGAGCCCGAAGGTGCCGAGGAACGCCGACGTCACGCCGGTGGTGAACACGACGGCGAACTTGCCGAGCACGAGCGTGGCGCGGGGCACGGGGGCGAGCAGCAGCGTCTCCAGCGTTCCGCGTTCCTTCTCGCCGGCCCCGAGATCCGCCGCGGGATAGAGCGCGCCGAGGAAGCAGAACACGATCATCAGATACGGCAGGATGCCGCCCATGCTCTCGCCGATGACCTCGCGTGCGGTCGCGGTGCCGTGCGGCTCGACCACCACGGGCTCGAGCACCGCCTTGCGGCGGTCCGGATCGGCGAGGCCGAGCTGCACGAGCGCCGCGTCGCGCTCGCCCTCGTTCACGCGCGCGACGACGGCTGCGACGCGGCGTTGCACGCGGCTGAGCATCGGCGCGTTGTCGTAGTGCAGCTCGGCGATGGTCTGACCGGCCGCCGACGCGCGCACGACGAGCACGAGGTCGAGCCGATCCTCGCGGATCGCCGCGGCGATCGCCTCGGGCTCGGTCGCCGGCAGATCTGCGCGCACGAAGCCGGGGTCGCCGGCGAGCGCATCGGCGAGCGCGGGCGCGCGGCCCTCGTCGACGAGCGCATAGCGCAGCACCTTCGCGGCCTGCTCGCGGCTCGCGTCGCGCATGAACTCGGTGGTCGCGTTCATGAGCAGCGGCACCAGCACGAGCGGCAGCAGCAGCATGAACACGAGCGTCCGGCGATCACGCAGGACCTCGCGCAGTTCCTTGCGATAGACGACGAGGATCTCACGCAGCATGGTTCGCCTCCGCGGCATCGAGTAGGGCGAGGAGGGCGCGATCCATGCGCAGCTCGCCGGTCTTCGCGCGCAGCTCGTCGAGCGTTCCGGAGAAGCCCAGCTCGCCACGATCGAGCACGATCGCGCGCTCGCACAGCGCCTCCACCTCGTGCATGTGGTGGGTCGCGAGCAACACGGTCTTGCCGCGCTCGCGCGACTCCTCGATGAGCTCGAGGATCGTGCGGGCCGACAGTAGGTCGAGCCCGGTCGTGGGCTCGTCGAACACCAGCACCTCGGGATCGTGCACGAGCGTGCGCGCGATCGAGACGCGCTGCTTCGTGCCGGTCGACAACGTGTCGCAGCGGCGATCGGCGGCGTCGTTCAAGCGAAGGCGCTCGAACAACGCCGCCGTTCGCTCCGCGATGACCTTGCGCGCGAGCCCGTGCAGCTCGCCGTGGTACGCGAGCACCTCGCGGGGCGTGAGTCGACCGTAGAGCCCGGTGCTGCCCGACAGGAGCCCGAGCTTGCGCCGCGCGAGCGTGGGCTCGGCGACGATGTCGACGCCGTCGAGCGTCGCGGTGCCCGACGACGGCCGCAGGGCGGTCGCGAGCACGCGCAAGAGCGTGGTCTTGCCGGCACCGTTCGGCCCGAGCACCGCGACGATGCTGCCGCGCTGGACGGTGAAGCTCACGGGGCGCAGCGCGTGGAGCAGCCCGGCGCGCTGGCGCGGATCGGCGGGCGTTGCGGCCCCCCTGCGGCGCGTGGGCGCCGGAAACGACTTGCTCAGATTGCGGACCTGCAGCATTGCGGACGAGAGGTCCCCGCGAACGGCCCACCGGATTCCGCGGTCGTCCGAATTCCGTCCGGGTAGCCCGGATGGCCCCCGCGGCGTATGCTGCGGGCCCGATGAGCCAGCGCATGGTGTTCTGCAAGAAGCTGCAGCAGGAGCTGCCCGGCCTTCCGTTCAAGCCGTTCACCGACGACTTGGGGCAGCTGATCTACGACAACGTCAGCATGCAGGCCTGGCAGATGTGGCTGCGGGAATCGCCGCGCTACATCAACACGTACGGCGTGGATCTGCAGAGCGAGAAGGGCCGCGAGTTCATGCGGCAGCAGATGAAGGTCTTCTTCGGCTTCGAAGAGGGCGAGCTCGCGGCCACCGCGTGGAAGCCGGCCGAGGACAAGGGCTAAGCCGGTGCACGCGCGCGCGGTGATGCTGGTGCTCGCGGTGGTCGCCTGCGCGGCCGACGACGACGACGACGCTGCCGACGGCGGGCCGCAGGGCTCGGGCTCGAGCACGAGTGCGGACAGCGATGGCAGCACGTCGATGGCGCCGATGACGGTCGAGTGCGACGAGCCGAACCTCGTCTGGCACACCGCGAACAAGACCAACTACGAGTCCTATCCGGATCCGGGCAGCGAAGAGTGCGTGGAGTTCAACGGCTGCGAGTACCTCGGTGAGTTCAACTCGTGCAGCAACACGATGCCGGAGTCGTGGGTGATGAGCCACGACATCGCCGCGATCTTCCCGCTCGGCGAGCTCGGTCTGCATCGCTTGTGCGTGCGCTCCGGCGCGACCAGCATGGTGGTCACGGTGATCGACACCTGTGCCGACAGCGACTGCGACGGCTGCTGCACCGAGAACAAGGGCGACGCCGACGCGCTGATCGATCTCGAGAAGTACACCAACGCCCGCTGGGGCCTCGAAGACGGTCCGATCGAGTGGGCCGACCTCGGTCCCGGCGATCCGTCGTTCGACGGCTGCAACTAGCTCGGCGTCAGGCGAGCGCTGCGACGCGCACGCGCGTCGCGATGTGCCTGCGACGCAGCTTCAGCATCAGCGGCGTGACCGCGATGCCGACCATGAATCCACCCAGATGTGCGAACCATGCCACGCCCTCCGCTCCGCTGCCGGTGCCCCAGAAGCCCATGAGCACGTGGAATCCCACCCACACGAACAGGTAGCTCCACACCGGAATCTTGAGCTGCACCCACAGGATCACCTGGAAGAGCCGCGCCCGCGGGAACGCCCACAGATATGCGGCGAGCACCCCCGCGATCGAGCCCGATGCACCCACGACGGGGATGCCGGTCTTCTTGGTGAGCAGCACGTGCACGGCGCCCGCGATCACGCCCGTCGCGACGAAGAAGATCGCGAAGCGCACGCGCCCGAACAGGTGCTCGATGTTGTCGCCGAACGTGTAGAGGAAGTACGCGTTGCCGAGCAGGTGCGCCCAGCTCCCGTGCAGGAACATGTACGTGAAGAGCGTCCAGTAGTCGTGGTACCGCTTCATGCGACCGGGCACGATGCCGTAGTACTCGGTGTCGATGTAGCCGAGCTCTTGCGCGCCGAAGATCCCGAACAGGATCGCCAGCGCGAGGAACACCATCCACGGCGTGCCGCGGGCGGGGTTGTCGACCTCGACCGGCAGATGCGTGAGCACCTGCGCGGCCCAGATCGCACCGCGCTTGAACCAGCGCTCGGTCTTCGTGCCCTGGCCTTCGCTGGTCGAGGCCGTCGCCAGCTTCCGGCGCTCGTGGCCGTCGAGCCAGAGCCCGCCGCACGATGCGCAGCGGTCGACCGGCGTCGAGATGACCCCCGGGAGCTTGTGCTCCGACATCGCACCGTGGCCGTGCACGCAGCCGCGTCGACCCTGCCTCGACTCGGGGTCGAGCACCTCCTCGACGCCTTCGAGCTCACCCGCGAGCAGGGCGAGCTCGCCGGGATCGAACCATGCCCCGAAACAGACCGGGCACGCGTCGATCTGCACGCGCAGCGCCGCCGTATCGACCTTCACGCGGCGGGTGAGCAATCCGGGTCGGTCGAGTTGCACCCAGGTTCCGTCGGCCCCGCGCTGGAGCTGCACGACGACGAGCTCGTGCAAGCCGCACGACGGACACTGGGCGGAGACCTCGGGGTGCGCGGCTTCGACCATGCGAAACGCCAGCATCATAGCGTGCGGCGCGCGCGGAACAGCAGACGAAATATCGGCAGCGATGCCCCCGTCTAGGGAAACCTCCGAAGCGGCGGCGGTACGCTAAGCTTCGGACTCGGCGACGAAGAGGACCATGACCCCACGGCAGCTCATCCGGACCCTCGGTGCGATGACCCTCGGAGCCTCGATCGCGTTTGCGGCGGTCGGGTGCAAAGGCGTGGACAAGGGCCGCAAGGGCCGAACGGTGAAGGCCAGCATGCAGCCGTTCGATCCCAATGCGGACATCGGGTTCGAGTTCGGTGACGGTGGTGGCGAGGGCGGAGCGAGCCCCGACGACTACGAGGTCCGCAGCGCGCTGGACCAGCAGCTCCCGCACATGGACACGTGCGTCGCCGACTACAAGGCGAAAAAGGGCATCAAGCCCGAGAAGCAGCTCGAGGGCGACGTCTCGATCGCGGTGAAGCTGAACCCCAAGTCGTCCTCGCCGCTCGGCATCAACACCAAGATCACCAGCCACCACGACAAGGACGAGTCGCTGAAGACCTGCATCAAGGAAGCGGTCGACAAGGCGCCGTTCCCGACCTACGCCGGGATGCCGCGCATCGTCGATTTCGAGTTCCAGCTCGACCCCGGCAGCGAGTGGGTCGAGGAGTGACGGTTCGCGCGCGAGCTCAGCGACCGACGCCCGCGTAGCGGAAGCCGGCCGCCTCGAGCTGCGCGCGATCCCACTGGTTGCGACCGTCGAGCAGGACCGGCTCGGCCATCAGCTGCTTCAGGCGATCGAAGTCCGGCGAGCGATACTGCCGCCACTCGGTCACCAGGAGCAGCGCATGCGCGCCGCGGGCAGCCTCGTACATGTCCTCGACGAGCGTCGCCCCGGCGGTCTCGCCCAGCTCGGCGAGGAAGTTCGGCCCGCCCTCGGGGTCGTGCAGGGTCAGCTTCGCGCCGTCGGTGAGCAGCGCCCGGGCGATGCGTAGGGCAGGGGCCTCGCGCACGTCGTCGGTGTTCGGCTTGAACGCCAGCCCCCAGATCGCGATCGTCTTGCCGACGAAGTCCCCGCACAGATGCCGGGCCTTTCGCACCAGCAGCAGCTTCTGCGCCTCGTTGATGCGCTCGGCGGCGGCCACGAGCGACAGCGACAGCCCGTGGGCCCGGGCGGTGTCGAGCAGCGCGCGGGTGTCCTTGGGGAAGCACGAACCGCCATAGCCCACGCCGGGGTAGAGGAACTTGTTGCCGATTCGGGGGTCCGTACCCATGCCCGTGCGGACCCGCTCGACGTCGGCACCCACCAGGTCGCACAGATTGGCGATGTCGTTGATGAACGACACGCGCGTGGCGAGGTACGCGTTGCAGGCGTACTTGGTGACCTCGGCCGAGCGCGCATCCATGAAGACGATGCGATCGCTCTGGCGGAGGAACGGCCGGTACAGCCGCGACAGCAGCTCGCGGGCGTTCTCGTCGTCGGTGCCGATGACGACGCGGTCCGGGTACAGGAAGTCGTCGACCGCCGTGCCCTCCTTGAGGAACTCCGGGTTCGAGGCCACGACCACGCCGTGCTTGGTCAGCTCGGACATGATGCGACCGATGCGCTCGGCCGTGCCCACCGGCACCGTGCTCTTGTCGACGACGACGACGTCGTGGTCGAGCTGCTTCGCGATGTCGCGGGCGGCCTCGAACAGGTACGAGAGGTTGGCGGAGCCATCGGGCGCGGAGGGCGTGCCGACCGCCAGGAAGATCACCTCGCCGTGCCGCGCCGCTTCGCCGTTGTCCGTGGTGAAGCGCAGCCGGCCCGCCTCGGTGTTGCGCTGCACGAGCACGTCGAGGCCGGGTTCGAAGATCGGGATCTCTCCCTTGCGCAGTCGTGCGATCTTGTTCTCGTCGATGTCGGCGCAGATCACATCGTTGCCGTGCTCGGCGAAGCCGGCGGCGGCGACCAGACCCACATACCCCGTTCCGATGACGCTGACCTTCATGGAGGCCGGCGAGCATACGCCAACCATGACGCCGCGGCGAGGCTGAACGATGGCGCACGAGGACGGCGAGGAACGCGGTGCACGGACCGAGAACGAGCTTCCCGAGGGTGCTCCGCGGGCGGCCGCCGGCAGCGACGACGAGGGTTTCGATCTGATCACGTCCCCGTTGCATCGCGTGCATCACGGACGGGTATTCGTGGTCGCGGGCCCGATCGGGCTCGCCATCGCGATCGTGCTCAGCCTCTGGGTGTCGACGATGCACGTGCGCCACTCGCTGCTCGTGCAGGTCGAGACCACGTGGCGCCCGGGTGATCGTTTGGCCCTCCGCGCGCAGATCGTCGCGGAGCGCAGCGGCCCGATCGCGGACACCGAGGTCGTCGCGACGCTCGAGCAGGGCGGAACGCGCCAGGTGCTGCCGCCGCTCGCGATCACCGCCGACGGCTCGGCCGGCGAGGGCAGCTTCGAGGTGCCCGCCTCGTTCGTGCCCGGACCCGCCGCGCTCGAGCTCGACGTCACCGGCAAGGGCGTCGATCCGATCCACGAGCGCATCGAGGTCGAGGTGGTCGCAACGCGTCCGCCGGTCGTCGCGACGCCGATCGTCTCCGGCTCGACCTTGCAGTACGCCGACGACAGCGACGCGCAGACGGCCGTGCTGCCGATCGTCGTGCGTGCCGGCGGTCGACTGCTGGCCGGCTTCGACAACGAGCTGTTCGTGCGCATCACCGACACCGCCGGCAAGCCCTACGTCGGCCCGGTGAGCGTGTCGCTCACCGACGGCGAGCTCATGGGCAAGACCGGTGATGCCGAGCGACCGCCGACCTTGTTCGACGGGTCGACCGATCGGCTCGGGCTCGTGCACCTCGTGGGCCCGCTCGGCAGCGACGTCATCCGGCTCGACGTGCGCGCGACGCCGCCGACCGGCGCCGAGCAGCGTCGCAAGCTCCGCATGGTCAGCTTCGCGGGCGGCGTCGACATCGACGTCGAGCCCGACATCGTCGCGCCGGGCGGCACGGTCGAGGTGAAGGCGTGGGGGCTGTCGTCGAAGCTCGCGATCCACGTCGACGTGCACGGCGGCGACGGTGCGTTCATCGACGTCATGCATCCGCCGGTGGTGGGTCGCGAGCCGCCGCGGCCCTGGGTCGCGCCGCCGGGCAGCGAGGGCATCGCGCAGCTCGAGGCCCACAACCACGTCACGGCGCCGGGCGAGTCCACCGCGTTCGCGCGCGTGCTCGTGACCACCGCCGATCCCACGACCGCGAGCAGCCTCGCGCCGCTGTTCGCCGCCCACCGCGAGGCGATCGATGCCGCCCGGATCGAGCGCGGCTACGACGCGGTGCTCGAGCGTGCGTACCTGTCGGCGCTCGAGGCTGCGACGCTCGGCCCCGCCGAGGTCGCGCTCGCGCGGCACTTCCTGCTCGCGACGCTACCGCCGGCGGTGCACGGCCCACCGGTCGCGCTCGTCACCCGCGCGCGGCTCGAGCAGGAGCTCGACGTCGTGCGCGGTCGCTGGCGCATCGCGATGCGCGTGTTCTTGCTGGGCGGCGGCGCGCTGTTCCTGTCGGTGATGGCGCTGGGGCTCGTGCGCAGCCACGAGCGGGCGGCCGTGGCCACGCTCGCCGAG
Organism: uncultured Nannocystaceae bacterium; assembly: GCA_964519175.1. Lineage (GTDB taxonomy): Bacteria > Myxococcota_A > Polyangia > Nannocystales > Nannocystaceae > Xiheibacterium. The sequence goes on from CAZFKC010000027.1 coordinate 78,797, forward strand.
CTCTCGCGCGATCACGATCCCGCCGATCGCCGCGGGCTCGCCGAGCTCGAGGCCCAGGTGCGCGCGGCCAGCCGCGCGGGGATCGCCCGTGGGATCGGCGTGATCGGGATCATGGTGGCCGGGCTCGCGCTCACGATGTTCATCCTGGAAAGCATCGTCTGGGTGTTCTAACAAGGGGTCGTGGCAGCCACTCCGCGCGCGATGATCCTGGCGGCCGGCTACGGCACGCGGCTCGGTGAGCTCGGGCGCGCGCGGCCCAAGCCGATGCTCCCGGTGGTCGGTGCACCGCTCGTGCGCTGGGCGGTGCTGTGGCTGCGGCACCACGGCATCCGCGAGATCGCGATCAACCTGCACCACCTCGGCGAGCAGATCGAAGCCGAGCTCGGTGACGGCAGCGCGCTCGATGTCGCGATCGCGTACTCGCGCGAGCACGGGCAGATCCTCGGCACGGGTGGTGGGCTCAGGCAGGCACGGGCGCTCGTCGACGACGGCCACGAGACGCCGATCGTGGTGATGAACGCGAAGGTGCTGCTCGATCTCGATCTGCACGCCGTGCTCGCCCAGCACCGCGCCACGGGGGCCGAGGCGACGATGGTCGTGCGCGAGGATCCCGACGCCGAGCGCTGGGGCAGCCAGCAGCTCGCCGCCGACGGTCGCATCGTGCGACTGCTCGGACGCACGCCGGCCGCCGATGCGCCGCCGCCCGTGTCGGCGCCGACGATGTTCACCGGCATCCACGTCATCCAGCCGCGGCTCATCGATCGCGTTCCGCCCGAGGGCGAGCAGTGCGTCATCCGTACCGCCTATCGGGGGCTGTTCGACGAGGGCAGGGGCCTGTTCGGCTTTCGCACCGATCGCTACTGGTGGGAGCACTCGACGCTCGAGCGCTACCTGCAGGGCGTGATCAATGCCCTCGACGGTCGCGTGTCGCTGCCGTACGCGCAGACGCACGTGCGGGGCGTCGCGGCCGGAGCCTCGATCGATGCGAGCGCCGAGATCGTCGAGCCCGTGTGGATCGGTGACCGCGTGCGCGTCGAGGCCGGCGCGCGCGTGGGACCGCACGTGCAGCTCGAGCCCGGCGTCGTCGTCGGGGCGGGCGCGCGGCTCGCCCGTGCGGTGGTGTGGGCCGGGCGCGTCGAGGGCGAGCTCACCGATCGCGTCGTTCTCGGCGAGCCCCCTTGACGCCGTCCGAGGCGTGCCCAACCTGCTCGTCGTTCCCGGCCGCTCCGCCCGCTGCGAATCCCCGCTGCGAGGCCGTGCGTGCCGACCCTGCTCCTCGAGGTTCTCGAGGTTCGCCCATCGATCTTCGGCCTTCGTCGGCCAGGAGGAAGCCCACCATGTTCGCCCAGATGCTCAGCTACGATCCCTACCGCGAGCTCAACGATCTCAGCCGTCGCCTGTTCGGCAACGGCGAGACGCGCCGCGTCCAAGCCACCTACGCGCTCGCGCTCGACATCCGTGAGGAGGAAGAGCGCTTCGTGGTCGAGGCCGATGTGCCCGGGCTCGCGCCGACCGACCTCGAGATCGCGGTGGCGCCCGAGCGCCTCACCATCAAGGGTGCGCGCAAGGGTGCGACCGAGGGCAAGGACACGAACGCGAAGGCCCTGCACCGCGAGCGCGGCAGCTACACCTTCGAGCGCACCCTGGCGTTGCCCCGCGGCATCGACCTGGAGGCGGTCGAGGCCAAGCTCGACGCGGGGGTGCTGACGCTGATCCTGCCGAAGCGCGCGGCGGATCGTCCGCGCACGATCCCGGTCACCGCGGCCAGCGCTCACTGACCCCCTTCGATCGCCTCCGAGCCGGCCGCCGCACGATCGAGGCGGCCGGCTCGCGCGTATCGGTCATCGCGCGTGGCCGCCCTGGTGTGCACGGCTATACTGAGGTGCGTTTCCAGGTCTCGACCCCGCCGGAGGTAACCGCCCCGTGCTCGACAAGCTCGTCTTCCCGCGTTCGTCACTCGTCGGTGCTGCCCTCCTCGCGCTCGTCCAGGGCGCCGGATGTGCGCACGGCGGATCCGCGTCCAGCTCCGCGCCCGCGCTGACCCGGCTCGATCGCGTCGTCGGCGACGCCGGCACGCCCGCCGGCATCGCGGAGCTCGAGCGTGCGTTCGAGCGCTCCGCGGAGGTCATCGGACCCTCGGTCGTGTCGATCACGAGCGAGCGCAGCGCGAGCGAGTCCGACATGCCGGCGTTCCTGCGTCAGTTCGGCGCCGGCTCGGCGCCGATGCGCGGGCTCGGCAGCGGCGTCATCATCGACGTCCGCGGCTTCATCCTCACCAACAACCACGTGGTCGAGGGCGCCGACACGCTGAAGGTGAAGCTCCACGACGAGCGCGAGCTCGAGGCCACCGTCGTCGGCACCGACCCGAAGACCGATCTCGCGGTCGTGAAGATCCAGGCCGATGGCCTGGTCGCGGCGGTCACCGCCGACTCCGAGAAGGTGCGCGTCGGCCAGTGGGTGATCGCGGCCGGCAGCCCGTTCGGCCTGTCGAAGACCGTCACCGCCGGCATCGTCAGCGCGGTCGGTCGCGGCGGCATGGGCATCACCGACTACGGCGACTTCATCCAGACCGACGCCGCGATCAACCAGGGCAACTCCGGCGGTCCGCTCATCGATCTGCAGGGCCGCGTCGTCGGCATCAACACCGCGATCGCGTCGCAGACCGGCGGCAGCAACGGCATCGGCTTCGCGATCCCCATCGATCTCGCGAAGGTCGTGCTGGCGCAGCTCATCGATCACGGCGCGGTCGAGCGCGGCTGGATCGGCATCGTGATGGGCAAGCTCACCCCCGAGCTGGCCGCGTCGTTCGGCTACCGCGGCGTCGACGGCGTGCTGGTCGACGACGTCGATCCCAAGGGCCCGGGCATGAAGGCCGGCCTGCGTGCCGGCGACATCATCGTCTCGCTCGACGGCAAGGTGCTGCGCGACATGGTGGCGCTGCGCAACGGCGTCGCGCAGCGGCGGCCGGGCACGAAGGTGAAGCTGAGCGTGTTCCGCGACGGCGCGACGAAGCGGCTCGATCTGGAGCTCGGCAGCCTCGAGGACCCCGACGAGCCCAAGGCGAAGCCCGCGACCAAGCGCAAGAGCAGCAAGCCCGCGCCGCCGGTCGGGCTCGGTCTACAGCTCGCAGACCCGAGCAACGAGGTGCGTCAGCGCTGGCACACCGACGCTCGCAAGGGCGCCGTCGTGATCGGCGTCGCACCGGCCTCGCTCGCTGCGGCCGAAATCGAGCCGGGCGACGTGATCGTCGAGATCGGCGGCGAAGCAGTACGCTCCGCCAGCCACGCCGAAAAGTTGCTCGACAAGGCCGATCTGAGCAAGGGAGTCCGCGTTCGCGTTCAGCGTGACCGCTTCGGTCACTTCGTCCTGTTGCGACGCGGAAGTTGACACACCCTGTATACTGACGACGGGCGTTGCGGAGCGCCTTTCGTACGGTCATGCGCGATGGACGAAACGGGCCTTCGGGCCCCGAGCAGCCCACTCCAGGGGGAACTGGGGCCGAACGCGTCTTCCGCGTGTTGCTGGCCCATGGTCGCGCCGATGCCGAGCTCGCCTCGGCCGTGGCTGCGGAGCTGCGTGGACGCGCGCAGACGGTGGAGCTCGTCGAGCTCGACGCCGACGATGCGCCGTTGCTCGAGGCGTGTGCACGCGGCGGTGGACGCGGTTTGTTCGTGGTCGCGCGCGGCGCAGGCCTCGACGGCGCGCGCGTCGACCGACTCCGTCAGGTGCTCCGCGATCTCGGCGTCCCGATGTCGCGCTCGCTCGGGCTGTCGCTCGACGTCGGCACTGCGCGCGCATTCGTCGATCGCGTGATCATCGTCGCTCGGCGCATCGGCGCCGCCGCCGAGGGTCCGACGCCCGCGCCCGCGCCCAAGCTGGGGATCGGCTCCAGCCGCGCCGAGGGCAGCAGCGGCCTCGGTGGCCTCGACCCGCGCGGGTTCTCGCCGCTCGCGCCGGTGCTCGAGCCGGCCCCGCCCGCGCGCGAGGAAGCACCGACCGGACGCGTGGCCGCGCCGAGCCCGACCGCGCCGCACGTGCACCTCGGCGCCGAGCCCGGCAAGCGCCGCTCGCGGGTACCGCTCGCGCTGTTCGCCGCCACGCTCGGCATCGCCGGGCTCGTGGTGCTCACCTCGGATCGCGACGGCGACGACGCGCAGACGCTGGAGCTGAAGCTCGACGACGACGCCCCGCGGCTCGCCGAGGCACCGACGATTCCGAGCGCCGCGCCCGAGCGCGGTGCCGCGCACGACGACGAGCCGATCATCACGCAGGTCCACGTGAGTGCGCCCGAGGCCGGCATGGCCGAGGACGCGCCGGGCGTGGTCGAGGCGCTGCGCAAGCGCGAGGTGCGGGCGCTCGACGTGTTCATCGTTTCGCCCGAGTCCAAGAAGCCGGCCGAGTTCGCCGGGGCCGCGAAGTACTGCGACAAGCTGAAGATCGCCGGCATCGGCGACTGGCGCCTGCCGGAGATCGGCGAGCTCATCTCGATGTCGCGCGCGAAGATGGTGCGCAAGGGCTCGTTCTGGAGCTCGACCAAGGGCGACACGTTCGGCGATCTGCGGCTCGTGCTCGTGATCAAGCGCGAGCGCATCAGCCCGATCCCCGCGGGCTGGGACGGCGGGCGGGTCATCTGCGTGCGCGAGCGCGCCTGACCGCGCCTCGGCTGCGCTGATATCCTCGCGAGGTGGTGGACGAGCGCGAGTCCGCCTCGGACAGCGATGCGACGACGTTCGCGGGCGGTGGTGCCCGCGAGCTCGCGGAGGTCGCCGCCGCCTCCTCGCTGCGGCCCGGCGACGAGGTGGGCCGCTACGTGCTGCTGCGCCCGCTCGCGCACGGCGGCATGGGCATCGTCTATCTCGCGTTCGACCCCGAGCTCGATCGCAACGTCGCGCTGAAGCTGCTGCTGCCGCGCCGGCTCGATCGCCCCGACGAGCGCGACGCGCTGGTCGGTGAGGCCCGCGCGCTCGCACGGCTGTCGCACCCGAACGTCATCCAGGTCTACGACGTCGGGGTCTGGGGCGAGCAGGTCTATGTCGCGCTCGAGTACCTCGCCGGCGCGACACTGATCGAGTGGCGACGCGTGCGGCCGCGCGCGTGGTCGGAGCTGCTCGAGCTGCTCGTCGCGGCCGGACGCGGTATCGCGGCGGCGCACGCCGCCGGCATCGTGCACTGCGACATCAAGCCCTCGAACATCCTCGTCGGCGAGGACGATGCGCCGCGCGTCCTCGACTTCGGGCTCGCCCGCGGCGTCGCGCCTGCACCGGTCGACGCGAGCCCGCTGGTCACGAGCAGCGGCGAGCGCCACGCCGGCCGCGTCGTCGGGACGATCGGCTACATCGCGCCCGAGCAGTTCCTCGGCGAGGCTCCGGACGCGCGCTCCGATCAGTTCGGCTTCTGCGTCACCGCCTGGGAAGCGCTGCTCGGCGTGCGACCGTTCCCGGGTCGCAGGCGCCGCGACTACGAGCACGCGGTGCTCGCCGGCGCCGCGCCGATCAGTGCACCGAGTCGCGTGCCCGCGCGCGTGCTCCGGGTGCTGCGCCGCGGGCTCGCGCGCAACCCCGCCGATCGCTGGCGCGATCTCCCGGAGCTGCTCTCGGAGCTCGAGGGCGCACGCGTGGGCTGGGTGCGACGCCCGTGGGTGCTCGCGGCGGCGGCCGGCGTGATCGCGGTGGGCGGGCTCGGGCTGCGTGCGCTGCAGGGCGACGGCGCGCCGAGCTGCCGGCACGGCGCGGAGCAGATCGAGCCCACCTGGAACGATACGCGACGCGCACGTGCGAGCGCGGCGTTCGACGCGAGCGGTGCACCGTTCGCTCGCTACGCGTGGGCGAGCGTGGCTGCCATGCTGGCGAGCCGGGCCGAGGCGTGGGGATCCGTCCACGACGAGGTCTGCGCTGCGACGCACGTGCGCCGCGAGCAATCGCAGGCGGCGCTCGACCGCGCGCTGGGTTGCTTGCGCGAGCGTCGGAGCGAGCTCGAGGCCCTCGTCGCGCTGTTCGAGCGCGCCGACGGCGAAGTGGTGGAGCACGCCGCCGCTGCCACCCGCGCGCTCGGCAAGGCCGACGAGTGTCGCGCGCCCGAGCACGGCGACGTCGAGGGGCTGGACGAGCCCGCCCGTGCACGCGCGCAGGCGCTGGCCGAGCGACTCGCCCAGGTGCGCGCGTGGGTCGGTGCGCACGACGAGCGCGCGGCGTTCGAGGGGGCGCGCGAGCTGGCCGCGCTGGCCGAGGCCGACGGGCTGCATGCAATGCGCGCGCAGGCGGCGGTCCTGGCCGCACGCGCCGCTGCCGACGACGGTCGCACGCCCGAGGCGCTGGCGTGGCTCGACACGGCAGTCGTCGCGGCCGAGATCGCCGGAGACGATCGCACGCGTGCAGAGGCGCTCGTGCGGCTCGTCGAGATCGCGGGTCGACTCGACGAACAACGCGAGCACGCGCACTGGTACGCGCGCACGGCCGACGAAGTGCTCACGCGCATCGGCGGTCACGGGCGCCTGCGCGCGGAGCTGCGGGCGAGCGAGGCGATGGTCTGGGCCGACGAGGGCGAGCACGATCGCGCACTCGCGGCGTTCCGCGACGCGCTCACGCTGCGCGACGAGCTCGGGCTGGGCCTCGACGAGTCGCTGGCCGTCATCCGTGCCGGGCTCGGCGACCTCCACTCCGCACGCGGCGAGCCGGAGCACGCGCTCGGATCGTTCGTGCAGGCCCACGCGATGCGGCTCGCGCTCGACGGCGTCGGACACCCCGAGCTCGCCCGGGCCGAGCGCGCGGTGATCGAGGCACTGCGCGCGTTGCGGTAGGCCTAGCCGCGCTCGAGCCCGCCGGCGGCCGCGAGCTCCGGCTGTCCGCCGACGATCACGGTCACGTCCTGCGCATCGGGATGCGCCTCGCGCTCGTCGAACAGCGGCTCGGCATCGGGCGCGAAGCCCTGCGGCACGGCGATCTTCGCCCCCACGACCCACTCCCAGATCGTGGCGAGCGGCACGTGATCGATGATGCCACGCACGCCGAGCACTTCGAGCAGCGTGCGCTCGGAGAACGGCGTGCGATCGCGGCCGTCGAGCAGCGCGCGCTCGATGAGGTTCGCGACCTCCTCGCGCGGCATGCACTCGACCAGCGTGCCGACCGAGATCGCACGCACGACGTCTCGCTCGGTGACGAGCCCCTCGGCGATCGCGGTCTGCACGAGGTAGGCGGTGTGCGAGCGGATCTTCTGCAGTCGATCGGTCGAGGTCGCGGTGTGCAGCCAGAAGCGCGGCTCGACGACGAACGTCCACAGGTACTGCGCGTCGAGGAAGCGCACGCGGTCGTCGGCCTCGAACTGCTCGAGCACCGCGGCCGCGGTGGTCTCGCCTTCTTCGAGCGCGATGCGCAGGTCCTCGCCGGAGCTCTCGGGGCTCTTCTTCAGCGCGATCTTCGGGCGCGTCCCGACCGTGGTCTCGAGGATCCGCGCGCGCCGTGCCGGCTCCTCGCCGAGCGCATGCATGATCGTCAGTGGCGAGAAGTGCCGCAGGAATTCCTCGGGCGTGCGCAGCCCGCTCCGCAGGCCGTGCTCGACCACCTGCGCGAGGAAGCGCTGCCGCGGCTCCGGCAGCTTCGAGCTGAACACGTCGTCCATGGGCTGGGTCGGCACGCGCGCCGCCCGGGCACGGCTTTCGGCCCGAGCCAGCGACAGTCCACCATATCCGATGTCGTGCGGCCCCGGAGGCCGCGGCCGAGCCCGTTCGTGCGCTTGCGGCGGTCCCGTTGGGTTTGACAGTTTCGCGGGCCCTGCCGACACTCGCCCCGTGGTTTTGACCGGGGCCTCGGCCGTAGCTTCGACTCGGACAGCAGGATGGACCGCGCGAGCGATCGGCGTCGCCGCAGTGTGCGGCCTGCTCGGTTGTGGTCGCACCGAGGTCGCGTTCGGTGAGGGCGGCGACAGCTCGTCGGGCGGCGAGTCGAGCTCCTCGTCGACCACCGCAGGCCCGACCAGCACCACGCTCGCGGACACCTCGACGACGGACATCACGAGCACCGAGGTCACGACGCTCGTCGACAGCAGCTCGAGCGAAGAGTCCAGCTCGAGCGAGAGCTCCAGCTCGACGACGGTCATCCCGGGCTGCGGCATGGGCACGTGGGTCGGCGACGCCGTCGTGCGCAACGCCGACGATGCCGCGCAGCTCGAGGGCTTCGATGCCGTGCAGGGCGCGTTGTTCATCCAGCAGTTCGACGGCGCGTCGCTGACCGAGCTGCACTGCTTGCAGAGCGTCGGCGGTGCGCTCGACATCCGCGAGAACCCGGGGCTCATCGATCTCGACGGCCTCGATCAGCTCCAAGACGTCGGCGGCTATCTCTACGTCACGCTCAACCCGCAGCTCGAGAGCATCGCCGCGCTCGGCAACGTGCAGACGATCGGCGACTTCCTGTTCGTCACCGACTCGCCGTCGCTCGGGTCGCTCGACGGGCTCCAGGGCCTCGGCAGCGTGCCCGGCCGCCTGCGGCTGTGGAACCTCGACGCGGTCTCCGATCTCGGCCCGCTCGGCGGGCTGTCCGGTGCGATCGGTGGCATCGAGATCGGCGACAACCAGTCGCTGTTCGAGATCGATGCACTCTCGGGGCTGAGCTCGACGACCGGCTCGGTCTACGTCAGCGACAACCCGGTGCTCTCGCGGCTCGACGGGCTCGGCGGCCTCGGCGGTGCCGTCGGAGATCTGTGGGTCGTGCGCAACGGCGGGCTCACCTCGCTCTCGGGGCTCACGGGCATCACGCAGGCGACGGGCGACGTGCGCATCGAGGGCAACCTCAACCTGGGCGACCTCGCCGGGCTGCAGGGCCTCGTGGTCGTCGCGGGCGGGCTGTTCGTGCAGAGCAACCCGCTGCTGGTCTCGCTGTTCGGGCTCGACGGGCTCGCGGCCGTCGGCGGCAACCTCATCATCTTCGACAACGCCGCGTTGCAGCAGATCGACGCGATGTCGAACCTCGACGCGATCGGCAATTTCCTCGTGCTCGAGTCGAATCCGGTGCTGGTCGACATCGACGGGCTCGACGCCGTCACGGCCATCGGCAACTCGCTGTGGATCCACACCAACGCGTCGCTCGCGAACCTCGACGGGCTGGCGGCGCTGCAGTCGATCGGCGGCGTGGTGTCGATCACCGGCAACTTCTCGCTGCAGAACATCGACGGGCTCGCCAGCGTGAGCAGCGTCGGCGACCTGGTGCGGGTCATCGCCAACGACTCGCTGCAGCACGTCGACGGGCTCATCGGGCTCGACGCCGCGCCCAACGACCTGCGCATCGAGGACAACGACGTGCTGCAGGACGTCGACGGCCTCGCCGGGATCACCTCGGTCGGGGAGCAGCTCGTCGTGCGCAACAACGCCGCGCTCTTCGACCTCGACGGGCTGAGCTCGGTGCAGAGCGTCGGCGCCGACGTGGTCATCGTGGCCAACGCCGCGATGACGCGGGCCAGCTTCACTTCGCTGCAGACGGTGGGCGAGGGCTTCCAGATCCGCGAGTGCCCGTCGATCGTCACCGTCGACGGGCTCGGCCAGCTCGGCTCGGTCGGCGACTACTTCCACTTCTCCGAGAACGCGTCGCTGGCCTCGTTCACCGCCGCTCCCGCGCTCGTGTCCGTGGGCGGCAACCTGACGATCCGCGACAACCCGGTGTTGTCGTCGCTCACCGGGCTCGGCTCGGTCGGCAGCGTGACGCTGGAGTTCGGCATCCACGACAATCCGTTGCTGCCCACCTGCATGGCGGCGAACGTGCTCGCGCACACGATGGTCGGCGGCGGCGTCGACATCACCGACAACCTCCCCGACGCCTGCGGCGGTTGATAGACTCGCCGCCCTGGTGCTGGCTCGGCTCCGCTCCGTCGTCGTCGCCGAGCGGCGCGCGTTGCTCGTGTACCTCGTCGCGGTGATCGGCCTCGCGATCTTCGCGGGCACGAGCATCGGCAAGCCGAGCAAGGACAATCACTTCGTCCACATGGCGCAGGGCTGGCTCGAGGGCCGGCTCGCGCTGCCCGAGCGGCCGCCGGGCTACTGCGACGCACGCACGCGCGCCGACGGGCGCTGCAAACAACACACGTACGACGACTGGGCGCTCGTCACGACGCTCGAGCTGGAGGACGGGACGGCGGTGCGCGGCTACCCCTGCCGCACGCGGGCGTGCGAGGCCTCGCGTCGCAGCGATCGCATCGAGACGTGGTGGGTGCTCGGTCGTGGGTGGACGGACATCGCCAGCCGCGAGATCGCGGCGCGCCACGAGACCTGGTACGTCAGCTTTCCGCCCGGGCCGGCGGTGGTGATGCTGCCGGCGGTGGCGGTGTTCGGGCTGCGCACGCCCGACGTCGCGATCACGTTGCTCCTCGCCGCGTTGATTCCGGTCGTGCTCCTGCGCCTGCTCGATCGCGAGCGCGGCGTCCGTCGCGAGCACCTCTCGGTCGCCGCCGCGTGGGCGCTCGGCAGCCCGGCGCTCGAGCTCGGCGCGCACGGACGCGTGTGGTTCACGGCGCAGATCGTCGGTGCGCTCGCGCTCGCGCTCTACCTCGACGCGAGCTGGCGCGTCCGCAAGCCGTTGCTCGCCGGCCTCTGGCTCGCGCTCGCGATCGCGTGCCGGCCGATCAACCATTTGCCCTGCGTGATCGTGTTCGCGTTCTTCTGGTGGAACGCCGGCCGCGACAGGCGGGCGCTGCTTCGTTTCGCGGTGCCGCTCGCCCTCGCCGGGCTCGCGATCGCGTGGCTCAACTGGACGCGCTTCACCAGCCCCTTCGAGTTCGGTCACCGCTTCCTCGACATCCGCTGGCAGGCGCGCATGCAGCAGACCGGGCTCTTCTCGCTCGCGTACCTGCCGCGCAACCTCGAGTGTCTCTTCACGTTGATGCCGCAGCTCTCGCTCCAGCCGTGGCAGCCGCCGCGCGTGTCGATCCACGGGATCGCCCTGTGGTTGTCCACGCCGTGGATCCTGCTGGTGCCCCTCGCCCGCGAGCGCTTCGTCGGGCGCGGGGCGCTGTGGCTCGCGGCACTGCTGTGCGCGCTGCCTTCGCTGCTCTACCAGAACAGCGGACAGCTGCAGTTCAGCTACCGCTTCGCGGTCGACTGGCTACCCCTCGTGCTCGTCGCGATGGCGATGGGCGGCGTCGCGAAGCGGCGGGTGTTCCACGTCGCCGTCGTGCTCGCGATCGTCGTGCACGCCTGGGGGGCGTGGCAGTACACGCGCGCGCCAGGGCGGCTCTTCGTCGGCGAACCGCCGGGCTGGCCGTTCGAGGCCGAGCTCCGCGCGGAGTAGGGCTCAGCCCTCGCCGACCTCGACGCGATAGCTGACCACCATGCGCGCGCCGTTCCACTCCTCGAACTCGTGCTCGTAGACCGAGCGACGTGCACACGCGCGCACGACCGGATCGGCGAGGCTCGGCGACGGCTTCACGGAGACGGCGCTCACCTTGCCGGTGGGCTCGAGCTCGAACTGGAACTCGATCTCGCCGGCGACGAACGGATCGATGTCGGGCGAGTAGCACGCGGCGAGATCGATGCACTCGAAGATGCGGCCCTGCACCTGCATCAGCTGCGCGTGCAGCTCGACGTCCTGGGGCTGCGCCGAGCCACTGTCGTTGTTCGAGCGCCGCGTGCGGCCGCGCTTGAACTCCGGGATGTTCGAGTCGTCCGCGACGGTCGCCTTCGGCGGCAGCGCGCCGTCGGTGTACGGACACGTGGCGCCCTCTTCGATCTCCGTGCCGTCCTGCTGGCTGTGCTGACTGATCAGCGACGGTGCCTGCGGCGTCATGCAGTCGCCGAGCGTGCAATCCGGCGCCGGTGCGCACGAGCCGTCGCGACACGGATCCGGCGTCTCGCTCGCCGCGTCACGGCGGCATGCGACCAGTCCGAGCACCGCGATCGCGAGGGGGCGAACGACGCGGGAGATCATGACTGCACAGTATCAAACGCGAGCGCGGATGCAGCACGGGCGGCGAATGCAACGCGATGTTCGGTATGCGGCGTGCGTCGTTGGCGATGCATGTGTGCACACGTCGCCGGCGTCACGACGCGGGCGTACGCGCTCGGGTTGTAGTGGCGCGCACGGAGCCGACGCGAAATCGGGTCCTGCTTGCGTAGGTCTGCGGAGCGGCGCCTGCGATCGTGTGTGTGCATCCACAGGTCCGGCCGTGCGATCGAGGCGCATCGCCACAGCGTGATCCGGGGCACCTCCCGCGCCGCGGCGGGGCCGCAGCGACGCGGCGATCGTTCGGGCGCAGCGATCGCCGGCCGTGCTGCTAGCCTCGCGGCCCCATGCCTCGCGCCGTCGTCCTTCGCAGCACCGGTGGTCCCGAGGTCCTCGCGCTCGAGGAGATCACGCTCGCTGCACCCGGTCCCGGACAGGCGCGCGTGCGCCACGAGGCGATCGGGATCAACTTCATCGACACGTACTTTCGCAGCGGGCTCTATCCACTGCAGCTGCCGAGCGGCCTCGGCAGCGAGGCGGCAGGGGTGGTCGAGGCGATCGGCGACGGCGTCGTCGACGTCGCGGTCGGCGATCGCGTCGCGTATGCGACGGCGCCGCCTGGTGCGTATGCCGAGGTGCGCGTCGTCGCGGCCGACAAGCTGGTGAAGTTGCCCGCATCGATCGACGCCGCGACCGCGGCCGCGATGATGCTGAAGGGGATGACGGTCGAGTACCTCACGCGGCGGACCTTTGCCGTGAAGCCGGGCATGACGGTGCTGTGGCACGCGGCTGCGGGCGGCGTCGGGCTCATCGCCTGCCAGTGGCTCGCGGCGCTCGGCGTGACCGTGATCGGCACGGTCGGATCGCCGGAGAAGGGCGAGCTCGCGAAGGCGCACGGCTGCACGCACGTGATCGACTACAAAAAGGAGAACTTCGTGACGCGCGTGCGCGAGCTGACCGGCGGCAAGGGCGTGCCGGTCGTCTACGACTCCGTCGGCAAGGACACCTTCATGGGCAGCCTCGACTGCCTGCAGCCGCGCGGGCTCCTGGCGGTGTTCGGCAACGCGAGCGGCAAGGCGGAGCCCTTCGATCCGCAGCTCCTGTCCGCGAAGGGCTCGCTCTATCTCACGCGTCCGACGCTGTTCGCGTACACCTCGGCGCGCGCCGAGCTGGTGGAGAGTGCGGGTGCGCTCTTCGACGCGGTCGAGCGCGGCTGGGTGAAGATCGAGGTGCGCCAGCGCTGGCCGCTCGCCGACGTGGCCGAGGCCCACCGCGCGCTCGAGTCGCGGGCGACGGTGGGCTCGTCGCTCCTCGTGCCGTAGCTCGAAATCAGAGCCCGGCCGTGAAGCTCGGCTGCTCCGCGAAGCGCCGCACGTGGTGCTCTTCGTCGCCCGCGAGCACGCCGAGCGCGTGCATGCGCTTGAAGTAGAGCCCCACGTCGTGCTCGTCGGTGATGCCGATGCCGCCGTGCAGCTGGATCGCGCTCTGCGTCACGAAGCGGCCGCTCATGCACAGCTGCGCCTTCGCGGCGGAGACCGCCCGGCGTCGCTCGGCCGCGTCGTCCTCGCCCGCGCGCACCGCCGCGAGCATCGAGATCGAGCGCACGAGCTCGACCTCCACGAACATCTCGACCGCGCGGTGCTGCAGCGCCTGGAACGAGCCGATCGGCACGCCGAACTGCTCGCGCGTCTTCAGATGATCGCGCGTGAGCCCCAGCACCGCCTGGCACACGCCCAGCCCCTCGGCCACGCTCATCGCCGCCGCGGCATCGTGCGCGCGCCCGAGCGCGTCCGCGGCCTCCCCACCGGCGAGGCGCTGGTCCTCGGGCAGCTCGGCGTCGAAGTCGATCATCGCCGCACCGAGCCCGTCGATCGTGCGGACGTCCGTGATGCCGACGCCGGCATGGTCGCGCGCGAGCACGAACAGCTCGGGCCCGCGATCGCTCTTCGCGGACACGACCAGCGTGTCGGCGTGCTGTCCGTGCAGCACGAACTGCTTCTTGCCCCGCACACGCCACCCACCGCTGCTGCGCTCCGCAGTCGTGCTCTGCGGCTCCGCTGCGAAGCGATGCCCGGCCTCGCCGTGCGCGAGCGCGAGCGACGTGGCCCCCTCGATCATCGGCGCGAGCCAGCGCTGGTGCTGCGCCGCGTTGCCGCCGTGCAGCAGCGCCGTGCCGGCGAGCACGACGGATGCGAGGTACGGCTCGGGCACGAGCGCGGTGCCGAACGTCTCGAGCAGCAGTGCGACCTCGACGAACGATCCGCCGAAGCCACCGACCGACTCCGGGAACGGCAGCGACAGCCAGCCGAGCTCGCCCATCTCGCGCCACACGCTCTTCTCCCAGCCGCCACCGTCGTCTCGCAGCTTGCGGAAGCGCGAGATCGGCGAGCGCTGCTTCACGAACGTGCGCACCGAGTCCAACAGCAATTTCTGATCGTCGGAGAGCTGGAAGTCCATGGTTCAGGTCCCGGGCAAGCCGAGGATCAGCTTGGCGATGATGTTCTTCTGGATCTCGTTGCTGCCACCGTAGATGGTGGTCGCGCGGTTGTAGCAGTAGGACGAGGCCACCCACTGCTCGAGCTCGGGCACGATGCCGACCTGGTTGAACCACGCCAGCGCGTCGGGGCCCATGACGTCCATCGCGAGCTCGAAGGTCTGCTGCAGGATCTCCGAGCCGCGCAGCTTGAGGATCGAGGACTCGGGCCCGGGCGCATGGCCGAGCGACGCACCGGCGAGCGCGCGGTAGTTGGCCATCTGCAGCGCCTGCAGCTTGATCTCGAGCCGGGCGATCTTGCCGCGCCAGATCGGATCGTCGAGCAGCCCTTGCGCCGCCGCGATGCGCTTGACCTTGCGAACGGCGCGCTGCGAGTGGCCGACCGCCGCGATGAGCGTGCGCTCGTGGCCGAGCAGGGCCTTCGCCACCGTCCAGCCGCCGTGCAGCGGACCGATCACGTTCGCCACCGGCACGCGCGCGCCCTCGAAGAACGTGTCGCAGAACGCGGGCGTGTGCCCGATCGTCAGCATCGGCCGCGCCTCGACGCCGGGCGTCTTCATGTCGACGAGCAGGAAGCTGATGCCTTCTTGCTTCTTCACGCCCGGGTTCGTGCGCACCAGACAGAAGATCCAGTCGGCGTGCTGGGCATACGTCGTCCAGGTCTTCTGTCCGTCGACCACGAAGTGATCGCCGTCCTGCACCGCGCGCGTGCGCAAGGACGCGAGGTCGCTACCGGCCGAGGGCTCGGAGTAGCCCTGGCACCACACCTCTTCGCCCGCGAGGATCTTGGGCAGGAAGCGCTGCTGCTGCTCGGGGGTGCCGAACTGCATGATCGCGGGGCCGACCATCACGAGCCCGAACGGCGAGAGCATCGGCGCGCCGGCCAGCTCGAGCTCCTCGGTGAGGATGAAGCGCTGCGTCGCGGAGAGCCCCGGCCCGCCGAACTTCTGCGGCCAGTGCGGCGCGACCCAGCCCTTGGCGTGGAGGATCTTGTGCCAACGCATCACCACGTCGTGCTCGAAGTGGCCGTCGACCTCGGCGATCGCCCGGATGTCCGGGGGCATCGCGCCCGAGATCCACGTGCGCACCTCGTCGCGGAAGGCGACGTCTGCGGGAGAAAACGACAGGTCCATGACGGGCGCAGCCTACGACGGCCGCGTCCGGGGCGCTACTCCACCACGAGGTCGATATAGAGGCCTGCGGCCGCGTTCACGCCCTGCTGATCCGCGGCACCGGTGCGCTCGAAGGTCGAGTAGGTCAGGTCCGCGTCGAGGTCGCCGAAGGCCTGCGCGGTGAAGTTGCACATGCCGTAGCCGGTGGTCGTGTTGGTCGCGACGAAGTTGTAGTGGAAGAAGTGCGCCTGCTCCTGTCCGAAGTTCAGCGCGTTCCACATGTCGTTGTTCGTCCAGACCGTGATGTCGTAGTAGCCCGCGCCCGCCGGTGCACCCGACGGGATGCAGCGACCACCGGGGCCGTTGTTGCAGTCCATCGTCGGCGTGAAGCCGGCGGCGCCACCCGAGGGCACGCCGACGGGATGCGGGCAACGATGCGTGGACAACGTCGTGATCCCCGCGCTCGCGCCGAGGATGTCGACCTGCCCGCGATCGACGTGCTCGGCCCGGTAGTAGGCCA
Source organism: uncultured Nannocystaceae bacterium (assembly GCA_964519175.1). Lineage (GTDB taxonomy): Bacteria > Myxococcota_A > Polyangia > Nannocystales > Nannocystaceae > Xiheibacterium. The sequence goes on from CAZFKC010000027.1 coordinate 94,841, forward strand.
CCGTCGAGTCGAACATCTTCACGAGCTGGAGCCGGGCCTCGGAGGTCTTCGCGCGGCGGAAGTACGCCGACACGGCCGGGATCGCCACGGCCGACAAGATGCCGAGGATCGCCGTGACGATCATCAGCTCGATCAGCGTGAAGCCGGCGCTGCGACGAGGTCGATTGCGCGCGTGGCGGTCGGGTCGGGTCATCCCTGGGCCGCTTCTGCGTGCAGCCGGCTTGCCGGGGGCCGCCGTGGAAAATCGGCAATGATCTGCGCGGACCCCTCCCGGCCGTGCGCGTCGCCGCGCCCGCGCGCGGTGACATTCCACGGCACCGGTGACGCCGCGCGTCACCATGCGTCCGCGGACGGGCCGTTCGATCGTGCGGTCGCTCGCGTTACCACGACACCACGCGCCGAGCTGGTAGCCTTGCGCCGCGCCGGTGAACGAGACCTCCCAGCCCGCACAACTCGTCGAGCTCTCGGCGGTCCCGATCCCCGCCCTCCTCTTCACGCTGCTGTCGAAGCGCTTCACCGGCGTCGCGACGCTGCAACAACCTGCGCCGTTCGATGGCGAGCGCATGGTGTGGTTCCGCGGCGGCATGCCCGTCATGACGGACTGGCAGCAGGAAGGTAGCCGTCTCGGTGAGCTCGCGGTGGCGCAGGGACTGCTCGCATCGTCGACGATCGACGAGACGCTTCCGCTGCTCACGGGTCGCAGGCTCGGCGAGGTGCTCGTCGAGCGCGGCGTGCTCGACCCGCAGCGCGTGCTCGCGTTGCTGCGCGCGCAGTGTACTCGTCGCATGATCGACATGTTCGCGTTGACCGAAGGCATGGTCGCCGTCGCAGCATGCGAGGTCGAGACCGATGTGCTGCAGGTCAACGTGCTGGATCTCATCCAGCGCGGCGTCTCGTCGCGGTACGACGTGGCGCGAATTCGTCGCGAGCTCGGCGACGTGTGGGGTAGCACCCTGCGCGCCTCGATGGCGTTCGAGAAGTACGTCGAGCACTTCAACTTCCGCAGCGAGGACGGAGCCGTGCTCGGCTACCTCGGCACCGGTGGCACCGCCGACGTCACCGCGCTCGGCAAGCTGCCCGAGGCCACGCCGCAGCGCGCGGCGCAGCTCGTCTGCATCCTGTGGTTCTGCCGGATGCTGGAGAGCACGGTGCCGCCGCCGACCGCCGGCGCCGCCGACTTCGCGACCGATCCGCAGGCGTTCGAGACCGCGCTCGCGGCCCTCGAGGCGCAGCTCGAGGGCGCGGCCGAGCCTTCGCTCGTGCTGGCGCTGCCGAGCGACGCCGACACGAAGGCGATCGAGGACTCGTTCACGCGGCTCGCACGGCGGTTCGACCCGCGCGCGTTGCCGCCCGACGTCGCCGACGATCTGCTGGCGCGCGTCGCCGCCGTGTCCGAGTCGCTCGGCACCGTGCGCGACGCCGCCCGTCGGCGCCGCCATGCGCTCGCGGAGATCTCGGGGCTCCGCATGGTCCGTGAGGGCAAGCTGGTGCGCGGGCTGGCGCTGCTCGACGAGGCGGCCGCGCTCGGCGAGGTCGGACCGCAGGTCGACATCGCGCGCGCGTGGTGCCGGCTGCACACGACCCCGCGCGGCGAAGGGGACCTGCGGCGGGCCGACGGCACGCTCGAGCGCATCCTGGCCGCGCACCCGGATCTCGCCGAGGGCTACTACTACCGCGGCTTCGTGCTGTCGGGCCTCGGCAAGCAGAACGAAGCGATCGCTGCGTTCCGCAAGGCGCTCGAGCTCGACGGTCGATTGGTCGACGCCGAGCGCCAGCTGCGGGCGCTGCAGCGAGGCGAGCGCGCGGTCGCCGAGATGGCGGGCGCAAAGCGCAAGGCCGCTGCGGCGGATCAGTTCGTGCCGCTCGATGGCCCCGACGAGCGCAAGCGCCACCCGCTGATGAAGCGATCGTGGCGACGGCTGTACTGGATGGCCGGCATCGTGCTGTTCGTGCTCATCGTCGCCAACATCGTGCTGCGGCTCGACATGGATTTTTAGCAGGGTGCGGAAGAACGCGAAGCGTTCTTCCGAACACCCTGCTCCGTGCCCGTGCCCGTGCCCGTGCCCGTGCCC
>CAZFKC010000028.1:0-9155 GCA_964519175.1 uncultured Nannocystaceae bacterium
GGCGACGCCGGAGCCCGAGCGCACGGCGGCCGCCCGCCACGTCGACGCGGAGCGTCGGATCGAACCTGCACCGCGAGCCGGGCGCGGCACACCGCAGGTCGAGCTCGCGCTCGCGGCCGGCGGCTCGATCGGCGTGCTCGTGCGCGCCGGCTTCGAGTCGCTGCTCGAGCTGCGGCTGCGCTGGCGCCCATTCGCGCTCGTGCTCGGCGCGGACGTGGGCGCCCGGAGGAACATCGCGCTCGGCACGAGCGGCGGTGTCGTCGACGTCGTGCGCGGCGCGGCGCGGCTCGGGCTCTGCCTGCCCGTCGATCGCGGCCGCCTCACGCTCGCGCTCTGTGCAGCGGGCAGCGCGGGCACGCTGCAGGCCGATCCGCGGCGGACCGTTCGACCGCGGCGCAGCACCGTACCGTGGGCCGCGATCATCGGCGGCCTCGAGGGTGCAATGCGTCTCTCGCCCCGCTGGGCGCTCGTGCTGAAGAGCGACGTCGTGTTCGCGTTCGTCCGGCCGGCCATCGTCGCGACCGATCTGCAGACCACCGTGCCGATCCGACTGTCGACCCCGGCGGTCGGCTGGCGTGGTCTGCTCGGCGTCGCCGTCCGGCTCGGTCGGGTCGCGCACCCGCCCAGGTGACGGTTCGTCGCGCCCATGCGCAATGACGTGATCCGATGCCGCTGCTGCGGACACCTCCTGCTGGCGAAAGCACTCGCACGCGGGGAACCATCGCGCGGCACGCCGCGTGAATGGTCTGGGGCGACGAGAGGGAGACGGACGATGACCAGCTCGAAGCACACCTTGTCGTGGATGATCATGCTCGGCCTCTGCGGCTGCGCGACCGCCCCCAGGGCGGAGTCGCAGGCGCAGGCGCTGCCCGCTGCGCTCGCGGCCCTGCCCCCGCTGCACGTGGTGCCCCCCGTCGTCGTCGACGAGACCCCACCCACCAAGCTCGAGGCGTGGCGCAAGCTCGACGAGACCGGCAAGGCGGCCGTGCGCACCACCGAGCTCGGCAAGCGCATCGAGGCCTGCAAGGCCTGGGTCGCCGCGAACCCGAAGCACGAGGGCCGCGGCGCCGTGCTGGCGGCGCTCACCGATGCGATCGTCGAAAAGGGTGGCTTCGATCCCGCCGAGCTCGCGGGCTACGTCGAGCAGCGGGCCGAGCTCGACGAGTACGCCGCGAGCCTGCCGCTGGACCTCGTCCGCGACTACCACGTGAAGCACGGCCTGCCGGCGAAGAGCGGGCTCGCGCTGCTCGAGCTCGCTCGCACGCGCATGGCGGAGGCGTGGCAGGACCTCGAGCTCGAGACCAACGAGCGCTCCCGCAAGTGGGGCGAGATCCGGCTGCACGGCCAGGCCATGCGCTCGTGGCTGCTGGCGGCACGACTCCACCGCGCCGCGGGCGATCCGGCGCTCGCGTTGTCGGATCTCGGCGAGGCCGAGCACTCGGCGAGCAAGCTGGGCAGCGACATGGTGCTGGTCGACGGCGCCGGCAAGACGGTGCACGCGCTCGCGACCGGTGGGCTCGACGAGCTGCACGTGCTCACCGCGGCCGTGCAGCTCGAGCTCGGCAAAGAACCGGCTGCGAAGGCCGCGCTCGCGCGTGCAGTCGGCTTCCTCGACGACGTCGAGCTGCGCAAGCTGTACGAGCGCACGCGCGATGCGCTGGGGATGAAGAGCGGTGACGATCAGGTGGTGAAGGCCGAGCTGGCCGACGCGCCGAAGTTCGTGCTCGAGGACCTCGACGGCAAGAAGGTCGAGCTCGCGAAGCTGCGCGGCAAGGTCGTGGTGCTGGCGTTCTTCGCGACGTGGTGCGGCCCGTGCAAGCGCGAGCTCCCGGCACTGCAGAAGTTCGCGCGCACGCACGCCGACAAGGACGTCGTGCTGCTCGCGGTCAGCATCGACGACTTCTCGGCGCGCGGGAAGATCCGCCCGTTCCTCCGCGAGAACGATCTCGACCTGCGCGTGCTGCTCGAGAAGCCCGAGCAGCTGGCCGGGTTCGACTACGGCAGCGGCATCCCGGCGCTCTACGTCATCGATCGCGAGGGCAAGATCGCCCACGCACGCACCGGCTTCGATCCCGATCTCGAGCGCAAGCTGTCGGCCGAGCTGCGCGAGATCGTCGAGGGCAAGCGCGCGGCGGGTCGCGAGCTGCTCACCGTCGATGTCGCACCCGCCGGGTTCGCGCCGCGCTGGCGCATGCCGATCTCGGGTGACGTGTCGGCGATCGCGGTCGCATCGGCGGGCGAGCACGGCGCGGGCGAGCTCGCGGTCGTCGGCCGCGACGGGCTCGTGCGCTACTCGGCGACCGGCCAGCGCCTCGGGGCCGAGCCGCTCACCGGCTACGTGTTCTCGCTCGACGCGACCGATCTCGACGGCGACGGCGGGCGCGAGTGGGTGGTGGCGGGCTGGCCCGATCTCAAGGTGCTCGACGCGAAGGGCAAGCCGTACTGGTCGCAGTCGCTCTCGCAGCCCGGCGGCGTCGATGCGGTGGTCGATCTCGACGGCGACGGCTTCTCCGAGCTCGTCGCGCGCGCGGGCGATCGCATCGTCGCCTACAAGTCCGTGCCCGACGTGCTGTGGCGCTCGCGGCCGCTCGCGAAGCTCGAGGCGGTCGCGGCGGTGCCGGGCGGCGGACTGCTCGCGCAGGCGGACGGGCGGCTGGTCGAGCTCGATCCGCGCGGCAACGTGCGCGCCAAGGGCCGCGAGGCGCCCGAGGGGCGCGTGCTCGTCGGACGGGTGAAGAGAGGCGCGGCCCAGCTCGATCTGTTCCGCAGCGAGTCGGCCCCGAAGGCGATCCTCGGCCACGACGTCGACGGCGACGGCCGCGACGACATCGTCGTCACGGACCGCGAGGGCGTGGTCGCCTACGATCTCGAGGGCAACACGATCCTGCGCATGCGTGCGCACGACGTCGGCATCGAGACCGCGGTCGGCGACCTCGACGGCAAGCCCGGCGCCGAGCTGGCGCTCTCGGTGCAGCACTTCGGCGTCGTCGTGCTCGGCCGCTGACCGTGCTCAGAGGCTCGTGTCCGCGGTGGCACGGCCCCCGGTCGCCGTGGAGAGCTGCACCTCGAACGCGGTGCGCTGGGCCTCGACGAGCGCGAGGTCGGTGGGGTCACAGGCGGTCGCGTCGGTGCACACGAGCACGAAGGCGAAACGAAAGTCCGTCTGCGCTGCGCCGAACGCGGGCGTGCGCACGCCGTTGCCGGCGATGACGTCCTGCACCGTGAAGTCGACGCGCGTGCCCGCGTAGCTCGCATCCATCGAGTAGCTGCCCTGCGTCCACGCACCGCCGTAGGGCGGCATCGCGGGCTCGTAGTCGTGGCCGCCCTGCACGTAGAACATCGGCGGGACCTCGTCGGGTGGGATGAGCCCGGCGAGGTAGAGCTCGAGCGGCGAGAGCTGCAGCGGGTACATCACCGTGTACTGGAATCGGCCGTCTCCGAGATCCACGACGTCGCCGTAGCCGGTCGCCGACGGCCCACCCGTGTGCGCGTGGATGTTCCAGTGCCCGCCATAGCCCTCGTCGAGCAGGTACCCGGGGGCCGGCGTGCCCGGCAGCTCGATGTACGCCGACCAGTGGTGCGTGGTCTCATGCACCACGATGCTCGCGTCGTCGGGCTCCCCCGCGTAGAGCTTCGGCGTGTTCATGAAGCTGAGCTGCAGCAGCCGACCTGCGCTGCCGACGTCCGCCGGCGAGATCCACGGCGCACCGCCGCTGCCGAAGCCGATGCCGCCGGTCTCGTACTGCACCGCGTAGGCGAACGCCCCGAGCTCCGCGACGTCGCCCTCGGTGTAGACCACGATGAAGTCGTAGTCGTCGGGGTGCTGGGCGTAGAACGCGAGCCCGACCTCGTCCATCGCGGTCTCGCCGAGCGACCACACGCCACCGCCTTGGTCCGTGAAGCCGGGGGTGATCGTGATGCGGGCGATGTCCGCGAACGTCTCGGGCGCATCGCCGCCGGAGGACGACGCCTCCTCGCTCGGCGCCTCCGCGCCGTCGTCCTCCGAGGACGAGGACGCGCCCGATTCGTCTCCGGTCGCGTCCGATGCGTCGACGCTGGTCCCCGGCGGAAACGTCGTCGACGGCACCGGGTCGTCGCCGCGGGCCGCATCGCCGCAGCCGAGCAGCCCGGCGGCGACCAGGCCCGCGACGACCAGGCCCGTGACGACCAGGCAGCTGTGTCGGCGCGCCACGACCTGTCCGTGGGCGCGCCCCGCCGCGAGGTTCCACGGGCGGCGAGTTCGTACAGAAGGATCCCTGCGCCGTCCGCCAATGGGTGCGGGCGTGGTGTACTCGCCGCGCCGGAGCAACCGCATGCCGCACGAGCACGACGAGCCCTCCAACCGCTGGCGACGCGCGCCGTTCCGCTTCGGGTTCATCTACCTCGGGCTGTTCTTCCTGCCGCCGTTCGGGCTGCTGTGGGACGTGCTCGTCCCATGGGTCGGCCGCCACGTGCTGGGCATCGAGTCCGAGCTCGCCTCGGCGCCGACCGGCAGCGGCGATCGCATGTTCGACTGGGTGCAGCTGCTGTGCACGTTCGTGCTCGCGCTCGCCGGCACGCTCGTGTGGTGCGCCGTCACGGCGAGCGCGCGACACGAAGCACGGCTGCGTGCGGGCCTGCGCGTCGGCCTGCGCTACTCGCTCGCCTTCGCGATGCTCGGCTACGGCTTCCACAAGCTGTTCCCGCTGCAGTTCCCCATGCCGGGCACCTGGCGGCTGCTCGAGCGCTACGGCGACTCCTCGCCGATGGGGCTCCTGTGGACGTTCATGGGTCAGGCGCCGGCGTACGTGTCGTTCACCGGGCTCGCCGAGGTGACCGGCGGGCTCTTGCTGCTCTCGCGCCGCACGACGACGCTGGGCGCACTCGTCGTCGCGGGCGTGATGAGCAACGTCGTGATGCTCAACTTCTGCTACGACGTGCCGGTCAAGATCTTCTCGACGCACCTCTTGCTCGTCGCGGTGCTGCTCCTGCTGCCCGACCTGCGTCGGCTCGTCGACGTGCTCGTGCTCGGCCGTGGCACGCACGCGATCGTGCTACGCCCACCGTTCGCCACGCCGCGGCGACGTCGGCTCTGGCTCGTCGCGAAGTCGCTGGCCCTCGTGGTCGTCGTCGGCAGCACGTTCGCGCAAGGCCTGCTCGGCTGGCTCGAGGACGGGGATCCGGCGCAGCAGGAGCCGCCGACCCACGCGGTGGTTCGCTTCGCGAGAAACGGCGTCGAGCACCCTCCGCTCGTCACCGACGCCGTGCGTTGGCAGCGAGTGCTGGTGACCCAGTACGGGCGCTTCCTCGTCACGCAGATGGACGGCACGATGACCCGCTATCGCTACGAGCGCGCCGACGACGGTGTGACGCTGACGATCGCAGCGCTCGAAGGCGACGGCGGCGGTACGCTCGTCGAGACGATCGTGGACGACGATCGTCGCACGCTCGTCGGCACGTTCGACGGCGCAGCGATCGAGATGGAGCTCGCGCGCATCGAGCCCGGCGAGCTCCTGCTGCGCAGCCGCGGCTTCCACTGGGTGAGCGAAGTGCCGTTCAATCGCTGACGCGTTCAGGGTCGCGTGCGCCATCGCTCGACACCGCGCGATTGGGTGGCACAGGCCCGCACACTCTCGCCGTCATTTCGATCGAAGTGCCCGGAACAGCGTTGACAAACACCCTGTCGCATGTTCTGCTAGTCGTCCTCTCCTCGGGTGTTTCTCCGTAGAGAGCCCCTCGCCCGCGTTCGCAAGCGCGCACGGACTGCGACTGCACCACGGTGATCGTGGTGGCGTCCGGCCGCGGCGTCGCGGTGGTTTGTCGTCGCGATCATGCTGGCCCCGGAACACCCTTTCGCGAAGCTGTCGGCCCTCGCCGACGGGCACGCGACGGGTGAGCTGATCGCGACCTCCACGGGCGGCGAGACCCATGTCTTCCTGCACCGCGGCCGCGTCGCGTGGGCGACCGACTCGCGCCGCCCGAACGCTTTCGCGCGGCACCTGCAGAGCGTGGGGATCGGTGGCGAGGTCCTGCGCGAGGTGACCGAAGAGTGCCGACGTGGACGACTTCCGCTCGTCGAGACACTGGTCGCATGGGGACTCGCGACCGCCGAGGATCTCCGCGCCGCGTTGCAACAGCAGCTGCGCGAGATGCTCGAGCTGCTCCGCGTCGACGACCGGGGCCAGACCCTGTTCCTCGCCCGCGACTGGCCGAGCTACGACAGCAGCCTCACGTTCGACGTCGACGATCTCGTCGCGACCGCAGCCCACGACGAGCTCCAGGTGCGGTCGCGCCTGCTCGGGCCCGAGCTCGGGCCCGGCCTCGTGCAGCGCGTGCGTGCGCGCGTCGACGGCCTGACCTGGGTCGAGCTGCTCGAGCGCGATCGCATCGTCGAGTGCGAGCCGAGCTCCGACGAGCCCCGTACGCCCGCCGAGGTCCTGGCGGCCCTGTCGGATGGCGCGGAGCTCGTGGCGGTGCAGAGCGACAGCGAGTGCCTGCTCGGAATCGCCATCGCGGACAGCCGCACGTTGTGGTGTCGCTGCGATGCGAGCACGAGGCTCGGCAGCATCTTCGCCCCGCTCGCGATGCTCACCGGCTTCGCCGATGCGTCGTCACGCGCTGCGACGCCGACCACGGGCGCCGCGGCCTGGAGCTCCGGTGACCCGTCTTCCCCTTGGGCGGCCACGCTCGACGCGTTCACCGCGCGCGCGCACGAGGTGCTCGCCGCGTTGGTGCTCGACGCGAGCGGCCGCGCCGTGGCTGCCGTGGGTCGTGCGCCGCTCGATCCGCAGCGGTGTATCGAGCTCGCGAACCGCAGGCGGCCAGCGATCGTCGTGGAGCCGCACGGCACCGCGGCTTCGCGCGCCATGGTCTCCGCCGAGGGCTCCACGTGGTGCTTCGGCACGAGGCTCGACGATGGCCACACTGGCTGGATCTTGCTCGACCGCAGCACCGCGCAGGGACTGGGCTGGACGTACCTGTCCGTGCTCTCGCGGTCGCGCACGACCGCTGCGAAATCGTGAAGCCCGTCACCAATGCCCGAGATGTCTCTCGAACTCCGACCGCATCATTCGTGAATCGCGCGCTGAACGCAGCACCGAGCGAAGGTCTCGCTCCACTGCAACCATGACTCCACGGTTCGCCGGCATTGCGCCGCCGAACAGCCCCGCCCCTCGGCTCGTACTCGCAAGGATCCCGACCGTCACATGGCAAACGCAAAAGAAGCCCTTCCGAAGCTGCTCGACATCGATGGATTCGTCGGCGCCTGCATCGTCGACAGCAACAGCGGCATGACGCTGGGTGCAATCGGCGGTGGCCCCATCGATCTCGAGGCGGCCGCAGCCGGCAACACCGAGGTCGTGCGCGCCAAACGCAAGACGATGAAGGCGCTCGCGCTGAACGACGCCATCGAGGACATCCTGATCACGCTCGACAAGGCGTATCACATCATTCGTCCGCTCCAGTCGAACGACGCCTTGTTCATCTACCTCGTGCTCGACAAGAGCAAGGCGAATCTCGCGATGGCGCGCCATTCCTTGCGCAACATCGAGAAAGACCTCGTGGTGGTCTGACCATTCGCGAGTAACGATCTGACAGCGACCACCGTAACGAAAGGAAATCTGCCATGCCGAATGAAAAACAGATGCAGGAGACGTTCGACCGCATCATCAACGAGATCCCGGGCTTCATCGCGATGTCGCTCGTCGATCTCGAGTCCGGGATGACGCTAGGTGCTCGGTCGGTGCGCAGCGACTTCGACCTGACCGCTGCGAGCGCCTACAACAGCGAGATGGTCAAGCAGAAGCTCAAGATCGTGAAGGCCCTGAACCTCAACACGACCCTCGAGGACATGCTGCTCACGCTCGGCGATCAGATCCACTTGATCAAGATCGTCTCGCCCGGGACCTTCGTGTACCTGGCCGCCGATCGCGCGAGCTCGAACCTCGCGATCGTCCGCAATGCCGTGAACAAATACGTGAGCGCCCTGGCGTGAGGCACGTGGGGTCGGGCACGCTCGATCCGCGACGGGAGCAGGCGATGTCCGCCGTCGATCAACGAGATCACTCCGTCGTGATTCGCGTCGTCTACGACGGCCCGCCCGAAGCGGGGAAGACCACCAGCATCCGCGCGCTCGCGCGCGGGTTCGGGCGCGAGGTCTACACCCCCGAGGAGCAGGACGGCCGTACCGTCTTCTTCGACTGGCTCGAGCACACGGGCGGTCGCTTCGACGGCGGGGCGATCCGCTGCGAGATCGCCAGCGTGCCCGGTCAGCGGCGTTGGCAGCGACGCCGGCTCCACTTCATCGACAAGGCCGACGCGATCGTCTTCGTCGGCGACACGTCCTCGGTGGGCTGGTCGGACTCCATCGCCACTCTGCGCCGGCTGTTGGAGCGCCTGCGCAAGCGCGGGGGCCCGCCCGTCGGGGTCGTCTTCCAGGCCAATCGGCGCGACGCACCGGACGCGGTGCCGCTCGCGATCGTGCGCGAGCAGATTCCCGCGGACAACGTCGCGGTGATCGAGTCCGTCGCGATCGACGGCAGCGGCGTGCGCGAGGCGTTCGTGTTCGCGGTCCGGCTCGCGCTCGACCGCGTGCGCGAGGAACAGCGGAGCGGACAGCGCACGCGCGGGGGCGCGGGACCGAGCGCGGACGAGGTGCTCGACGAGCTGCGCCTGCTCGGGCTCGAGCCCGAGCCCGGTCCGGAGGCGGCGCCGTCCGAGGCCGCTCCGGACGCGCCGCGCACCCCGTCCGATCAGCTACCGAGCGGGTTCGTGTGGCCGCCGATCGAGGGCCGCATCGTGCTGCGCGAGGCCGCCAAGCCCGATGCGATCGTGCGACTCGACGGCGCGGGTGACTTCGAGGCCACGCTCGCCACCGGCTGGCATGCCCACTCGGTGGGCTCCGCGGTGTTCGCCACCGTCGACGACGGCCGCGACCGCTTGATCACGTGGGCGCGCCTGCACGTCGCCGCGCAGGCGTTCCTGTCGAAGCAGCGCTGCCTCGCGCTGGCCGAGACCGGCGACGGCCGCTGGCGGCTCTGGCAGGTGGTGCGCGAGGGGAGCTCGCTGCGCGACGCGTTGGCGGCCGCCGGCGAAGATCCCGACCTGCTCGCGCGTGCGCTGGCGCGTGCGAGCCGACTGCTGCTCGAGGCCCGCAGCGGCCGCGGCTCCGACGCGCT
>CAZFKC010000028.1:9255-94959 GCA_964519175.1 uncultured Nannocystaceae bacterium
CGCGTGCGAGCCGACTGCTGCTCGAGGCCCGCAGCGGCCGCGGCTCCGACGCGCTACGACTGCCATGGTCGCTCGACACGATCGGCGCGACGGAGGTCGGGCGACCGATCTTCGTCGGGCGCGCGCCGGAGACTCCCGGCGACGACGACCTCCCCGACGACGAGCGGATCGCGAGCGAGCTCGCAGCGGAGGTGCGCAGCCGCGCAGCCGATCGGATCGACGAGGTCAGCGCGGCGATCCGACGCGGTCGCCCACACGACTTCGGTCCGCCGGACGCGCGCGTGCGCGTCCGGCTGTTGGAATTGCTGGCCACTGCGGCGGTCCAGAGCTGAGCCGGACAGAGGATGCCGATGTCATGGGACGCCAGGTCATGATCGCACGGATGTCCGCGGCCCAGCCCGAAGCCACCACGCGTGGCCAGCTGCTCGCGGCCATCCATGCCATCGGTGACGCGACGCACGCGCTCGATCCGCGTCTGGACGAAGGCGAGCACGACGCGTTGCATCGGACCGCGAACGAGCTCCACGCACTGCTCGGCCGCGCGATCGCGACGCTCGAAGAGCTGTCGAGCAACGACGACGACGCGCACGAAGACGAGGACGAGCCGGGCGCCGGCGAGGACACGCGCCAGCTCGACGAGTCGGGCACCGCGTTCCGGCTGTCCCCACCGCGGCTCGCCAACGTCTGCTTCGCCGGCACGTACGAGCTCGGCCGCGTGCGGCGGGAGCACGCCGGCGCGCGCACCCTGCCCGAGCTGCTGGTGTGGACCGAGACCGCGCGTCGAAAGCTGCTCCGCGCGTTCCGGGCCGTGCTCGACGCGGCGGACGACGACTCCGTCCAGAACGATACGTGGCGCAACCCGAGCTCGGACATGCACGCCGCGCTCGCGGTGCGGCGGCTGTACGCCTCGTTCCGTCGCGGGCTGCGGCGGCCCGCGAGCGACACCGCGGACGACGTGCTCGCCGCGGTGCGTTATGCCGCCGGGGCGCTCGCGACCCTCGTCGCGGCACCGAGCTACGCCGACGTGCGGGCGTCGGACCGCGCGCTGCTCCGCGATCTGCACGAGCGCGTCATCCACTGGGCCCGCACCGATCGCGACCCCACGCGCGGCGCACAGCTGCTCGACGACGTGTGGACCACCGCGGATCTGCTGCGCGACCTGCATCGCCGCCAAGAGCTGCGCGCCCACGACGCGGCCGCGGTGCGGGCGACACTGGCCGGCCCCGGCGACGACCCGGAGGGCTGGCTCGCGCGGCTCCGCACGCTCGCGGGCCTCGACGACGAGCTCGATTCGCTCGTGGATCGGCTCGCCGTCGAGCGCAGCTCGACCGCGCTGCTGGACGAGATCGACGCGCGCCTGCACCAGCTGCGCTGAGGGTGACGACGTGAAGGCCACCGTCCCGCCTCCCCTGTTCGGCTACAACAGCAGCGTCCAGCGCGGGGGCCGGACCTTCCACGTGCAGACCGAGGATTCCGGGCTCGGGCATCCGCACGTGATCACGCACGTGTTCGCCGAAGGCGGCCGCATCATCGCGACGCACCGCACGAGCTACGCGGATCGCATCGGCGATCCCGAGTGCGCGGTGTTCGTGCGGCGCCTGCTCATCACGCAGCACCGCGAAGCCTTCATCGCGCTCCACGACGGCCGCTACGACGAGGGGATGCAGCCTCCGCCGCTCGACTACGCGCTCGACGGGTTCGAGCTCTGTCAGACCGTGACGCCGACCGACGACGCGGCGGTACCGCTGGCCGCGAACGGCCGCATGCTCGCGCTCGAGCCTCGCGACGAGCCGCTCGCGCTGATCGTCGGCTTCGAGCGCACCGAAGAGACGCTCGCGGACGTGATGCTGCGCGAGGGCTAGCGCCGCGGACGGCTCGCCAGCTCGGCGAGCAGCGCCCGCAAGAGCCCGAGATCCGGCGGCTTGGTGACGTGACGATCGAAGCCGGCCGTCCGCGCGCGCTCGATCTCCTCGGCATCGCCGTGCCCCGACACCGCGATGACGACCGCGTGCTCGAGCCCCGGAAGCCGCCGTAGCCGCGCCAGCACCTCGTAGCCGTCCATGCCGGGCAGGCCGATGTCGAGCAGGATCGCGTCGGGCCCCATCTCCGCGGCGGCCGCCACCGCCGACTCGCCGTCGAACGCCACGCGGGTCTCGAGCCCATCGCGCGCGAGCGCCATCGCCAGTGAGTCGGCGGCATCCTCGTGGTCGTCGACGACGAGCACGCGCAGCGCGGGCGCGGACGGATCGGCGCCGCGCTGCGATACACGCGCGCAGTGCCGCGCGAGGCAGGCCACGAGCGCGTGGCGCGACACGGGCTTGGTCAGGTAGTCGTCGCATCCCGCCGCGAGGCAACGCTCGCGGTCGCCCTTCATCGCCGAGGCAGTGACGGCCACGATGGCGCCGCGATATCCGAGCTCGCGCAGGCGCGTCGCCGTCTCGTAGCCGTCGAGCACCGGCATCTGCATGTCGAGCACCAGCGCGGTCGGCTCGGCATGCGCGGCCGCCATCGTCTCGTAGCGCACGAGCGCCGCGACGCCGTCGCTGGCGTGGGAGACCTTCGCGCCGACCCGCTCGAGGAAGCCCTGCATGAGCTCGCGGACGTCGTCGCGATCGTCGACGAGCAGGATCCGGCAGCCGTGCAGCGAGCGCTCGTCCACCGCCTCGTCCACCGCGACCGCGGGCGGGGGCAGAGCCTCCACGAGCCCGACCCCCTCGAGCGGTCCGGTGGGGATCGCGAACGAGAACGTGCTGCCCATGCGTGGGCGGCTCTCCACCCAGAGCCGGCCGCCGAGCGCCTCGACCAGCCGCTTGCTGATCGCGAGGCCCAGCCCTGTGCCGCCGTAGGACCTGCGATCCGACGTGTCGGCCTGGCTGAACGGCTCGAACAGCCGTGCCTGCAGCTCGGGCTCCATGCCGATGCCCGTGTCGCTCACGGCGAGCCGCAGCTCGCGGGCTCCCGCCACGAGCTCGGCCGTGACCCGCACGCCACCTTTCGTCGTGAACTTGATGCCGTTGCCGACCAGGTTGACGAGGATCTGCCGCAGCCGCGTGGGATCGCCCTCGATCGTGGCCGGCAGCGCACCGATCGCCTCGACCGTCAGCGTCAGCCCGCGATCCGACGCGCGTCCCTCCAAGAGCTGCTGGAGATCGACGAGCAGCTCGCCCGGCGAGAACCGCACGAGCTCGGGCACGAGCTTGCCCGCCTCGATCTTCGAGAGGTCGAGGATGTCGTTGACGATCTGCACGAGATAGGAGCCGTTGCGCTTGATGATCTCGATGCAGCGGCGCGCCTCGGGCTCGCCGATGCGCTCGCCCAGCACGTCGGCGTACCCGAGGATCGCCGTCATCGGCGTGCGGATCTCGTGGCTCATGTTCGCGAGGAAGTCGCTCTTGGCGCGGTTGGCCGCATCGGCGACGCGCTTCGCCTCTGCGAGCTCGAGCTCGACGTGGAGGCGATCGGTCACGTCGATGCAGCCGCCGATGTAGCCCTCGAAGAGCCCGTCGATACCGAAGCGCGGCGCGCCCCGCTCGAGCACCCAGCGGTGCTCGCCATCGTGGCGGCGCAGGCGGAGCTCGAGCTCGAACGGCTGCCGCCGGGCGAGCGCGCTCGCGAACGCGGCGCGGCAGCGCTCGAGATCCTCGGGGTGCACGCCGTCCATCCAGCCGTTGCCGATCTCGATGTCGAGCGTGCGGCCGGTGAACTCGAGCCAGCGCTGGTTGACGTACACGAACGCCCCGGTGGTGTCGGCCATCCAGATGAGCATCGGTGCGGCGTCGGCCAGCGTCCTCGCCATGCGCTCGCGCTCGCGCAGATCGTCCTCCGCACGGGAGCGCACGGTGACGTCCTGGATCACGGCGTTCACCGCCGCGACGCGACCGCTCGCGTCCTTCACGGGCGTGTAGCTGGCCAGCCGCACCTGCGGCTGTCCCTGACCGTTCACGCCGCGGACCTCGACGTTCTCGAGCGGCTCTCCGCGCGCGAGCACGTGCTGGAGCCGCTCCTCCGCCAGCTTGCCGATCTCGCCGACGATCTCGCTCGGACGCCGCCCGAGGTGCTCGTCGACCCCGATCGAGTTCAGCTCCGCGAGGAATCGATTCACGCGGCGGTAACGGAGTTCCGCGTCGACGACCGCGAGCCCGACGGGCGCGGTGGCGTAGATGGCCTCGAGCTCGGCGGCGTGGCGCTGCACGAGCTCCTGGTGCCCGCGCAGCTCGGTGACGTCGACGAACGTGACGACGATGCCCTCCTGCCGGCCCTCGTGCGTGCGATAGGGCAGCACGCGGCGCAGGAACAGCTTGCCGTCGCGCGTGCGAACCTCTTGCGGCGGGCCACCGAGCTCGTCGCCGAGCGGCGGCATCTCGTCCGCGTTGTGGGTGATGTCGCCGAGCGGCCGCCCGAGATCGACCGGCAACAGGTTGTAGATCGCCGTCGTCGGGGGCGTGAAGCGCTGCACCTTGCCCGAGTCGTCGAGGAAGATCGTGGCGATCTCGCTGCTCGCGAGCAGGTTCTCGAGGTCCGCATGCGAGCGCGCGAGCGCGTCGTTGCCGGCCTGGATCTCCTCCTTCGAGGACTCGAGCTCCTCGTTGGCCGACTGCAGCTCCTCGTTCATGGAGAGCAGCTCCTCGTTCGAGCTCTTGAGCTCCTCGTTGGCCGACTCCAGATCCTGGATGCTGTGCTCGAGGTCGTCGCGCGTGGTCGCGAGCTCGTGCTCGAGCTGCTCGATGACCGATTCGGCGCTCGCGTCGATCTGGGCCGGACGCGTCTCGCCCCACGCATCGCCCTCCTGGAAGACGACCATGAGCAGATCGTCCGCCTCGCCCATGCGCGGCATCGGCTGCACCGTGATCGTGACGCGCTCGGGGCTGCTCGTGGCCAGGAGCGGCACCGACGGGCGCACGACCTTCTTGCGGGTCTCGACGGCCTCCGCCAGCGCCTGCCGCAGCGCGGTGCGCAGCCCCGGGCGGGACAGCCGGACGACGCTGTTCTGGAACGGGCCCTCGCCGAACTCGAGGTACCGCTCGACCCGTGCGGACGACACCAGGATCTGCCCCTGATCGTCGACGATCACGTAGCTCGGCGCGAACTCGTCGAGCAAGATGCGCTGCCCGATGAGATGGAGATCGGGACGCTCGCCGCCGGCCTGGCCCGGGAATCCGGCCATGCGGTAGCCCCCGCGCCCCGGCAGGCCCGGTGCGCGCAGCGGTGTCGCCTTGCGCTGCGACAGCCGCTGCTTCGCCGACACGGCGCGGAAGAGCTCGGTGTGGGCCGCGATGTTCTCGGAGGGCCCGAGGAAGAGAAAGCCCTGCGAGCGCAGTGCGTAGTGGAAGATCGAGATCAGCTTCTGCTGCAGCGGCGCACCGAGGTAGATGAGCACGTTGCGGCACGAGATCAGATCGAGCCGCGAGAACGGCGGATCGGCGACGAGGTTGTGGGCGGAGAACAGGCAGAGCTCGCGCAGCTCCGGCTTGACCTGCCAACGCATGCCGCGGCGCACGAAGAAGCGCTCGAGCCGCTCGTGCGGCACGGTCTCGACCGCGCGCGCGGAGTAGACGCCTTCGCGCGCGAACGCGAGTGCGCGCTCGTCGATGTCGGTGGCGAAGATCTGCACGGAGCGCGGGCGCTCGAGCCCCGCGCACGCCTCGCGCACGAGCATCGCGATCGAGTAGGCCTCCTCGCCGGTCGCGCAGCCGGGCACCCAGATGCGGATCTGATCGTCGCTGCTGCGGCCCTCGCAGAGCGGGCGGATCACCTGCTCGGCCAGGACCTCGAACGCCTCGGGATCGCGGAAGAACGCGGTCACGCTGATGAGCAGCTCGCGCAGCAACAGCTGCGCCTCGTCGTGGTCCTCGCGCAAGCGCAACAGATACGCGTCGGGATCGCGGACGCGCAGGATCTGCATCCGCCGCTGGATCCTGCGCACCAGCGTCGAGGCCTTGTACTGGTGCAGCCCGTGCGTCGTGCCCTGCTCGAGCGCCCGACAGATCTCGGGCAGCACCTCCTCGAGCCGGGTCGCGCACTGCTCGGCGTCGTCGAAGCCGAGCCCACGGACGTGCTCGGCGTAGGCCACGACCTCGCGCGCGAGCTCGGCGGGGGTGAGCGCGTGGTCGACCACGCCGCTCGTCACCGCGTTGCGGGGCATCGCCTCGAAGCGCGCCGAGGCGTCGTCCTGGGCCATCGTCATCCCACCGACGCGGTGGATCGCCTGCAGGCCGAGCGTGCCGTCGCTGCCCGAGCCCGACAACACGACGCCGACCGCGCGCGGGCCGTAGGCGTGCGCGAGCGAGGTGAAGCACTCGTCGATCGCGCCGCGACGCTCCTCCAGCGCGAGCCGGATGTGCAGGCGGCCGTCCTCCACCTGCACGACGCCCTGCGAGGGTGCGACGTAGACGTGGCCGGGCTCGATCGTCGTGCCGTCGGCGAGCTCGGACACCGGCATCGCGGTCACGCGCGCGAGCAGCTCGGGCAGGAGGCTGCGGCTCGTCGGGTCGAGGTGCTGCACGACGAGGAACGCGGCGTCGTCGAGCTCGGCGAGCGCACCGAAGAACTGCTGCAGCGCCTCGAGGCCGCCCGCGGACGCGCCGAGCCCGACGATCAGCACGGGTTCGAGCTCCCGTGCTGCATGCGGCTCGTCGCCTTGGTCCGCGTCGTTCGCCACCGCAGCGGGACGCTATCGACAATGGCCCGGCGCAACAAGGCCGGGCGCGGCACGACGGCACAGCGACGCGGCGATCTCTCGTCGCCGACGGCGAGCCGGGTGAGCGCGAGCGCGACAGGTCGCACCGCGCCGCAACGTAGCAACGCCGCGTCGCAGCGCCCGAGGTTCGCGTTGCTCTGAACGCGGATCACTCCACCCGGAGGCCGCGGGAGCGCGGGTTCCGTTGCGGACGCATCGCGGGTCGTTCAAACCGTCCACGAACGTGCCGCACTTCGAGATCTGTGGCTGGTGGCAGGTCGACCTGCGGGATGAACGCGGTCGCGTGCTGCTGGCCCCCGCGCACCGCGGCCACACGATGCGGCCGATCCTCTGGGTCGCGGCCGTGCGGGCGCACGTGCTCCGCGACGGTTGTCTCGTGCCCGCCCGCAGCGCGAACGACTTCCCCTACCTCGCGCTGGTGGACGAGCTCGGCGAGCCGCTCGGCCACAGCCCGCTGCTCGGCGACGACGGCGAGTGCGAGCGTCAGCTCCACATCCTGCGCAACACCGTCGGCGCGGCGCCGGTCGTCGACGTGCCGGAGTCGTCGGCGAGCCGCACCACGCCGTGGGCGCGGCTGCGCCCGGGCTCGCGTCGACGTCGAACGCTGGAGCCCGCGCTGTTCTCCGCGCTCGCGCGCGTCGAGGCCGAGGGCATCGTCGCGCCCCCGGTCGCGCCCGACGAAGAGGGCCGCTTCCGCGTGCACGGCGGCGAGTACGTGGCGCTGGAGTCCGAGGGCGGGCAGCTGCTGCTGCTCACGCGCAAGCTCGCGGGCGACGACGCGTGCAACGACGCGATCGAGTCGCTGCGCGAGTCGGTGGAGCGCGACGATCGATTGCAGCGCTACGCGACCGCGTACCAGGGCCACGCGTTCGCGGTGAGCGCGGGCAACAGCGAGCCGCTCGCGCACAGCTCGGTGTACGCGTCGGCGCGGGGCCGCGATCGCGGGCTCGAGCATGTGCGCCGGCTCTGCCGCTCGGCGAAGGTGGTCGGAGCGTGATCGCGTCTTGCGGGCGCGTCGCGGCCCGGCGTCGATCCGCCTCGCGATCTACGCTCCGTGATCGCGACGGCGTACCGAGGATCGCCGGCGCCGGGCCACTTTCGTGATTTCGCAAGCTCGAGGTGCGTGAAGGCTTCATGCGCTTCGAGCTTGCGCGCTGGGGAAAGAACGCCGGCCTGAGCCGAGCTCGGCGCAACTTCGGGGCGAGTGAGCCGGCCTTCGAGCAAGCTCGGGCCGAGTGAGTCGGGCGTCGCGCAACTTCACGGGGAGTGAGGCGGCCTTCGAGCAACTTCGCGGGGCGTGAGCCCGCCTCCGCGCAAGTTCGCGGTGAGTGAGCCTTCGAGCAACTTCGGCGCGAGGCCCCGTCGCCGACCCGGCCCTTCGCGGGCCGCCTGAAGGTTGGCGGTCGCCGTCGGATCCCCCGCGGTCGCGTGGCCCGATGCTGGCCCGCTGGCCACACGATCGCGCGCGGGAGCTGAAGAAGGCCTGCCGCGGCGCGGCCGCGGGCTCGTCCGATCGCGGCCCGTCGGTTGCATCCGACTGCCGCGGTGTCGAGCGACGAGCGCGAAGAGGAGCCTACCGCCAAGAAGCGGCAGGAGTTCCGCGAGGAGGGCAAGGTCGCACACAGCCGCGAGGTGACCGGCGTCGTGCTCGCGGCGATGGCGACCCTGGGGCTCGTGATGGCCGGCCCCGCGATCGCCGACAGCACGATCGCGATCCTGCGGCGCAGCTTCGTCCGCATCGGCGACGTGCCGCAGGAGGGCCCGCTCGCGACGCTCGACGTGCTCGCGGACGGAGCCGGTGTCGTCGCGAAGCTGGTCGCCGCATGCGGCGGTGCGCTGCTCGCCGTCGCCGTCGCCGTCGGGCTCGCGCAGACCGGTGGCCTGTGGTCGAGCAAGTCGCTCGGCTTCAAGCTCGAGCGGCTGGGGCTCTTGTCGGGGCTGCGGCGCACGTTCCTGTCCGGCGAGACCGTCTCCACGCTGCTGCTCACGCTCGGCAAGGCCGCCGCGATCGGTGCCGTGCTCGCGGTGATCCTCGGCGACGAGCTCGGCCGCCTGCCCTCGCTCGTCCACGCCGCGCCCGAGGCCGGGCTCGCCCACCTGGGTGCGCTGCTGCTGCGCATCGCAGTCGCCGCGTTGCTCGTCACCGCGGTGCTGGCCGCGATCGACTGGTTCGTCATCCACCGCCGGATCTCGGCGCAGCTGAAGATGAGCAAGCAGGAGATCAAGGACGAGCACAAGCAGCAAGAGGGCGATCCGCAGGTGAAGCAGCGCATCCGCGCCCGCATGCGCCAGATCGGCCGCAACCGCATGCTCGCTGCCGTCAGCAAGGCCGACGTCGTCGTCGTCAACCCGACGCACTACGCCGTCGCGCTCAGCTATCGCCAGGCCGAAGGCGGTGCGCCGCGGCTCGTCGCCAAGGGCGTCGATCACCTGGCCGCCAAGATCCGCGAGGTCGCACGCAAGCACGGCGTGCCGATCGTCGCCAACCCGCCCGTCGCGCGCGCGATCCATGCCACCGGCAAGGTCGGCAAGGAGATCCCGCCCGAGCTCTACGAGGTCGTCGCGCGGGTGCTCGCCTACGTCTACCGCATGAGTCGTTGGAGGAACGCAGCATGAGCGAAGCCGTCTCGAGCGCAACCGGCAACAAGACCGGTCGCGCAGTCGCCTTCGGCCTCGTGGCCGTCGTGCTGATGCTGATCATGCCGCTGCCGCCGGTGCTGCTCGACGTGCTGCTCACGTTCAGCATCACGATCGGCCTCGTCGTCTTCCTGCTCGCGGTGAACTTCGGCGATCCGGCCGAGTTCTCCACGTTCCCCTCGGTGCTGCTCGTCACCACGATGCTGCGGCTGTCGCTCAACATCGCCTCGACGCGGCTCATCCTCCTGCACGGCCACGAGGGCACCGAGGCGGCCGGCCACGTGATCAAGGCCTTCGGCGCGTTCGTGGTGGGGGGCAGCTACCTCGTCGGCATCATCGTCTTCGTCATCCTGGTCATCATCAACTTCAAGGTGATCACGGCTGGTGCCGGCCGCATCGCCGAGGTCGCCGCGCGCTTCACCCTCGACGCGATGCCCGGCAAGCAGATGGCGATCGACAACGATCTCGCCAACGGCCACATCGACGAGCAGACCGCCCGCACCCGTAGAAAGGCCATCTCCGACGAAGCCGACTTCTACGGCGCGATGGACGGCGCCAACAAGTTCGTCAAGGGCGACGCGGTCGCCGGCCTCATCATCACCGCGATCAACATCGTCGGCGGCATCATCATCGGCGTGGCCCAGCAAGGGCTCTCGTTCGGCGACGCGGCGAAGACCTACACCATCCTCACCGTCGGCGACGGGCTCGTCTCGCAGATCCCCGCGCTGCTCACGTCGATCGCCGCCGGCCTCATCGCCTCGCGTACCGCGAGCGGCGAGGACCTCGGCACCCAGCTCGCGCGCCAGCTCGTCGGCCGTCCCGAGCCGCTGTGGGTCGCCGGGGTCGCGCTCGCCGGCATCGGCTTCGCGCCCGGGATGCCGCTGCTCGCGTTCGCAGCGCTGTCGGCCGCGTGCTTCTGGCTCGCCCGTCGCGCGCGCCGGATGATGGACAAGCCCGCCGCCGCGCCCGAGGAGAAGAAGAAGGCCGACGAGGACGTGCCGCTGCACGACCTCTTGAAGGTCGATCTGCTCGCGCTCGAGGTCGGCTTCGATCTCGTGCCGCTCGTCGACCGCAACCGCGGCGGTGATCTGCTGAAGCGCATCAGCCAGGTGCGCCGCCAGCTCGTGCCGGAGCTCGGCATCGTCGTGCCGCCGATCCACGTGCGCGACAACCTGCGGCTCGCCTCGGGCGACTACCGCCTGCTGCTCTCCGGCCAGTCGATCGCCGAGGGCACGCTGCGCCCGAACCGCGTGCTCGCGATCAACCCCGGCGGCGCCACCGGCGAGCTGCGGGGCGATCGCACCAAGGAGCCCGCGTTCGGCATGCCGGCCGTGTGGATCACCCCCGGCGACAAGGATCGCGCGGAGCTGCTCGGCTACACCGTCGTCGATCCTGCGACCGTCGCCGCGACGCACATCACCGAGGTGCTGCGGCGCCACGCGGCCGACGTGCTCGGGCGCGCCGAGGCGCAGGAGCTGTTCGACGCGTTCTCGCGCACGAACGCGAAGCTGGTCGAGGAGGTCATCCCGACCATCATGCCGATGACCGAGGTCATCAAGGTGCTCCGCAACCTGCTCCGCGAAGGCGTCGGCGTCCGCGACCTGCGGACGATCCTCGAGGCCGTCGCCGATCACGGCGGCACCGTCAAAGACCCCGACGTGCTGACGGAGCTCGTGCGCGAGCGGCTCGGCCGCCAGATCGTCGGCCGTCACCTCGACGAGCGCGGCGCCTTGCATGCGCTCGTGCTCGGTCCCGATGCCGAGGCGGCGCTGCGCGGACGTGGCCCGAACGGGGCCGCGGAGGCCGGGCTCGTGCCGCGACTGGTCCGCAGCCTCGAGCATGCCGTCGCGAGCGCGACCAAGTCCGGCAACGATCCGCTGCTGCTGGTAGCGCCGGAGCTCCGCCGCACCGTCGCAGCGTTGGCGGCACGACATGCACCGGGTCTTGCAGTGGTGAGCATGCGTGAGCTCGACGCCAAGACGAAGGTCAACACTTCCGGTGTCGTGAAGCTCGTCGCCTGAGATCCAAGCCATGGAAGCCCGCACCTATCAAGCCCGCGAGATCCGCGAAGCCCTCGCGCTGGTCCGCCGCGAGCTCGGCCCCGATGCCGTCATCCTCGAGACCCGCCGCGTGCCCGGCCGTGCGCTCGGCCTGCTCGGCGGCACGCTCATCGAGATCACCGCGGCGCCACCCGAGGGTGCAGCCCCGGCCGCGGCCCCGGCCGCACCGCAGAAGCCTCCCGCCGACCTGCGCCCGATTCGAGCGCTGATGCCCGAGCGCCGGGCCGAGCGCGTGCGCGAGCAGCCGAAGGCCCCGGTCAAGCACATGATCGCCGACGATCCCAGTGCCGCGATCGCGGCCGCCGTCGGCCAGAGCCAGGTCGCCCCCTACGCCGCGCTGCGCCGCCGGTTGCTCGCCGCGATGGTGCCCCGCGATCTGTGCGAGAGCTGGCTGCGCGCGCTGCCGGTCGGGCTCGATCCCGAGGGCGCCGACACGGCACTGCGTGCGCACCTGCGCGTGCAGCTCGGCGCCGCGATCGGGCTCGGCCTCCCGCGCGGTCGCGTCGTCGCGTTCGTCGGCCCCACCGGCGTCGGCAAGACCACCACCGTCGCCAAGCTCGCCGCCACCGCGGCGCTGGTCTCCGGCCAGAAGGTCGCGCTCATCAGCCTCGACGACGGTCGCATCGGCGGCACCGCGGCGCTGCGCGCCTACGCGAAGCTGCTCGAGCTCCCCATCACCATCGCGCCGCCCCAGGGCCTCGCGCCCGCGCTCGCCGATCACCGCGATGCCGAGCTCGTGCTCGTCGACACGCCCGGGCTCTCGCCCGCGCATCCCGAGACGTTCGGGGAGCTCGGTCGCAAGCTCGGTCGCGCCGGCGAGCCGGTCATCACGCACCTGTGTGTGCCCGCGGCGACCCGCAGCGAGGAGCTCGAGCGCATCGCTCACCTCTATCGCCCCGCCGAACCGCAGGCGCTGCTCGTGACCAAGGTCGACGAAGCGATCGCGATCGGCAGCGTGCTGGCGCTGCGCCTGCGCGCCGACCTCCCCTTCTCCTTCGCCGCGACCGGTCCCCAAGTTCCCGACGATCTCACCCTCGCCCATCCCGACTTCCTGCTGGATCTCCTGCTCGGAGGCGTGCGCACATGAAAGACCAAGCCACCAAAGATCCCGCGCGTTCGCTCGCGCTCGCTCCCTCCAACGACGACGCCGCGCCCGAGTCCTCGGGCGAACCGGCCCTCGACCTCGGCGACGTGATCCCGCTGCGCTCGGCCACCGTGCCGATGAGCCCGACGGTCATCGCGATCACCTCCGGCAAGGGCGGCGTCGGCAAGACCAACATCTCGGTGAACCTCGCCATCGCGCTCGGCCGTCGTGGTGCCCGCGTGCTCGCGATCGATGCCGACCTCGGCCTCGCCAACATGGACATCGTGATGGGCCTCGCGCCGGCGTACACCACCGCCGACCTCGTGCGCGGCGACGCGACGATCGACGAGGTCATCCTGCCCGGGCCCGAGAACGTGTGGCTGTTGCCCGGCGCGTCCGGTCAGTACGACCTCGCCGATCTCGGTGACACGCAGCGCCGCGAGCTGTTCGCGGCCGTCGACGAGCTCGACGCGCGCTTCGACGCGATCGTGGTCGACACGGGCGCCGGCATCGGCTCCAACGCGGTCGGCTTCGCCGCCGCCGCGAAGGACATCGTGCTCGTGGTGACGCCGGAGCCGACCAGCGTCGCCGACGCGTACGGCATGCTGAAGGTGCTCTGCACCCGCTGCGCGGTCCGCCGCGTGCGCGTGCTCGCCAACCAGGTCGCGAGCGCGGCCGAGGGCGAGCAGGTGTTCCGAAGGTTGCTCGCGCTCTCCGAGCGCTTCTTGAACCTCGGCCTCGACTACGTCGGTGCGGTCCCCAAGGACCCCGCGATCGGCCGCGCGGTGATGCGCGGCGAGCCGGTGATCACCGCCTACCCCCGCTGCCCGGCTTCGCTGGCGATCGGCAATCTCGCCGAGACCCTCGCGAAGGGCGACGCCCGCGACGATCGCGAAGGCGCGCTCCGACTGTTCTGGCGGCGGCTGCTTCGTCAAAAGGGAGCCTGAAACGTGTCTCGACTCGGAATTGCCAGACGAACCCCGCGCCGCCGCGACTTCGCGGCCGCGAGCGTGACCTACGGCGACGCCGCCATCACGACGGACCGTGGTGCGGCCAACGAGCCGCATCCCGACGCGCCCGCGAACGCACCGGTCGATCCGGAGCACGCGCGTGTGCCCGTGCCGAGCGATGGCGCCGCCAACGAGGCGCCGCTCCGCGTCAAGCTCGATGCGACCCGCTACCTCGATTTCGTGCGGCGCATCGCCACTCGAATGGCGCGCTCGCTGCCGAGCCACGTGTCGCTCGACGATCTCATCGGCGCCGGCACGCTCGGTCTGCTCGATGCGATGGATCGCTACGACCCCGCGAAGGCCGATCGCTTCGAGACCTTCGCCGAGTTCCGCATCAAGGGTGCGATCCTCGACGAGCTCCGTCGCTACGATCTGATGGCCCGCAACGCGCGGCTCACCGCGAAGCGACTCGCGCGCAAGACCCACGAGCTCATCGCGCAGCTCGGCCGCCCGCCGACCGAGGCCGAGCTGGCCCAGTCGCTCGAGATGACGATCGAGGACTACCGGAAGCTCGTCGATCGCATCGGCAGCGTCCGCGTGCTGAGCTTCGACGACCTCTCGCGCAACGACGACGGCGGCGCCGATCGCATCGGCGAGCTCTCGACCAAGATGCTCGGCCCCGACGAGGCGGCCAGCGTCCGAGAGCTGCACTCCCGGCTGCGCAACGCGATCGCCGGGCTGCCGGAGCGCCAGCAGATGATCCTCGACATGTACTACCAGCGCGAGATGACGCTGAAGGAGATCGGCGTGCAGGTCGGCGTCACGGAGTCGCGGGTCTGCCAGATCATGGGCGAGGCCACCGGACGCCTGCGCCAGCTGCTGAAGCACGGCTGAGCTCGGCACAAAAGGAACGACCATGGCCAACGGGATCTACATCGGAATGTCGGGCGCGATCGCGGCGCAGCGTCGGCTCGACGTCGTCGCCAACAACGTGGCGAACGCCAACACCACCGGCTTCCGCCAGCAGCGCGCGCAGTTCGAGAGCTACCTCGTGCCGACCGGTGACCAGCGCCCGGTCGAGAAGGGCTTCGTGGGGCTCTCGAACGTCTACACCGACACCCAGGCGGGTGCGCTGCAGACCACCGGCAACCCGCTCGACATGGCCGTCGAAGGCGACGGCTACTTCATGGTGAAGGGGCCGAGCGGCAACTCGTTGATGACGCGCGCCGGCAACTTCCACACCGATGCCGAGGGCACGCTGACGGATGCCCAGGGCAACGCGGTCTTGTCGGGTCCGCTCGGTGCGGGCGGCCCGATTTCGCTGCGTCCCGGCGGCGGACAGCCGAGCGTCGGCATCGACGGGACCATCTCGCAAGATGGCACGGTCGTCGCAACGCTCGCGCTCGTGGACGTCGACGCGACCAAGCTGCAGCGGATGGGTGACACCCACTTCTCGGCTTCGCCCGCCGACCTCCGCCCGGCCGCGGGCTCGTCGGTGCATGCCGGCGTGCTCGAGACCAGCAACGTCAATCCCGTGCGCGGGCTCGTCGAGCTCGTGCAGCTCACCCAAGAGTTCCAGACCGGGCACAAGGTCATGGCGGAGTACCGCCGCCTCGACCAGCGCCTGCTCTCGTCGAAGTAGGAGAACCCCGATGATCCGCGCAATGCACACCGCCGCAACGGGCATGGAAGCGCAGCAAGAGCGCATCGATGTCCTGTCGAACAACCTCGCGAACGTCAACACGGCGGGCTTCAAGAAGCAACGCGCGGACTTCCAGGATCTCCTCTACCAGACGACGCGTGCACCGGGTGCCACGTCGGCGCAGGGCAACTTCGTGCCCACGGGCGTGCAGTACGGCACCGGTGTGCGCACCGCATCGACGCACCGCAGCTTCACGACCGGCGACTTCCAGCAGACCGGCAACGACTTCGACTTCGCGATCCAGGGCAACGGCTTCTTCCAGGTGACGATGCCGGGCGGCCAGCTCGGCTACACCCGCGCCGGCAACTTCGAGATCGATCAGCAGGGCCAGATCGTCACCACCGACGGCTACCCGCTCGACCCCGCCATTTCCCTGCCGCAGGGCTACACGCAGGTGACGATCGGCGACGACGGCACGGTGACGGCGAAGGGTGCCGACGGACAGGGCAGCGAGGTCGGGCAGATCCAGCTCGTCAACTTCGTGAACCCCGGCGGTCTGCAGGCGATCGGTCGCAACTTCTTCCAGGTGACGACGGCCAGCGGCGACGCCGTGCCCGGCACGCCGGGTCAAGAAGGCCTGGGCATCATCAAGCAGGGCATGCTCGAGATGAGCAACGTGAAGATCGTCGACGAGATGATCGACCTCATCGCGAGCCAGCGCGCCTACGACATCAACTCGAAGGTCATCCAGGCCAGCGACGAGATGCTCCAGACCACCACGCAGGTCACCTGAGGTCCCCATGCGCACGCTCTGCACCCTCGTCCTCTCCGCACTGCTCGGCGGCGCCGTGCTCTCGCCCGGGCTCGCGCTCGGAGCCGCGAGCGGCCCGACCACCTCGCGTACCGTCTCCGTCGACGGCGAGCGCATCACGCTCGGCGATCTGTCCCCGACGGCGCCGCGCGAGCTGTTCGGGCTGGACGTCGCGCCCTCGCCGGCCCCCGGCGCGAAGGTGCAGATCTCGCGCGCCGCGGTCGTCGACGCGCTTCGCCGCGCCGGTGCGGACACCGAGCTCGCGAACGCCCTGCCCGCACGCCAGCACGTGAAGCGCAACGCCACCACGATCGGCAAGGACACGCTCGCCGAGGAAGTGCACGCGAAGCTGCTCGGCGTGCTGCCGGTCGGCGTCGAGGTCGCCTCGGTGCTCGGGCTGCGCGACGTGCTCGTGCCGGTCGGCGACGCGCGCATCGACGTCAAGCTCGGCCGCCTGCGCCGCTCGACGATCGCGACGGTCGACGTCTCGGTCGGCACACGCAGCTGGGCCACGCTGCGCGCCACCGTGCAGCTCACCGGCGATGCCCAGACCCCGATGCTGGTCGACGAGGTCGCGCCGGGCACCACCGTCACCGACGCGCACGTGCAGCTGCGCAAGGTCGATCTCGACAGCCTGCCCGACGGCGCCGTGACGCGCAGCGAGCAGCTCGTCGGCAAGCGCATGCGCAGCCGCCAGCGTCCCGACGCGCCGCTGCGCCAGAACGCCGCGGAGGCGCTGCCGATCGTCGACCGCGGTGCGGTCGTCGTGATGGTGGCCGCGATGCCCGGCATCCGCGTCACCCGCAAGGCGATCGCCCAGCAGGACGGGGTGAAGGGCGCGACGATCCGCGTGAAGCTCGACGACGGCACCACGCTGCCCGCGATCGTCCACGCCGCCGGCGAGGTCCACGTCGCCGGCCTGCCGAAGCCGGGTGCACGATGAGGCGCGCGTTGCTCCTCGCGCTCTCGTGTGCCGCGTGCTCCGGCCCGCTCACGACCTACAAGTTCCCGACCCGCGACTACACGCCCGGCAAGTACGCCGGTGACGGCGCGGGCGACGATGGCCTCCTGTGGGGAGAATCCACCGCAAACGTGCTCGAGGATGCCCGTAGCCGCAATCTCGGCGACCTCGTGCTCGTCCGCATCGAAGAATCGGCGGACGCGGTCGGCAATGCCACCACCAAGACGAGCAAGAAGAGCAGCGTCTCTGCCGGCGTCAACAACTTCGTCGGACTCATCGAGAAGTTCGCGAAGCGCCATCCCGGCGTCGACACGGCGGCGCTCGTGAAGTCGGTGTTCGAGTCCTCCTTCGAGGGCGACGGCAAGACGTCGCGCGCCGGCGCGTTGACGGCGATGATCCCCTGCCAGGTGAAGAAGGTGCTGCCGAACGGCGACCTGTTCATCGAGGGCACGAAGGCGATCCAGATCAACGCCGAGGAGACCCACCTCTACCTGTCCGGCGTGGTGCGACCGTTCGACATCGACATGTCGAACACGGTGCAGTCCACGCGAATCCTCGACGCGCGCATCGACTTCTCGGGCCGCGGCGTGGTGAGCGACAAGCAGCGCCCCGGTCTGCTCCATCGCGGGCTCGACCACGCGTGGCCGCTCTGACGCTCGTGCGCGGCACGGAACCTGCAGTCCAAGCAGGTAGATGCTCCGCCAGCTCGCCGCGCTCCTCACCTTCGTCGTCGCGCTCGTGGTCGCCTCGAGCGCCCACGCCGACCGCCTGAAGGACCTCGCCACGATCCGTGGCGTCGCCAGCAACCCGCTCGTCGGCTACGGGCTCGTGGTCGGCCTCGCCGGCACCGGCGACAACCTGCAGAGCGCGCAGACCCAGCAGATGGTCGCGAACCTGCTGGGCCGTCGCTTCGGCACCATCATCACGCCGCAGCAGATCAAGGCGAAGAACGTCGCGGTGGTGATGGTCACCACGCGGCTGCCCGCGTTCGCGCGCATCGGTGGTCGCATCGACGTCACCGTGTCGTCGGCCTCGAATGCGAAGTCGCTGTTCGGCGGCACGCTGCTGCCGACCGCGCTGAAGGGCGGCAACGGCGAGGTCTATGCCTGGGCCGAGGGTCCGCTCATGACCGGCGGCTGGTCGGCGGGCGGCCAGAGCGGCTCGGGCGTCAGCAAGAACCACCCCACCGTCGGCCAGGTGCCGGACGGGGCGCTCGTCGCCAAGGAGCTCGGCTTCAAGCTGTCGCCCGACAAGCCGATCACCGTCGCGCTCACCGAGCCCGACTTCACGACCGCGTCGCGCGTGACCGAGGCGATCAACGCCCGGCTCGGCGCCGTGCTGGCGACCGCGCCGGATCCGGGCACCGTGGTCGTCACCGTGCCGAAGGAGCGCCGCAAGGATCTCGTGCGGCTCATCGCCACCATCGAGAACCTCGAGATCACGCCCGACCAGAACGCGCGCATCGTCATCAACGAGAAGACCGGCACGGTGGTCATGGGCGCCGACGTGCAGGTCACCGCCTGCGCGATCAGCCACGGCGCGCTGACGGTGCAGGTCGACGAGCGCCCCGAGGTGAGCCAGCCCAGCGCATTCGGCAAGGGCGACACCAAGGTGGTGCCGCGCAGCGAGGTCGGGGTCACCGAGGGTGGCAACGAGATCGCCGTCATCGCGCAGGCACCGACGCTCGGCGACGTCGTCGGCAGCCTCAACTCGCTCGGGGTCAGCCCCCGCGACCTCGTCGCGATCCTCCTGGCCATGAAGAAGGCCGGGGCGCTCCGCGCGGAGATCGAGGTGCAGTGATGACCCCGCTCCGTCCCCTCTCGGCTCCCCGCGACGCGAAGGCGGCGACGCCCACGGAGCAGCGCGCCAAGGACACCGCCGCGG
This sequence comes from uncultured Nannocystaceae bacterium, assembly GCA_964519175.1. Taxonomy (GTDB): domain Bacteria; phylum Myxococcota_A; class Polyangia; order Nannocystales; family Nannocystaceae; genus Xiheibacterium. The sequence continues at coordinate 27,982 of CAZFKC010000028.1, forward strand.
TCGCGAAGCAGTTCGAGACGCTGCTGCTCGGCGAGCTGATGAAGGCGATGCGCGCGAGCACCCAGATGGGTGACGGCTTCGGTGGGGACGGCGGCAGCGACTTCGCGGGCGGCACGTACCAGGAGATGTTCGATCAGGCGATCGTCGACGCGGGCTCCGGCGGGCTCGGGCTCGCGAGCTCGCTCGAGCGTCAGCTCGGCGGCACGCTGACCGGCGGCATCGCGGCGGCCGTGCCGACGCGATCGTGGCAGCCCCGCGCGAGCGCGATCCCCGAGGAGGCCGCGGCGCTCGCCGGTGCCGACGAGCACGGTCACGGGCCCGCGAAGCGCGGCAAGCCGGTGCCCGTCGATCGCAGCGCGATCATCGGCACGAGCTTCGAGTCCGCGGCGCCCGAGCCGGGGCTGTGGCCGGTCGACGGCGGGCGCCAGAGCTCTGGCTACGGCTTCCGCATGCACCCGATCCACAAGGAGAAGCGCTTCCACGGCGGGCTCGACATCGCGGCGCCCGAGGGTCGCGAGATCCGAGCCGTGCAGCGCGGCACCGTGACCGTCGCCGAGCGCCACAAGGGCTACGGCAACATGGTCGAGATCACGCATCCCGACGGCGTGGTCACCCGCTACGCCCACGCATCGCGGCTGCACGTGCGCGTCGGCGACACGGTCGACGTCGGCGAGGCGATCGCGGACGTCGGCAGCACCGGCCAGAGCACCGGCCCACATCTGCACTTCGGCGTGCGCGAGAAGGGCCGCAACATCGATCCCCACGTCTACCTCGAGCGCCTGCGCGAGGAGCATCGCGCGGCGCAGGTGGAGGCCGGCGGCAAGCTGCGCACCGGCATCGCCTTGGCACGGGACGTGAACTCCGACGACGACGAAGGCGGCATGCCGTGACCGACGATCCGCACACGCAGCTCATCGACGCGCTGAACCAGCTCGCCCAGATCCTCCTGGACGAGGACGAGGCGCTGCGGCGCTTCGACACCAACGGCATCGGGCGCGCGGCCGACCGCAAGGCCGAGCTCGAGCCGGTGCTGGCGCGCGCATTCGCGGCCATCGCGACTGCCCCGAGCGGCGTGCGGCGTCAGGAGATCGTCGCCCTGCGCGAGCGCATCGCGACGCAAGCGCACGCGAACCTCGCCCGCCTGCAGGCCAGCTCCGCGGCGGTGCGCTCCGTGCTCGACCGCGTCACCGGCAAGACGAGCGGCACCTACGGACGCGGCCGCGCGAACGTCGGCGAGACCCAGGCAGTGCTGGCGTCGGAGGTCGGCTGACATGGCGACGACGCTCGGCGGCCTGTTGTCGATCGGGCGCAGCAGCCTGCTCACCAATCAATCGGTGCTGGGCCTCGTCACCAACAACACCGCCAACGCCTCGACGCCCGGCTACGCGCGGCGCGACGTGCAGCTGGGCTCGCTGCAGTCCGGCTCCGGCGTCGGCATCAGCGCGGTGATGCGCCGCAGCTCGCCGTTTCTCGCCGAGCAGCTGCTCGGCGCGCAGGGCCAGCTGGGCGCGCACCAGGCCAAGGCCAACGGGCTCGCGGCGATCGAGACCACGTTCTCGGAGAACGACTACGGGCTCGGCGCGCGCCTCGACGCGCTGTTCAGCGGGCTGCGCACGCTCGCGACCGATCCCGCCGACAACCAGCTCCGCGCCGACGTCATCGCGCGCGGGCAGTCGCTGTGCGACACGTTCCAGGGCCTCGCCGAGCGCTTCGCGAGCCAGCGCCGCAGCAGCGATCAGAGCGTCGGAATCGACGTCGCGCAGGTGAACCAGCTCGCGGCCCAGATCGCCCAGGAGAACGCGAGGATCACCGCGAGCGCGGCGAACAGCGAGGACCGGGCCAGTCACCTCGACGCCCGCGACCAGCTGGTCCACCAGCTCGGCTCCCTGGTGGAGATCAGCAGCTTCACCGACGGCGACGGTGCGATCACCCTGCTGCTGCAAGGCGGCAACTCGCTCGTCTCCGGTAGCGGGTGCTCGCAGCTGCGCGCGACGCCCGATGCGTCGCTCGGCGGTATGCGTCGCATCGATCTCGTCGATGCCTCGGGCTCGGTGCTCGACGTCACCTCGACGCTGCGCGGCGGCTCGCTCGGCGGCACGCTCGAGCTGCGCGACGAGATCCTGCCCGAGGGTGCCGATCGCATCGACCAGCTCGCATACGACATCTCCACCGCGTGGAATGCCACGCACTCCGCGGGCTACGGCAGCGACGGCGCGACCGGCCGCGACTTCTTCGCCGCCCCGAGCCAGGTGGCGGGTGCGGCGGCCTCGTTCTCGCTCGAGACCGGGCTGCGCGACAATCCGGCCTGGATCGCCGCGGCCGGCGATGCGGCCAGCGCGGTCGGTGGCGGCGACAACGTGCTCGCCCTCATCGCGCTGTCCGATGCCTCGCTCGCCGCAGGCGGCACCGCGACGTTCGGCCAGGAGAGCGCAGCGCTGGCCGGCGACTTCGGGCGCATGACGAAGGCCGAGCAGGACGCCACCGACGGCGGTCAGCTCCGCGTCGAGCAGGTGCAGGCGCTCTACGATTCCGATACCGGCGTGTCGATCGACGAAGAGCTCATCGACATGAGCAAGTACGAGCGGGCCTACCAGGCCGGCGCACGCATCCTGCAGACCGTCGACCAGCTCTACGAGGCGCTCTTGAGGCTATGATCCGCGTCACCCAGAACCGTCAGAACGCGCTCGCGCTGCAGTCGGTGATGACCGCGCGCGCGCGCATGCAGCAGGCGCAAGAGACCGCGATGACCGGCGTGCGCGTCGCCAAGCCCTCCGACGATCCGGCCGCGGCCGCGCGGGCGCGTCTGCTCGGCGAGCTCGAGTCGCGCGCCGAGTCGCACCGCACCGTGATCAGCTACGGGACCGCGCGGATGCAGACCGCCGAGCAGGCGCTCGCGGAGGCCGGCACCGTGCTCACCCGCGCCCGCGAGATCGCGACCGCGATGGCCAACGACACCATGTCGTCGGCCGAGCGCGCCGCGGCGGCGACCGAGGTCGAGCAGCTGCGCCAGACGATGGGCCAGCTCATCAACACCCGCCACGGCGACGAGTACGTGTTCGCGAACGTCGCGACCCACTCGCCCCCCTACGTCGACGGCACCGGCTTCGCGTACGACGTCGACAGCTTCTCCGACGTACGCCGCGCCGAGGTCGGACCCTCCGAGATCGCCGAGATCGGCGCCTCGGGCTCCACCGCGTTCGCGCAGCGGGCCGCGGATCCGAACAGCGTCGACGTCGTCGCGGCGCTCGCCGGGCTCGCGGCGAACCTCGCGTCGAACGACGCCGCCGGGGTCCGCGTCGACATCGACACGATCTCCCGCTCGTTCGATCAGGTCCTGGTCGAGCGCACGCGTGTCGGCGTGCGCATGGACCAGCTCCGGCGCGCCGACGAGGCCGCGGATCAGAGCAGCACGGTCTACGCGACGCTGCGCTCGGATCTGGTCGACGCGGACGCGGCCGAGGCGTTCTCCCGGCTCTCGCTCACCCAGACCAGCATGCAGGCGGCCGTGACGGTCGCCTCGCGCATGCTCGGGCCGAGCCTGCTCGACGTGTGATCGATGGTCAAGGCGATGACGGCACGAGATCAGTACCGAGCGCGTGACGTGGCTCCCGGCGCGGCGGGCTCGGCCGCGGGGTGCCATCGGTCGATCCCTGATCTGGCGAATTCGCGCGAATCGAGCGGAATTGAGCGCATCTGCGTGTGGATGCGGTCGGGCCGCAGCGCGCCACCACCGGATGCACCGCGCTTGCTCCGTCGCCGCGAGGAAACATGCTACGACTGCAACTGACGCCGACCATGACGAAACGGGAAGCTTCGACTCGGTCCGTCCCGATGCGCCAAGGAGGCGATGATGCTGACGCTCACGAGGAAAATCGGTCAGAAGATCCTGATCGGCAACGGCATCGAGATCGTCGTGCGGGAGATCCGAGGACGGCAAGTCCGTCTGGGGATCACGGCACCGCTGGGCCTGCCGGTGTATCGGGAGGAGCTGTATCAACAGATCGCGGACGAGAACGCGCGAGCGACGATCGAGATCAGTCTCGACCGGCTGGAGGGTCTGCCCGAACCATCCGTTCCACCCGGTTCGGGGAGTTCGAGTGCCCCGAAGACCGGCTGATCCACTTCCCGCTCGGCATCCCCGGGTTCCCCGACGCACGCTCGTTCGTGCTGGTCGATCATCGACCGGGCTCGGTGTTCCGCTGGCTGCAGTCGGTGGAGATCGCCGAGCTCGCGTTCGTCGTGATCGACCCGACCTTGTTCACGCGCGACTACCCGGTCGAGCAAGTGCGCAAGGCGATCGCGTTCGTCGAGCTCGAGCCCGACGAGGAGATCGCGGTGCTGGCGATCTGCACGGTGCCCCCTGCGCCGGACGAGCCCACCGCGAACTTCCTGGCGCCGCTCGGCATCGGGTTGCGCTCGCGCCGCGGCGCGCAGATCGTCCTGCACGACTGCGGCTTCGACACGCGCGTGCCGTTCCTGCGGAAGTGATCGGCGGTGGGTGACGGGCTGCGGCGCGGATCACATCCGCGCTGACGGATCGGTGCGGGCACGTCCACCCACCGGCCGTGCCCCACCCTGCTCGGTCCCTGCGCCATCCGCTGCTCCGCCTCGCCACCCTCGTGCCTCTGTTCGGGTGCGTGCCGGGCACGGACGACGATGGGTCCGTCGACCCGAGCGACGGCGAGGCCAGCGACACGGAGGCGCCGGCGAGCGGCGGCACGTCGACGGGTTCCGATTCGACGACCGACGATCCGAGCCTCGGCACCGACGAGCCGAGCGGCGACGAGTCGACGAGTGACGGCGGCGCCGAGCCGGTCGCGCTCGGCGACGACGTGCTGCTGTTCGTGCGCGAGGTCGACAGCACGACCGACGAGCTGTGGGCCTACGACCTCGCCACGGACCAGGCCGAGCGCGTGATCGACATCGGCGACGCGGAGATCACCTCGATCGCGATCGCACCCGATCGCACGCGCGTCGCGTTCGCGAGCGACTACCAGTCCGTGGACTACCAGGCGAGCCAGAGCATCTTCGAGCTCACCGCCGGAGCCGATGGCGAGTCCGAGCTACGTCAGCTCATGCCCGCGATCCCGAAGCCGATCGGCGTGTCCGCCGGGTACTCGCAGCGCGTCGACGAGCTCGCCTGGCACCCCGACGGTGGATCGCTGTGGTTCGGGCACGGATTCTTCTTCGACATCGGCCAGCCCGGCGGCGGTGCGCTCGGCCGCGTCGACGCCGCGACGGGCGGCTTCGAGCTGTTCGTCGATCAGGTCGGCGACTGCTCGGTGAACAGCTCGCCTTCGCCGAGCCCGGACGGCAGCTCGCTGTTCGCGGTGCGCGGTGTGTGCATCGACGGCGCGCACGAGGGCCTCGTGGCGTTCGACCTGCCGATCGCCGCCGAGCCGACGGTGGTGGTACCGAGCGGCGACACGCTGTTCGTGACGCCGCAATGGATCGCCGACGGCAGCGGCGTGGTGTTCGGCGGGCGCATCGACTACGACAGCGACGGCGACGGCACGAACGACGTGTTCGGCGACGCGCTGCTGCTGCTCGACACGACGACGGGCGACCAGTACGTCGTGGTCGCGCCGAGTGCCGACGCGTACATCTGGGACTTCGCGATGGCCCCGGACGCCTCGCGCTTCGCGGTCTGCGTGAGCGGTGACGGCGGCCGCAACCTGCTGCTGGTCGACTACACGGGCGCCGAAGTGGCGACGCGCTGGCTGACCGACGACGGCGTGAGCTGCTCACCAGCCTGGTGAGTCGGTCGCGCAGATCGTGCCAGACGCGCTGCGTCACGGGTCGCAGTCGTGGATGAACCCACGCGCGCTCGTGGAACCGCTCGCATCGACGACGCCATCGTCGTCGGCGTCGAATGGCTCCCGCTCCCAGACGTCCGCCGAATCGAGATCGCCACGCGCGAGCCGTCGACGTGCATCGATCGCAACGCGCCGATCTTCGCACGCACATTCGCGTTGCCACGTCGTGCGACGGTGCTACATCGCGCCGATGCCGAAGCCGCGACAGCTCGAGTTGCATCTCCCGACGCATGGTGGCAAGCGCGAAGGCGCGGGTCGTCCACGCGAGGCACCGCGCCCGGACGTCGCGCACGTTCGACGTGCGCCCTTCTCCGCAGACGAGCCGCTGCAGATCACGCTGCGTCTCGTCGCGGGGCTCCCCAGTCTGCGCGGGCGAGCACCGTGGGCGGTGATCGTTCGCGTGCTGCGTTCGATCCGCGGGCTCGCCGGCTTCCGCATCGTCGAGTACTCGGTGCTCTCGAACCACCTGCATCTCGTCGTCGAGGCCGACGACGCGAAGTCGCTCACCGCAGGCATGCGCGGGCTCACCGGACGGCTCGCGCGACGTCTCAACGGATTGTTCGGACGCTCTGGTCCACTGTTCGGCGATCGCTACCACGCACGTCCGCTCGGCTCGCCGCGCGAGGTCCGACTCGCGCTGCAGTACGTGCTGCTCGACCACCGCAAGCACGAGGCGCAGCACGGGCGGTCGCTCGCGCCAGAGTGGATCGACCCGCGCAGCTCCGGCCCTCGCTTCACCGGCTGGTGCACGCCGCCGCATGCAGCTTCGACGTCCGACTACGGCACATCGCCGGCGCAGACCTGGCTGCTCGCACACGGCTGGCGGCGCTGCGGGTTACTCCGCGTGGACGCCGTTCCGGGCGCTACGGCAGGGAGTTGCGCGCGGAGCTCGGGCAGCTGAGCGTGTCGCCGCCGCCGGCTCGAGCCCGCGACGACGTCCGCCGATTTGGCCCCCCGGCCCCCTCGCCCACGCGCCGCGCCACCTTCGCCCACGCGCCGCCGGCAATCTGACGCCGGCGGTCGGCAAGCCGCTTGCACCGCAGGCGGGGTACCGATGCCGGCCGCCGCTCCCACACTCGCGCAAGCCGCTCGCACCGCCGGCGGCGTCCCGATGCCGGCCGCTGCTCCCACCCTCGCGCGCGTCCTCGCCGATGATCCCGAGGCGCTCGCGCGCGCCGCGACGCTCGTGCCCACGGCCCGCGTCACCACGCTCGATGCCGCCGGCACGCCCGTGCTCTGCGTCGAGGGCAAGCGGCTGCACAGCACCCGCGATCCTCTGATCGAGGCGCGTCGGTTCGTCCGCACGCTCGAGCTCACCGACGCGACCTGCGTCGTGCTGCTCGGCTTCGGCAGCGGCCACGTCGTGCGCGAGCTCGCCGCCCGCACCGACGCGAAGATCGTCGTGTTCGAGCCCGATCTCGAGGCGCTCGCGGTCGGCGTCACCCACGGCGACGTGCCCGGCACTTGCCGCGTCGTCACCACGCCGCAGCGGCTCGGCGAGGTGCTGTTCGGCATGCTGCGCGGCAGCGATCGCGGCATCGTCGCGAAGTGGATCCCCAGCGTCCGCGCCTGCCCTGCGCTCTTCGAGCAGGCGATGTCGGCCGCGGCCCAGGCGGTCGATCGGGCGTCGTTGCGCCACCGCACCGCGTGTCTGCGCGGCAAGGGCTGGCTGCGGCACTACCTCGAGAACCTGCCCGCGCTCGCCGCCACGCCGGGCCTGCCTGCGCTGCAGAACGCGTTCGCGGGCGTGCCCGCCATCATCGTCGCCGCCGGGCCCAGCCTCGACCAGAACATGCACCTGCTCGCCGAGCTGCGCGAGCACGCGCTCGTCCTCGCGGTGAACACCGCCGCGACCGCGCTCGGCAAGGCCGGCATCCGCCCCGATGCCATCGTCGCGATCGAGTCGCTCGACGTGAGCCCCCAGCTCCGCGAGCTGCCCTGGCTCTCCGAGGTACCGGCGTTCCTCGAGCTCACCGGCCACCCCGCGATCTGGGCGCTGCCGTTCGCCGCGAAGATCCCGATCTCGGTCGACACCAGCTCCTGCACCGCCTTCTCGGCGCGCATCGATCCCGCGCACCACCTCTCGGCCGGCTTCTGCGTCGCGAACGCGGCCACCTCGATCGCCTACGTGCTCGGCTGCAACCCGATCGTGCTGGTCGGCTCCGACCTCGCCTACGCCGGCGACCGTGTGTACGCCAGCGGCACCGCGTTCGGGGACATGCGCGCCGAGCTCGAGTCCGACGGCATCGCGAAGCTCTCGGGGCTCGACGGCAAGCGTGCGATCGAGGCCCGCTCGGGCGACGCGCAGAGCGGCAACCGCATGCCGGACCGCGCCAAGACCGTGCGCGTGCCCGGCTGGGGTGGCCGGGGCGTCGTCACCTCGACGCGCGACTTCCTGATGTTCCGCGACTGGTACTCCGCCGCCGCGAAGACGATGGTCGACAAGGGCGTCGCCGCGAAGAACGCGACCGAGGGCGGCGCCCACATCCCCGGGTGGGAGGACGTCGCGCTCGCCGACGCGATCCCGAGCTCGGCCCGAACCGGGCCGGCGCCAGGCCGACGGCTCGTCGAGCTCTTGACGCTCCCGCCCACCCCGCGCGCCCGGATCGCCGAGCTGGTGGCGGACGAGCTCCGTCGCGCCCGTCAGCTCCTGCGCACCGCCGAGCGTGCCCGTGCCGTGGTCGGTGACGATCCCGACGGAGACTTGACGATCGACGAGCGCGGCGCGAACCGGCTGCGCAAGCTGAACGCCCGCACGCGCGAGCTGCTGCACGACAGCCCGCTCGCCGCAGAAGCCGTGTTCGCGCCGATCGAGGAGCTCCGCGCCCAGGGGCGCGTCACCACGCAGGCCTTCTATGCCGCGCTCGCCACCCCGCTCGTCGAGCTCGAGGAGGCGTTGGCACGCCTCTCGCAACGTCTGTAACCCGGAGAGAGTCAAGATGGGCATCTCACTGCGCACCAACGTCGCCTCGCTCGAGGCCAACACTTCGCTCAACCAGACCAACGAGCGGCTCAACAGCAACATGGTGCGCCTCTCGTCCGGCATGCGGATCAACCGTGCCGGCGACGACGCGGCCGGGCTGGCGATCTCGGAGCGCTTCAAGGCCAACATCGTCTCGCTCGATCAGGTGAAGCGGAATGCGAACGACGGCATCTCGCTGATCCAGACCGCCGAGGGTGCGCTGCAGGAGGTCTCCGCGATCCTCATCCGCATGCGCGAGCTCACCGTGCAGGCCGCGACCGACACGGTGTCGACGGGCCAGCGAGGGTTCATCCAGGGCGAGTTCGATCAGCTGCGCTCTGAAATCGATCGCATCGGCAGCACCGCGAACTTCAACGACCTCGATCTGCTCGATGGTGGCTTCGCCGCGACGGCGACGGCGCTGACGTTCCAGGTCGACCTCTCCGGCGACGTCAACCAGCAGATCCAGGTGCAGCTCGCGACGGTCTCGCCGTCGGCGCTCGGCATCGACGCGATGGCGCTCACGAGCACGGGTGCCGCACGCAGCTCGCTGTCGATCCTCGACGATGCGATCCAGGGCGTCTCGGCCCAGCGCGCCACGCTCGGCGCCGCGCAGAACCGCCTCGAGGCCGCGATCAACAACATCTCCACCCAGTTCAACAACCTCAGCGCAGCGAACTCGCGAATCCGCGACGTCGATGTCGCGGAGGAAACCGCCGCGCTCGCCCGCCATCGCATCCTCATGCAATCCGGCGTCTCCGTCCTCGCCCAAGCGAACCAGATCCCTCAGCTCGCGCTCCAACTCCTCCAAGGCGGCTAGCTCGGCAACCCGGCCCTCGAGATGCGGCGGTCACATCCGTGACCGCCGCATTTTCGTTTAAGCCCCCCGGGCCTTGCGACCCCCCTCGGCGCATGCAAGCCTCGGAACTACGGTGAGTGATCCCATCGAACGAGTCACGTACGTCTTCAAGTCGGACGATGGGCCGGATGCCACCTTCGAGGTCCACCGGATGCAGCTGGTGGAGCAGGTCGATGCGCCGTTCGAGCTCGTGCTCGAGCTGGTGACCGTCGATCTGGAAGCTGCGACCGACGAGCTGCTGGGCGCGAGCTGCTCCCTGGAGATCGGCCGCGCCGACCGCATGCGACCGATCTACGGGATCATCGATCGCGTCGAGTACCTGGGCTTCACCGAGCACCAGCTCATGGTCAACGTGCGGGTCGTGCCGGCGTTCGCGCTGCTCGCCCAGCAGGTGACGTCGCGGATCTTCCAGGACATGAGCGTGCTCGACATCGTCAAGGCGGTGGTCGAAAAGGAGCTCGACGTCTACGGGCGCACCTTCGATCCCGGCAGCTCGAGCCGTGGCACGGAGCCCCGCGACTACTGCGTGCAGTACCGCGAGAGCAACCTCGACTTCGTCGCGCGGCTGCTCGAGGAAGAGGGCATCTGCTGGCACTTCGTGCACGACGAGAGCAAGGGCCACGAGGTGCTCACGCTCACCTACGAGAACACCGAGTTCGCCGAGGCCACGAACACCGACGGCAGCACGACGATGCCGATCGTGCGCACGGCGGCGGGCACGTACTCGCGCGAGTCGCTGACCGGGCTCGACTATCGCCTGCTCTCCACGAGCACGGCGACGATGCACATGGACTTCGACTGGAAGGCCCCGAGCGCGCCGCTGTTCAGCGAGGCGGCCGGCACCGATGCGCGCAGCCGCGTGCGTCGCGTGTACCGCCACGACCAGCGCCGCTTCATCACCGACGACGGGGTCGACCGCGCCACCGAGCACCGCGACGGGCTCACGCTCGCGAGCAAGCTCGGCCACGGCACGGGCAACGTCATCACGTTCCAGCCGTGCACCACCTTCGAGATCGAGCGGCACGATCGCGCGGACCTCGAGATCAAGTGGGTGCTCACCCGCATCGAGCACCGCGGCGTGTGCCCCGACGTGCTGCTCGGCGTCGAGGAGCGTCGCGGCGTGGACGGCCAGCGCTACGTCAACACGTTCTCGTGCGTCCCGGTCGACTCGCCGGTGCGACCGGTGCGGCAGCGGCCCAAGCCGCGCGCGTACGGGCCCGAGACCGCGACGGTGGTCGGCCCGGGCGGCGAGGAGATCCACGTCGACGAGCACGGCCGCATCAAGGTGCAGTTCCACTGGGAGGAGAACGCGAAGAAGGACGATACCTCGTCGTGCTGGATCCGCGTGCGGCAGAACTGGGCCGGTGCGGGCTGGGGCTTCCAGTTCATCCCGCGCATCGGCATGGAGGTCGTCGTCGAGTTCCTCGCCGGCAATCCCGACCGACCGCTGGTCGACGGCTGCGTCTACAACGGCGAGAACCCCTACCCCTACCCGCTGCCGGGCGAGAAGACCAAGAGCGGCATCAAGACCACCACGGTCGGCGGCGACGGATTCAACGAGATCCGCTTCGAGGACGCCGCGTCCTCCGAAGAGCTGTGGATCCATGCGCAGAAGGACATGAACACGCGCGTGGAGAACGACCAGGCGCTCTCGGTGGGCCACGACCGACTCATCGAGATCGGCAACGATCTCACCGATCGCATCACGCGGCACAAGACGATCGAGGTCGGCCAGAACCACACCGAGACCATCAGCGGCAAGATGGAGCTCGAGGTCAAGAAGACCCAGACGATCCGCGTGCTGCAAGACGTCAGCGAGTCGATCACCGGCAAGCACGTCCAGCAGATCGGCAAGACCAGCAAGGTGCAGGTCACGCTGGCCGCCGACGAGGTCGTCGGGCTCAAGAAGTCGGTCAAGGTCGGCGGGCTCTACAGCGAGCAGGTGGGCGCGTCGCGCAGCATCACCGCGGTGGGCGCGATGACGTTCACCGCCGGTGCCAGCGGCAAGCTGCAGTGTGCCCGCAACATCATGGTCAAGGCGCGCAAGAACCTGAACCTCGAGGGCGACGAGGACGTCGTGCTCAAGTCGGGCAAGAAGATGAACATCAACGCCGCCGAGGACTTCATGTGCAAGGGCGAGAAGAAGGGCGTCATCGAGTTCGGTGACAGCCTCACGCTCAAGTGCGGCGACGCGTCGCTCGTGATGAAGAAAGACGGCACGATCGAGCTGAAGGGCAAGGACATCACCCTCAACGGCTCGGGCAAGATCAACATCAAGGCCAGCAGCGACCTGAAGCTGAAGGGCAGCAAGATCGCGCAGAACTGATCGTCACGGCGCAACCAACGGATTGCGCACGGTGACGGCCGGGATGCTGCCGAAGTCGCGATCGGCCGTCCAGAGCTCGCGCACTCCGTGCAACGCACAGATCGCGGCGATGCGCGCGTCGTGGACGCGAGGACCGACGATGCGCGCGCGCTCGACGAGTGGACGGAGCACGGCCCAGTAGCCTTCGGACTCGCCCAGCATCACGAGCGAGGGCGACTCGCGCCACGCTTCGACCTGCGCGAGCGCTTGCGCAGTGGTCGACGCAGGCTGGTAGATGCGCGGATGCGTCACGATGTTGAGGAACTCGTGGACGCAAGGCCACGGGATCGCCCACGCCGCGCGGCCTTCGGCGAGGCGCTGCACGCAGGCGCGCGCAGCCTCGTGCCACGGTGAGTCGCGGCGATGTGCGTGGACCAAGATGTTGCTGTCGACCGCGATCATCAGCCGCGCTCGTCGTACGCGCGCTCCAGGATGCGGGCCCACTCGCCGTAGTCCAGCCCGGGCGAGAGCCCGCGGCCGCCGACGCTCGCGTCGCGCAGCTCGAAGGCAGCGCTCGCGCCCCGCTCCTCCTCGACCATGCGGCGCAACCCGGCTTCGACGATCTCCCGCAGCGTCGTGTGGCGCCGGCGAGCGAGCGCGCGCGCGGCCCGGAGCAGCGGATCCGAGATCTCGATGGTCGTCTTCACGATATGGGTACCCATATCACGTACTACGGGACGGTGCCAACGCGGACGGTGCTACGCTCGGAGAGGTGCAACGCCCCACGCAGCTGCGGACGCGTGCGTCGCAGCCCGCGGCGGCCGCCGCCCCGCCCGGCGGCCTGCTCGACGTCGGGCTCGTGGTCACGCACGCCTGCAACCTGGCGTGCAGCTACTGCTACACCGGCGAGAAGAAGCGCGTGCGCATGTCGGCCGACGTGGCCCAGCGGGCGCTCGAGCTCGCGTTCGTCGGCGCGGCCCAGGCCCGCGCGCGTCTGCAGCTGACGTTCTTCGGTGGGGAGCCGCTGCTCGAGCGCGAGCTGGTGCTCGCGATCGCCGAAGAGGCGCGTGCACGCAGCCTCGCGAGCGGGCAAGCGCTCGTCATGCAGCTGACCACCAACGGCACGCTGCTCGACGCCGAGCTGGTCCAGCGGCTCGGCGAGCTCGGGGTGCACCTGGCGTTGTCGATCGACGGCACACGGGCGCAGCACGAGGCCGCGCGGCCGCTCGCCGGCGGGGGCTCGAGCTGGGCGGCCACGCGCCGTGGGCTCGAGCTGCTGCTCGCGCAGCGCGAGCGCTTCGCGTTCGACGTCATCTCGGTCGTCGATCCCGACACCGTGCACCTCGTCGGCGACGGCGTCCGAGAGCTGCTCGATCTCGGCGTCGACGCGCTCACGCTCAACCCGAACTTCGCGGGCGGGTGGGACGAGGCGCGGCTCGACGAGCTCGATCGTCAGCTCGAGCTCGTCGCGGCGCTCGTCGTCGCGTGGCTGCGCCGCGGACGATGGGTGCGCGTGCAGCCGCTGGAGTCGGCGCTGCGCTCGTTCACCGAGGTGGGACGCGTGGTGACCGCGGCGTGTGGCGCGGGGGCGCGTCGGCTCGCGGTCGCACCGTCGGGCCGGATCTACGGGTGCTGCCGGGCGGTCGGGGAGGACACGGGTCGCGGCGCGCTGGGCCACCTCGACGACGGGATCCCGCGGCCGGCCGCCAGCGGCACCGCGTGTGCCTGTGCCTCCGCGGAGGAGACCGGGGATCCAGGTCTCGCAGGTCCGGTCCAGCTGCGGCATGATCGCGCGGTCGAGCGCGTCGCCGTGCGACTCGCCGGCTTGCTCGGCACCGAGTACGAGCGAATCCACATCCGCGAGCGAGGCCGAACGCCATGAGATTCCGCGCCCACATCGTCCGTGTCGCCGTCGCCGGCCTGCCCGCGCTCGCCTGCGATTCCCCCGGCACCGACACGAAGCCGCCGGCGAAGACCGACACCGTCGCGAAGGCGGACGGCAAGACCGACGGCAAGACGGACACCAAGACGGAGGCGAAGACCGACGTGAAGCCGGACACCAAGACCGAACCGAAGCCGGATCCGAAGCCGGATCCGAAGCCCGATCCGAAGGTGCCGATCGTCATCGAGAAGCCCGAGGACATCCCGATCGCGCTCGCGGGCGCACCGATGCCCTACCAGCCCCCTCCGCCGCCTCCGCCGTCCAAGGCGGACACGAAGGCACCGCCCGCGCCGGCCCCCGCTCCCGCTGCGCCTGCGGCCGCCGCTGCAGCGGCCGCACCGGCGCGTCCGACCGCGATCGCGATCGCCCACGACCATCCGCCCGGCGAGCCCTGCAAGCCGCTCACGCGCGGCGAGGTCGAGCAGGCGCTGGCCGATCTGAAGAAGTGATCACGACGCCGCGAGCTCGCGCAGCCGGCCCTCGAGGAAGCGGCGCTCGGGCGCATTCTGGGTGAGCTCGAGCGCGCGCGCATACGCGAGCGCGGCCTCGTCGCGCTCGCCACGACGACGCAGCAGATCGGCGCGTGTGGAGTGGAAGAGCGGATAGTCGGCGAGCGGCCCGGCCAACGTGTCGACCACCGCGAGCCCCTCGGCGACGCCCTTCGCGAACGCGATCGCGACCGCGCGGTTGAGCGCGACCACGGGCGTGGGCACGAGCGCGAGCAGGCGATCGTAGAGGCCGACGAGCTGCGGCCAGTCGGTGGCCTCGGCGACCGGCGCGATCGCGTGCACGCCGGCGATCGCGGCCTGCAGCGCGTACGGGCCCGGTCGTCCCCGCCTCAGCGCGGTCTCGACCAGCCCCACACCGCGCTCGATCTGCGCGCGGTCCCAGCGGCCGCGATCCTGATCGGCGAGCAGCACGAGATCGCCGCTGTCGTCCTCGCGCGCCGCATGTCGGGCCTCGTGCAGCAACATCAGCGCGAGCAGCCCCGTGGTCTCGACGTCGGCGGGCAGCAGCTCGACGAGCGACTCGCCGAGGCGGATCGCTTGCCGACACAGATCGTGGCGGACCCAGGCCTCGCCGCGGGTCGCCGCGTAGCCCTCGTTGAACACGAGGTAGACGACCGCGCGCACGCCATCGGCACGAGCTCCGATCTCGTCGGGGCCCGGCACGCGGTAGGGCACGCCGGCGTCCTTGATCTTCCGCTTCGCGCGGACGAGCCGCTGCGCCATCGTCACGGTCGGCACGAGGAACGCGCGCGCGATCTGGTCGGCCTGCAGCCCCGCCACCACCTGCAGCGTGAGCGCGACGCGGGCCGGCTCCGCGAGCGCCGGATGGCAGCACGTGAACAGCAGCGCCAGCATGTCGTCCTTGATCGGCATGTCGTCGTCGCTCGCCTGCGCCTCGGCATCGAGCGCCGCGAGCCAGCCGACCTCCTGCTGCTTGCTCGTCCACGACGCGCGTCGCCGCAGCTCGTCGATCGCCTTGTGCCGCGCGGTGCGGACCAGCCACGCGCGCGGCTGCGGTGGCACACCGGAGCTCGGCCACTGCACGAGCGCGGCCTCGAGCGCGCGCGAGAGTGCATCCTCGGCGAGCTCGAGATCGTGCACGGTGCGGACGAGCCGCGCGAGCACCCAGCCGTGGTGCTCACGGACGACCGCCGCGATCTCCGATCGTGCGTCGCTCACGCGACGCGCAGCATAGCGCAGCGCGTCAGCCGTCGAACGGCCAGATCGGCCGCACCTCGATGCTGCCGTACCTCGCGCTGGGGATGCGCGCGCCGAGCTTCAGCGCCTCGTCGAGATCGTTGGCCTCGACGAGGTAGAAGCCGCCGAGCTGCTCGCGCGTCTCGGCGAACGGCCCGTCGGTGACGAGCGTCTCGCCGTCGCGGACGCGCACCGTGGTCGCGGTGTCGATCGGCCGCAGCGCCTCGCCGCCGAGCCACTTCCCCTCGGCCTTGATCGCGGCGGTGTACGCGAGGTAGCCGCTGTAGAGCTCGGCGTTCTCCGCCTCGGTGCGCTGCGCGGCGACGGACTCGGCCTCGTAGATCAGCAACAGGAACTGCATGGTTTCTCCCGGGCCTCGCGGCCCCGGCCAAGGGTCGAACGGGCCGGACCCCGATCGACAGCCCATTCTCGAAAAAGTGCACCTCGAGCCCGCCGTGGCTCTGCCGCGCGGACAGCGAGCACGGCTTCGCGCGCCCGGAAGCGCGCCGGAGGGCGCGACCAAAAAAAGCACGCGGGGTTTGTCGAGTCGCCGCGGGCCCGTTCGACCAGTGGTCGGCCGACGAGAGGCCCCCACGTCGGGGGCCGGCGGCGGGCCCCTCGCGGGCCGAGCACACCCCGATTCGAGAAGGAAGCAGACACATGGCGATCGACAAAGGCCGTTTCAACTGGTTCGCGCAGCTGAGCGACACCCCCGCGAAGGCGCAGCGCTTCTACACCGAGGTCCTGCCTTGGACCGTCGACGCCGTCGACATGGGCGGCGACGAGCCGTATCCGATGATCAAGGCCGGCACGACCGCGGTCGGCGGCTTCGCGAAGCTGCCCGAAGGCGTGAAGCAACCGCACTGGATCTCCTATCTCCTCGTCGACGACGTCGAGCGCGCGGCGAAGTCGGTCGTGGCCGCGGGTGGAAAGGCGCTCATGGACGCGTTCGATGTGCCCACGGTCGGGCGCATGCAGCCGATCGCGGATCCGCAGGGGGCCGCGCTGTTCATCTTCCGCCCCGCGAGCGACGAGGGCTCGCCGAAGCCCGAGGGGCCCGGCACGTTCCACTGGAACGAGCTCTGGACCAAGGACGCGAGCGCGGCGCTGGCGTTCTACGAGAAGGCCTTCGGCTTCACCCACGAAGCGATGGAGATGCCGACCGGCACCTACTACGTGCTGAAGAACGGGGCCGAGTCGCGCGGCGGCATCATGCAGTCGCCGAGCAAGGACATCCCGAGCCACTGGCTGCCGTACGTCGCGGTGACCGACCTCGACGCCACGCTCGCGCGCGTCGGCAAGAACGGCGGGAAGTCCGAGGGCGATCCGATGGAGATGCCCGGCGTCGGACGCTTCGCATTCGTTCGTGACGTCCAGGGTGCGCGGCTCGGGCTCATCACCCCCGCCCCGCGCGGCTGATCGTTCACGCCTCGTCGACGAGTCGAGAGCCCGGCGCGGGGACGCGTCCGGGCGCCTCAAACGCGCGGCGCATGTTCGTCGAGCTCAGCGCCGCGTGTTCGTCGGCGTCCCCGGGTGCGCGCTCCTCCGACGAGGGCAGCTCTTCGTGGTCGGGCTCCACTGGCAACGGCGCCGCCTCGCGCGGTGCCTCGGCTTCCGGCACGTCGCCGAGCTCGACGGGATCGGGCGGCGGCACGACGTGCTGCACCGGCGCGACGGCATACGTGCGCCCATCGGGTCCGTACTCGAATTCGAACAGCGGCGGCAGCTCAACGCGGTGCGCGGCATCCGACGCGAGGTCGGCATGCAGCTCCATGTCGCGGTTCCACAGATCGCGCTGACGTTGCAGCTCCGCGATCCTCCTCGCGTCGGCTTCGTCACCGGTCCCGTGTCCGCGGACGCCATCGGGTGGTGGCACCGCGACCGCGCCCATCGTCCCGGGCCGCTGCGGCACGCTCGACATATCCGGATCGCGGGCGCTCGCGAGCCGCTCGGCCACGAGCGCCGAGATATGGATCGGGCGTGTGAAGCCCGAGCTCGCCCCTATCGGTCTCATGCTCGGCGTCATCGTCCCGAACGGAGACGCCTTTAGGCGCGGCGTCCCTTTCGGCGCACATGCGGTCGAAACGGTGCGGCGAGACGCGTTCGCGAGCGCGCGACGACGCCCTCGAAAAAAAAACTTCAGGGTCGGCGAGCGCGGGCGATGGGGAGGTCGTCGCCAGCCAACCGCTCCACGATGGAGCTCCCCGGCAGACGACGCGACCGCGCACGAACGCGCGACCCGCAAGCAGTCCACGGAGGACACCATGAAGACCGCAATCTCGATCGCTTCCGGCATCGCGCCGCCCCGCAGCACCTGGCACCCGTCCGCCCCGCGTCACACGACGCCACGGGCGACGCACGCCACCAGGTAGCAGCGTAGGGCCGGTCCGCGACGTCGGTCGCCCTCGTTTTCGCCGAAAGAACTCCGCCTTCGTCTCGCATGAGCATGTCGCTCGGCGGCCGGACGGGGCAACAACCCGAACCTCGTTTCTCCAGCAGTCCAACCACCCGGGCACGAACGCCCCCGCCCACTGGGCGGATCCCACGAAGGGAACTCTCCAATGCTCAGCGTCCTCACCAACACCTCGTCGCTCGCCGCTCAACGCAACCTCTCCGCCGCCAGCGCGGGCCTCTCCGAGAACATCGCGCGCCTTTCTTCGGGCCTGCGCGTCCGCTCCGCCGCCGACGATGCCGCGGGCCTCGCGATCTCGGAAGACTTCAAGTCGAACATCCGCAGCCTGGCCCAGGCGAAGCGCAACGCGAACGACGGCGTGAGCCTCGCGCAGACGGCAGACGGCTCGCTCGCCGAGGTCGGCAACCTGCTGAACCGCATGCGCGAGCTCGCGGTCCAGTCGCGCAACGGTACCAACAACACCACGCAGCGCGGCTTCCTCGACGACGAGTTCCAGCAGCTGCGCTCGGAAATCGACCGCATCACGGCGACCACCGAGTTCAACGGCATCACGCTGCTCGACGGCTCGCAGTCCACCGGCATCGTGTTCCAGGTCGGCGCGGGCACCAGCAACGACGATCGCCTCACCATGTCGATCGCGACCACGAGCGCGAGCGCGCTCGGCCTCGGCGCCTCGGCGATCAGCAGCACGGCCGGCGTCGACCTCGCCATCGCTGCGCTCGACACCGCCATCCAGGGCATCTCGACCCGCCGCGCCGCGATCGGTGCGATGCAGAATCGCCTGCAGGTCACGATGTCGAACCTCGACACCTACGGGACGAACCTGTCGGCCGCGAACTCTCGCATCGTCGACGTCGACATCGCCGGCGAGACCGCCGAGATGACCAAGCACAACATCTTGGTCCAGGCCGGCACCGCCATGCTCGCGCAGGCGAACCAGTCCCCCCAGACCGCGCTCCGCCTGCTGCAGAACTAGCAGCGTAGAGCCACCACCCACCGCCTTCCATCCACCTGGCCCGCCCCGAAGGGGCGGGAGCGAGGAGCTCCGTTGAAACATCTCCGTCGGCGTCGAGCGACGCACCCCGCTTGAATTGCCGCGCTCACGGTCGGGGTGCCGTGAGCACGGGCTTGGAACCAGCCCCATTGCATTCGGGCACGCATGCCCGGCCTCCGCATCCGCGGAGGCATCCACGAAGGGAACAACGTCATGGCAGTCAGCATCCTCACCAACACCTCTTCTCTCACTGCGCAGGGCAACCTGTCGCGCACCCAAGGAGCGCTCTCGAAGAGCATCTCTCACCTCTCGTCGGGTCTGCGTATCGAAAACGCGTCCGACGACGCCGCTGGCCTCGCTATCTCCGAGGACTTCAAGGCGAGCATCCGCAGCCTCGACCAGGCGCGCCGCAACGCGAACGACGGCGTCAGCCTGATCCAGACCGCCGACGGCGCTCTGAAGGAAGCCAGCGGCCTGCTCACCCGAATGCGGGAGCTCTCGGTCCAGTCGCGCAACGGCACGGTCAACACGGCGCAGCGCGGCTACCTGAACGACGAGTTCGGCCAGCTCCGCTCGGAGCTCGACCGAATCGTCAACACGACCGAGTTCAACGGTGTCAGCCTGCTCGATGGTGACCAGGCGACCGGCCTCTCGTTCCAGGTCGGCACGGGTACCTCGAACGACGACCGACTGACCGTGTCGATCGCCACCTCCAGCGCAAGCGCGCTCGGGGTCGCCTCGAGCACGATCAGCAGCACCTCGGGTGCGGACGCGGCCATCACTGCGCTCGACACCGCGATCGAGGGCATCTCGACCCGACGTGCGGGTCTCGGTGCGATGCAGAACCGCCTCGCCACCACGATGTCCAACCTCGAGACCTACTCGAGCAACCTGTCCGCCGCGAACTCGCGCATCGTCGATGTCGACGTCGCGGAGGAGACGGCCAACCTCACCAAGAACCAGATCTTGATGCAGGCGGGCTCGGCGATGTTGGCCCAGGCCAACCAGGGACCCTCGATGGCGCTCCGCCTCATCCAGTAGCATCGAGGTAGCGCCGCGAGGCCGGCTCGCCCCGCGTTCGTCGACCAGAGGTCGACGGGCGCGGGGCGACGCCGTTTCTGCTCAAGCGACCGCGCGCCCGGTCGATGGACGGAGTCGGAGAGATCCACCCCGAAATGTCCGCCATCAGCTTCACCGGTATCGCTTCGGGCCTGGACACCAAGGCGATCGTCAGCGCGCTCGTGGGGGTCGAGAAGATCCCGATGCTGCGCCTGCAGTCGCAGAACGACGACTACTCCTCGAAGTCGCGCATCGTCGATCAGCTCTCCTCGGCGCTCGCGACGCTCAAGACCTCGGCGAAGGGGCTCGCCACCTCCGGCGACTTCCTCTCCTACAAGGGCACGGTCGCGAACAGCTCCGTGGCGAAGGTCACGACCAGCGGCGACAGCGTGCCCGGCTCGTACTCGCTCGAGGTGCTCGCGCTCGCACATGCGCAGCGCACCTACTCGAACACCCAGACGAGCGCCGACGCGGCGCTCTCCGCCACCGATCAGACGCTGACGATCACGATCGGCGGCGAAGCCACGAACATCGCGATCCCGGCCGGCACCACGCTGCGTGGCGTGGCCTCGGCGATCAACGCCTCGGGTGCGGCGGCCAGCGCCGGCCTGATGTTCGACGGCAGCCAGTACCGCTTGCAGGTGGTCGGCGATGCCACCGGCGCCGCCAATGCGGTGAGCTTCACCGACAGTGGGTTGGGGCTCGGGCTCTCGACGCCCGCGAACACCTTCCAGGCCGCGACCGACGCGTCGCTGCTCATCGACGGCATCCCCGTGACGAGCGCGAGCAACACGGTCGACGGGGTGCTGCCCGGCACGACGCTCGAGCTCGACGCCGTCACCACCACGGCGACGCAGATCGACATCGGCGCCGACCCGAGTGGCGTCAAGGAGAAGCTGCAGAAGTTCATCGACGCCTACAACGCGGTGGCGCGGTTGATCGGCAACCAGTCCGGGCAGGGCAAGGGCACCGAGACGCTGAACGGCGACTCGACCGTGCGCATGATCGAGCAGGGTCTGGCGCGGCTGATCTCCAGCCCCATTCCGGGCCTCACCGGCCCGGGCGGCAGCATGCAGCTCGGCGATCTCGGGATCCAGACGCAGCGCGACGGAACGCTGACGCTGGATACCGAGGATCTCGACGATGCACTGGCGGCGGACTTCGGTCGGACCGCCAGCTATTTCGCGGGCGACGGAATCCATGACGGCATGGGCGAGCTGCTCGGCGACCTCGTCGACAGCTACGTGGCGACCGACGGCCTGCTGACGACCCGCAAGAAGGGCATTGCGGACCTGATCGCGGGCAATTCGAAGCGGATCGAGGAGATGCAGGCGTACCTGCAGCGCTTCGAAGAGGGGCTGAACGCGAAGTACACGCTGCTCGAGTCGACCATGAGCGACTTGAACTCGCAGACGGCGTACATGGCACAGTTCCTGAAGTAGTTGCGCGGCATGTCCGTCGCCGTCGCGCGAAAGTACCGAGCGACCCAGATCGAGTCCGCGTCACCCGGCCAGATCTTGCTGGCGCTCTACGACGGGTGCCTGCGGCTCTGCCGGACCGCGCAGCTCCACATCGAGGAGGGCGATGTCGCCGCCAAGGGCATCGCGATCAGCCGCGCCTGCGCCATCCTCGGCGAGCTCCGCAGCACCCTCGACCACAAGGTCGCGCCCGAGCTCTGTGACTCGCTCGACCGGCTCTACCTGTTCTTCCAGGAGCAGCTGAGCCTCGCCAACATCCGCATGGACGCGGCTCCGATCGCGCCCGTCGTGAAGATCATGAGCGAGCTCCGCGTCGCGTGGGGCCAAGCGGTCGGCGACGTCGAGGGAGGCTCGGCGTGAGCGCCACCTACAGCACGAGCGAGTCCCCGACCGCCGTGCTCACCGCCGTGCTCGGGGTGACCGAAGCGGCCTGGGCCGCGTGCGAGCGCGGCGAGGCCGACATCGAGGACATCGCCGCTGCGCTCGGTGAGCGCCGCGAGCTGCTCGCGCGCCTCGGTAGCACGACGACCTTCACTGCGGACGAGCGCCAGCTCGCCGGCCGCATCCGCAACCTCGACCAGCAGCTGCTGGGCTGGTGCGACGACCGCAAGCGCGAGCTCGCCTCCGCGCTCGCCGACCTTCCGAGGCGAGCCGCCGATGCATCCGCGTCGAGCGAGCGCTTGCTCTCAGACTTCGCGTGATCCGGAGCTCTCTCACCATGCACACCATCGCCTCCTTCCGCTTCCCGCCCCTGCCGCGCATCTTCGACGCCGAGGGCGACGCCGCCAACGACGGCCCCGCGAACGTCGACGCCTCGGAGTGGACCGACGTCAACCTCATGGTCGCCACCACGGTCGCGCGCGTCTCGGCGAGGCTCCGCCCCGAGCTCGTCAACGTCGCGCTCGATCTCGACGAGAGCGATCCGATGGTGCGGGGCGACGCGACTGCGCTCGCCTTCGCGCTGTCCGGCACCCTCGGCGCCCTGGTCCACGCCGCGGAGGAGTCGGGCGACGAGCAGGATCTGCGGGTCGTCGTGGCCACACAGGTGCGCCAGGTGTGCGTTGCGATCCTCGGTGGCGAAGTGCCGCCGCTGCCGATCCTGCGCGCGCTCACCGGTGACACCGACGGACAGCTGAGCGATCCCACGGTCGCGCACTGCCGCCGTCTCATCGAGGAGCAGGGCGGATCGCTCACGCTCACCGTGCTGGATGGGCAGCTCGCGCTCGCACTGCGCTTCCCGGTGGCTCCTGCCGGCCAGGGCAACCGCGTGCCGGCCCCGCTGCGTCGCCCTCGCGTACCCGCAGTCGGACGCGCCGTGCTCGCCCTCGTCGCGTGAAAGCTGGACACCATGAGCCAAGACGATCTCGCCTCCATCGCCCAGCGCGCCGCGGGCAGTGCCCTGCCCTTCGCCGAGCTGCTCGCCGGTAAGTACCTCGACATCGCGCTCGCGCTGCGCGACGGCCGTGACCACGAGGCGCTCGACGCCCTCGGCGCGTCGACCGACGAGCTGCACCACTTTCTCGCGTTTCTCGTCCTCATCCGGGACGTCGTCGGCACGAACGACCCGGAAGGGGCCGTCGCCGTGCGCGACTACCACGAACGCATCCTCGGAGTGATCGAAGGGCTACAGCCCGCGCTGGGTTTCGCCGACTTGGTGGAGGTCGCAGACACGCTCGAAGACGACCTCGTGCCCTCGCTCCGGGACTACCGCGAGCTCGACACGACGGTGCAATCCGCGTTGCTCGCCGCCTGAGACCCCGTGCTCGTCCCCGTCCCCGACAATGCTCCTGCCCACGTCCTGGTCGTCGACGACGACGCACCGACGGCGGAGCACGTCGCCCAGACGGTGCGCGCGCTCGGCCACCGCGTGACCGTCACGCTGGGCTGGACCGAGGCGCTGCGCGCGTTCGGCCGCAGCGACGTCGATCTCGTGCTGATGGACGCGGTGATGCCCGGTGTCGACGGCTTCCGACTCACCCGCCTCCTGCGCGCACGCTCGGCCTCGTACGTGCCGATCGTCTTCCTCACCGCGCTCGCCGACACGCGCGCGCGCGAGCAGGGCATCGCCGCCGGTGCCGACGACTTCCTCGCGAAGCCGGTCGATCCGCTCGAGCTCAAGGTGCGGCTCACCGCGATGCTGCGGATCCGCTCGCTGACGCGCGATCTCGAGGCACGCAGCCGCGTGCTCGCGCGGCTCGCCAGCGTCGACGCGCTCACCGGCATCGGCAACCGCCGCAGCTTCGACGAGGCGCTGCCGCGCGAGCTCGCGACGCCCAGCGTCGACGGGCCCGGCGCCTCGTTGCTGCTGCTCGACATCGATCACTTCAAGCGCGTCAACGACACCTTCGGCCACACCGTCGGCGACGCGCTCTTGTCGTTCTTCGGCCGCCTGCTCGGCGAGCTCACCCGCGGCAGCGACTCCTGCTACCGCTACGGCGGCGAGGAGTTCGCGGTGCTCGCCCGCGCCACGGCCTGCGGGCAGGCCGTGCAGCTCGGCGAGCGCATCCGGGCCGCATTCGCGACGCGCAGCGATCACGCCACGGTCGCGGGGCCGCAGAGCGTGTCGATCGGGATCTGCTCCGTCGATCAGTTCGCGCACCCGATCGACTCCGCCGCGCTGATCGCCGGCGCCGACACGGCGCTCTATCGCGCGAAGGCGCTCGGTCGCAACTGCGTCTGCCGCTTCGACACGCGCCTCGATGCGCGCGTGGCCTAGGCCCGCACGAGCGACCAGTTGCCGCGTTCGTCGGCGGCGCACCAGAAGCGCGGCACGGCATCGAGCCAGCTCGCCGCCTCGGCGCCCGCGGTCGTGCCGAGCAGCGTGCGACGGGCACCCGCGGCCGAACGCGCCCCGACCTCGACGATCACGCGCGCACCTTCCTCGACGCGGCGCAGGATCCAGCCGAGCAGCTCGCTGGGATCCTCGAGCCGCACCACGAAGGTGCCCACCGTGGTCTCGAAGCGACGGCCCTCGGCCTCGCGGCGATCGACGATGAGCGCGTAGTTGCCGAAGTGACGCGCGACGCGCTCGCCGTGGCCGTGGCCGCGCACGAGGCACAGCGAGCCGTCGACGAGGCCGAGCGCGACGTCGGCGAACGGATCGCCGCCGTGGCCGTGCATCTCCGCGGGCCAGTCGACCGCGGCGGGAACGGGGCGACCGTCGGTGTCCTCGAGGACCGCGGGCGGCTCTCCGGTCGGCGGGCGACGGCGCAGCGCGAAGTCGATCGGCTCCTGCGTCTGCACGTCGTCCGTCCGCGGGTCGTGGCCGGCGGGCACGAGCCACGACGGCAGCGGGCTGCCCGGAGGGCTCGGCGGCATGGGGCGCGGCCCGGTGCCGACGCGGGGATTGCTGCCCGAGCTGCCCGACGAGCCGGTCGAGGTGGGCGGCGGTGTGGAGCTGACCGCGGGCAGATCCCACGCGGTGTCGCGCTTGCGGGCGAGCGGCCCGGGGGCGCGCGGGACCGCAGCGCCCTTGCCGGTGTCGCCGCGGCGCAGGGGCGGCAGATCGAGCGGCACGCCGACCTCCTCGATGTCGCTGCGCGACGCGGCGATGCGCCCCCGCACGATCATGCCCTCGGCGGCCTCGGCGACGAGGTGCCAGCGCACCACGCCGTCGTGCAGCTGGAACTCGACGACGTTGCCGACCGCGAGCTCGGCCTGCTGCTCCGGTGCGAGCACCGCCGCGAGCGCATCGAAGAGCTCGCCCTCGCTCAGCACGACCGTGAGCGACTCCACGCCGAGCGACGTCCGCATGGTCGGCGCGCGATCGGACTCGAGCACGATCTCGAGCGCGCCGTGGCCCGTGGCGTCGTGCAGCACCTGCAGCAACGAGGGCATGGACCGCGAGCGTAGCACGGCATCCGGGGCTCAAACTCGACCCGGCGCGGCCGATGGTGCGGCTCGAATGTTCCGACACCCGAGCAGGTCAGGCCCCCGCGGCCGCAGCGCGTCGGCCTCGTTGGCCGCCCTTTGTGCAATCGCCGCACCCACGGCATGCGTCGACGCGACGCATGACGACGACGCGATGCTCGCGATCGCAGCCGACGAGAGCTCGGGTGGCACCGACGACGACGCCGACGACCGCGATCCGGGCGACGAGCCGGAGCTCGTGGCCAGTGCCCCGTCCCCCAGCTCGGCGCCGCGCGGAGTCCCCCGCGACCCCGTCCACACCGTGATGTGCGAGGGCTACTGCAAGGAGCTGGCAGAGGACTGCGCGCGACCAGGCTTCGCGAGCGAAGCGGAGTGCCGTGCGACCTGCAACGACTGGCCGCTCGGTACGCCCGGAGTGCTCGGCCCGACGGTGGCCTGCCACGTCGAGGTGCTGCCCGGCAACGCGACCGGCTTCGGCTCGTGCATCGCCGCCGGCCCCTCGAGCCCGATCTGCGTCGACCACACGCCGAGCTGCGCGAAGCTCTGTGACGATCTCCTGGGCGCATGCGGCCCCACGGCCGGGCTCGCCGACGTCGGCGAGTGTCGCGAGTGGTGCGGCGAGCTCCCGGTCGGCAAGCTCGGCGAGGAGCTCGACACGGTGGCCTGCCACCAGCACCACGCCGAGCTCGCGCTCGGCAATCGGCGGTACTGCGACGCGGCCGGCCCCGAATCGAGCGTCTGCACCGACGGCTGAGCTGCGCCGGCTCGGCCATCGGCGATATACTCGCCCGGCCAGCCCGGCGACCGATGCCGCCGATCGACGACGTACCGCGCTGGGCCATCGAGCTCGCGTTCGCACTCTATGCGCTCGTCATCACGGTCGTCGTGGTGCTCGAGCGGCGGCGACCGACCACGACGCTCGCGCTCGTGCTCGCGATCGTGTTCGTGCCGATCGGTGGGCTCGCCGTGTACCTGCTGTTCGTCCGCCGGCGCGTGCGGCAGCTCCGTCGCCGCGAGCGCCGCATCGTGCGGCCGTTCGACGCGATGCGCCGGTTCGTGAAGCTCCACGATCTGCCGGACTCGATGTCGCCGCTGCAGCGCAGCCTCGTGAAGCTGGCGATCGCGACCGCGGCCGCACCGGTGCGGCGGGCAGACGACGTGCAGGTGCTCTCCGAGCCCTCCGCGACCTTCGCGGAGATCGGACGCCGGATCGACGGTGCGGGCCGCTTCATCCACCTGCTCTTCTACATCTGGCGCGGCGACGACACCGGGCGCGAGCTGGTCGCACGCCTGGCCGCGCGCGCGCGTGCCGGCGTGTACGTCCGCCTGCTGATCGATCACCTCGGCAGCATCGGGCTCGACGACGACCACTTCCGTCCGCTCGTCGAGGCGGGCGGTGAGGTGGCGCGGTTCGGGCGGTTGCGCTTCCCGTGGGTACCCTGGCGATCACGGCTCAACTTCCGCAACCACCGCAAGCTCGTCGTCATCGACGGCGCGACCGGATTCATCGGCGGTGCCAATGTCGGTGACGAGTACAGCGGGCGTGCAGCCGCCCAGCCGCGCTGGCGCGACCTGATGGTCGAGGTGCAGGGCGACGCGGTGCTCGGCCTCGACGCGGTGTTCCTCGAGGACTGGCTCACGGCGACGGGACAGGTCGTCGACCTGCAGGGGACGCGGGCGAAGTCGGTCGCGCACCTCGACGCGCGGCGACCGGCCGCCGGCAAGTGGCGACGCGAGCCCGAGCGCGACCGTGCGCTGCGCAAGGGCAACCCGTTCGCGACGCTCCCTGCCCGTCCACCCCGCTCCACGGGCCCGCTCGTCCAGGTGATCCCCTCGGGTCCGGACGCGCTCAACGTGGACGCGATCGCCTCGCAGCTCGTCGCCGCGATCTCGGCGGCCTCGACCCGCACCTGGATGGTCACGCCGTACTTCGTGCCCGACGAGCCGCTCATGCAGACGCTGCGCACCGCGGCGCTGCGCGGGCTCGACGTGCGGCTGGTGGTGCCCGCGCCGCGGGTGAACGACTCGCGCCTGGTCGCGCTCGCCGCCGCCAGCTACTACGACGACCTGCTCGACGTCGGCGCGCGGGTCTACGAGTACATGCCGGGGATGATGCACGCCAAGTACGTGGTCATCGACGACTGGTCGGTGGTGGGCTCCGCCAACATCGACGTGCGCAGCTTCTATCTGAACTACGAGATCGTCGCGATGTTCTACGACGCCGCGGTCACCCGCGAGCTCGCCACGCGCTTCCTCGAGGATCTCAGCAACACCCGGGAGATCGTCGCCGCGGATCGCGAGCGGGTCGCGTGGACGAAGCGACTGCTCGAAGCGACCGCGCGCGTGCTCTCGCCGCTGCTGTGATTGCAGTATGCTGGGTGCGTGCCGTTCTCGTACTACCGGCGCCTCGCCCGCGGCGAAAAGGCCACCTACCGCAAGAGCGATGCGACCGTGGCGATCAACCTGCCCCAGGCGGCGGCGCTCTTGCCGGCGATCGCGGGGATCGGGGTCGGGCTCGAGAAAGACGATCGCTCCGCGACCGGCAAGGCCGTGCGAGCGCTGTGCGACGCGATGTGCGACCAGCTCGGCGCAGCGCGGCTGACCGTGCGCGTGCTCGCGCGACGGCCCGTGCGTTCGGACGCCGAGCTGCACGGGCTCTACGAGCGCGACGAGGACGGCACCGCGGTGATCCGCGTGTGGATGCGAACCGCCGCCCACGAGCGCACGGTCGCGTTTCGCACGTTCGTGCGCACGCTGTTGCACGAGCTCTGCCACCACTTCGACTTCGAGCTGCTCGGGCTCGTCGACACGTTCCACACCGAGGGCTTCTTCAAGCGCGAGTCGAGCCTCGCGCGCCAGCTCTTGCCGCCGTCGCAGCGTCGCCGCCGGCGCGAGCCGGTCGCGGAGCCGGCGATCGAGGCGACGCCGACGAGCAAGCCGAAGCGCGCGCCGAAGGCCGAGCGCGCGACCCCCTCGGAGGTCGCGCCGCCGAAGCATCGTCAGCTCGGCCTATTCGGGTGAGTCGGGGCGCACGATCGCGATCGCGACGCAGCTCGCGAGCAGCATCATCGCGCCGGCCGGCACCATGAGCACGAGCGGCCCGGGATCGGTGGGCCCGTGCCACAGCCCACCGCCGAAGAAGCCGAGCCCGACCAGCAGGCCGCCGAGCAGCGACGCGAGCCGCACCGGACGCGCCCACGTCGCGGGCGTGTGCAGGCGCGCGATCACCCACGCGATCGCGAGGTTGAGGATGCCCAGCAACGCGCCGTGGGCGTGCCCGAGTCGCACGAACTCGCGGCGCAGCGGGTCGTCCAGCCAGCCCTGCGCACGCAGCCCGTACATGCCCTCGAGCCAGAGCCCGGCGCCCAGGAAGAGGGCGACCTGCACGAGCGAGAGCCGCAGGTGTCGCGCTTCGTCCACGACCGCGACGGTACCCCGGCTGCGGCCGCGTAACACCGGGCCACGCGTCGGCCACGCTGACGGGGAGCTATCGCGCGAAGCGGCGCGGCCGGTGAAGCGTCAGCGGGAGCACGCCCGAGAATCCGTCGAAATCCGCATCGGTCGTGAGGATCGCGAACCCTCGCCGCTCTGCCACGGCGCAGATCAGGAAGTCCGTATTGGAGCCCTGCACGCCCTTCGCTCGACACGCATTGTACCAGGCTGCCGCTCGCTCGTAGTCGTCAGACTCGAGTGTCTCATCGTCGAACGCGTGCAAGTGATCGCGTAGACGATCGAAGTCCTTCTCACTGCGGATGCCAGAGAGCACCTCCTGGCGGATGGCCCCGAGCAACGCAACACGCCCTTCGGTGATCAGCTCGCGGAGCTCCAGAACGTGCGGAGTGGCCGTGGGCGCACGGCGCCGGAGCGCATGCGACCAGACCGACGTGTCGACGATGATCTTCACCGCCGCGATCTCTGCCTCTTGTAGTCGTGCCGCGCGTCGTAGTCGATGGTGCCGAACAGCTCGAGGATGCGCACCTGCTTGCGTCGCTGGATGTACTCGCGCAGCGCCTCGTTCACGGTGGCCCGCTTCGTTCGCAACCCCCCGACACGCAGCGCCTCGTCGAGTAGGCGTTCGTCGATCGCCAGATTCGTCGCCATCGACACACAAGCCTACACTGTCGAGTGTGTGACAACAAGGACGCCGGCCGAGCCTCGGCTCACTCGCCGATCACGATCGCCGATGCGTCGCGGCTGGCCTCGAGCTCGAGCTGACGATCGGGCGCGTCGGCGAACGGCCCCGGCCCGAGTCGCTCGCGCAGCGCGTGCCAGGCCGCGAGCCTCACATCTGCCGGCGCGCCGGGATCGAAGGCGGCCAGCTCCGCGGCGAGCGTCGGCTCGGCGGCGAGCGTCGGCTCCGCGGCGAGGCGCTTCGCGGCGCGCCACGCCATCCAGCGCACTGCGCCGTAGTCGTCGGCGAGCGCTTCGACGAGCCACGACAAGCGCGTGTCCGTGGGCACCGGCACGCCGGGGCGCGCGAGCGCGTCGGCTGCGAGCGCGCGCTGGATCGGATCGCCACCGACGAGATCGAGCAGCACACGCGAGCCCCAGGCCTCGCGCGGATCCTCGGCGTGCGGCGTACTACCACGCAGACCGAGTGTCGCCATCGCCTCCGCAGCCCAGCGCCGCGTGCGATCGACATGGCACTGCGTGCACGCATCGGGCATGTCGTCGTGCCCGAGCCACGCGGCCGGATCCGGGATGGTGATGCGGTGGCTCTGCATGCCCTGCAAGAGGCCATAGGTCGTGCGCGGCAGGTGGCACGCCACGCAGTCGATCGCGGCGCCGTGCCCACCGTGGTCCGCCGCGAGCTCGCCGTGGCAGCCGGTGCAGGTGGTCACCGGATCCCAGTCGCGCCGCAGCTGCATCGCCGGCTCGGGCCCGTGCATGTCGTGGCAGTGCCCGCAGCCGAGCCCGCGGCCGTCGTCGTGACAGGGTGACAGCACGAGCGCCTGGTACTCGTGCGCGGAGAGCCGCGGCGTGTCGTCGGGCCAGAACCGCGGCGCGAAGACGGGCGGCCCATCTCCCACGCGACTGCCCCGGAAGATCGGCCGCGACACGTCCGCGAGCGGCGTGCCGGGCACGAAGCCGTCGCCCTCCCGCAGGATCTCCGCGATGTCGTGGCCGATGCGCTGGCCGTGGCAGCGCCCGCACACCTCGCTGCCGCGCGCCGCATCGAGCTCGCCCACGTCGACGATCGAACCATCGTTGCCCTCGCGGACCGCCGCGAGCACGCGCCGCAGCGGATCGGCGTGGCGCGCCACGTGGGCACCCGCGGGGCCGTGGCACGCCTCGCACGCGATGCCCCACTGCGCCACCTCGCTCTGCCACTGCCCCGCCGGATCCAACCCCGGCACCGGATCGGTGTTGTGGCAGAAGATGCAGTTGTCGTTGTAGCGCGAGAAGTGGCGCAGGTAGGCGTCGCCGTCGCCCGGCTCGACGTCGGGCTCGAGGAACGCCTGGCCCATGTGGATCCAGCGCGCCTCGCCGATGTGCCACGCGACCGGCAGTCGCCACAGCTCTGCCGCACCGCCGCCGCGATCGATGCGCGCGACGTACTGCTGGTAGCGATGGCTGCCCACGGTCAGCTCGACCGGCGCATCGACCAGCACCGCACCGTCCTCGGTCACGACGCGCACGTGGGCGCGGCCCGTGTCGTCGCGATCCATGGTCGCGACGAAGCCGGCGGTCGCGAGCGTCTCGCCGGCGAACGGCGCGAGCACGGCCCGCGCATCGTCGGCCGGCTGCGTCATCGTGCGGTGGTAGCTCGCGTGCCAGCTCTGCCAGCGCTCCGCGTGGCACGAGCGACAGGTCGCGTCGCCGACGTACGCGACGTCGGCGAGGCCGACCGGCTGCCACGCGTCGCGATCGCCCAGCGTGACGCCGACGCCCGAGCCGACCACGAGCCCCCACGCGAGCGCGGGCCCGAACAGCAGCGCGTGCGCGAGCCGGACGCGCACGGGCGTCAGCCCTCGAGCGTCCGGATCTCGATGTCCTGGTCGTACAGCCGAATCGGCGCGGCCTCGCCGTCGGCGCGCAGCGGCACCGGCACCGCGACCGTGAGCGCGCGGCCTTGGTACTGCGTGCCGTTCTGGCTCTGCAGATCCGCGATCCACACGCGCCCGCGATGCATGTAGAGGCACGCGTGCAGCCGGCTCATGCGCGGCGAGCTGAGCACGTACTGACAGGCCTCGTGGCGACCGATCACGACGGGCCCCTCGCGCATGTCGAAGCGCTTCGTCACCCCGTCGTGGACCATCTCGACGATCGGTCGGGTGATCGCATCGAAGAGCGGCTCGAGCTTGGGCGGCTCGTACCAGAGCCCGTCGGCATCGGCGGCGGCCCGGAACGCGGCGGCCATCTCGCGGCCGCTGCCGAAACGCGCCGCGGGGGACTTCGCCATCGCGCGGCGCATGAAGATGTCGAGCTGCGGCGACGCGACCCGGGTCTCGACCGCCGCGGACTCCATCACGGTCGCGCGGGCCTTGCCTGCCCGATTGATCGAGAGCGCGGGGATCTCGGCCTCCATGTGCTGGTGCAGCAGCTCGGGCAGGCTGCGCCCGTCGTAGGGCAGTCGTCCGGAGAGCAGCTCGAACGCGATCACGGCGAGCGCGTAGCGGTCGGTCGCCGGCCCCACGTGCTTGGTGTCGCGGAACTGCTCGGGGCTCATGTAGTGCGGCGTGCCGAACACTGATCCAGTGGCCGTCGCGGCCTCGTGGGCCAGCCACTTCGCGATCCCGAGATCGATGATGACCGGCTCCCAGCCGTCGGGGTCGTTGCGCAGGATGACGTTGTCGGGCTTGAGGTCGCGGTGCACGACCCCGAGCCCGTGCAGCTCGTCGAGGCTGCGACCCACGCCGACGAGCAGGCGATGGACGCCCCAGGTGTCGCCCTCCGCGATGGCACCCGCCGGTGACACGCCGTCGACGAACTCCATCGCCATCCACGTGCGACCGAACTCGTCGCTGCCGAAGTGCTCGACCTTGATGACGCCGTCGAACGTGGCGCCGCTCATCAGCTGCGCTTCACGCTGGAAGCGGACCGCGGCCTCGCTGCCCTCGTGGACCTCGGCGCGCAGCCACTTGACGACCACCAGACGGCGGCGGAAGACGTCGACGCAGAGGTGGACGTCGCCTACCGCACCCTCGCCCAGCGGGCGGATCTTGCGGTGGGGGCAGCTTGGCACGCAGCCCCACGATATCAGAACTTGCACCCGGGAACGGGTGCAGGCACGGGCACGGGCACGGGGTAGCGGTCCCCTTCGGGGACGCTACAGCGGAATCTCAACCTCTGTATACGGCTCGGCCAGCATCGTCGCGGCCTTTCCGCCGAAGTCCGTCGTGCAGAAGCCGGGGCGGTCGAGCGTGATCTTCGAGCTCTGCTGGGGGCCCAGCTTCGCGCTGGCGACGGTCCAGCCGCACTTGATCTTCGCCGTGACCGGGGCCGCGCCATCGTTTTTCAGCACGATGATCGGCTTGCTGCTCGCGTTGAACTTGACCTTGAACGGGTACTTCGCCGCGAGCTTCTTGCCGAGCTCGTCCATCAGCTTGTCGGTGCCGGGGCCGCGGTAGGGGTAGTCGGCACCCAGGCTGGCGAGGCTCTGCTTCGACCAGTCGAGCTCCGAGAGCGCCTCCGCCATGCGCGTGATCTTGCCGCCCTCGTACTTCACGAGCCCGGTCTTGCGCAGCTCGGCCATGTCCTTCTTCTTGATGTTCGTCACCTCGGTGAGCGCGAGCAGCTCGGCCATCGCGATGTGGACCTCCGGGAGATCCGGCGCCTTCGCCTTCGCGCGATCGAGCTCGCTGCGCGCGGCGTCGACCTTGCCCGCGGTGACCAGCTCGTGCACCCGCATCGTGCCCAGCAGCGCCGCCACCTGGGCGTGGCCGCTGCTCTTGCTGTCGATCTGCCCGAGCGCCGTCTCGGCCTGCTTGGTCTCGTTCTTCGCGGCCAGGATCAGCACGCGCTGCAGCATGATCGTCGGCTCGTTGGGCCGCAGCTTGAGCGCCTCGGAGACGTCGAGCTCGGCGCCGGGCAGATCGCCCTTCTGCATGCGCTGGGCGCTGCGCGCGAGGTAGAGCCCGACCAGGATCATGCGGATGTCGCCGAGCTTCTCCTCGCCGACCTTGAGCTTGCCCTGCGCGTGCGCGTCGATGAGCGTCTCGAGCCGCTCGACCGCGAGCTCGGGCTGGTTCTTCTTGCGCATCTCGAGCGAGACCTCGATCGCGAGATCGACCTGCTCCTCGGCACCGACGCCGTCGGGCACGTAGTCGAGCATCTTGTTGGCGATCTCCGGCTGCGCCGCGTTGATCGCGGCGACGACCGCGAACTTGCGCAGCTCGAGGAACTGCTGGCGCGAGCCCGTGTCGTGCACGTTGATGAGCTCGGCCGCCTGCCCGAGCGCCTGCGAGGCCTCCTCGAGCTTGTTCTGCGCGAGCCGGGCGCGCGCGATGCCGAGCGCGACGTGGGCGTTCGGGAGGATCTCCCCCGCACGGATGTAGTCCTGCTCGGCCTCGGCGAACTTGCTCTCGCGGTAGTAGCGATCGCCGCGGTCGACCAGCAGGCTGGAGAGCACGCGTGTGCACGGCTTGCACTTGCCGCCCGTGGCGCGACGCTCGACGAACGCGAGCGCGTCGTCGGGCAGGCCGCGGGCGATGAGCGCACGCGCGCGGCCCTCGAGCGCCTCCTCGTTGTTCGGATCGAGCTCGATCGCCTTCTCGAAGAACGCGTCCGCCCGCTTGGGTCGGCTCTTCGCGGCCTTGCCTTTCGCGGTGTAGATCGCGGCGAGCTCGACCTTCGCCTCGTCCTTCGACTTCGGGTGCTCGATGGCCTCGAGGTAGAGCTTCTCGGCCTCGTCGAAGTCGCCCTCGCCGTCGGCCCACGCGGTGCGGGCCTTCTCGAGCTTGTTCGAGCAGCCGACGCTGAGGAGCATGGCCGGTGCTGCGAGCAGCACGAGCGCAAAGGTGGATGCCGTCAGGCGGCGGCGCGGGCGAAGGCGGTTCCGTTCCATGTGTAGAGCTCCCGGTGGATGCGTTCCCGGTCGGCTTCGTAGAGCGAGAGCGAAGCCTCGCGACCGGGACGTTGCGAACAAGAGGTGCCCGAGCCGATGCCATGCACCGGCACGTCACCGCGCGGGCCCGGCAGCGAGCTGTCGATCCGCCGGTGCTCGTGACCGTGCAGGATCAGCTCGGCGCCCTGGCGCGAGATCACCTCGCCGAACGCGGCGAGATCGAGGAGGTCGTGGCGAGGCTTGGACACGCCGGCGACCGGAGGATGGTGGATCAGCACGATCCGCGCCAGTTTCTCGGCGCCGGCCTCCGCGAGCACCTGCTCGAGCCGGGCGAGCTGCTCGGAACCGACCGCACCCGTGGCGTAGAGCGGCAGCGAGACGATGCCGGTGTTGACCCCGATGAGCACCACGTCGTCGAAGCGCTGCACGAACGGGAACGTCGCCTCGGCGTCGGCCCCCTCGCGCGCGCCCTCCATGAACGCGCCGAGGTAGCGCTCGAACAGGTGCTGGCGCACCGCCCCGAGCGTGTACATGTCGTGGTTGCCGGGGATCACGGTGACCGGCAGCCCGGCCGCGTCGAGCCGCTCGCGCACGTGGACGAACTCCGACGGCAGCGCGAGGTTGGTGAGATCACCGGTGATGACCAGCCGCTCGGCCCCGAGCGCGTGCGCCAACGCGACCGCCTCGTCGAAGATGTGCTCGTCGTGCTGCCGGCTGCGCTTGAGCAGCAGGTTGATGCGACCCGTGATGCGCTTGTTGAAGTAGTGCCACGGCCGCGTGCCCGAGAGATCGAGCAGGTGGATGTCCGAGACGTGCACGAAACGCAGCGGCATGGGCCGGAGGACCGGAGAGGGCGAGGCGGCCGGAACGATGCTCCGGGCGGCCAGGGCCACCACCCTCGGGTTCCCCGGCCGGGTGGGTTGTAGCAGGGTGGCCCGCGCGTTGCCATCCCGGCGGGCGCGCGGCTGCTACAGTCCGCCGGGCCATGTCCAGCTTGCTCGAATCGGGTCGCACACACTCCTGCGGGGCCCTGCGCGGGGATGACGTCGGCGCCAGGGTCGTGCTCTTCGGGTGGGTACACCGAAGGCGCGATCACGGTGGCCGCGTGTTCGTCGACCTCCGCGACCGCGAAGGCATCACCCAAGTCGTCTTCGGCCCCGACATCGATGCGTCCGCGCACACGCTCGCCGACCGGCTGCGCAGCGAGTTCTGCATCGCCGCCGCGGGCAAGGTGATCGACCGCGGCGCCAACGCGAATCCGAACATGCCGACCGGCACGATCGAGATCGAGGCCGACCAGCTCGAGATCTTCTCGACCGCCGAGCCGCCGCCGTTCTCGATCGCCGACGACGATCGCGTCGAGGCCGGCGAGAACCTGCGGCTGCGCTACCGCTACCTCGATCTGCGGCGCCCCTCGCTGCAGAAGAACTTCCTCGTGCGCAGCAAGCTCGCGCTCGTCACCCGCAGCACGATGGCCGAGCAGGGCTTCGTCGAGCTCGAGACGCCGTGCATGGTGAAGTACACGCCCGGCGGCGCGCGCAACTTCCTCGTGCCGAGCCGGCTGAACCCCGGCACGTTCTACGCGCTCGCCGAGTCGCCGCAGATCTTCAAGCAGCTGTTCATGGTCGCGGGCTTCGAGAAGTACTTCCAGATCACCCGCTGCTTCCGCGACGAGGATCTGCGCAACGATCGGCAGCCCGAGTTCACGCAGATCGACGTCGAGCTGTCGTTCGCGACGCCCGAGCGCGTGTTCGTGGCGATCGAGAAGCTGATCGCGAACCTCTGGCGCGAGACGCTGGGCGTCGAGATCCCCACCCCGCTGCCGCGCATGACGTGGGCCGAGGCGATGGCGAGCTACGGCAGCGACAAGCCCGACCGCCGCTTCGGCCTGCTGCTGCACGACGTGACCGCGGCGACTCGCGACTGTGGCTTCCGCGTGTTCGAGGCCGCGCACTGCGTGAAGGGCATCACCGTGCCACCCGAGCATGCGGCCGCGCTCACGCGCAACCAGCTCGACAAGCTCGGCGAGTTCGTGAAGAAGCGCGAGTCCGGCGGCGCCAAGGGGCTCGCGTGGGCGAAGGTGCAGGCCGACGGCACCTGGCAGGCCCCGTTCGCGAAGAACCTCACGCACGAGGTGCAGCAGAAGATCGGCCACGCGATGGAGGCCACCGCGGGCAGCGTGCTGCTGTTCGTCGCCGACGGCTGGCACACGGTGCACCAGGTGCTGTGCGCGCTGCGGCTCGAGCTGCGCGACATGCTCGAGCTCGTGCCCGCCGACTCGAAGCCGTGGGAGTTCCTGTGGGTGACGGACTTCCCGATGTTCGAGAAGCGCGACGACGGCACGCTGGTCGCGGCGCACCATCCGTTCACGGCGCCGCGCACCGACCAGGTCGAGCTGCTCGACAGCGATCCCGGCAGCGTGCTCGCGCAGGCCTACGATCTCGTGCTGAACGGCAACGAGATCGGGGGCGGCTCGATCCGCATCCATCGCTCCGACGTGCAGGCCAAGGTCTTCTCGGTGCTCGGGCTCACCCAGGAGCAGGCCGAGCAGAAGTTCGGGTTCTTGCTCGAGGCCTTCAAGTACGGCCCGCCGCCGCACGGCGGCATCGCGCTCGGGCTCGACCGGCTCGCGATGCTGGTCACCGGCGCCACGAGCCTGCGCGAGGTGATCGCGTTCCCGAAGACGCAAAAAGGCCAGGACATGATGACCGGCTGCCCCACGCCCGCGGACGAGCCGCAATTGGCCGAGCTGTTCATCCGGCACCGGCCGCTGCCCGAGTGAGCCCGTGAAGCTGCCGCGTCCAGAGCCGCGCCGCGTCCTGCTCGCCCTTCTGTCCGTGGTCGGCATGGTGCTGTCGTGCCCGGACTGGGATCAGTTCTGGCTCGGCTACCTCATGTGGATCCCGTACTTCGCGGCGATCGAGGGCCTGAAGCCGAAGCAGGCCTTCGGCTACGCGTGGATCGTCGGCACGTGCACGGTCTTCTGGGGCTTCTTCTGGATGAGCGAGCTGCTCACGAAGTTCGCCGGCTTCCCGATGGTGGGCGCGCTGCCGATCACGCTGCTCTTCGCGATGTGGCACGGCTCGCTGTGGGCGATCTCGGCGTGGCTCATCACGCACGCGCGCGCGCGCGCGAGCCTGCCGCTGTGGGTCATCGCGCCGGTGTGTTGGATCGCGGTCGAGGCGATGCTGCCGAACATCTTCCCGATCTACATGGCCCACGGCTGGTGCTGGCAGCCGCTGCTCATCCAGACCGCGGAGATCGGCGGCGTCACGATGGTCTCGGGCGTCATGGTCGCGACCAACGCGGTGCTCTACACGTTCCTGCGCTCGCGCAAGCTGGGGCAGCGGCCGAGCCGCGGCGACGCGATCGCGGCGACCGTGCTGATCCTCGGCAACCCGGCCTACGGCGCGCTGCGCATCGCCCAGGTCGAGGACCAGATCGAAGAGGCGCCCAAGCTCCGCTTCGGTGTCGTGCAGGGCAACATGAGCATCCGGCAGATGGCGCACCCGGAGCAGCGCCGGCTCGTGCTCGCAGCCGAGCAGAAGATGACCGCCGACCTGCAGGCCAGGGGCGCCCAGGTCGCGCTGTGGGGCGAGACCGCGTACCCCAACCCGCGCGCGTTCACGCGGCAGAGCACGACCGATCTGCCCGAGAAGAACCCCTGGCACGTCCAGCGCGGCTTCGACATCCCGGTGATCTTCGGCACGGTCACGCGCGACGAGACCGGCCGCGAGCCCTACCCGTTCAACACCGCGATCCTGCTCGACGGCGAAGGCAAGATCGCCGGCACCTACGACAAGGTGTATCGCCTGATGTTCGGCGAGTACGCGCCGCTCGTCGATCCCGAGTGGTACCTCGCGCGCGTGCCGTCGGCGTCGCACATCGCCCAGGGCAAGGGCGCCGGTGTGCTGCAGCTCGGGCCGTGGCGACTGGGGCCGTTCGTCTGCTACGAGGACATCCTGCCCCGCTTCGTGCGCGACGCGGCGAACCAGGACGTGAACGCGTTCGTGAACCTCACCAACGACGCGTGGTTCGGCAAGACCCACGAGCCGGCGCAGCACCTCGGGCTCGCGGTCTTCCGCGCGATCGAGCATCGCAAGCCGATGGTGCGCTCGGTCAACACGGGCGTCAGCGTGTATATCGACCCGACCGGTGCGGCGCACGAGAAGACCCGCGTCACCGATCCCGACACCGAGGGTCCGCAGAAGCCCGACGGCTTCGTGGTCGACGTGCCGATGATGGATCCGACGTCGCGCACGCCGTACGGCGCGACCGGCGAGCTGTTCGACGGGCTCTGCATCCTCGGCGTCGCGGCGATGATGTGGCGCCGACGCAAGGACGCCGCGCCGGCCACCGCTGCGGCGGCGTGACGACCGCCGCCGCGCGCCCGCGGTGGTGGTGGGCGGGCGTGGTAAGGTCCGGCCCATGTCACGCTCCGCGATCGCCGTGCTCGTCGTGCTCGCCGCCTGCAGCTCGTCGCGTTCCACCGACAACGCGAGCTCGGCCAGCGGGCCCTCCCCGCAGCAACCGAAGGCCGAAGCCGATGCGAAGGCCGACGCGCCCAAGGCCTCGCCGCTCGCCTCCGCCGAGCCGGCTGCGGTCGGCAAGCCGGCGCCCGACTTCACGCTCACCGACGCCAACGGCACCACCCACAAGCTCTCCGATCACAAGGGCAAGCTCGTGGTGCTGGAGTGGTTCAATCCCGGCTGCCCGTTCGTGAAGTACGCGCACGGTGATGGTCCGCTCAAGGACATGGCCGCGAAGGAAGTCGAGCAGGGGGTGGTGTGGCTCGCGGTGAACTCGGGCGCGCCCGGCAAGCAGGGCGCGGGCGCCGAAGCGAGCAAGGAGGGCGCGAAGACGTTCTCGATGAACCACCCGATCCTCGTCGACGAGGGCGGCGAGGTCGGCAAGGCCTACGGCGCGACGAAGACTCCGCACGTGTTCCTCGTGGACACCGCGGGGGTGCTCGTATACGCGGGCGCGATCGACAACGCGCCGATCGGCGAGGTCGACGGCGGCGGCGCGTACGTGAACTACCTCGCCGCGGCGCTCGCCGACGTGCGCGCCGGCAAGCCCGTCGCCACGGCGAGCACGAGCTCGTACGGCTGCTCGGTGAAGTACAAGAGCTGACGAGACTGGCGTCGGCGCTTCGTCGGGGAGGGATGGACGACGTCGCACGACTCGTCGAGTTGCTCGCGGATCGCCGCATCGCGGTGCTGTCGGGCGCAGGGATCTCGACGGAGTCCGGCATCCCCGACTACCGCGGACCGGTGACGCGCGCGCGTGCGCGCAACCCCATTCGGTTCGCGGAGTACGCGAAGAGCGAGGCCGGGCGGCAGCGCTACTGGGCGCGCGCGATGCTGGGCTGGCCGAGCTTCTGCGCGGCGCAGCCGAATGCGGCCCACCGCGCGCTCGCGGCGATGGAGGAGGCTCGGCTCGTCGACGGCGTGATCACCCAGAACGTCGACCGACTGCACCACGCCGCGGGCAGCCGCACGGTGATCGAGCTGCACGGTGCGCTGCACGAGGTGCGCTGCCTCGAGTGCGGCACGGTCGAGCCCCGCGCGTCGGTGCAAGCGCGGCTCGTCGCGCAGAACCCCCAGCTCGCCGGCACCGACGTCGAGCTCGCGCCCGACGGCGACGCGGAGCTGCCGCGCGAGTGGACCAGCACGTTCCGCGTCGCCGCGTGCGAGCGCTGCGACGGCGTGCTGAAGCCCGACGTCGTGTTCTTCGGCGAGTCGGTCGCGCCTGCGGTGGTCGAGCGCGCCTACGCGCTGGTCGAGTCCGCCGAGGCGCTGCTCGTGGTCGGCAGCTCGCTCGCCGTGTTCTCCGGCTATCGCTTCGTGCGCCGGGCCCACGATCGCGGTCTGCCGATCGCGATCGTCAACCTCGGCGAGACGCGCGGCGATCCCTACGCGACGGTGCGCGTCGACGGCCGCGCGGGCGAGGTGCTCCCGGCCCTCGCCGACGCGCTGCTCAGAGCGGCTGGCCCTTCTTCTCGTCGCACTCCGCCTGCGTGAGCAGCAGCCAGCCCTTGCCGGAGCACTCGTTCTGCCCGGCGCAGGCGTGGCCCTTGCTGCCCGCCGCGACGCGCCCGTCGGGCACGTCGCAGGCGCCTTGGCCCGAGCACGAGTTCACGCCGAAGCACTTGATCTTCGCGCTCGCCGTCTTGTCGCCGGCGCCGTCGGGCTTCGCCGCGTCGCCACCCGTCGCTGCGCCGTCGCCGGGATTCGCGGTCGACGTCTTCTCGTGGTGACAGGCGCCGAGGAACAACGCGGCGGCTGCGAGCGCGACTTGGGTGGCCTTGGTGGTGTCCATCGTTCGACCTCTCTTCGGTGGGCTCACTCGCTCGGGTGACAGCTGAGGCACCCGAACCCGTTCGGGTTGTCCTTGCTGATCACCTTCTCGCCGAGCAGCTCGGCCATCTGGGGCGTGACCTGCTCGACCATGAACTTGGTCATCTTCTCGTCGTACTCCTTGGCGCCCTTCACCGGATCGGTCGGGTTCAAGGGGTAGATGCCGTCGTTGGGCATCTTGAACTTCTTCGCGGCCATGTCGTTGCCGTGGCAGGTCTGGCACTTGAAGGTCGCGAACCCGGTCGCGTCGTGCGCCTGGAAGGTCTCCTTCATCTTCGGGAGCACGGTGATGCCCATGTACTCCTGGCGCTGCTTGAAGGTCTTCTGCGCCCACGGCACGCCCGGGGCGCCCGGCTCGGTCGTCGCGCCACCTTCGCCGCCGCCTTCGGCTGCGCCGCCCTCGGCCGCCGCACCGCCCTCGGCGGCCGCGCCCCCCTCCGCTGCACCGCCCTCGCCGGCCGGGGCGCCCGCGGTGTCGCCGGGCGGCGGTGTGGTGTTGGTCTGCTTCTCGCACGCCCCGAAGGCGAGCCCGGCAAGTCCGATGACACAGAGGAGCTTTCGCATGGTGGCAATCCCGATCGTGG
This sequence comes from uncultured Nannocystaceae bacterium, assembly GCA_964519175.1. Taxonomy (GTDB): domain Bacteria; phylum Myxococcota_A; class Polyangia; order Nannocystales; family Nannocystaceae; genus Xiheibacterium. The sequence continues at coordinate 69,336 of CAZFKC010000028.1, forward strand.
TGGAGCGCCCCAGGGGTCAACACCGGGGCGATGCGGGTTGTCACGCATCCGCGTCGACTTCGCAAGATGCGAGCCCTGGTAGCCTCGGCGGGGGATGTCCAGGCACCTCGGCCACGGCGTAGGTCTGCGGGTCCCCCACTTCGATCGCGCGCTCGCCCACGGCCTGGACGTCGACCTCGTCGAGGTCACGAGCGAGAACTTCTTCGCTGGCGGCGGTCGGCCGGCGGCCGTGCTGGAGCGATTGCGTCGCGACATGCCCGTCGTCCTGCACGGGGTCTCGCTCGCGATCGGCTCGACGGATCCGTTGCGCGACGACTACCTCGATCGGCTCGCCGCGCTCGCCCATCGCATCGCGCCGGAGTGGCTCGGTGATCACCTGTGCTGGGGCGCCCACGGCGGACGGCATGCCCACGATCTGCTGCCGCTGCCGTACACGGAGGAAGCGCTCGCGCACGTGGTCGAGCGCGTCGCTCGCGTGCAGGAGCGACTCGGGCGGCGGCTCGTGCTCGAGAACGTGTCGAGCTACGTCGGCTATCGCGAGAGCGCGATGCCCGAGTGGGAGTTCTTCACCGAGGTCTGCGAGCGCGCGGATGCCTGGATGCTGCTCGACGTGAACAACGTCGTCGTGAGCGCGAAGAACTTCGGCTTCGATCCGCGCGTGTACGTCGACGCGCTGCCGAGCGCGCGCATCGTGCAGCTGCACCTCGCGAACCACACGGATCGTGGGCACTACAAGCTCGACTCGCACGAAGGCGCGGTGCCAGACGAGGTGTGGGCGCTCTTCGAGCACGTGGTGCGCACGCACGGGCCGATCACGACGATCGTCGAGTGGGACGAGGGCGTGCCGGCATGGGAGACGCTGCGCGAGCAGGCCCGCCTCGCCGCGCGCCGCGAGGCCGACGTGCTCGAGGTGGTGGGATGAGCAAGCTCGCCGAGACGCAGGCGCTGTTCTGGCGCGCGATCACGTGGCCGACCGGCGTCGCCGACTTCCTGCGGAAGAGCGACGACGCGACGCGGGCGGCGTTCGCGGCGACGTTCGCGGACAGCGAGACGTTCGCCCGCGAGGCGCGGGTGGACGTCTACGCCGATGCGTACTTCCATCGGCTGCTCGGGGTGCTCGGCGATCACTTCGGGCTCGTCGCGTGGCTGCTGGGCCCGGCGCGATGGAACGATCTGGTCACCGACTACGTGTGGCAGCAGCCCTCCGTCGATCCCGACGTGCGTCGCTACGGCGAGCGCTTCGCGGCGTTCGTCGCGAACCATCGCGAGGAAGCGCGCGTGCCCGGCCTCGCCGAGCTGGCCGCGATCGAGTGGGCGATGGTGCGGGCGCTCGACGTACCGCAGTCGCCGGCGTTGCGCGCCGCGACGCTGCATGCGCTGCCGCCCGAGCGTTGGTCGGAGCTGCGACTGGTCGCGGTGCAGAGCGCGGCGGTGTTGCCGAGTCGGCTCGCGTTCACCGAGCTCTGGCGCAGGCACGGCACCGAGCCCTCGCCCGTCGAGCCGCCGCTGCCGGGTGATCCGCACGCCGTGCTCGTGTGGCGACACGGGCTCGACGTGATGCATCGACCGGTCGATCCGTCCGAGGCGGCCGCGCTCGCGCAGCTCGTCACGGGGGCGGCCTTCGCCGAGCTGTGCGTCGATCGCGATCCACCGACGCTGGTCGCATGGTTGTCGCGCTGGCTGCAGGACGAGCTGCTCGCGGACGCGCTCGGGTGAGCGGAGCGCGAGCCGCCTGCCTACGCGGCGCTCGGACGCTCAGGGATCCGGCACCCAGAAGCAGCGCAGCGCGCCGTCCGAGAAGAAGCAGTCCATGTGATCGGGGCAGTCGCTGTCGTCTTCGCAGAGCAGCGTGCAGCCGACCTCCGGCTCGCACGAGGGCACCGCGGACGCGGACTCCGGGGTCGGGCACTCGTCGACCGACTCGCACGGATCGACGCACCAGCACTGCTGGCCCCCGAGGTGCACGGCATCGCCCGGGCACGCGCTGTCGTCGAACGACGAGCACCACGGGAAATTCGGATCGGCGTCGGCGGGCTCGCACAGGCCCGGCGGCGGATCGTCGACCGAGCCGTCGCACCAGTCGAAGTCGTCGGGCAGACCGCAGAGCCCGACATCCGCGTTGTCACCGGCGTCGCCCGTGAACAGCGGCTCGCACACGTGCAGCGGATTGCTGCACGGCGCCCCGCCGAGCTCGCAGTACTCCGTGCAGCAACCGAACTCCGCGGGATCGCAGCCGGGTCCGTAGTCGAGCGGTTGGGCGCACGTGTGGCCCGGCGCGCACTGGTAGCAGCTGCTCCCGGCCGGACAGCCCTCGGTCGCGCCGTAGCAGGCCTCGCCGGTCGTCGCGGTCTGGCTCTCGGCGGCCGGATAGCAGACGAACGTGTGCTCCGGTCCGGGATACGCGGCGAGGCACGCCTGGCCCGCGAGACAGTCGCCCGCGAGCGGATCGCAGATCGGGAAGCAGGCGTACTCGCCGTCGCTCGACGAGCCGATGCACGCGTTCGCCGGATCGTCGCACGCGAAGTCGTTGGGCTCGCCGGTGCAGAAGGCCGCACAGCGGCCGTTGCCGTCGGACGGGAACGGCGTCGCGCAGAACGCCGCCGGCGCGCAGTCGTCCACGCCGGTGGCTTCGTCGCGCGTGCACGCCTCTCCGGCCGGCTTGCCGTCGCAGTCGGTGGGCACGCACACGGTGTCGCGGATCGGCGTCTCTTCGTCGTCGAGCACGACGCACTTGCTGCCGGCCGGGCAGTCCTGCAGGACGTAGTCGCAGCTCGTGCCTTCGCCGGCCGTGCCGTCGTCGACGCAGCCGGTCGACGACGAGCTCGACTCACCCGAGCCGCTCGACGACGTGGCGTCGGCGGTCTCCGACAGCGACGCGCCGCTCGTCGACGACGTCGAGGCGCCGCTCGTCTCGTCGCTCGAGGTCGACGACGACTCGGCGGTGACGGACGCGGCGTCCGGTCCACAGCCCAGCACCACCACGAACGCCAGCATCCATCCAGCGCGATCCATGCAACGAGCGTATCGACTGCGCTCCTCGCAGTCCACCGCGGGAAGGAGGGGCGGCGCGAACGCTCGACGACGGCGCGAGCTCGGGTCGGCGCCGAGCCCGGCCCTCCCGATCTACTTTATACAAGCATTATACGCCCACATATACCCGTGAAATGATTTCCTGGAGGCCGTCGTTGACATTTGTCCAATGTCTGACAAACCTTGGACACGCCTTGAACGGCGCCATCGGGAAGGAACGAACATGTCCGACTACATCCTCAAGCTTGCCCTGCCCCTCGCCCTCGTGACCGCCTGCGGAGGCGACGACGACGACACCGACACCACCGCCGCCGACAGCTCCACGGGTACGCCCGGGAGCGAGAGCGAGAGCACCAACCCCGAGACCACCGCGTCGACCACGGTGAGCGAGACCACCGACGTCTCGACGAGCAGCGAGACCACCGCCGTCGACACGAGCGGCACCGAGAGCGAGTCGACCGGTACTCCGGGCGACGTGGCGCGGATCCGCGTGATGCACCTCGGCGTCGGCGCACCGGCGGTCGACGTGTTCGCCAACGGCGAGGGCCCCGTGTTCGAGGCGCTCGAGTTCCGCAACAGCACCGACTACGCCGAGGTCCCGGCGGGCGACTACACGTTCGACGTGTCGGTCTCCGGCACGCCCGCGTCCGAGGCCGTGCTCTCGCCCGCGCTGACCCTCGACGCGGACACGTCGTACACCGCGGTCGCGATCGGCGATCTCGCCATGACCGGAGGCGCGCCGGGCCTGCAGGCGATCGCGCTCGTCGACGACGCGACCGACATCGCCCCGACCGACGTGCGCATCACGGTCGTCCACGCGGCACCGGCCGTCGGTCAGGTCGACATCTGGGAGATCAGCGCCGACCCGGTCCCGCTGCTCGAGGACGTCGACTTCGGCGCGTCGGCCACCCTGGCGGACCTCCCCGCGGGTCCGCTCGAGATCGGCGTCGACGTCGACGACGACGCGACCCCCGACGTGACCTTCAGCGTCGACACGACGCCGATCGCCGGCGCGCAGCTCAACGTCTACGCCAACAACGACGAGGCGGGCGACGTGGCGCTCGTCGCCCAGCTGCCCGACGGCACGATCCTGACCATCGAGCCCAACGGCTGACGCATCGCCTCCGCCGACCGACGCAGCCGCGGCGCTGCGTCGGTCGGCGCGACCACGGGCGAGCTTCAGCCGAAGAGGCGGGCCCGCGCGTGGCTGCAGATCGCGGCCACTGCGGGGTGGGCGATCCGCCGTTGCACGGTGATCGCGAAGAAACGCTCGACCACCTCCTCGGTGCGGCCGATCGCAGCCACCCCGTACTGGCTCCGGATCTCCTTCTCGATGACGGTGGGCCCGGCGAAGACGCCGTGGCCCGACTGACCGAACACCTTGAGCAGCGCGCTGTCGTCGAAGTCGCCGACGACGTCGGGGGCGATGCCGAGCCGTGCGCTCCAGCGCTCGAGATCGCGACGCAGCAGACTGCCGGCCAGCGGTAGCAGCATCGGCGCACGATCGAGGCTCTGCGGGAAGCCGCGCCGATAGCGTTGGGCCAGCTCCGGCGTCCCGAAGAAGGTCACGCCGCACTGGCCGAGCGGATGGTTGAAGGCACGCACGTTGCTCTCGGCACCGATCGGTGCATCGGAGACGATGACGTCGAGCTCATGGTTCGCCAGCCGGCCGAGCAGCACGGCGAGACGATCCTCTTGCACGTGTACGCGTACGCGCTCGGGTAGATCGAACGCAGGCGAGAGCAGGCGGTGGGCGACCAGCTTGGGCACGACGAAGGTCAGCCCCACCGACAGCTCTGGGCTGCGCCCGGTGGGACGATCGCGCAGCGTGTCCACCAGCTCGCGGCCGAGCCCGAAGATCTCGTCGGCGTAGCGGAGCACGATGCGGCCGGTCTCGGTGAGCGCGAGACCCCGTCCCGCCCGCTGGAAGAGGCGCTGTCCGAGCTGCTGTTCGAGCGACTTGATCTGCGCGCTGACGGTCGGTTGCGACAGCCGCAGCGACTTTGCCGCCGCCGACACCGAGCCTTCGCGCGCGACGGTCCAGAAGTAGAGGAGGTGGTGGTAGTTGAGCCACTCCACGCGCCCATCATATAGCTCCGACCTATACGTTGGGCAGAATTTATCTCTTTGCCCGAAGCGTCTCCGCGACTCACGTTGACCACCCCCAATGCTCGACCCCCGCGCCGCATGCACGCGCTCGCCCTGGCAACACGCTCGCGGCCTGTTCGAGCTGGAGCGCGCCGATGTCGGCGTGGTCGTGGTCTTCGGCGTGGCGATCGGCCTGTTGTCGCTGGCCACTCCGGTCGCGGTGCAAGCCCTGGTGGACACCGTCGCCTTCGGCTCGCTGCTGCAGCCGGTGGTCGTGCTCACGGTGCTGCTCGCGATCGGGCTGGTCTGCTCAGCCACAGTGCGCCTGCTGCAGGTCGCGGCGGTGGAGGTGGTGCTGCAGCGCGTGTTCGTCCGCACCTTCGCCGATGCGGGCCGGCGGCTCGTCGACGTCGACGCGCGCGAGCGCGGCAGCATCCGCGAGATGTTCCTCCGCGTCTTCGAGGTGCCGGCGCTGCAGAAGGCCCTGGCCACCCTGCTGGTCGATGGCACCGGCCTCGTGCTGCAGACGCTCGTCGGCCTCGTGGTGCTGGCCCTCTACCACCCGCTCCTCCTCGCCTTCGCGGGCGTGCTGCTGGTCGGGCTCGGCGCCGTGGTGCTCGGGCTCGGCGTGGGAGCGGTGGGTTCGGCACTGGGCGAGTCGCGGGCGAAGTACGCGGCGGCCTGCTGGCTCGACCAGCTCGCGCGCACGCCGTCGGCGTTTCGCTCCGCCGGCGCCCGGGCGCGGGCGCTCGAGCGTGTCGACGCGCTGGCGCTCGAGTGGCTGCACGCCCGCAAGCGCCACTTCCTGCGCTTGCTCGCGCAACATGTCGGGGGTGCAACGCTCGCGGTGCTCGGGAGCACCGCGCTGCTCGGGCTCGGCGGCGTGCTGGTCCTGCGCGAGCAGCTGACGCTCGGCCAGCTCGTCGCCGCCGAGCTGGTCATGGGCGCGCTCGCGCTGTCGTTCTTCAAGCTCGGCAAGCAGCTCGAGGCCGCCTACGACGTGATCGCGGCGGTCACGAAGCTGGGCGCATTGTCGGACCTCCCGACGGAGCGGCGCGGCGGCGAGCGCTTCGTCGCGCGCGGCCCCCTCGGCGTGCGCGTGCAGGTGCAGCGCTGCGGGCTCGCCGAGAGCCCCGTCCTGCGCGACGTCGAGCTCGAGGCGCGCCCGCGCGAGCACGTGGGCCTCGTGGGACCGGGCAGCTCCGGCAAGAGCCTCGTGCTCGATCTGCTGCTGGGCCTGCACACGCCGTCCCTCGGCCGTGTGCTCGTCGACGGCCTCGATCTCCGCGAGCTCGATCTCCCGAGCGTGCGCGAGACCATCGTGCTCGTTCGAGGCGCCGAGCTCGTGCACGATACGGTGCTCGCGAATCTCCGGCTGCTGCGGCCGAGCGCGACGATCGCCGAGGTCCAAGCCGTGGTCGCGCAGGTCGGGCTCGACGACGTCGTGCGCGCGCTGCCCCGGGGGCTGGGCACGATGGTTGCGCCAGAGGGCGCGCCCCTGTCGTCGAGCGCTTGTCGGCGGCTCGTGCTCGCGCGGGCCCTGCTCGCTCGCCCAGCGCTGTTGTTGCTCGACGGCGCGCTCGACGGGCTCGCGCTGGACGAGCACGCACACGCCGCGCTCGTCCAGCGCGTCTTCGCAGCCGATGCACCGTGGACCGCGATCGCGATCAGCGAGGATCCGCGCGTGACCGCGGCAGCGAGCCGCGTCTGGCGGCTGGGCGGCGGAGCGGCGGCGGAGGTGACCCGATGACCACGTCCGCCGAGCTCGGCGCGCTCCTGCGTCCGCGCGCACGCGCGCTGAGGATTGCGGCGCGGATGATCGGCGTCGCGATGCTCGGCGTGATCGCTGCACTGGCCTTCGCGCCATGGCAGCAATCGGTGCGCGGGCGCGGACGCGTGATCGCCTACACGCCGCTCGAGCGCCAGCAGACCATCGAGGCGCCCATCGCGGGCCGCGTCGTCGAGTGGATGGTCGACGAGGGGCAGCTCGTCGAGGCCGGCCAGCTGGTGGCGGTCATCTCCGACAACGACCCCGAGCTCGCCGAACGACTCGCGCGCAAGCGCGATGCGGCGACCACCCGCCTCGAAATGGCCAACGGCGCCGTCGAGGTTCACACCGATCAGATCGAGGCGCTCGTCGCTGCCCAGCGCGCGGCGCTCTCGGCCGCCGACAGTCGCGTGGAGATGGCGCTCGAGCGGCTCGCCGGGGCCGAGCGGGCCCGCGATGCGTCGGCCGCCGCGCTGCGCACCGCGGATCTCGACTTCGCTCGGCAGCGCTCACTGCTCGATTCCGGTCTGACCTCGACGCGCAATCTCGAGCTCGCCGAGCTCGCGGCGCAGACTGCCGACGCCGAGCTCGAGCGTGCGCGCGCGAGCGTCCGCGCCGCACAGGGCGAGGTGCGAGCACTACGGGCGGAGCGTCGCCGCGTCGAAGCGGACACGAAGGCCGACATCGAGAAAGCCCGCGCGTCGCTGCAGAGCGCGCGGGCGGACGTGGCGAAGTACTCCGGTGACGTCGCCGAGCGCGAGGTCGAGGTCGCGCGCCAGCACACGATGCGCGTCACGGCCCCGCGCGCGGGCACCATCTTTCGTCTGCTCGCCAAGCCAGGCGGCGAGTTCGTGGGCGCCGGCGATCCGATTGCCGTCCTCGTGCCCACGACCTCGGCGCGCGCCGCCGAGATCTGGGTGGACGGTAACGACGTGCCGCTCGTGACACCGGGTCGCCAGGTGCGGGTGCAGTTCGAGGGCTGGCCCGCGGTGCAGTTCGTCGGCTGGCCGTCGGTCGCGGTCGGGACCTTCCCGGCCGAGGTCGCGTTCGTCGACTCGGCCGACGACGGCCATGGACACTTCCGCGTCGTGGTCGTGCCGTGCGAAGCCGAGGGTGGGCGCTGGCCCGACGAGGCGTTCCTGCGCCAGGGCGTGCAGGTGAACGGGTGGATCCTGCTCGATCGCGTGCGGCTCGGCTTCGAGCTGTGGCGGCGGTGGAACGGCTTCCCGCCGGCGATGCGCGAGGTGCCGAGTCAGGCCGCGGGCAAGCCCGGCAAGCCGTCCTCCGGCAAAGCCCACGCGGAGTCGGAGGACGACGAGCAATGATCGCCGCGTGCTTGGCTGCCCTGCTCGCGACCACCTCGCCCCTGCCCGACGCGATGCCGACCGATGCGGGGATCTCGGTCGACGACGTGCTGCGTGCGGTCGACCGCTCGCATCCCGCGCTCGGCGGCGCGCGACTCGGCGTCGAGGCGGCCGAGGGCCTCGCGCTGTCTGCCCGCGGTGCCTTCGATCCGCGGCTGCGCGCGCGCGTGGCCACGCAGCCGCTCGGCTACTACGACTGGACCACACTCGACACGGAGGTCCGAGCGCGCACGATGGCGTTCGGCATGGTCGCGTTCGCCGGTTGGCGGATCGGTCGCGGGGACTTCCCGATCTACGACGGACGACTGCGTACGGCGGAGGGCGGCGAGCTGCGGGCGGGGCTCGAGCTCCCACTGCTGCAAGGTGGCCGGACCGACCCGGCACGCGCGACTCGCAAGAAGGCGGAGCGTGGCCGCTCGATCGCGCGGCTGGAGGCCGAGCAGCGCCGGCTGGAGCTGCTGCGCGACGCCGCGGTCGCCTACTGGGAATGGATCGCGGCCGGGGAGCGGGAGGAGATTCGCGCGCGTCAGCTCGAGCTGGCGCAGGCCCGCGATGCGGGGTTGCGCAGACAGATCGCCGACGGCAACGCGCCGGAGATCGAGGCGCTCGACAACGAGCGGCTCGTGGTCGGCCGGGAGGCCGCGCTGGTCGTCGCTCGTCTCGACCTGCGTCGCGCGGCGCTCGAGCTCTCGCTCTTCCTGCGGACCGCCGCCGGAGATCCGATCGTGCCGACCGCCCCTGCATCGACGACGCTCGAGCTGCCGGGCCCGCTCGCGGACGACCGCGCGCTCGAACCGGGCATCGCGCGTGCGATTGCGGCACGCCCCGACCTCGCGCTCGCGCGCGCACGGCTCGGAAATGCGGACGTCGACGTGGCGCTGGCGAAGAACCAGCTGCTGCCGCGGCTCGACACGCAGGGCTGGGTCGCGAAGGACGTGGGGCGCGGCGTCGAGCCGATCACGCGCGCCGAGCTCGGCGTAGCGGTGACGCTCCAGCTCCCCGTCGCGCTGCGCACCGCTCGCGGCGAGCTCCGGGCGGCACGCGCGAGCCACGGCCGGATCGCGCGTGAGCTCGCGTTCATGCAGGATCGCGTCGCCGTCGATGTGCGCGCCGCGTACCTCGAGATGACCACGGCGCGCCGACGGGCCCAGCTCGCCCGGCGTCAAGCCGAGCTCGCCGAGCGGATCGCACAGGCCGAGCGTGCTCGCTTCGCGCTCGGCGACAGCACCATCCTCGTGGTCAACCTGCGCGAGGAAGGGGCGGCCGAGGCCGCAGCCGCCCACGTCGACGCGATCACCGACTATCGCAAGGCCCGCGTGCGCTATCAGGCCGCGACGGGCGAGGTGCCGCGCCACTGAGCTCCTGCTCGCGCCGTCCGGCGCTCTTCCTGGTGGGCTCCGTCGTGCTCGCTGTCCGCCGTGGCGAAGCCACGTCGGGCTCGATCGGCGGTCGGTCTCCGCGGCGATCGCCGAACCTCCGACGCCTCACGGTGCGCCGAGGATCTCGGCGGCACCGAGCTCGAGCAGGGCCTCGGCGAGCGAGGTGCCGACCTTCGCGGCGTCGCGCGCGGGGCCCTGCTTCGTCGCCTCGTAGTAGGGGCGACCGCCCTTGCCGACGACCACGCCGGTCACGCGCACCGTGTCGCCGTCGAGCGTCGCGTGGCAGCCGACCGGCACCGTGCAGCCCGCCTGCAGCCGCCGCAGGAACGCGCGCTCGGCCTTCGCACGCACCGCGGTCTCGGGATGATCGAGCGCGGCGAGCAGCCCGCGTGTGCGCGGGTCGTCGCCGCGGCACTGCAGCGCGAGGATCCCCTGCGTCGGCGAGGGACAGAAGCGCACGGGATCGATGAGCTGCGTGATGCGATCGGCGAGCCCGAGCCGCCGCAGGCCGGCGGCCGCGAGGATCACCGCATCGAGCTCGCCGCTCTCGACCTTGCGCAGCCGCGTGGGCACGTTGCCGCGCAGCGGTTGCAGATCGATGCCCGCGTTCTCGCGGATCGCGAGCGCAGCGCGGCGCAGGCTGCCCGTCCCTACCCGCGTGCCCGCGGCGAGCTCCGCCAGCCCCACGCCCGGCGGACCGCAGAGCGCGTCGCGCGGATCCTCGCGCTCGGGTGTCGCCGCGATCACGAGCTCGTCGGGCACCTCGGCCGGCAGGTCCTTCATGCTGTGCACCGCGAGCTCCGCGGTGTGATCGAGCAGCTTGGCCTCGATCGCCTTCACGAACAGCCCCTTGCCCCCGATCTCGTGCAGCGGCCGGTCCTGGATCAGATCGCCCTGCGTCTTCACCACCACGAGCTCGATCGCGAGCTCCGGGTGGTGGCGCTGCAGCTCGCGCTGGACGTAGTTGGCCTGCCAGAGCGCGAGCTCCGAGCCTCGGGTGGCGATGCGCAGCGTTTCGGTCATCGTTCCTCTTCAACCACTCTTCGAGCGCGCGAGCACGGGGGTCTCGGCGCCGACTTCGACCACCGCAGGCGCGGCGGGCGGGGCCGCACCGAGCTCGAACAACGCGGCGAGCGCATCGGCGAGCGCGGCCTCGTCGAAGCGCCCCCCGCCCTTGCGCACGTTCGTCATCGGTCGGTGCAGCAGCTTCTGCACGACGCCGCGCGTGAGCTGCTCGATCGCCGACTGTTGCTCGGGCGTGAGCGTGCCCAGCTTGCCGAGCATCTTCTTGAGCTCGCCGTCGGCGACCTCGCGCCCGAACGCCTGCAGCTCGCCGATGAGCGGGCCGATCGAGCGCGTGCGCATCCACTGCCCGAACGCGGCCACCTCCTCGTCGACCAGCGCCGTGGCGCGCTCGGCCTCGCCGTGTCGCGAGCGCATGTTGTCGTGCACGATCTGCTGCAGATCGTCGACGTTGTAGAGGAACACGTTGGGCAGCCCGGTGACGTCGGCCGCGACGTCGCGTGGCACCGCGATGTCGACCAGGAAGAGCGGCCGGCCGCGGCGGGGCTTGAGCGCCGGCTTCACGAGCGCGCGGTCGAGCACCGGTGTCGGCGAGCCGGTGCTCGCGATCACGATGTCGGCGCGGGCGAGCTGCGCGGACAGCCGGTCCCACGGCTCGTGGTAGCCGCCGACGCGCTCGGCCAACGCGAGCGCACGCGGAGCGGAGCGGTTGACGACGACCAGCTCCTTCACACCGGCCGAGCGCAGGTACGTCGCGGCCTGCTCGGCCATCTCACCGGCTCCGAGCACGAGCGCGACGCAGTCGTCGAGCGGGTCGAAGATCGTGCGCGCGAGGTCCACCGCGACCGACGCCACGTTGGCCCCGCCCTTGGCGATCTCGGTCTCGGTGCGCACGCGCTTCGCCGACTTGAACGCGAGGCTGAGGCAACGATCGAGCACGGGTCCGATCGCGCCGTGCTCGCGCGCGCGCTCGAACGCGTCCTTCACCTGCCCGAGGATCTGCGGCTCGCCGACCACCAGGCTCTCGAGGCTCGCGGTCACGCGGAAGATGTGCCGCGCCGCGTCGCCGGCCGCACGCACGAACGAGTGCTCGACGAGATCGCCGGAGGGCAGCGCCTGCACGCGCTGCAGCTCGGCGAGCACCGGCAGCACGCGCTCGGGCGCGAAGCCCTTGCCGCCCACGCCGTAGACCTCGACGCGATTGCAGGTCGAGACCACCATGAGCTCCGCCAGCCCGACCTGATCGCGCAGCCCGGCCAGCACGCGCGCGTGATCGTCGGCCGCGATCGCGAGCTGCTCGCGGAGCTCGACCGGCGCGCTCTTGTGGTTGAGCCCCACCGCGTAGAGCTCGGCGCTCACCCGCGTACCCCGTACCAGACGACGATGACGACCATCATCGCGAATGCCAAGATGGTGAGCCACGCCGAGGTGCGTCCGCGCGAGCCCCAGGCGGCCCGCATCACGAGCAGCGAGACGGAGCCGAGCCAGGCGATCGCGGCGGCCGCGATCTCGAATGCCCGCGCGGCGAGCACGTGCGTGCCGCCGGCCTGCAGCACCCAGAGGACGCCGGTGACGATCGCGAGCGTGAACACGGGCGTCACGAGCAGCACGAGGCGGTGGTGGAGCCGGTCGAGCCCGGTCAGCGACATCGCGCCGGACGCGGGGCGGAACTGCTTGTTCCGCAGACGCCGCTCGGTCACGAGGTACATGCCTGCGACCGCCGCAGCGAGCGTGAAGCCGGCGAGCCCGGCCGACGCGAACGCCACGTGTGCGCTGGGGATCCCACTGCCGGTGGGGATCGCCGTGCCGCCGACGCTGGAGAACGCGACGCCGAGCGCGAGCCCCACGAGCCCGACCGGCGCGATGACGGCACCGATCGGATCGAGCTTGCGGCCGCGCGACAGGCCGAGGTAGCCGAACGCGGTGACGAGCGCACCGAAGTTCGTCGCGAGGAAGATGTTCTTCAGCGGGTGATCGCCATCGGTGCACTGCAGGCCGATGAGCAGCATGTGCAGCACGGCCCCGGCCGCGAGCAGCGGCCGTCCGCGGTTGCGCATCGGCAAGCCCGACGTCGACGCGCCTGCCTCGCCCATCTCCGCGCCGTAGGCGTAGGTGGCTGCGCCGTAGGCGAGCGCGGCGGCGATGAACAGCACGAGGATCATGGGCGCGGGCAATTGTGCACGATCGCGGCGGGCGGCGGCAGCTTCGCGGTCGAGGCGCGTCCGCGGGCGGTCGCAGCGCTACGCGCCGGCCGCGGCGACGCGGTCAGCCACCCGCGGCGAGCGACTGCAGCGTACCGATGAGCCGTGCCCACGCGCCGCCGTCGAACATCGCCTCGACCCCGCCCTCGCCGACCGGAATCGCGAGATACCCCGGACGTACCGTGTACGCGTGCTCGCCGAGCACGACCGATGCGTCGTAGAGCTCGGCGCCGAGCTGCGCGAGCTCCTGCGTCGAGCGGACCGTGCCGACGAGGTTGTGCGGATCCAGCTCGTGGCCGTCGATGCGCTCCACGTGCACGGCGGGGTTGAGGTACAGCGAGATCGCGCCGGCCTCGGACGGCAGCCGCAGCAGGTCGCCATCGAGCCGCGTGCGCCCGGCGCCGAGCCATGCATCGACCATGGCCTGTGAAACGTAGATGCGCGGCATGACGTTCGAAGGGAAGAGAGACCCCGGCAGCGGGGCTCTGGCCGGCGATCGACCGGGGCGTGTGAAGATAGTCCCGCCCGAAGCGGCCCGTCCACACCTTGCACCGCCGAGCAGATGACCGCATGCTGCCGGCCGCCAAGGCGCCGAACCGGCGGTCGAACGACCGTACGGAGCGCGCCCTCCGAAGGGAAACGAACGATGTCGGAAGCCATCAACCACGTCACCGACTCGAGCTTCAAGGCCGACGTGCTGGACTCACCTGCGCCGGTGCTCGTCGACTTCTGGGCCGTGTGGTGCGGACCGTGCCGCGCGATCGCCCCGCACCTCGAGGCGCTCGCTGGCGAGCTCGGCGAGAAGGTCCGCATCGTCAAGGTCAACGTCGACGAGAACCAGCAGACCGCGATGAACTATCAGATCCGGTCGATCCCGACGCTGCTCATGTTCAAGGGCGGCAAGGTCGTCGATCAGATGGTCGGCAACCCGGGCAGCAAGGCGAAGCTCGCCGAGTTCATCGGGCGCCACGTCGGCGACGCGTCCAGCGCTGCGCGCTAGACGGGCGCGCCGGGCACGGGCACGGGCACGGGCACGGAGCAGGGTGTTCGGAAGAACGCTTCGCGTTCTTCCGCACCCTGCTAAAAGCGCATCCCCGCGCCGATTCCCGCGCCGCCGCGGGTGAAGGTCGGCGCCGCGCGGAAGGTCTTGAAGCGGCTGATCATCCGCAGGCCCTTCTCTTCGCGGATGTAGTTCTTCGCGTCGGTGCGATCCTGGAAGACGATGATCGCGAGCACGCCGAAGAGCACGACGCTCGTGCCGAGCAGCACGTCGCCCACGATGGCGCGGCGGCGCACGTCGGCTCCCTTCACGCTCACGTCGGTCGCGAGCGCGTCGTAGGAGCGGCCGTCGTTCGTCGCCGCCGTGGGATCCCTGCGCGGATCCCTGGGGCTCACGTCCTTCAGGTAGTCGTCGAGCGCGGCCACCGAGTCCTTGTAGGGACCGCGGGCCGCGAGCGCGAGGCTGTAAAACGCGATCATGCCCGCCGCGGCGCCGACGGTGAGGCCGAGCGCCACGTAGGCGCGCGGCTGCCAGTAGCCGAAGAACGGGCCCTTCTTGCAGCGCGGACGGAGATCCTTGCGGTCCTCCTTCGACTTGCGCTTGATGCGTTGCTCGCCCTCCTTGAGGCAGAACGCGTTGAAGTCCTTCTTGAGATCGACCTGGATCGTCGAGGTGTCGATGACCTGCGTCTCCGCAGCCGCGCGCGCGGCCGCGTCCTCGGCGTCCTTGAGCTCCTTCTCTTCGGCCGCGATCTCCTCGACCGTCTTGTCGGGCTCGTCGAGCGACTCGAGGATCTTCTTCTCGTCGTCGGTGATCGGCGCCGGCGGCGTCTGGTACTCGTCGAGCGACTTCGCGACCGCAGCCGGCATCACGACCGGCGTGATCAGATCGCCCTCGGTGTTGACCGCCTCGAGCTTGCGGACCACCACGTTCTTCGTGATGTCGAAGACGACCACCTCGGCCTTGCCCGGCGTGCCCGGGATGTAGCGGCCGTGCACGACGAAGTCGGCGGCGGTCTTCGGGTTGCTGTTGAGCCACTTGCCGATCGCGGCCATGCACTCGTCGCTCGCCGGATCGGCCTTGCACTTCACCTTCGCGCTGGCGGCCGCGACATCGAGCGCGACCGGCTTCACGGTGTAGTTCTTGTCGGCGAGCGCCCCCTCGATGCCCGCGCGCAGATCCGTCGGCGACGAGCCGCTGAACCGCAACAGCGCGACCGTGCGTCCGTTCGTCGCCGGCGCGGCGGCGGCCGGCTTCGCAGGCCCCGCCCACGCGGTCTGCGGGAGGCCCGGGAGCAGCAGCGCGAACGCGATCGTCAGCGACAAGAAGCGCGTGAAGAAGGAGCTGTGTCGGCGGGGCTGGATCGCGACGGTCATGGGCTGATCGTGAGCTCGTGCGGAAGCGGGAGGAGCAACCGTCGCAGGCACGACGGCGCGTGGAAGAGTCGCGGGAACGGGTGTCCCGGGCCGGCCGGGTGCGGCATGGTAGCGTCCGGGTCCGGGCGGCTCAAGCCTCGCGGACGGGCTCGGGATCGCCGATGCAGCAGGCCATCGGCACCAGCGCGGCCACGGCCGCGAGCCCCGTGTAGAGCCATCGCAACGGGTCGCCGCCCTCGGGTGCGGTGCCTGCGACGAGCCAGAGCGCGAGCGCAGTCCAGCCGACGTGGGTGGCGATGACGAGGGTCGAGACATGGGCGCGTGGCCAGGGGCCGCGCTGCGCGAAGCGCTGCATGGCGCTGCCGCAGGCCAGCGCGACACCGATGGCCGCAGGGATCAACGCGACGCCACCGTCGGTCTTACGGGACCACGCGAGCGCCACTGCGACCAGCACGACGACGAGGGTCGCGAGCCGCCGCGTCGAAGCCGGGGGCCGCTCGGGCGCCGCCGCCTCGGCCGCGGCCGCAGCCGCCGAGACGACGTGCACGGCCGCGACGACGACGGGCGCAGCGATCGCCGCGGCGACCACCGCCTCGAGCGCGAGGATCGGCGGGGTGATCGACGCCGGCAGCGATCGCGCGGCCGCATCGGCGAGGCCGATCACCCAGGGCTCGATCGCCGCGGTCGGTCCATGCAGCTGCCACGCGGGCGCGAGCCAGTGCGCCGCGGCGAGATCCGTCGAGGCGAACCAAGCCAGCGCGACCGCAGCGAACAGCCACAGGCCGCTGCCCTCGGTGTGGCCCCCACCCTTCGGCGCGACCCAGCTCGACAGCGCTGCGAACGCGGGCCAGGCGAGCGCCGCCAGCCACGGCAGCGGCCGCCAGGGATCGGCCCACGCGGGCGCATCGACGAAGCTCGGGAGCGCGGCGAGATCGCTCGTGGTCAGCGCGGCCGCGAGCACCAGCACGCCGAGCGGGAGCGCGAGCGGCATCGCGGCGGTGGCGAGCACCGGCGCGCCGCGCTCGCGCAGCACGGTGATCCCGACGAGCACCACGACGATCACGACGACGAGCCACGACTCCAGCTCGACCGTCGCGACGCCGTGCGCATCGTCGCTGCGCGTCCAGCCGAACAGCTGCGACAGCCCCATGCGCTCGTTGCCGCGGATCTCGACGTAGCCCGGCCAGCGCCCGGTCACGCTGAGCCCCGCGCTCGCCTCGTTCGCGTACTTGTCCGGGCACATCCGGTTCATCACCGTCTCGGGCTGCGGCCCGCGCGGATCGTCGCGACGCCCCGGACACACGAACTCGACGCGCGAGCGCTGACCCGTGGTGCCCGAGCGCACCCAGAAGCGCCACTGCTGCTCCGCCGCGGGCTCGCGATCGAGGCGCTCCTGGATCGGCGCGGTCTGGACGGCGCCCGCCGTCGCGTCGAGGAACGCCTGGCGTGCGCGCAGCGGCCCGTCGGCGTAGTGCACCTCGGCGATGCGATCGAGCGCGAGCTCGATCGCGGCCGCCAGCTCGGTGGGGTCGTAGCCGCGATCGCCGATGGGCTCGACGTAGTCGTTGAACGGCAGGTCGTGGGGCCCGTAGCCATCGACGATGATCGCGGTGGCCTGGAACGGGTGGATGCCGTGGATCGCCCCCGAGTGCATCGCGCCGCGCGCATCCTCGCCCTCGGCCTCGCAGGTCGCACCGCGCAGCGCGAGCAGCACGAGCGCAGGCGCGAGCAACCACCGCGCGCGCCCGAGCGACGCGGGCCGCAGCACCGCGAGCACGATCACGAACAGCACCGCCGGCACCGCGCCCGGGAACGCGATCACGAGCTGCGCCACCACGCGCGCGAGCACGGCGAGCAGCACGATCGTGGCGAACACGGTCGCACCGACGAGCGCCAGCTTGCCCCCGGTGCCGCGCGGAGCGAGCAACGCGGGCCAGCCCCAGCTGCCGCGCGCCCGCAGTCGCGCCGCGGCGAGCGAGAGCGCCACGATCGCGGCGATCGCAGTCCAGGCCAGCCCGCCGGCCGCGGGGAGCGTGGCGCCGCAGGCGAGCACGAGCCCCGCGATCGCGCCGGTGTGCGCGCCCGTGCCGAGCCCCGCGTTCCCAGCAGGGCGAGTCGGGGCCGTCCCGTCGCGCGCGGTTGCCATCCTCGCTCCGGGTTGTACCACCGTCTTTCTCGCGCTTGCGGAACCGCCGTGCGAGCGACTAGCGTTGCTCCTTCCCGATGGCTGCACGCTCGCCCACGTCCCGTCCGAAGACCGGCACGCTGCCGCTCCTGCCGCTGCGCACGCTGACGCTCTTGCCGGGGCTCGCGCAGCCGGTCGAGCTCGGGCGCGCCGCTTCGGTCGACGCGGTCCGTCGCGCGCGCGAGCGCAGCTCCGACGATCCGCTCGGCAACCTCGTCGTCGTCGCGACGCAGCGCGACGCGATGGTCGAGCGCCCGCACCTCGACGATCTCCATCCCATCGGCGTGCTCGCCGAGGTGACGCAGGCGCTGCAGGGCATGCCCGGGCGCATGACCGCGGTGGTCCGCGGCATCGAGCGCGTGCGCCTGCTCGAGGTCACGCTCGCGTCGGGGCGCGCGGACGCCAGCTTCCACCGCGCGGCGGAGACCATGGGCGACGCGACGCTCGCGTACGCCTATGCCGGCGCGCTGCAGGATCTCGTCAAGCAACACGAGAGCCTCGCGCCGGGCAGCAACAAGAACCGCCAGCGCGCGCAGTCGCTGGCCGTGCTCGCGGCCGAGCGCGCGCCGGCGCTCGTCGCCGATCTCGCGGCGGCCCACGTGGGCCTCGACCCCGCGGAGTCGATCGAGGTGCTGCTCGAGCTGCAGGTCACCGAGCGGCTGCGCAAGGTCATCGAGTTCGTCAGCCACCGCGTGCACGTGCAGCAGGTGCGCCGCGATCTCGACCGCCACGTGCGCGAGCACCTCTCGCGGCACGAGCAGGAGGCGCTGCTGCGCCACAAGCTGCGCGCGATCCAGTCGGAGCTCGGCGAGCAGGACGACGAGGACCGCTGGATCGACGAGCTGGAGCTGCGGCTCGACGAGGCCGAGCTGCCCGCGGAGGCGCGCGGGCTGGCCGATCGCGAGCTCGCGCGACTGCGGCGCATGAACCCGCAGAGCGGCGAGGCCACGATCAGCCGCACGTGGCTCGAGTTCGTCGCCGATCTCCCGTGGGGCCCCCGCCGCACCACGCCCGACACGCTCGACATCAAGGCGGCGCGCGACCTGCTGGAGCGCGACCACTACGGGCTCGAGAAGGTGAAGAAGCGGCTCGTCGAGTACCTCGGCGTCCGCAAGCTCGCACCCGGCAAGCGCGGGCCGATCCTCTGCTTGGCGGGCCCGCCCGGCGTCGGCAAGACCTCGCTCGGCCGCAGCATCGCGACCGCGCTCGGGCGCAAGTTCGTGCGCGCGTCACTCGGTGGCGTGCGCGACGACGCGGAGATCCGCGGACACCGGCGCACGTACGTCGGCGCGCTGTCGGGTCGCATCCTGCAGGGCATGAAGAAGGCGGGCAGCACGAACCCGGTGTTCCTGCTCGACGAGATCGACAAGCTCGCGGCGCCCGATCTGCGCGGCGATCCGGCCGGCGCCCTGCTCGAGGCGCTCGACCCCGAGCAGAACGCGGAGTTCGAGGATCACTACCTCGGCACCGGCTACGACCTCTCGAAGGTCGTCTTCGTGTGCACGGCGAACGACCTCGGGCGGATCCCCGGCGTGTTGCGCGACCGGCTCGAGATCATCGAGCTGTCCGGCTACACGATCGAGGAGAAGGTCGCGATCGGCCGCGACTACCTCGTGCCGAAGGCGATGGGTGAGCACGGGCTCGCGCCGGGCACGGTGACGATCCCCGACGAGGTGATCGAGGCGCTCGCCGTGCAGTACACGCGCGAGTCCGGCGTGCGCAACCTGCAGCGCGAGCTCGAGGGCCTGCTCCGCGACACCGCGATGGCGCTCGCCGAGGGCGGCGAGCACAAGGCGGTGCTCGGCATCGAGGATCTCGCGCGCGTGCTCGGGCCGGCGCGCTTCCACGACGAGATCGTCGACAAGCAGCCCACCGTCGGCGCCGTCGTCGGGCTGGGCTGGACGCCGACGGGCGGTCGCCTGCTGTTCGTCGAGGCCACCACGACGCCGGGCGAAGGCCACGTGCGGCTCACCGGTCGGCTCGGCGACGTGATGCGCGAGTCGGCCGAGGCGGCGCTCTCGCTCGTGCGCAGCCGCGCCGAGCGCTTCGGCATCGACAGCCACTTCATGCGCGAGCGCGACATCCACGTGCACGTGCCCGACGGCGCGGTCCCGAAGGACGGGCCGTCGGCGGGCATCACGGTGACGGTCGCGATCATCTCGACGCTCACGGGTCGGCCGGTCCGCACGGACATCGCGATGACCGGGGAGATCACGCTGCGCGGCCACGTGCTGCCGATCGGAGGCGTGCGCGAGAAGGTGCTCGCCGCCCACCGCGCCGGGATCCGCGAGGTCATCTTGCCGCGGCGCAACGCGAAGGACGAGCCCGACATCCCGGCGCGCGCACGCGCAGAGGTGACGCTGCACTTCGTCTCGACGATCGACGAGGTGCTGGCACTGGCGCTTCTGCCCGCGCCCGAGCGCGAGCACGCCGCCGAATAGCGCCCATTGGGCCTGCCGGCGCCAGCCCCGGCACTGTCCGTTCCTGGGAATGGCGATTCGGTTTCACGCGGGGAATAACTGCCAACACGCGCCCGCTCACGCCGGAATTCCCCACAAAACACCACCGCGTTCTTGAACTCTGCCCCGCATTCCTCCAGGGTGATTCCTGCGGTGCCGGGGGAATCGGGCGCGGCCCCGCCTCGATCGCCGCCCGCTTCGGAGTAGCTCGACATGCAATCCAGAGTCTTGATCGCGATTTCCCTCGGGACCGTGCTCGCCGCGTGCGGCACCAAGAGCGACACCGGCCAGACCGCCTCGGAGACCAATCCGAGCGGCCCGTCCGAGGAGAGCAGCTCGGGTGACGCCGAAACCGGCGACACCGGCCAGACCAGCAACAGCAACACCGGGATGAGCGGTACCTCGGCGGAGTCCGGCGAGGAAACCGGCCCGAGCGACACGACGGGCTCGATGAGCACGACGGTCGGGTTCATCCAGGATCCGGATGGCGGCAGCGCCGACGTCGAGTGCGATGTCTGGGCGCAGGACTGTCCCGACGAGGAGAAGTGCATGCCGTGGGCGAACGACGGCGGCAGCTCGTGGAACGCGACGCGCTGCTCGCCGCTCGATCCGACGCCGGCGCAGCCGGGTGACGAGTGCGCGGTCGAGGGCTCGGGCGTGTCCGGCATCGACAACTGCGATCTCGGCTCGATGTGCTGGGACGTGGACGAGACGAACATGGGCACGTGCGTGCCGTTCTGCATGGGCACCGAGGCGAACCCGGTGTGCGAGGATCCGAACGCGAGCTGCACGATCGCGAACGAGGGCGTGCTCATCCTCTGCTTGCCCAACTGCGATCCGCTCCTGCAGGACTGCCAGGAGGGCAACGCGTGCTATCCGGTCGACGACGCGTTCGTCTGCGGTCCGGATGCGTCCGGCGAGATGGGCCTGTTCAACGATCCCTGCGGCTACATCAACGACTGCGACCCCGGCCTCTTCTGCGCGAACGCAGACGTGGTGCCGGACTGCGCCGGCAGCGAGAGCTGCTGCTCGACGTTCTGCGATCTCACCGATCCGCAGGCGAACGCGAACTGCCCCGGCGCCGACGGTGGCCAGGAGTGCGTGCCCTGGTTCGAGGAGGGTCAGGCCCCGCCCGGCTTCGACAACATCGGCGCTTGTGCGATCCCAGCTTAGACCCCCAGCGGTCGGCTCGGGCGAGACGGTGCGCGCCCTTCGGGCGCCGGTTGCCCCCTGAAGGGGGCGCCTTCTGGTCGTGATCGAGGCCTCGTCGGGCGCAGCCCGCCGAGGCCTTTTCGCGTCGTCGCTGGTTTGCCTCCGCGTTCCCGCGCTGGCCCCCGCCCCGCCCCGCACCGCCGCGTCCCGCTCTTGGGGTTCGTGCGGGCGGGTAGCAAATCGAACAAAACTATCCCAATCCGGTTGAAGGGGGGTGAGCGGGGATCCATGGTGAAGGCACGGTGCCGCTTTCGGGCGCGGGCCGTCGTCGTTGGGTCGCCCGCGTCGGGGTGGTGCGCCATGGAATCCAGGTCGTTGTTCGCGATCTCGTTCGGGGTCGGGCTCGGGATCGTGCTCGTCGCGTGCGGCACCAAGCAGGACAGCGGGCAGACCGCGTCGGAGAGCGAGGCCGCCGCGGAGAGCACGAGTGGTGACGCCGAGTCCGGCGAGAGCGGACCGGGGATGAGCTCGGCGGGCCCCGGCACCGCCGAAGCGAGCAGCGACGAGAGCAGCACCGGCGAGACCAACGCGATGAGCACCACCGCGGGGTTCATCCAGGATCCCGATGGCGGCAGCACCAGCGTCGAGTGCGATGTCTGGGCGCAGGACTGCCCGGAGGACGAGAAGTGCATGCCGTGGGGCAACGACGGCGGCACGTGGAACGCGACGCGCTGCTCTCCGCTGAATCCCAACGCGGGGGAGCCCGGCGACGCGTGCACCGTCGAGGGCAACGCGGCCTCGGGCATCGACGACTGTGCGCTCGGCTCGATGTGCTGGGACGTGGACGAGACGAACACCGGCGTCTGCGTGTCGTTCTGCATGGGCACCGAGGCGAACCCGGTCTGCGAGGATCCGAACGCGAGCTGCACGATCGCGAACGAGGGCACGGTGATCCTCTGCTTGCCCAGCTGCGATCCGCTGCTGCAGGACTGCCAGGACGGCAACGCCTGCTATCCGGTCGACGACGCGTTCGTCTGCGGGCCGGACGAGTCCGGCGAGATGGGGCTCTTCGGCGATCCCTGCGAGTTCATCAACGTGTGCGACGCAGGGCTGTTCTGTGCGCCGGCCGACGTCGTGCCGGACTGCACCGCGACGCAGCGCTGCTGCACCTCGTTCTGCGATCTCGGCGAGCCCGATCCGGGCGCGAGCTGCCCCGGTGCCGCCGGCGGCCAGGACTGCGTGCCCTGGTTCGACGAAGGGCAGGCCCCACCCGGCTTCGACGACGTGGGCGCCTGCGCGATCCCGGCGTAGCTCAGCCGGCGGGCGGCTCGAACTCGTCGCAGGTGACGTCGATGACGCCGACCGCTTGCTCGAAGAACTGGTCGTAGCTCGGCGCGCAGATGCTGCCCGCGATGCCGCGATCGCCCCAGCTCTCGGTGAACTCGCGCAGCCGCGGGCTCGGCTCGGCGCCGTTGCCCGTCTGCGAGTCGAACGAGGTGCAGATCGCTCCCGGCTGATCGCCGTCGCCGAACAGGCCCAGCACCACGACCGCCTCGGGATCGCCGTTCTTCGCGGAGATCAGCGCCTGGCGCCAGCCTTCGACCGTGCCGCCGGAGCCGTCGTTCGCGGCGTCGTCCTCGTCGGTGACGAACGTGACCACGAGGATCGCGTCGTCGCGGAAGAAGCCCTCGTTGCACGCATACGCGGGCGTGCTCTCCGTGCTCGCGGCGACCATCGCTTCCATGGGCTTCTCGGGATCGCTCGTCGCCCCCGTGCCCACCTGCGCCGCGCACTCGAACGCCGCGGTGAGGTCGGGCTCGCCGCTGTCCATCCAGCGCTTGCCGCTCGCGAAGGCGCAGTCCATGTTCGACGCCTGGCCGCCCTTCGGCCACGTCACGCCTGCGCCGAGCACGTCCTCGCACTCCTCGGGCTCGGTGACCATGCACTCGAAGCCTTCGCAGGGATTGGCCCCGGGCGGGAACGGGAAGCCGCACAGCAGCGGACACTGGGCGTACACCCACGCGTCCGTGTCGAGCACCATGATGTGGTAGTCCTGCGCCTCGTCGAGCGTTTCCTGGATCGTCCCGATGAACTGCGGGAACGACGAGATCAGGTTGACCTGCTCCTCGTACATCGAGCCCGAGTTGTCGATGATGAAGAGGAAGTCGACCTTGTCGCAGCCCGACATGTCGCTGCCCTCGGCGCTGCCCATGGCCGTGCCGACGCCGACATCGAGCTTCGTGACGCCGTCGTCGCTCGACGCCGGTGGCTCCACCGTCGTCGAGCTCGAGCCGTCGGCACCGCTCGACTCGACGGCCGCCGTCGCGCTCATGCTCGCCGCGCTGTTCGAACCTTCCATGGGGTCCTCGCGCACGCCGGATCCGCATCCGATCGTCGCCACCAGCACCCCTGCCCCCGTCTTCGAAATCCGCCCCATCGCAGCCCAAGGTATCATCGAGCGCCGAACGTTGACTTGGGGCGGCCGAGGTTCCCGCGCGTGTCTGCGCACACCGCCACGGCCGGGAACCTGGCAGCGGCTGCGGCAACCGGCCCGCCGCGGCGTGCGATAGCGCCCATCGACGAGCCGGTGCACCCGGGCGAGCATGGGACCATGCGCCGAATCTGCTCGTTGCCGGTCGCCCTGTCGCTCGCAGGTCCGCTCGCAGGCTGCTTCAACCCCGACACCACGCCGGGCGGCGGCGGCGAGAGCTCGAGCGGGACCGAGGGTCCGACGACGGGGATGCAGCCGACCACGACCGTCGGCGACCCGACCACCGCGACGACGGCGGACACGAGCACGGGCCCGATGGCGGCGATCGAGTCGCTGCGGCTCGAGCCCGCGAACCAGGTGCTGCAGATCGATCTCGATACGCCCGGCAGCGTCGAGTACACGGTGATCGGCGTGTTGGACGATGGCACGGAGATGGATGTCACCGCCGACGTCGAGGGCTTCACGGTCTCGAACGCCGACGTCGGTGCGATGAACGGATCGACGTTCGAGGTGCCGGCGCAGGACGCTGCGTTCTTCGCGTCGACGATCGTGACCGCGACGATCGGCGACGTCTCCGGCCGCGCGCAGCTGACGGTCGCGGCCTACCGGCAGAGCGGTCCGCAGCAGGACTTCTTCTTCCTGCTGCCGTTCGTCGACCCGGCCGGCCCGCAGGACGCACCGCTCGAGTTCAGCACCGACGTGAAGGCGCTCGACGTGTTCATCAACATGGACACGACCGGCTCGATGGGCGGGCCGATCACGAACCTGCAGACGACGATCGTGACCACGGTGATCCCCACGATCGAGGCGCAGATCGCCGACACGAACTTCGGCGCCGGCGTGTTCGAGGACTTCCCGGTCGTGCCGTTCGGCGAGCCGGTCTGCAACTACTTCGCGCCGACCGATCCGGATCAGCCGTTCACGCTGCTCGCCGAGATGACCGACGCGAGCCTCGACGTGCAGGCCGCGGTCGATGCGATGACGCTGATGCCCGGCGTGCCGATCGGCTGCGGCAACAACACGCCCGAGGCGCACTTCGAGTCGCTCTACCAGATCGCGACCGGTGAAGGCATCGCGGGCCCCGACCCGATTGCCGTCGCGGCGAACACGAACGGCATCGGCGGCGTCGCGTTCCGCGAGGGCGCGCTGCCGGTCATCGTGTCGATCACCGACGCGATCTCGAACGAGAACGACGCGAGCAATGCGTGCCTGGGCATGCCGGGCTACGAGGGGTATGCGAGCGATCCGGTGGTGTCGACCGTCGCGCACAGCGGCGAGCAGGCGATCGCGGCGCTCACCGACATCTGCGCGCGCGTCGTCACGGTCGTGATCTCCGACTTCTCGGAGATGTGCGGGCCGCTGTCCGATGCGCAGCTGCTGGCCGCGGAGACCGGCGCCCTCATCCCGCCCGAGGCGTGGGACCTCGCCGAAGGTGGTCGCCCGGCCGCATGCGCGGCGGAGCAGTGCTGCACCGGCATCGCCAGCGCCGGGCTCGCGCCGGATGCGAACGGGCTGTGTCCGCTGGTCTACCGCGCGGAGTTCGACGGCACGGGTCTCGACGCCGGCCTCATCGACGGCGTGCAGAACCTCGCCGCCTACGCGACGTTCGACGCGACGACGCAGGTGACCGGCACGAACGAGGACAGCGAGGGCCTGCCGATGCCGCCGGGCACCAGCACCGTCGACTTCATCCTCTCCGTCACGCCGCTCGAGTTCGGCGACGTGCCGCTGCCGGGTGCCGACGATCCGGTGCTGACCGAGGACGCCTTCCTGGGCGTCATCCCGGACACCCCCATCACCTTCACCGTCGAGGCCTTCAACTCCTTCCTGCCCCAGGCCCAGCAGCCGCGGCTCTTCACCGCGGAGATCACCGTGCTCGCCGACGGCTGCAGCGACCTCGACACGCGCCAGGTCTTCATCCTGGTGCCGCCCGAGGACATCGAGGGATAGTCGTCGCGCGAGCGCGGGGGGATGCGCGAGCGCGGGCGGATGCGCGAGCGAGGGGGGATGCGCGAGCGCGGGGGGATGCGCGGGCGCGGGGGGATGCGCGAGCGCGGGCGGATGCGCGGGCGCGGGCGGTTGCGCGAGCGCGGGAGGATGCGCGAGCG
>CAZFKC010000029.1:0-52774 GCA_964519175.1 uncultured Nannocystaceae bacterium
GCTAGAGGCCGCACGGGCCGCGATCCTTGGTGTCGGAGCGATACTTGCGCATGCTGAAGCAGCGGCCCTCGTGCGATTGCACGTCGGCGTCCTTGAACTTGACCGGCATGTAGTTGCGACCGCCGACGGGGGTCTTGCGCTTCACCGCGAAGTGCAGGTGCGAGAACATGCTGTAGCCGACGTTGCCCGCTGGCGCGAGGCGTTGACCTTCGTGCACATGGACCGGCATGACCGGCAGCGGACCCGGCGTCCCGTCGGCGGCGGGCGGAGGTGCGGGCGGCGGGCGTACGGGGTTGTCGGTGAATTCGAAGAACGCATCTTCGCCCGCACCCGCTCGCACGCCGAGCGCCTGAATCGTCGGATTCATGGCCTTGAAGCCGTCTTTCACGATGTGTAGATAGTGGGCTTCCGTGCCGTCCCTGTGGCGCACGTAGACATAGTTCGCGGTCTCGTTCTTCGGCGTCGACATGCCGTTGCCGTCGCGATCCTCCTTGAACGCGACGATGTGGCCTTCGCGGGCAGCGAGGATCGGATGCTCGAGCGGCAGGGACCAGTCGTAGGAGAACTCCTCGTCGGTCGTCCAGGTCACGGGTCGACCCGCGTCGTTGAACCCGTGCCTGACCTTGTAGAAGTGGCTGATCCAGCCGCGGTGTCCCTGCACACAGTAGCGTTCGCCGGCGTATGGCAGCGCGAGATCGGTGAGGCCCCACTGCGGCGCGTCGAGGCTGCCGTCGTTCACGAAGATATGGCCGAGCAGTCCCCCGAGCAGTCCGACGCCGAAGCCGATGACGAGGTGTGCGATTGCCCCGCCGACCGCGATCTCGGGGTGGAGTGCCCAGTCCACGGCGTTGGCGAACGCGAACATCACGATGAACACGACCATCGCGATCACGCCGGCGACGAGCCCGGAGACGAGCGGGACGGCCCAGTCCTTGTTCGAGAAATCCTGGCGACCTGCAGCGAGACCGACCGCGAAGCCGACCCAGATTGCGACGAGCGGGGGGAACATGAAGATGTTCGCGGGCGGCATCCCGAACCCACCCGGGCCGGCCACGGGCAAGGGGGGTGTGGCGAGCAGCGAGAGCACCGTGAACACGGCGAGCGCGAGGAACATCGCGAAGCCCGTGGCGATCGCGATGACCCCGGGGATCATCCCGAAGATGACGTGGCTCGCGTACGCGAACACGGCGAAGCACAGCGCCCCGCCGGCGACGCACCCCGACGCGGGCGGATAGAGCAGCCCGACGAGGAGCAGCACCACGGACGCGATCAAGAACAGCAGCCACACGACGTCGCGGATGATGAGGATCCACGGCTGGTCCTCCCAGAACACGGGACCCAGCCAGTTGGTGAACGGCACCTCCGGCGGCTTCGCGGTGTGCTTGCGGTCGCACTCGCGCTTCAGGCTGCGCGTCAGCAAGGTCAACGTCGCGGTGCCGCCGGCGGTGATCTCGACGTTGCCGCTGACCGTCTCGTAGTCGGTCTTCGACACGGTCACCGTGGCGCGACCGATGTCGATGTCGACGATGCTGGCGACGCCGTCGCTGAGGGTCGTCGCGCGCCGCACCCGACCCGACGCGGGCTGGATGCTGACCTCGGCACCGTCCATCACGCGATCGCTGTTGTCGCCGGACTCGCCGTTCGCGAACGTGTCCCAGCAGATCGCCTCGAGCTTCACGGTGATGTCGGCGTTGCCGGTGGTCACCGCTGGAGGAGGTGGCGAAGCCGGTGGTGGCGCCGGCGTGTCGCAGTGCGCTCCTTCTCCGCACTCCATCAGTTCATCGAGGCCTTCCCGCTCTGCATCCCGAGCTTCCCGCCGCCGCCCTCGAGCGCCATCTTGGTCTCGGCCTTGACGACGATCTCGTCGGCATCGCCCATGATCTTCTTCTTGTCGATGACGATGCTCGACTCACCGTTGTCGACCGTGATCTTGTCCGAGTGGAACAAGGCGTGGCCCTCGCCGTTGGACGAGATCTTCGCGTCCGCGTTCAGCAGGATCTCGGCCTTGTCGTCGGAGGTGATCTTCGCGTTGGCGTCGAGGAAGATCTTCGCGCCTGTGCTCGCGCGCAGCTCGATGTTCTTGTCGAAGATGCCCTTGCTGGCGTCGTTCGACTGGATGAGCCCGTCGGCGTTGAGCACGATCTTCGCGCCGCCGCCCGCCTGCAGCACGATCTCGTTCGGGGTCATGTGGATCGAGGAGCCCGCGCACTTGATCATGATGTCGACCGGTGCGAGCACGAGGATCGTCTTGGCGACGTCGACCTTGTAGTCGTTGGTGATCTTCACCGACTGTCCGCTCCAGCCCTTGCCCTGCTGGCCGTCGACGCGGATGGTCCGGTTGCCCGTGACCGTGATGCTCTCGTGGCGATCGACCGCGCGCGTGCGGTCGTTGCCCACGTGGTGGCTCTGGTCGACCTTGACGTCGGTCGTGTGGTTGCGCTGCACGTACTCGTTGTAGTCACGCTGCGCGCGGAGGTAGACCTCCTCGAACTCGGCGGCATCGTCGAAGCGCAGCTCGTTGTAGCCACCGTTGCTCGGCGTGCTCCACGTGCGCAACGTGCTCTTGGTGCGCTCGTCGGGCAGCAGATACGGCGGGGGATTGCGGCCGTTGTAGATGCAGCCCGAGACCAGCGGGCGATCGGGATTGCCGTCGATGAAGTCGACCAGCACCTCCATGCCCACGCGCGGGATGAACAGCGCGCCCCAGCCCGCGCCGGCCCAGCTCTGCGCGACGCGCACCCACACCGACGACGAGGCATCGGCGCGCCGCTGCCGACCGCGGCCTTCGCCCTCGCGATCCCAGTGCATGAGGATCTTGATGCGGCCGTGGAGATCGGTGTGGATGTCCTCGTGCTCCGGCCCCGTGACGGTGGCCGTCTGCGGTCCCCGCATCACCGGCCGCGGCACGCCCACCGACGCCGAGCGGAAGCGCGAGGACGGCACGCACACGAAGTGGTTCTCGTACGAGCCCAGCACGTCGAGCGTGTCGCCGTCGACGCTGATCTCGTGCACGACTTCGAGCGCCACCATGCGATCGAAGCCCGAGCTGCGCTCGAGCTCGAACACGGTGCCGGCCCCGAGCGCGCACACGTTGCTCGAGCCGCGGCCGACGAAGTCGTCGCCCATGAGCTGCTCGAGCGCGATGTCGAGGCGACGCTGCGAGTCGTCGTGGTTCATGAGGATGCGGCCGTCGGCGTAGACCTCGCGGACGCGACGCTCGCTGGGGCTGTAGACCTCGCGACTGTTGTCGCCGACCTCGCCCATCGTGAACACGGTACCGCCGTTGCGTACCGGACGATCGGGCATGAGCCAGTCGTAGTGTGCCGTGGTCACCTTCGTCGGGCTGGCGGCGCGATCGATCACGAGACGCGTGATCGCGTCGCGGCCCTCGCCCCCGCCTGGCTCGAGCGGCAGCCGGGCGCCGCCGGCGATCGCGAGCACCGGCAGCAGCTCCTCGCGATCGACGAGGCGCAACACCTCGCTCTCGCCCTCCTGATCGAACAGGTAGACGATGCCTTCCTCGTGCAGCAGCCGCTGGACGAAGTCGAGATCGGACTCCTTGTACTGCACGCAGTAGTCGCGCGGCGGCAGGTAGTCCGTGAGCGAGAGCCCGCCGGTCGCGACGCTGCGCTGGTAGGCGGCCAGTCCCTCGGGCGGCTCGCCCGGCGGCACCTGGGCACCGTTGCACACGTCGGCGACGATGTCCGGCACCGTCATGTCCTGGAAGATGCGGCAGTTGACGCGCTGCCCCATGGTCGCGAGCGCGGGCCCGATCTCGACGTCGACGGCGAGCGCTTCACCGGCGCCGCGGATCGGGACCGTGCCGCGGATCTGGATGCGCATGACGACGCCGTGGAACGTGCGCGCCTGCGTGACGCGATCGAAGAAGAGATCGCAGGGCGATCCGAGCAGCTCGTCCGGATCCGCGTCGAGATCCGGGGTGACGAGCGAGAGGCTGACACGGTACGGACGCGACAGCCCTTCGCGCACCACCGCGTGACGGATCCGCCACCCGTGCTGGCTGCGTGGGCACTCGAAGCGGCAACGAACTCCGGGTCGCAACCCGGTCGCATCGAGCAGCGCCACGGCTTCTGCGGTGAGCGTCTGATCTCCGTCCATGGATCCTCGCGGGGCGGTATCCTCGCACGAAACCATGCACTGGGGCGTGGACAGCTGGGGGCCGGCGGACGGCCGCGTGCACGTGCCGGACGCGCTGCGCCGGCCCGGTGACGACCCCGGTGGAATCACCAAGCTCGAGCTCGTCACGCGACGCATGGATCGCGCGCCCGCGTTCTGGGGCCGCTACCTCAACCGGCGACTGCCGGTCGATCGTCACAGCGGCGAGGTGCGCTCGCCGGAGCACAGCCACGCGGTCACGCCGCGCGAGATCGAGTTCCTGCACGCGCACGCGTGCCGCGTTTTGCTGGTCTACAACGGCAGTGCCGGGCGCGAGCATCGGCTGCAGGGCGGTCGGTCGGCGGGGCGCGAGGCGGCCGAGCGGGCCGATGCGCTCTGCGAGCAGCTCGGCGTGCCGCGGCACGTCGCGATCTACGGCGACGTGGAGAACTGGCCGGGCAACGCCGGATGGTTCCGCGGATGGTTCGAGACGATGTACGCACGCGGCCGCAAGTGCGGCGTGTACGGCCGACCGATCCGGGTCGTCGAGAACCCCGCCGATCCGTCACCCACGTACGGCACGCCGCTCGATCGCATCGAGAGTCGTTACACCCGCGAGCTCGCGCGCCGGCGCATCGACGACGAGACGCGACGCACGGGCAGCGCCCCTCGACGCGTGATGACGGGCGAGTACTGGAGCGACGAGCTCGCGCACGGGCTGGCCGACGTGCTGGTCGAGAGCGTGATCGAGCACGGCATCGATCCGTTCCGGGGCAGCACCGCCGAGACGTTCTACGTGTGGTCGAGCGAGCCACGGCGCGTGCTCTCGGCGCGCTCCGACGCGGCGCTCGGCGGCGACGACATCCCCTCGGAGTTCGCACCCGCGCGGCCACCCCACGGCTCCGGAGTCCACACCGCGGTGTGGCAGTACCTCGAGAACGCGATCCACGGCGAAGGCGGCGGACACGGTGCGGTCGACATGAACCTCGCCGACGACCGCGGCTTCGCGGCCATGTGGTGATCATGCGGCGGCTCGGCCTCGCCGCCACGCGTCCTCGATGACCTCGCTCAGCCGACCGCGTTCTTGCCGTTGTGCAGCAGCATGTCGCCGAGCCGGCAGACGCCCTGCCCTTCGAGCACCACGTCGAAGGAGTAGAGCAGGAACTCGCACGGGCCCATGTTCCGGCCCGACATCAGCCCGCCCGCAGTGCCCGCTTCGTCGCCGCTGCTCTTCGCGTACTGGGCACCCTTGGTCATCGGCATGCAGCCGTCCATCGTGACCGTCGCCGGGCCACCGACGGTGTCCGTCGACTGGCCGATGTTGGGATACGGGATCGGCATCGGACCCGCCGAGGTCGGCGTGTTGCAGACGTCGGGGAACACGATGCTCTGGCCACCGCTGCCCTGGTGCACGATGCCGCGCGCGTTCGCGAACGTGTTCTGACTCATCGCTGTGCTCCTGTCGATCCGTCGAGCTCGAGGCTGGCTGCGCCGATCGGGCCTTGATCCGAAATCGCCCAGACCAGCGCGGGTCCTTCGCGACGCGCCGCGACCAGCCGCTGGTGCGCATCGACGAACAACATCGCACCGAGCCCTGCGCCCGCATCTCCGAGGCGATCCGCGGGGTGCTCGATCCGCGTGGAGTCGACGAGCAGATCGCGGTGGCGTAGCCGCGCGACACCCCACTGCTTGACCTCGAACGACTCGCCCACCAGCCCGGTCCAGGCGGTGCCGAACGGCGCGCGTGGATGCGCGTCGCTGCGCAGCGCCTCGATCGCGTGCGCGAGCCCTTCACCGCGCGCAGGCTCGCGGCCGAAGCGGTGCCCGGGATCGAGGAACCTCCCGATGCCGGTCAGCACCAATCCACCGCGACGGCGCTCGAGCGGCTCGATCATCAACATGCCCGCGGCCTCGCCGAGCGCTCGTCCGTCGCCAGCGAATCGCCCTCCGAGCGTGCGGCCCTGGGCGTGCTCGTTTCGCACGCGCTGCTCGTCGGCGTAGCTGTCCACCGCGCCACACACGACGAGCGCGGCCGGGTCGGCGGCGAGCAGCTCGCGTGCGGCGGCGAGCGCATCGAAGATCGCGGCGCGACCGCGCGGGAACGTGCGCGAGCGCGCGACGTCGATCACGAGCCCGCTCGCGATCCCGAGCGCAGACCAGAGCGCGGCGCCCTCGGGCGGCGTCGTGCCCTCGCGCGAATCGGGCAGCCCGAGCATGAGCACGAGCGGCGGCCGCGTGGTCGCGCGCTGCGAAGGCGGTCGACCGGGCCGCTCGGGCTCGGCCGCCGCGACGACGTCGGCGAGCGCGAGCCCGGCCATCGCGAGCACGCGACTGGTCCAGGCATTCGCAGCCGCGACCCTACGTCGCTCGGCATCGGCCGCGAGCGCGGCGATCGTTTCGGTGAGCACGTCGTCGCGCACGCGCGCCAACGTGATGGTGCCGTGCTCGGGCTTCCACGGCGCATCATGGAACCGACACAGCCCCGCGCGCATCGATGCATCGGTCTGCACCGCCGAGCTGCCGATCGACGTGATCGCGCCGACCGCAGTGATCCGCACCCCGCTCACGCCTGCACCCCCGTCATCGCCGCGAGCGACACGCGGATGCGCTCGACTCGCAACAGGTGGCGATCGCACGACAGCTTCGCGCGCCAGGTGAGGCTGACGGAGTCGTCGTCGGGCCACAGCGCGACCGTCTCGAGCAGCGGCGGCGCCGAGCGCCAGTTGCTCGCGACGCAGCACTCGACGCGCAGGTCGCAGCGCGGCAGCGAGAACTGGAGCGGGCCCGCCCGCGAGGCTCCGACGATCGCCACCGGCTCGCCGCCCTGCAGGAAGCGATCGAAGCGCAGCTCGGGCGACGCGGAGTTGAAGAAGCGCAGCGAGAAGTCGACGGGCAACAGCGGCGAGCGCTGGCGTACCCACGCGGCGTCGTACGTGCCGGCATGTTGCACACGCGGCTGCCAGGCCGGCGCGATCGGACCGAAGCCGACGGCCCGCGGGGTGTCGCCACCGCCTTCGATCGGCGCGCGCGGATCCTCGAGGTTCGGCACCGGTGCGCCCGGGCGGCGATCGAGCCCGACCCCCACCGGGTTCCAGGCCGACAGCTCGCGCGCGGCCTTGTCGTTCGGATCCGCGGCCCCGCCGAGCGCACGCTCGTAGACGAGCGGCATCTCCACGAACGGCTGCGGCGCGCTCACACGTCCGAGCGATTGCCACTGCCGATCGCCGAACACCGCGATGCTCTTGCTGCGCTCGGCGACCGCGACCGACACCGCGCTGCTCGGGATCGGGCGGCCGTCGGGGCTGTGCGCGCAGCCGTGCATCACGACGTCGGTGCCGGCCTTGCCGATGTGGTGCTCGCCGGCCTCGACGAGGCTCGAGCGCCCCGGCTCGCCGAGGTGCAGATCGACGCGCGTCACCGCATTCTGCGTGGCCGCTACCTGCAGCACCGGGCGCAGCGTGAACGTGCCCTTGATGCACACGTAGAGCGCGTCGATGCCGTCCTCGTCGGCGAGCGGCGCGATGCCGGCACGGAACGGCGTGGTGTTCTCGAGCTGCAGCATCGCGTCACGCGGGGATCGGAGTGGGACGCGCGGAGGCCGGCAGTGCGATCGCGGCGAGCTGCGCCCGCTGCACGCGGGTCCAGCCAGAGGTGGCGACCTGCGATGCGCCCTGCGTCGTCATCGAGAGCTCGGCGGCGAGCAAGTGCCGGCGACGCATCGGCGCGCGGACGAGGTAGGCGACGAGCTGCGTGGGATGGAAGGGGCGACCGCCGAGATAGCGCTGCTTCGCGCTCCAGTGCGCGCGCCGCTTCTGCCACTCCTCGCGCATCGCCTCGGGCAAGGGCAGCGGCAGCAGCAGCTCGTCGCGGGGGCAGTCGGCGGGCTCCTGCACCGTGCCCGCGGGCGGCGTGGGATCGATGCCGGTGATCGCTCGCAGACCATCGGCGGCGAGCCGGGCCCAGCGATCGTGATCGAGCAGCGACGCGCACAGATCCGCAGCCTCGATGGTGCCGACGCACGCGAGCGCATCGAACACCGCGCGCGAGCCCTCGCCCGCCTGGAGCTGCGCCTGCAGGACGGGCAGGAGTCGCTCGCCGCGCGCAAGCACGACGAGCGGCAGCAGCGGATCGATGCCGGGCGTCTTGGTGCGGATCAGCTCGCCGGCGCGAGAGCTCGCGTCGGGATGCCCACGCAGGAGCGCCGCCTTCGCGGCCTCGATGCGCAGCCGCGCATCCGATCGCTGCGCGCCCCAGTCGATGTACGCCTGCGTCCACGGATCGCGTACGGCAGCGGCGAGCCGGAGCGACGCGAGCTGCACGGGCTTCGCGTTGCGATCGATCTGCGCATCCATGCCTGGCGGCGTGGGCCAGCGCCGGAACGCGAACGCGTCGACGACCGCGGCCTGGGCTACGGGCGACAGGCGGGGCACGTACTCCGCGAGGATGCTGGGCCACTGCGCGCCGGGGCTGTGCTCGACGCCACGACGCAGCGCATCGATGCGCTCGGGCTTCGCGGAGATCATGGCCGCGACGACGTGCTCGATGCCGACGCGACCCATCTGCGTGAGCAGGTGCGCGGCGACGGTGGCCTCGCGATGGCGCCGACCGGAGAGCGCGGGCACGAGCAGCTCCTCGAACGCACGCTGGCCCCCGAGCCGCACGCCATCGAGCGCACCGACGAGCCGTTCCTCGACCCAGTGCACGACGGCGTCGAGATCGTGCCGCGGGGAGTGCATCGCGTCGTCCCAGCGCGCCCACAGGAACGCGGCCTCGCCGAAGCTCTCGACGACGAGATCCCACTGCAGCGCTGGTCTCGCGGCCGCCATCGCTCAGTTGATGCGCACCTGCGCGCCCTTGATGCGATGGATGCCCTCGGCCTCGCTGTCGATGCGCTCGCCGTGCATCGCGATGGTGCCGTCGGCGGAGATCGTGAGCGTCGTGTCACCGACGCGCAGCACGAGCTGCTGCTCGGCCGCGAGCTCGACGACGGGCGGGGGTGCGATGCGATCGAGAATGGCGGAGACGATGATGGGCGGGGCGTCGCCTTCGACGAGGACGAGCACGGGCGTACCGGGTGCCCAGGAGGAGGCGGTGCCGGGGGGGACGGCGATGCGCGCGGGCACGGATGGCGCGTCGCCGAGGGTGACGTGCACGAGCCCGTCGTCGTCGATGCGCTCGATCACCGCGCTCGCGAGCTGCCCCTGCTCGCGCGCCTGCGCAGAGACCATCGGCAGGATCTTCATGCCGCGAGCGTACCAGGGAGCCGGGGGCCGATGACCGGGCGCGATGCAGGACCCGAGCGGGCGCGCACGAGCGTCCGGCCTGAAAGCTCAGTCCGCGAACGGATCCTTGACCTCGCTGAGCTTCGCGCGCAGCGGGGTCGGCTCGGGCGGGGGCTCGGCGGGCGGCGGTGCGACGACGCGAGCCGGCTTCGTCCGCGACTTCGTGCGACGCGGCTCGGGCCGACTCGGTGCCGCGGTGTCGACCGCGGCCAGGAGTGGCGGCGGTGGTGGGATCGCGGCGACGATCGTCGGTGCCGGGGTCGGTGCGACCGTCATCGGCGCGAGCGCGGCGACCGGCGGCGGCTCGAGCCGGGGGATCGGGCCCCAGGCCGAGAGCTGGCCCGGCGTCGGTGCGTGCAACGCCAGCGTGGCGACCGCGATCGCGGCCGCACCTGCGGCGATGCCCAGCGCCACGAGCGGCGCACGCGATCGTCTGCGCCTGCCACCGCGCGCCTGCGCAACGGCGGCGGCGTCGATCGCATCGGCCAGCTCGCGCATGTCGGCGTAGCGATCGTCGGCGCGCTTCGCCATCGCGGTCAGCACCACGTCGCACACCTCGGGCACGAGCGAAGGCACGAGCTCGCGCGGATCGGGCACCGGATCGCCGAGGTGCGCGGCGATGAGCTCCGCCGCGCTGCCGCGATCGTAGGGCACGCGCCCGGTCAGCAGCTCGAAGAACAGGCCGCCCGCGGCGTACACATCGATGCGGTGATCGAAGTGCTCCGCGCGCGCCTGCTCGGGCGCCATGTACTCGGGCGTGCCCACGATGCACCCGACCTGCGTCCGCGGGCGCGTGCCCCGGCGATCGCGGGCGTGCTGGCCGGTCACGCGCGCGATGCCGAAGTCGAGCACCTTGATGAAGTCGGAGTTGCTCGTACGCGGCGCACGGAAGCAGTTCTCCGGCTTGAGATCGCGATGGATGATCCCCTGCTCGTGCGCCGCCTGCAGTGCGCCGCAGATCTGCCGCATGATCGCGGCGGCGCGGGGCACCGGCAGCGGGCCCTCGCGCTCGATCAACGCCCCCAGCGTCTCGCCCTGCAGCCGCTCCATCACGCAGAACACCACGCCGTCTTCGGTGACGCCGAAGTCGGTGACCTCGACGACGTTCTCGTGCACGACGCGCGAGGTGAGCCGGGCCTCCTGCAGGAACCGCTCGACCGCATCGGGCACCGAGTCGAGCGCCGCATCGAGCACCTTGATCGCGACCGGGCGATGGATCGTGGTGTGGACGCCGGCGTAGACCGTCGCCATCCCGCCCTCGCCGATCGCCGACTCCACGCGGTAGCGACCGAGCAGCTCGCTGTGCTCGAGTCGTCGGCGTCGGCCGGGACGCGGGGCCGCCTCGCCGGGCCGCGCGACCGGCAGCCCGAGGATCGTGTGCACGGGCGCGTCGTCCGGCGCCGCGCGACTCGGCTCACCCGCCATCGGCATCCTCGTCGCCCGCGTCGGCCGCGTGCTGGATCGGCGGGATGTCGTGCCGCTCGATCGCGACGGTGTCCCACACCGGTGCGCCGGTGTCGTCGAGGAGCGGCGCGTGGGAGTTGTCGCGCAGGATCA
The DNA here is from genome assembly GCA_964519175.1 of uncultured Nannocystaceae bacterium. Taxonomy (GTDB): domain Bacteria; phylum Myxococcota_A; class Polyangia; order Nannocystales; family Nannocystaceae; genus Xiheibacterium. Next base: position 10,956 of record CAZFKC010000029.1, read on the forward strand.
CCGAGAGTGTGCCGTCGCCCGCGCTCGCGGGCGGCAGCTGCAGCCACGACGAGATCGTGCGGTGCTCGCCTTCGAGCGGCTGCTCCGGGGCGACGACGGAGACGTAGCAACAGTCGCAATCCGGATCGCTCGCGCAGGCCGGAAACGGATCGTCGTGGTGCACGTGCGCATGTCCGTGCGGGCCCGCGACGTCGACGTCGAACGGCACGAACGTGAAGTTGATCGCCGCGAGCTCGACCTCGGCGCTCGTCTCCTGCAGGCTGAATCCGTCGCCGGGCCAGGGATCGACGAACGCGACGTGGGGCCGACCGTCGTCGATCCACACGATCCGGGTGCCGCGCGACTCGATGTTGTCGTAGCGCGCGCCCGACGAGGTGCGCGCGACGGCGCTGATGCGGTGGGCTCCGGGCACCGCGGCGAGCTCGACCTCGGCCACGACACCAGCGACGAGGTTGCCGTTCGTCACGCGGGCCACGACCTCGCCGTCGACCACCACTTCGATGTAGCCGAACCCGAAGTCATCACCTCCGCTGGAGTGGGGCTCGGCGAGCTCGAGGTTGTCGCCGCCGATCGAGATCGGGATCGCGATCGGCAGCGAGGGATCGTCGGGCATCGCCAGGCGATCGAAGGCCTCGGGATGGCGGATCTCCAGCCGCGGTCCCGCGGCCTCCTCGCAGAACCCCAGCACGCAGTGCTCGCCGTCCTCGCAGTCGTTCTGCTCGGCACACGCGAAGGTCCCGGGCGGCGCATCGTCGACGCGCTGCGCGAGACAGCCCGCGAACAAGGGCACCGCGAGCAGGAGTCGGCGCGCGCTCACCATCGGAAGCTCCCCGAGAGCGCGAGTCCGCCGCGCATCGGCGCGAGCGCGGCCGAGGGCGCACGCACACGTCGCTCCCGACGCTTGGCGGCGACGAGCAAGCCCACGCCGGTGCCGACCAGCACCGCGCCCACGCCGATCGAGGCCAGCTGCAGCGCGAGCAATCGATCGCCGGCGCGCGCGGTCTCTCGCGCCTGCTGTGGTGTCAGGCGATCCCCGTAGGGCGCGTCCTGGGCGAGCGCGCGATCGAGCGTTCGCTCGCGCTTCGCCGCGGGCAGACCGAAGCCGAGCCCGCCACCCACTGCGATGCCGAGCCCGAGCGCGAGTGCGACGGCACCCCCGGCTCGCAGGCCCCGCTCGCGCTGCGGCACGATGTCGATCTCCGCCGGCGGGGCGTCGTTCACCGGCGCGGGCGTCGGCGGCGTGACGATGCGTGGCTCCGGAGGTGCGGGCTCGGGCTCGCTCGGCGGCGACGGCGGCGGCGACGAGCGGGCACGCAGCACGCCGATGCGATGCTCGACGTCGGCGCGATCGTGTGCATCCGGTGACGCGGCGAGGTAGGCCTCGAACGCCGCGATCGCTTCATCGGTGTGACCGAGCCGCTCGTGGCAGAGCCCGATGTCGTACTGGAACTCCGCGGCCGGATACGCCGCGTAGGCGGCCTCGAATGCGACGAGCGCCTCCGCGTGCTTCGCCTCGTCGAACAGCCGCTGACCGCGGACGAGCTCCGCCTTCGCACGCTCGATGTCGTGCGTCGCCGCGGCGGGCTCGGCCGCGTGGGCGATCCCGGGCGGTGACGCGATCGCGATCGAGAGCGCGATCGCGAGCATCCCAGCGTGGCTTGTCGCGGACCCGAGCAATCGACCCACCGACGGCGTGCTGCGTCGCTCCCCGGCAAAGAAGTGCACCACGCCCGCAGCGGTGCAATCGCCCCCACGCGCGCGTCTGCCGGTGGAGGGCGGGATCGATGATCGGTTCTCCGGTCGATCGGCCCGGCGGAGCTGCCCTCGTCAGCCCGAGAGGTGCGCGAGCTCGATGTCGGTCGGCGCGACGATCATGTCGGTGAAGAAGTCGCCGATGCCGCCGAGCAGCTGCACGGACACCACGCGATCGGCGGTCTTCACCGTCGCGAGCACGACCATGCCGATGTCGACGGCGAGCCCGTGGATCTGCGGATCGTCGTAGCCCACGACCGGGTTGTAGGCCGTGACCGCGCCGCCGCCTTCGATGTAGACGATCGTCGCGGAACCGCCCGCGTGGTCGGCGATCCACAGCCGGTCGGTGCCTTCCTCGTAGAACATGCCGTTCGGGCCGGACAGCCCGGTCGCGAAGTTGCCGCTCGTCATCGCGGCGACATCCGCCCGGATCACGCTCGTGCCCGCCGAGATGAACACCGCATCCGCGCTGCCCTGCGACGCCACGTCGGCGACGTCGAGCGGGCCGCCGAGATCGATCGCCTCGGCGACCGCCATGCTCGCGGGATCGACCGACACGACGCGCGTGCTACCGCCGCCGTCGAGCACGACATAGAGGAGCCCGTCACCGGCGCGCGCCATGCCGTGCGCGGTGGGGTCGTAGCCGAGCGCAGCACCGAGATCGATCTCGGCGAGCAACGTCCCGTCACCACCGTCGAACGAGAGCACGCGATCGGTCGCGTCGTCCGATTGCAGCGCGTACACCGAAGCACCGTCGGCGGACAACGCGAGCTGCACGATGCCGTTGTACGAGGGATCCCCGCCCACCAACATCATCGTGTTGCCGTTGCGATCGGCACGCACGATCGACACGTCACCGGCGCCGGTGGAGTCCGGCGAGTTCAGCACGAAGTAGTAGAGGTTGTCGCAGGCGTAGCAGCTCGCGTCCCACACGTTGTTGCCGTCGTCGCAGGCCTCGCCCATGTCCTGCACGTTGTCGCCGCAGCCGGGCAGCTCGCAGCTCTGCCGGCACGCGTTCGGCTCGTTGTTCTTGTTGTCGGCCCCGTCGTCGCACTCCTCGCCGAAGTCGGGCCCGTCGTCGAGGATGCCGTCACCACAGCGCGGCAGGTGGCAGGTCACCCGGCACGCGTTCGGCGTGGAGTCGGAGTTGGCCTCGCCGTCGTCGCACTCCTCGAATTCCTCGAGCACGCCGTTGCCGCACTCCGGATCGCCGGGGGTGCTGGTCGGCGAATCCGCGGAGCTGTCGTCGACCGTCTCGCTCGCCGACGTGCTGCTCGGCTGCGTGCTCCCGGTCTGCGTGCCGGTCTCGCCGACCGAATCGTCGTCGTCGTCGCCGCCTCCGCAGGCGAGCGTCGCGACCAGGACCAAGCTCGAGTAGCGCGCACGGCATGCCATGGCGCCAGGATACCAAAGTCGCCCGGGACCGCCGGGCGGACCGCGATCAGTCCACGTCGACGAGCGCGTAGGCGTACACGCCGCGCGGATCGTTGAAGGACGCGAGGATGCGGGCCTGCTCCTCGAAGTGACGGAGCACGTCGTCGAACGGCGTGCCCGCGAGGCTGGGCAACAGTGCGGTCGTCTGCGCCTCGCCACCGAGCGCGCTCTTGACGATGCGCTCCTTGAGGCCCAGCTCCTTCTCGACGTACTCGACCGCGTAGTCGTCACCCAGCTCGGCCCGCTTCGCCGCCGATGCGATCGCGTCCTGCAGGCCGCCGAGCTGATCGACGAGCCCCGCGTCCTTGGCATCGACGCCGCTCCACACGCGACCCTGCGCCACCGCGTCGACTTGCTCCGTGGTCATGTTGCGCGCGGCAGCGACACGCGCGAGGAACTCGCGATAGCCGTGCTCGATGGTGGTCTGCAGCACGCGCGCGACCGCGGGATCGAGCTGACGCTCCGGCGTGATGCCGGCGAACGGCGTCGTGGCGACCCCGTCGGTGTGCACGCCGGCGTGCTTCGCCAGCGGCTTCTCGAAGGTGGGGAACATGCCGAAGATGCCGATCGACCCGGTGATCGTGGTGGGGCTCGCCCAGATCTCGTCCGACGCGGTGCTGATCCAGTAGCCGCCCGACGCCGCCACCGAGCCCATCGACACGACGACGGGCTTGTTGGCGGCGCGCGCCAGCTCGAACTCGCGGCGGATGATCTCCGACGCGAACGCGCTGCCGCCACCGCTGTCGACGCGCAGCACGATCGCCTTCACGTCCTCGTCGTTGCGGGCCTTGCGGATGAGCGCAGCGGTCGAGTCGCCACCGATGACGCCGGCCGGGTGGTCGCCGTCCATGATCGAGCCGCGCGCGACGATGACCGCGACCTTGTCGCCGTGCATCCGCTTGGGCGACTCGTCGCGTACGAACGCGAGGTACTCGCCGCCGTCGACGCGATGGAAGTCGTGCTTCTGCTCGTCCTCGCCGACCAGCTCGATCAGCCGGTCGCGCACGAGGTCGCGCCCGCCGATCTTGTCGACCAGCTTCGCGGCGACCGCGGTGGCCGCGGCATCGCCGTCGTTCGCGGCCACGTGCACGTCGAAGTGCTGCGCGTAGTCCTCGAGCTGGGCCGCCGTGATGCCGCGCGCTTCCGCGACGTCGGCCAGATAGGCCTGCCACAGATCACCCATCCAGGCGAGGTCGGCCTCGCGCGCCTCGGGCGACATCGAGTTGCCGAGGTACGGCTCGACCGCCGACTTGTACTTGCCGACGCGGAAGATGTGCCACTCCACCTCGAAGCGATCGAGCGCGTCCTTGAAGTACATGTGGTAGCGGCCGAGCCCCGCGATGGAGACCTCGCCCATGCCGTGCATGTAGACCTCGTCGGCGTGGGCCGCGAGGTAGTAGCCCGCCTGGGAGTAGTTGTCGGCGGTGGCGATGATGGTCTTGCCCTTGGCGCGGAACGCCTTCAGCGCGGCGCCGAGCTCCTGCAGCTTGCTGATGCCCGCGCCCTTCGTCTCGCTGAGATCGAGCACCATCACCGTGATGCGCGGATCGTCGCCGGCGCGCTCGATCGTCTCGAGCAGATCGCGGAGCAACGTCTCGGGCTCGGAGCCGGCGATGAGCGACGACACCGACGGGCCCTCGGCGCTCAGCTGCTCGACGATGGTGCCCTTGGGCGCGACCACGAGCGCGTTCTTGTCGGCGAAGTCCGGTCCGCTGCTGCGCAGCATCAGGATCAGGAGCGCGACCACGATGCCGACGAACAGCACGTTCATCGTCGCGATGCGGGCGGAGTTCGCCCCCTTCCAGAAGCGCTTGAACACGCGTCCGGCCAGGGAGAAGAACCCTCGTACCCTCGAGTTGCTCGGACGCTTCGTGGTCGGCACCGAAGCAGTTTGACCGCGTCGCTGCGTCCGAGGCGACGTTTCCGTTCGGCCACGTCCAGTGAGGTCGCTCTCGGCTGCCACGGCCAGCACGTGAAACCGCCACGGACCGGCGGCAGCGGCGGCCTACGGTCGGGTGGAGCGCGCGCCGCGGTCGTGGTACGAGCGGGGTTCGTTCGAGGCCAACACCATGGATCGCGACGTCTCGCAGCTCACCGCCCACTACACCTACGGCACCTGGCGCTACCAGAAGGGCTGGGCGCCGCTGCACGTCACGAAGGCCGAGGGCAGCTGCTTCTGGGATGCGAGGGGCAAGCGCTACCTCGATCTGTCGTCGCAGCTCATCTGCACGAACCTCGGCCACCAGAACCAAGCGGTCGCCGATGCGATCTGCGAGCAGGCGCAGAAGCTCGCGTTCATCGGGCCCGCGTTCGCGTGCGACGTGCGGGCCGACCTCGCGCTCGAGATGATCACGGTGATGCCCAAGGGCATCGACAAGTTCTTCTATGCGACCTCGGGCACCGAGGCCAACGAGACCGCGATCCGCATCGCGCGGATGTATACCGGCAAGAGCAAGATCATCGCGCGCTACACGAGCTACCACGGCTCCACCGCGGGCTCGCTCGCCGCCACCGGCGACTGGCGCCGCTGGTACGCCGAGCCGGTCGGCACGGTGCCGTGGGTGCTGCACGGCCCCGAGGCGAACTGCTACCGCTGCCCGCTCGGTCGCACGCACCCGGAGTGCGCGACGGCGTGCATCGACTACCTGCAGTACATGATCGAGCACGAGAACGACGTCGCCGCGATGATCGTCGAGCCGGTGGTGGGCACGAACGGCGTGCTGGTGCCGCCCGCCGAGTACCTGCCGAAGCTGGCGAAGATGTGCAAGGACCGCGGCGTGCTGCTCATCGCCGACGAGGTGATGTCGGGCTGGGGCCGCACCGGACAGTGGTTCGCGGTCGACAACTGGGGCGTCGTGCCCGACATCCTGGTCACCGCGAAGGGCATCACCAACGCGATGGCGCCGCTCGGCGTGTGTGCGACGAGCCGCGAGATCGCGAACCATTTCGACGATCACTTCTTCGCCTGCGGGCACACCTACGAGGCCCACCCGCTCACGCTCGCGCCGGCGATCGCCGCGATCCGCGAGTACAAGCGGCTCGGGCTCATCGAGCGCGCGCGCACCGTGGGCGAGCTGCTCGGCACGAAGCTGCGCGCGCTCGCGGCCAAGCACCCGTGCGTCGGCGACGTGCGCGGCATCGGGATGTTCTGGGCGCTCGAGCTCGTGAAGGACCGCGGCACGCGCGAGCCGTTCAACGTGCCGGCCGACAAGGTCGCTCGCAAACCGCTCGTGGTCGACGCGGTCGCGGCCAAGCTGCTCGAGCGCGGCGTGTTCTGCATGGCCTGGGTCTCCCACCTCGTCATCGCACCCCCGCTCGTCATCACCGAGGCCGAGATCGACGAGGCCATCGCGGCGCTCGACGAGGCGCTCTCGGTCGCCGACGCGAAGCTCTGAGCGCGGTGGCGTGAGCCGTTTCGGCGCCGTCGTGCGACCCTAGCGGCATGGTCTCGCTCCGGCTCGTCGTGGTGCTCCCGATCCTCCTCGCCGGCGGCACCGCGCTGGCGGCCGAGGTGCCCGCCGATCCTTCGACCTACCAGGGGTTGCTGGGCACGCTGCAGCCCGGCGACACGCTCGTGCTCGCGCCGGGCGAGTACCCGCGGCTCACGATCGACGGGCTGACCGGCACGGCCGATGCGTGGATCACGATCGCCGGGCCCGAGTCCGGCGACCCGGCCGTGATCACCAGCGACGCGTGCTGCAACACCGTGCAGATCTACGGCTCGTCGTACGTGGCGATCCGGGACCTCGTCGTCGACGTGCAGGGCCTCGAGGTCGACGCGATCAACGCGAAGGACGCGAGCTCGCACCACATCCTCGTCGAGCACAACACGCTGCAGGGCTTTCCGGCGGGCGGTCAGCAGATCGTCGGCATCAACACCAAGACCACGGTCCACGACTGGACGATCCGCGGCAACACGATCATCGAGCCGGGCACGGGGCTGTACCTCGGCGGCTCCGAGGGCGACACGCCGTTCATCGCCGGCGTGATCGAGCACAACCTCGTGCTGAACCCGGTCGGCTACTGCATGCAGATCAAGCACCAGCTCGACTACACGGCGCCGCCGGAGCTCGAGGCCGGACCGCACGTCACGATCGTGCGCAACAACGTGTTCATCAAGGACGATCGCGCGAGCCCCGACGGCGATCGCCCGAACCTGCTCGTCGGCGGATTCCCGGATGCGGGCCCGGGCGCCGACGACACCTATCAGATCTACGGCAACCTGCTGTTCTCCAACCCGCGCGAGGCGCTCGTGCAGGCGACCGGGCGCTTCTCGATCCACGACAACATCATGGTCGGGGCGTCGCCCGACTTCGCGGCGCTGGTCGTCACCGATCACCAGGGCAAGACGGTCGAGCGCGCGTACGTCTACAACAACACGATCTTCGGGGGCGGCCGCGGGATCTCGTTCGCGTCGGCGGCGAGCGAGGACGACATGGTGGTCGGCAATCTCGTGTTCGGTGCCGATCCGATCGGCGGCACGATCGCGGATCTGCGCGACAACCTCACCGCGACGGAGGCCGAGGCCGGCACGTTCGTGAACATGCCCGCGGCGATGCTCGGCGCGATGGACTTCTACCCGCTCGCCGGTGCGGTGACCGGCACACCGCTCGATCTCGCGAAGGCGGCGGGCGATCCCGACTGGGATCGCGACTACAACGGCACCGCGAAGGGCGAGCTCGCCTTCCGGGGAGCGTATGCCGGCGAAGGCGTGAACCCCGGGTGTCCGCTCGACGCGACGATCGAGGCGTGCGGCGGGTCCGACACGGGGGACGACGAGAGCGGCGGCGTCGACGAGAGCGGTGGGGTCGACGAGAGCGGCAGCGGTAGCGCGAGTGGGAGCGCGAGCGGCAGCGACAGCGGAAGCGCGAGCGGCAGCGCGTCGGGCAGCGATGCGAGCGCGAGCGCCAGCGACACGACCGCGGCCGATGGTGGTGCGAGCGAAGGCGGTGGCGAGGGCTGCGGGTGCAGCCACGGCGGACGCGGCTCGCTCGCGGGGCTGGTCGCGTTGCTCGTGCTCGCGCAGCGGCGGCGGCGTTAGTCCTCGCGCGCGCGCGCCTGCAAGCCGACCTCGGTCGCCCACGCGTCCAGCTCGTGCTCGCTCGCCTGCGCGATCGCCTGGCCCTCGCCGCCGAGCCGCTCGCGCAACAGCTCCTTCGCGCGGCGCAGACGGCTCTTCGCCGTGCCCTGCGGGACGCCCAGCGCATCGGCGAGCTCGGCGGTGGTGAGCTCCTCCCAGTAGTGCAGCTCGATCGCGATCTGCAGCTCGATGGGGATCGCCCGCAGCGCGAACGAGATCGCACCGCGCGTGTCGCCGGCCGCGATCGCGGCGCTCGGCGTCGGCGCGAGATCACGGACGGCGCTCACCGCCGGATCGAACCTGGCGCGCTCGCGGGCCGAGCGCTTGTAGTGGTCGTAGATCTCGTTGCGTGCGACCGCGAACAGGAAGCCGCGGAAGCTGGCGGCCTCGCGCATGCGATCGCGATGCAGCACGCAGGCCAGCATGGTGCGCTGCACGAGATCGTCGACGGCATCGTCGGCCTTGCTCTCGAAGAAGCGCACCAACGCGTCCACGTGGCGCTCGAGCAGCTCGTTGCCCGCGCGCGAGTCACCGCCCTGCCAGGCGTCGAGCAGCTCGGCGTCGGTGGTCACGACGCGCCCAGCTTAGCAGCCGGGTGCAGACCGCGTCACGGGCACAGGTTCTCGAGCTCGGCCTTCACCTCTCCGCGATTGTCGCCGCAGTTGCTGTCGATCACGCCGCACGACAGCGTGCCGGCCTCGAGCAGCACTGCCTCCATCGGCAGCGCGAGGGCGTCGTACGCGTTCGCGGCCGTCGCGTACCACTCGTGCTCCGGCGTGCGCATGTTCGAGACCTCGACCTCCTCGCAATCGAGCCACCATGCCCACGTGTGGCCGCCGTTGCCGCCGTCCGTCGGCCACTTGCTGCCCGCGCTCGGCGTCGCGGACAGGCGATAGAGCCCCGGGGGCACCACGACCGAGACCTCGAACTCGCCGTCGGCGTCGCAGTGCGTCGTCCAGTCTGCGACGAGCTCGGCGTGCACTCGACACGCGGCGTCTTTGCAGCTGCTGCCGGCCACGCAGTCGTCGTCGTCGACGCAGCCGCGGCACAGCGCGCACGGCGAGCACGGACCGCCGCAGTCCACGTCGGTCTCGTCGCCGTTGCGCTCGCCGTCGTCGCACGTCGCGATCACCGGGGGCTCGCCGCTGGACGCGTCGGAGCTCGTGCCGCCGTCGCCGGTGCTCTCGCCCTCGTCGTCGCCGGCCTCGCCAGCCGGGCCTTCGGCGCGTCGCGGCTCGACCGCATCGCTGCCGTCGCTGCCGCCGTCGGCGATGCCCCCGTCGTCCGAGGATCCATGCGCGCCGTTCGGCAGCGTGCAGCGACGCGAGCGCCCGGCCGGCGCGTGCTCGCCGTAGGCACGACCCGTGGGGCACGACTCGTCGACGAAGCTGCAGTAACCGTCGGGCTCGCACACGCCGCGCCGGCGACCGTCGTCGCAGTCGACGTCGATGTCGCAGAAGAAGACCGGCGGATCGCAGGCCCCGATCATCGCCGCCAGTGCGGCCACGATCGCACCCGACGTGGCGCCGAGCCGCGCGGCGAGCCGCGCACCGAGCGTGCCTGCATCGGTCACGCACCAGGAGACTGCCGACCCCCCCGGGCGGATCACGGGGGCCGAGCGCGGGGCCGAGGGCGCGCGCCCGGGCCCGAATTCGCGCCGCGCACCGTCGATCCCCGCGGGGGCGCGTTGACGTAGGATGGCTGACGATGGAGGGCGCTGCGCTCGATGAGGCGATCGCTTCGGCGAGGCCGCCGGCGCGCCGGCGCGAGGCCGTGCTGGCCAGCGTGCGCGCGCGACTCTTCGGCGGCGAAGAGCTCTCGCGCATCGATCGCTACGTCATCGAGCGGCGGCTCGGCGCCGGGGGCATGGGCGTGGTGTGGGCCGCCCGCGATCCGCGGCTCGACCGACGCGTCGCGATCAAGGTGTTGCGCGGGCCCGAGCGCCGCAACGATCGCGCGCGGCTGCTCCGCGAGGCCCAGGCGCTCGCGAGGCTGTCGCATCCCAACGTGGTCGAGATCTACGACGTCGGCGTGCACGGCGAGCAGGTCTACCTCGCGATGGAGCTCGTCGACGGGCAGACGCTCGCGAGCTGGCTCGAGCAACCGCGACCGTGGCGCGAGGTGCTGGCGCTGTTCATCGCCGCCGGTCGGGGCCTCGAAGCCGCCCACGCGGTGGAGCTCGTGCATCGCGACTTCAAGCCGGGCAACGTGATGCTCGGCCGCGACGGCCGCGTGCGCGTGATGGACTTCGGGCTCGCGTACCACGCCGGCGCGAGCCAGGCACCGAGCGAGCCCGAGCCATCGTCCGCGCGGAGTCGAGGCGCGTGGCTCGACGCCGAGCTGACCACCACGGGCCAACGCGTGGGCACGCCGGCCTACATGGCCCCGGAGCAGCACGACGGCGGCGTGGTCGATGCACGCACCGATCAGTTCGGCTTCGCCGCGGCGCTCTACGAGGCGCTCGTCGGAGCGCCGCCGTTTCGCGCCGACACGCTCGACGGACTCGCCGAGCTCAAACGCGAGGGCCGCGTCGCCGCCCCGGGCACTGGCCACGGTGCTCCTTCGGCGCTGCTGGCCGTCGTGCGTCGTGGGCTCGCGCCCGACCCTGCCGCGCGTCATGCCGGCATGCGGACGTTCCTCGCCGCGCTCGAGCGGTTCGCGGCCCGTCGGTCGCGCCGGGTGCTCGCGATCGCTGCCCTCAGCGTGGCGGCCGCGGGCTCGATCGCGTGGAGCGTCGACGATCGCGGCTGCGCCGATGCGTTCGGCGTCGAGCGCATGTGGGGCAGCGACGGGCGACAGCGACTGAGCGCCGCATTCGGCGACATCGGAGCGAGCTGGAGCGTCGACGCCGGGGCGCGTGCGATCGCGGCGCTCGACCGTCACGCGAATGCGTGGGTCACGGCGCGCGCGCACGCGTGCAGCGGGCTCGGCCAGGACGACGAGCTCCGCGATCGCGCCCATGCCTGCCTCGAACGCGATCGCGAGCGCTTCGCAGCGCTCGTCGGCGAGCTCACGGAGGCCGACGCCTCGGGGCTCGGTCACGCGCTCGGCGCGGCCGGCTCGCTCGAGGATCCGGCGCGGTGCGTGGACGTCGATGCGCTCGCCCGTGGTCCCGCCGCCCTGCCACCCGCCGACGCGGGGCTGGTCACCGCAGCCCGCGAGCAGCTCGCACGTGCATGGGCGCTGCAGCGCATCGATCGCTTCGAGCCCGCGCGCGAGGTGCTCGAGCAGCTCGAGCTCGAGGCCGAGCGCATCGGCGATCCCGCGCTCCAGGCCGAGGTCTGGTTCGCACACGGCAACATCTTGCTCGACGACGGTGATCCCGGCGCGGAAGAGCTGCTTCGGCGCGCGTACTTCTCGGCGCGCGAGCACGGTCACGCGACGATCGCCGCCGAGGCCGCGACGATGCTGGTGTTCGCGACCGGCACGTATGCCGCGCGGCCGGACGAGGGCTTCGACTGGGCCCGCCACGCCGAGGCGGCGCTCGCCGAGGCCCCCGATGTCACGCTGCAGGCGGAGCTCGACACGAGCGTCGCGAGCCTGCTCGATGCGCGTGGAGAGCACGAGCGCGCGCGCGCCCGCTACCGCTCGGCCATCGCGGCGCTCTCCGGGCTCCGCGAGGATGCCGACGCCGACACCCCGTTGCAGTACCTCGCGCTGTCGCATGCCGCCACGGGCGAGCTGGACACCGCGCGCGAGCTGCTCGAGCGTGCGATCGAGCAACGCGTCCGCAGGCTGGGCGCGATGCACGTGCTGGTCGCGCACGCCCGGGTGAACTTCGCCAACGTCCTGCTGCGACTCGGCGCGCTCGACGAGGCGCTCGAGCAGCATCGCATCGCGCTCGGAATCCAGGAGGCGATGCTCGGGCCACGGCACGTCGACGTCGGGGTCCAGCACGGCAACCTCGGCAGCCTGCTCGATGCGATGGGCGACGGCACGGCCGCACGCGAGCACCACCTGCTGGCGCTCGAGCTGCTCGAGCACACGCTCGGCGCCGACCATCCCTACGTCGGGGCGACGCTGGTCAATCTCGGTCGCCTGGACCTGCGGCTCGGTGAGCTCGACCGTGCGCAGCGCGAGCTCGAGCGCGCGCGCAGCGTGCTCGAGCCGACGCTCGGCGCTGCACATCCACACCTCGGCTTCGCGCTGCTCGGGCTCGGCGAGCTCGCGGTCGCGCGGGGCGACAGCCGCCGCGCGCTGGCAGTGCTGGGCTCGGCCGAGCTCGCCTGCGGCGCCGACGAGCCGATGCTGTGCGCGGAGATCGAGTTCCAGCGTGCACGCGCATTCGCGCTGCTCGGCGATCGCCTGGCGAGCGGACGGGCCGCGTCGCTGGCCCGCGAGCGGGCAGGCGTCGGCCACGAGGGCCAGGAGCTGCGCAGTCGGATCGACAGCTGGGCGCGCACGCGGCCGGGCTGACGGTCACGAGCGCGCGTGGTGCTCGACGTCCACGGGCCCGCACTCGGCCAGCGCCTGTGCGACGCGATCGACGTCCGCGGCGTCGGCGGCGACTAGCACGACCGCGGCGCCGTCGTGCAGCGCGTCGACGTAGTCCTCGGCTTCGCTGCGCGGCACACCGGCGCCGACGAGATCATCGAGCAGCGACTGGCGTGTGGTGCTGGCCCCGACGAGCGGCGGCAACAGGCCTCCGCTCGCGAGCACCGGACCGAACGAAGGCAGCGACATCGCCCCGAGCCCGACCATCAGGTCGGAGGCGCCCTCCTTGCCGAGCGTCTCCCGCGTGTCGTCTTCGGCTGGCCGCTCGCGCGGTCCGCTGACGACGTTGATGCGCTCGCTCGGCACGCCTGCCGACTCGAGCGCATGCATCGCTCGGTCGATGTGCACGGGATCTTCGAACAACGCGACGATCGTGTTCACGGCGCCTCGTTCCTTCGTGCGGAGGTCAGAGCAACTCGCCGACTGCGGCGCCGATCATCCAGAGCACGGCGACGAACACCAACGCCTGTGCGAGTCCCAGCGCCAGCTGGATCGCGCCTTCGGTGCCGTGCAGCCCTGCGGGCCGCGGATAGACGTGCACTGCCGTGTGTGCGTATCGCATGGTGCTCTCCTGGGCCAGGTACAACCTGGCAAGGGTGCGCGCGCGAGCAACCGACATTCGCGACTGATCTCGACGCGCTCGAGCATCGCGACAGCAGCAGGACAGTGACAGCGCGACCAGTCTGGCAAACGTCTGCGACGCCGCAACGAAAACGCGGCGAGAATCTCGTTCTCGTGGCGCAGGAGGGGATTTCGCGGGACCGGCGATTCGCCCGCGTTCCGCGACCGAGTGCTTGCTCGGCGAAGCGGCGCGTGGTGTCGTTGAGCCCATGGTGGTCTCACTCGCTCCGAAGTCGAACGGCGCATCCGAGATCCGTCGCCGCATCGTCGATGCCGCGTGGACGCTCGGTAACGAGTCCGGTGACGATGCACTCACGATCCGCAACATCGCGTCGCGCGTCGGCATCAGCCCGGCCCTGCTCTACACGTACTTCGAAGGCAAGGGCGCGCTCATGCGCGAGATGCAGCGCTTGGCGGCGCCACGACTCGAGCAGCAACTCTCGCAGGCGACCGACGCCGCCGCGGATCCGAGCGACGCGCTGTTCCGCATGTGCGTCGCGTACGTGGAGTTCGCGCGCGAGCATCGCTGGCTGTACTCGATGACCGCGCGCGACGTCGGGGACGGCGCTGCGAACCGGTCTACGGATGCGTTCGTCTCGCGCGCCACCGAGCTGTTGGGCGCGCGCGACGGACACAGCCGCGACGAGCACGCGGTCGCGGCGCTGCAGCTGCGCATCGCCCTGGCCGGGCTCGCCGAGGCGTCGCCAGCGATGGCGCCGGACCAACGCCCCGTCGCGCTCAGCCCCGACCAGCGCAGCTTCGCCGAGCGCTACGTGCAGATGCTGCTGCGCGGGGTGCGGGTCAGCGACTGACGAGCACCGCACACGGCATGCGGTGCACGATCTTGCTCGCGGTCGTTCCGATCACGCGCTCGAGCACACCGTACCCATGCGCACCGATCACGACCAGGTCGGCACCGACCTCGGTCGCGACGTCGTGCAGCACGTCGGCCGCCGCGCCCATCCGGACGTGTGCCCGCAGCACCGGCACCGGCGACGACGCGACCCGAGCCGCGACCGCGCGCTCGGCATCCGCGACGAGCTCGGTGTCGAGCTGCGCCATCGGCACGCTCCACACGGCGTCGGGTAGGCCTACGGGAATGCCGACCGCGCGGCAGACGTGGAGGCTGGCTCCGATCGCGCGCGCGAGCTCGACCGCATGGCGGAAGACCTCGGGTTCTCGCTCCGAGCCGTCGAGGCCGACGAGGATGGTGCGGTACACGCCGACAGCTTGCGGCAGCGTCCATCCCCCGCAAGCGCGGGTCCCTCCGACACCCGAGCGCCGCGTCCGTCGCTCAACCGACCGCAGCGAGCAGGGTCGGCACCGGCGGCGTCTGCACGAGCAGCGGGGTGCCGACGGCCGCGAGCGGCGGCTCCGGCATCACCACACGCAGCCGGTCGTCCGAGAGCTCGACGTCGAGCTCGGCCCGCGCTTCGTGTCGTCCGTCGGTGTTCACGGCGACCGGACGTCGGGTCCGCACGCGCAGCCGATGGTGCGCGCGCAGGTGCGTGAGCTGCCGGGCGCGCGGTCGGTCGGTGATCCACGACCACATCAGCGCGGCGTAGTCGAACACCGTCGACGAGTGCACCACCACGATGTCGAAGCGACGATCGGAGGGATCGATCCCCGGCGACCAGCGCAGCCCGGCGTAGCCGATCTCTCCGGCGTTGGCCACGATCACCGAGGTGGCACGCACGCGATGGATCACGCCGTCGACATCGAGCTCGAAGCGGATCCGCGAGCCGAAGAGCTCACCGAGCACCGACCAGACGCGGCCCCAGAACGGCTTGGGCGCGTGGAAGCGCCGCTCCAGCTCGGAGAAGCGACCCATCACGACGCGGCCGAGCACGAGCGCGCCGCTGGCCGCGAGCACGTCGATCGAGTGCACACCACCGCGTCGGATGGCCCGGCATGCCGCCGCACGCTCGCGCGGAATGCCGAGGCTACGGGCGATCGAATCGCTGCCCCGCGGCACCACCGCGAGCTCGAGATCGTGGCGATGGCACACCGTCGCCGCGGCCGTCACGAGCGCGTCGCCGCCGCACACGACGATCGTCCGCGGGCGTAGGGTCGCGGCCACGCGCTCGATCGTCGCGGTGGGATCCGCGACCGCGGCGGGCACGAGCATCAGCGCATCGCCATAGCGAGCGCGCAGCGACTCGAGCACGGCCGTGTTGTCCGGGTCGGCGGCGTCGGCTTCGACGACGACGGCCACCACACCGCGCCGGACGGCGCCGGGAGCCGAGGCGACGAAGGCGTCGGGCTTCATGGGCCCCAGCACTGCACGCGAGGTGCCAGTGCACAAATCTCGTCGCGACCGCACGCGACGTGTGCGTGGACGTCACGCTGGGCGTCGACGCACCGCGCGTGTGCGGAACGGAGCCGAGCTCAGTCGGGTGCGTTCGCCTGCGGCGCCACACCGGGCGCCGTGGGCGACCACGAGGGCGGGTCGCTCGCCGGGAACGACTCGTGCCCGGCCTGATCGACCTGGTCACGATCGCTGGTCGCACAGACGACGCCGCTCGTGCCCACGCGGTGTCGCGTGAGCGTCTGCGCGAGCAGCCACCCACCGAGCGCGGCGAGACCGACCGCCGGCCAGCCCTCGAGCCGTCGCGATGCACCGAACAGCGCGAGCGCGCCGAGGCCGGTCAGCGCGCGGGCGCGACGGCCACGGGGGACCACACAGAGCTCACGGGAGGCGGCGCTGGATCGGTTCATCACGCGACGAATGTGCGCGCCCAGCGAGCGTTGTCAAACCACCGCGAGGCGGTTGTCGCACTCGCTCACCGTGGGCAGCGACCACGCGAGATCTTCGACCAACAGTCGCGAGAGTGGATCGGCGACGCGCCCTCGCAGGGTCACGCGCTCGCCGTCGACGATGATCTCGATCGTGCTCGCGTCCACCTCGGCATCCTCGAGCAGCTCACGCAGACGCGTGTACAGCGACGGTGCCTCCGCTTCCGGCAGCGCGGAGGTCACCACCGTGTCCGGCAGCGTGGCGCCGTCGAGGAGCTCGTCGAGCGCGAGCCCGATGCCGTGCAAGGCGATGTCGAGCTCGTTGCGCGTGCGCGGCCAGGTGCGGGCGCGCTCGACATAGCGTGGCGGCGACGCGGCGCCCGGGTGCCGCTGCTCCGGCCAGGTATCCGCATCCACGAGGACGGTCGATCGATCGTCCATCGAGTGCGGCGCACCTCGCCGACGTGGGGCGTCCGGCTCGCGCGGCGCCGTCGACGTCGCCGCCGACGACTCGCCACCCGTCGCCGCTCGCTTCCCCATGCTGTCCCTGACGACCCGCGCTGCCCCCACGGCCTCTCGGGCATTGCACGCGATGTGCCGCGTACATCGCTGGAAACGGCGAGAGAACCGGATGCCGGCGCTTCCGCCACCGTGCTCTCGCGCTCACCCGTAGCGATCCGCCCCATGTCACTGCGTGGACATCACGTGCCTGATCGAACGGCCAGCGTGTATGCGCCTCACGCCACGGACATCACATCTGCGCTCTGATTCCTCGCCGCGCGATCGTCCGGCCAGAGGAGGTGGCGCACAACTTCGCGAACACGATGTGCACCTTCGCGCGCACCGTCGTGCTTCACTCCGGCGCAGATGAGGAACGTGCTGCGCGCCGTCGAAGGGCTGGCCACCGATCTGGTGTTCGACATCGGTGATCGCGTCACGCTCGGTCGCTCGGCGGTTTCGGACGTACAGCTCGCGCACCCCGACGTCTCGCGGTTCCACGCGCTCATCGAGCGCGACCCGGTGGGCCGTCCGGTGATCACCGATCTCGCGAGCAAGTCGGGCACGATCGTAAACGGCAGCAAGGTCCAGCGCGCGGTGCTCGAGCGCGGCACGCTCGTGCAGATCTGCCACTTCCGCCTGCGCTACGACACCGTCGACGACGGCGTGCACGCGAGCAGGCCCGCGAAGATCACCGGCGCGGTGGTGGTGGCCTCGACGCGCGAGGTACCCCGCGCGAGCCCGACCTCCGAGACCGCCGTCGCCAACACGACGCCGCCGTCCACCGAGCCGCCCGTGCAGCCCACCTCCGCGCCCGCCCCGACCGCAGAGCAAGGCGAGCTGCTCGAGCTCGTGCGTGCCGTGATGGAGTATCGCGTGCTCGCGCTCGACGGCGTCATCGATGCGTTCGGGCCGAGAGGCGAACGCATGCGCACGCTGCGGGCGCGCTTCGACGTGATGCCGAGCGCGGGCCTCGAGCGCTCCCGTCGCATGCACCAACGCTTCGCGCGCAGCGGACCCGTGCTGCTCGGCATCGTCTCCGGCACCGAGACCGACGTCCGCGCCGCGCACATGATCGGCTTCGGAGCCGGCGGCGCGCGGGTGTCGATCCCCGATCCGCCGCCGCCGAACGCCCAGTGCTGGTTGCTCGTCGCCACCGGCTCGGGCGAGCGCAGCGCGATCGGATTCCCGGCGCGCGTGGTCTGGTCGGATCGCACGCGCGGCGGGCTCGGGCTGTCGTTCGTCGGCCGCCCGATCGAGGGCCCCGACCTGCTGCCGCCGTCACCCTGTCGGTGACGTCGCCGACACCTCGACCGCTTCCGGTCGCACCGTCGCGCCGAAGCTCTTGCCGAGATCCACGAGGTAGCGCTGCGCCGTCGCACCGGGATCGAAGAAGAGCTTCGAGAGCAGGCGGAAGATCGGATTGGCGATCGCGCCGCGCTCCGTGATGGTGAGCTCGGTGCCGTCGTCGCGCGCCACGAGCTCGAACGTCCAGCTGCCCGAGAACGGCAGCGCAGGATCGGCGATGCGCACGACCATGCGCCGCGCGGGCTCGAGCTCGACGACCTGCATGCGGACCTTGCCCTGGTCGGTGTGCTCGACGAACGTGACCGGCGTGCCCGGCTCGACGTCGAGGCCGGAGAGGTCGCTGCGCCAGCTCGTGGCCGCGGCGAAGTCGGTGATGCGGGCCCACACCTCGGCGGGCGGGCGCGGGATGACGGCGCGCCGCGACGCCTGGTGATCGGGCGCGAGCAGTGCACCGATGCCAGCCGCGAGCGCGACGGTGCCGGCCAGCACTCCGAGGATGATCCAGACCCACTTCATGGCTCGTCCTTCCGCTGAGCGCGGCTCGGCGCCGATGCTGCGAGTCGACGCGCGGCATCGGCGAGCAGCGTGAGCCCTGCACATGCTCGGGCGCGTTCGTCCGGGTCGAGCCGCTCCAGCATCGCAGCGACGCGCGCGGCGTCGAGCACCGAGTCGCGCTCGACGACCCGCATGCCGGCGGTCGTGAGCTTGGTGATGAGCCGGCGACGATCGTTGCTCTGCCGTGCGCGAGTGGCCAAGCCGCGCTGCACGAGCTCGTCGACCAGCTTGGAGCACGTCGGCAGCGAGATGCCGAGGTGCCGCGCGAGCGCCGAGAGCCCGATGCCGCCGCCGGCGAGGTGCGAGAGCACGTCGATCTCCCGCGAGGTGACACCGGTTTCGGTGTTGCGCCGTCGCGGGTGTCGCACGTGGCATGCGAGATAGATCTGCGGATAGGCGACCAGCACCTCGGTGACCTGCGCGCGTGCGACCACGAAGGGTCGACTATCGCCGGGCGATCGCTTTGTCAAAACGAAGCATCGCGGTCCGGCGTCAGCCGCCGGAGAACGCGTGCCGGCGGCGACAGAGGTGGGCCCAACGTGCGACCTCGGGATCCGGCGAGCCGGTGCCGAGCTCGGCACACCGTGCGAACCGCTCGAGCTCGAGGTTGGCCTTGGTCGCCCAGCGCTGGTACTCGGCGGCGCTGAAGCACGAGCGGGCCGAGAGCGCCGACAACATCGCGCGCCAGCGATAGGCGTCGCGGTGCTCGGCCATGCGGCGCCGCGCGACGGGACAGTCGACGCGCTTCGACTTCGCCACGGGCTCCGTGGCCACGGCGAGCGGTGGAGGCGGTGGGGTCTGCATCGACGGCGGCACCACGGGGGCGACCGGCACGACGACGGGCGGGGGCGCGGGCCGGACGGTGCGCGTCGTCTGCTCGCGCGCGTGCGTGCGTGCACCGAGCTCCGCGCCGGCGATCGCCGGGCGCGGGACCGGAGCACGTCGAACCTCACCATCGAGATCGCGCGCACCGATGACGATCATCGCGGCGGCCAGCACGATCGCCACGGCGCCGAGCAGCACTGCCCCCGCGACCGCACGCCCGATCGTGCGCAGGACTCGACGCGCATCGACGGGCTCCGGCTTGGGCGCCAGCAGCTGGTCGAGTTGCTCGAGGATCGCGACGAAGCGGGGACGCGCGCCGGGATCCCCCGAGGTGCACTGCGCGATGAGTGACTCGCAGCGTCGCCAGACGTCGCGGCCGCCTCCGCCGAGCAGCTCGTGCAGGATCATGCCGTAGCCGTACACGTCGAACGCCGTGGTCGCGCGTGCGCCACTCGAGTGCTCGGGCGCCATGTAGCCCGGCGTACCGAGTACTTCGCCGATGCACGTCACGTGCTCCGCATCGTCGATCGGTGCGGCGACGCCGAAGTCGAGCAGCTTCACCGCACCGTCCGGCAGCAGCATCACGTTCTCGGGCTTGAGATCGCGGTGCACGATGCCGTTGGCGTGCGCGTGGGCCATGGCCTCGGCGATCGCCCGCGCGATGCGCAACGCCTCGCGCTCGTCGAGCTCGGGTCCGCCCGCGAGTCGCTGCTGCAGCGTCTGGCCGTCGAGATACTCCATCACGACGAACGGGCAGCCGGCCTCGGTCCCCGCGTCGAGGATCTGCACGATGCCCGGGTGGTGGAGCTTCGAGGTCCAGCGCGTCTCGCGATAGAAGCGCTCGATGAAGCGCGGGTGCGGCGAGCGATCGGGACGCAGGATCTTGAGGGCGACCTGCCGGGCGGTCACTTCGTGCACCGCGAGGTAGACGACGCCGGCACCGCCCTCCCCGAGCGAGCGCACGATGCGATAGCGACCGCCGACCACCGCCCGTGGTGGCGTGGGTGTCCCATCGCGTGCCGCAGCTGCGCCCTGCGCGACCGCGGGAGCGATCTCGTCGGGCACGACGACCAACGTCGTGCCCCGACGGGGCTCGACGATCGCAGTCGCTTGGGCCTCCATGTCCCGCATCGACTCGCCTGCCATCGGCTCGCTCGGCGCGCCCTGAAGCCCCGCAGCCGACGATGCCCACATCTGCCCGATCGATCGTCGCGCGTACGCTCCGTGCGCATCGCTCGAGCTCCGCGAGATCGGGCCGCTGTCGCGAGCGCCGTGTCGATTTTCTCGCGAGTAGCAGGTCGGACGAACACGCGGCAACGCTTCGTTACGGGCCGCTCTCGCCACGCATGGTGGATCGAGCGCTCGCGTCGTCTCGGTGGGTGCGCCCACGATCGTTGCAGCTCGACGCGCTGCGCACGTGGAGCCGCATGTCCCTCGCGGTGTACGTCGCGTCGACGCGAGCCCGACAGTGCCGACGTGTCGACGTCGGTGTGTGGCGCGGGTGCGTGCTCCGACCGCGACTGGCGTGACGAAGATGATCTGCGATGGTGCTCGACGATGGCGGCCGAGGCGAGCACGAGCGACAGTGGGCAGACACACACAGGGGCGTGGGCGCATCCCTTCGCGGTGATCCACGACGATCCGAAGCACGAGCCACCGGCCTGCGTCGCGGTGCTGCCGCGGAGCGAAGGCGCGGACGACCCGCTGCTCGTCGCACGCGTCGCGGCGGTGCATCGCAGACTCTCCGCCGCAGCGGTGCCGCACGTGCTGCCGATCCTCGCGGCGTTGCAACGCGACGACGGGTTGCACCTCGTCCACCGCCGCGTCGAAGCCCATCCGCTCGCGGCGGTGCTACGCCGCGGACCGCTGCCGCTCGCGCGGACGCTCGCGATCCTGCGCAGGCTCTGCGCCACGCTCGTCGCCGCACAGCGGCTGGGCGTGGATCACCGCGCACTCGGTCCGGCCAGCGTGCTGCTGGGTGACGGCGACCAGCTCTGGATCGCGGACTTCGGCGTGGCGGATCTGTTCGCCCGCGACCGCCCGAGCGGCGAGCTCTCGCTCGTGCCCACGACGCCGGAGCAGATCTCCGGCGGCGCGACCGCGAGCAGCGAAGACGTCTACCTCCTGGGCTGCCTCGCCTACTGGATGCTCGGCGGTACGCCGGTCTTCCAGGCCGACTCGCTGGCGACGCTGCGGCGCCGGCACGCGATCGAAGACCCGCCGGCGCTCCGTGCCAGGGGCATTCCGGCGTCGCTGCGGCAGGCGATCGCGCGTGCGCTCGAGAAGGACCCCGACGATCGCTTCGCCGATCTCGAGGCGTTCGACGCGATGCTGGCGCGTGCCGAGCACGAGGCCGGCATCAGCTGCGTCGCGCTCGTGCGCGCACCGGTCCGCGCGCTGGCCACACGGCAGAAGACCGCACCGATCCGCGCGCGACGGCGCGTGCATCCGTTCGTATGGACCAGCCTCGGTGCGCTCGCGGTGACGCTCTCGCTCGCTTTCGCCGGGAGCAGCGAGCCGACGAGCGTCGCACGGCCGCCGACGGTGGTGCTGAGTGCGATCGTCGCGAGCGAGGAGCCGCTGCCGCCGATCCCCGGGCCCGTGGCGCCGGTGGCCGCACCGCTGCCGGAACCGCCTGAAGCGCTGTCGCCCACGACCGAAACGATCACCGCGCCGACGCCCGAGCCGGTCGCGCTGTCGATCGCGCCGATGGACGAGTCGCCGCCGTTCGCCGAGCCGGTCGTCACGCTCGACGAGGACATCGCCGTCGAGGCGGCCGAGCGCAGCCCCGGGCGCGATCGGCCGCGCGAGTCGACGACGCCGGCCTGCGAGCACGTGCGGCGCGAGGCCACGGAGGCGCGCGAGGCCCACGACTGGCGCGGGCTGCTGCACGCCACCGCGAAGTCGAGCTGCTGGAAGTCGCGGCGCTCGCCCGCGAAGCTGCGCGTGAAGGCGCTGATGGAGCTGCGCATGTTCGACGACTGTGCGGCCGCGGTCGCGCGCGCCGACGGCAGCGATCGCGAGCTCACGCGCTGGGGCGAGCTGTGTCGCCGGCGCAACGAAGCGACGGGCTGACCCCGCGACGGTGGATCGCAGGCCGCCGATCGTCGGGCCACGCGCGGCCGTGCGGCGGCTCCGGAGCCGGATTTGACGGCTCCGGCGCATCGGGCCGAGAATCCCCCGCGATGCTCGCAACCGTGATGACGCTGGTGGTCGCGTTCCTGCACGTGGTCTTCATGGTGGTCGAGACGTTCCTGTGGACCACGCCCAACGTACGTCGCCGCTTCGGACAGAGCGCCGAGCAAGCGGAGGCGACGCGGGTGCTCGCGGCGAACCAGGGCGTGTACAACGGCGCGCTCGCGCTCGCGCTCGCCTGGTCCGTGCTCGCCGGCGAGGCCTTCACGACGCGCGTGCTGCTCGCGTTCGTGATCGCGGTGGGGCTCTACGGCGGCGCCACGGCGAAGCGCAGCATCCTGGTGATCCAGGCGCTACCGGCCGCGCTTGCGCTGGCGTTCGTCATGGGCGGGCTCTGAGCCGGCGTAGCGCTGCAACCAGCGCTTCAGCCTCAGCTTGCGCACCGTCGACTCGCTGCTCATGTAGCGCACGGTCCCGAAGATCTCGCGCTCGGGCCCCCACGGCCGATCGTAGCGACCGAACACCCAGTAGATCCCGCTGTACGAGTTCGGATCCCGGCCGTCGATCGCCCAGCGGTTGTTGAGCTCGACGAGCACATCGGCGGCCTGCTCGGGCGTCGCGCTCCACTGCAGCACCTTCTTGCCCCACAGCATCCGCAGGTAGTTGTGCATCGTGCCGTCCTGCACGAGCTGGCGTTGGGCCGCGTTCCACACCTCGTCGTGCGTCTGCGCCGACTCGAGCTGCTCGCGGTCGTAGATCGACGGTCGCTCGTCGTCGGCGTGCTTCGCCAGCGTCGCGCGGGCCCACGTGGGCAGGCTCGCGTAGTCCTCGAGATCGTCGCGCGTCGCCGCGTGGTTGTGGCCGAGCTCGCGCCACGTGACGAGCTCGTCGAGGAACGACTCCGCGCCGGGCGGTAGGCCCCACCAACCCTCGCGGGAGCCGGTCGGCTTCTTCGCGACCTGCTGCGGCGTCCAGTCGTGCTGCGCCGCGATCGCGCGCAACACCGCATGCGGCGAGACGTGCCCGAAGTGCAGGTAGGGCGAGAGCCCGCTGGCGCCGTCGTCGTCGGGATGGTTGTGGCCTTCGCCGTAGCCGGCGAGCTTGCCCCCGACGAACGCCTTCGCCCGCGCGGTGCCGGCCCGCGCTCCACCTCGCAGCTCGGTGACCGCGGGGGCGTGATCGAGCGGGAGCTCGGCGAGCCAGGCGGCACGATCGCGATCGAGCTCCGCGGCGGGCCAGCGCTTCGTGATCGCGGCGGGCAGTCGCGCGAGCTCCGGTAGCTCGAGGCCGCGCAGCGGATCGACGCGCGGCGCGTCGTCGAAGTGCTTCGGCAGCTCCTTCTGCAGGAAGCGGCGGAACGCGTGGGCGGTGGTGAAGTTGCGCTCGGTCGCCGCGAGCGGCAGCAACCCGCAGGAGTCGACCGCCTCGAGCCGCGCATCGATCTGCGCGGCCGCGGCCGCCAGCATGTGCGGATAGTGGAACGACGGATGGAGGTCGGTGATCACCACCGCGGCCCGCTGTGCGAGCGCGGCGAGCAGACCCTTGCCGTGCCCCACGGACGGCTCGACGTACGGGTGGTAGAGGATCGGCGCGCGCTCGAACGCCTTCTGGTTGTCCGCCATGCCGTCGATGACGAACGAATGGTGGCGATCCGCAGCCCACGGGTAGTCGCAACGCAGCGGCTCGAGCACGACCAGCGGCAGCGCGAGCTCGCGCGACCACGCGATGGCGCGATCGAGCGCGAAGTTGTGCTCGGCGCGCCGAGTCGCGCGCATCCAGTACAAGACGAACGCAGCGTCGGCCCTGGGCGGCTGCTCGCGCACCACCCGGATGCGCGACTCCGGCACTCGATCGCGGAGAGCCATGCGCGTGCGTCAGCCCTCGGGCGGGATCACGACGTCGTTGATCGGCTGCACGTTCATGCCGCTGTTCGCGAAGGCTAGCACGGCGCGGCGGGGGGTCGCGCGGATCAGCCGGCCGGCACGACCACGCAGCTCGCCACGGCGTCGCTGGCGGCGCGCCGATGCACGGCAGCGCAGCGCCTCAGGCGAACAGCTTCGCGACCGCGCGACTGGTCTCGGCGATGCCCCACGACAGTGGCAACGCGACGGCGAGCCAGGCGAGCGCGAGCCGCAGCGGCGAGCGGCGAGCCACCGACGCTCCGTCGGTCACGTCGGTCGATGCCGTGCCCCGGGGCTGCGCTGCGGCGAGCTCGTCGGCGCTCATCCAGTGGCGCGCCGCGACCGGCCGCACGAGCAGGTCGAGCGCGAGCCCCACGAGCAACAGCCCCGCCATCAGGTAGAGCACGGTGTCGTAGGCGCGAGCGAGCGGCATGCCGGCATCCACCTGCGACTGACGCAGGCCGTTGACGAGCAGCGGTCCCGCGACACCGGCGGCCGACCACGCGGTGAGCAAGCGGCCGTGGATCGCCCCGACGAACTGCGTGCCGAACACGTCGGAGAGGTACGCGGGGATCGTCGCGAACCCACCGCCGTACATCGTGAGGATCACCGCCGCGCTACCGACGAACAGCAACAGGTTGGCCTGCCGACTCGCGAGCGCGAGCAGCAGGTACATCGTCGGCCCCAGCGTGAAGAAGCACGCGTAGGTCGCCCTGCGTCCGATGCGATCGGACAGCGACGACCACAGGAAGCGGCCGCCCATGTTGAAGAGGCTGAGCAGCGCGACGAAGCCGGCGGCCGCGGCCGGTCCGACGCGCGCACCGAAGACCTCCTGGATCATCGGCGAGGCCTGCTCGAGGATCCCGATGCCGGCGGTGACGTTGAGCAGCAACACGCCCCACAGCAGCCAGAACTGCGGGGTGCGGATCGCGACGCCGGGCGCGACGTGGTGGGTCGTGCTCGCCGGACTGGCCGGCCTCGGCTTGCCGGGCGGCGTCCAGCCGGGCGGCGGCAGCCGGAAGCCGAACGCTCCGGCCAGCATGACCACGAGATACGTGGCCCCGAGCACGAGCATCGTGGGCGCGACGCCGACGGAGCCTTCGTCGGCGAACGCGTTCATCAGCGCGTTCGAGAGCGGGCTCGCGATGAACGCCCCGCCGCCGAAGCCCATGATCGCCATGCCGGTCGCGAGCCCTCGCCGATCGGGGAACCACTTGATGAGCGTGGAGACCGGCGTGATGTAGCCGAGCCCGAGTCCACAGCCACCGAGCACGCCGTAGCCGAGGTACAGCAGCTCGATGCGGTGCAGCTCGACGCCGAGCGCCGAGATCGCGAAGCCACCCGCCCAGCACAGCGCCGCCGCGACTCCGCTCTTGCGCGGGCCGGCGCGCTCGAGCCACTTGCCGAACAGCGCGGCGGACAGCCCCAGGCACACGATCGCGAGCGTGAAGATCCACGCGACGTCGCTCTGCGACCAGTCGCCTTCCACGGGCGCCTTCACGCCGAGCACGCGCGTCAGCGGCAGCTTGAGCACCGAGAACGCGTAGGCCTGCCCGATGCAGAGATGGATCGCGAGCGCGCACGGCGGGATCAACCAGCGATCGAAGTGCCGCGGCGCGACGATGCGGTCGCGCGAGAGCAGGTCGAGCGGGGACGGCATCGCTGCCGAGCATACGCAGGATCGGGACGACCTCGGCGCCACTTCGTGCGGTGCGACGCAGCGCCCGCCGTCACTCGCTCTTCAGCAGCCGGCGCATGAGCGCCCCGAGCCCGTCGACGAAGAGCGATCGCTCCTGTTCGTGGGCCTCGATCGCCGCGGGATCGAACGGCAGCGCCTGCGGATCGATCACCTCGATCACCGCGCGCTCCCTCGGCGTCGGTGACGGGTGCACGCGCAGCCGCCCCTCCGCACGCTCCGCCAGCTCGTTCAGCGTGGCGACGAGCCCGGCGCGCTCGTGGGCCTCGAGGTCGTCGACGCCCAGGTGCTCCGCGAGCAGGCTGCGCCGAACGGTGCGAATCGAGGTCGCGAGCGCGTCGTCGGACGCTTCGGTCTCCACCGACACGTTGAGCTCGGTGTCGAGTCCCATGCTGCGGTTGGTGAGGTTCGCGGAGCCCACCGTGAGCAGTCGATCGTCGACGATCATGATCTTCGAGTGGATGTAGGTCGCGCGCGCGGGCTCGCGGCCGTCGTCGGTGGCCGGCACGGTGTAGTAGATGCCGAGCCGATGCGAAGTGCCGACCGCCGCGGCCCGCAGGTCGGCGATCACCTTCGCCTGAGCGAGCCCGACCGCGATCTCCTCCTTCAGCGTCTCCGCGTGCATGTTGATGACGATCGCGACGTCGAGCGCGGGACGGTCGGGCGCCTGCAGCCGCGCCGCGAGGGCGGCACCGACCTCGTGGGAGCTGAAGTACTGGCTCTCGATGTAGATCAGCTGCTCCGCGGCCGCGATCGCGTCGAGGTAGAGCTGGCGGATCTCGTAGCGATCGGGCGCTGCGCCGGGGCTGCCCTGCGGATCGGTACGGCTGAGCGCCACGCGACCCGCCTCGAGCGGCACGGCGCCGCGCGGCACGTGTACGGCCGACAGCGGTGGGGCCGGCGCCAGCTCGATGGCAGGGCCACCGGCCTTCTTCCAGCGCTCGACGAACAGCTCCGTCAGCGCGCCGCCGACGTCGGCACCGCTCAGGTAGGCCTGCACGTCGTGGAACGGCTTGTGCTCCGCACCGCGGCTGAGTCGCAGCGGATTCGGATCCCGATGGTGGCGATCGTCCCAGCGGTGGTCACACAGATCGAGGCCGCCCAGGAACGAGATCTGCCCGTCGATCACCGCGAACTTCTGGTGGTGCGCCGCGCCGGGCGGATGGGCCGAGTCGAACAGGAACTGCAGCCGATCGTGGGTGGTCCAGTTGAACCGCTGCGACTGCATCCACTCGCGCTCGAGCGCGAAGACGTAGTGGAAGTCCCACGCGAGCATGTAGACCCGCAGCTCCGGCGTGCGGCGACAGAGCGCGTCGAGGTAGCCGAGCACCGTGACCGGCAGCGTCGCGGCCTCGGCCTCGGCGCCGCGCAACAGGCACGCGTCGGAATCGAACTGCCACCCGCTCACGAGGATCGAGTGGCGGGCCGCACCCGCGGCCTCGTAGAACGCACGGTAGTAGTCGTCACCGTCGATCAGCAGCCCCGTGGCCGCCACGTCCCGCTCACACCAGGCGTTCTGTTCCGTCCCGAGGATCCGCATCGGTCGTTCGCGCGCGGAGGATACCCCGGCGCGCGGCCGTGCGATGCATCAGCCGACGGCGCCGAGCCGGTTGCCCACGGCGCGCCACAATGCGTCGTCGAGCTCGTGGAGCGCGCGACCGGCCGGCGCCGTCGCCTTCGCCGCGCCGTGGACCAGCGCGATGGTCGGCGCCATTCGCTTCGTCGCCCCGTCGTCGAGCTCGACGAGACGCATCGCCCAGCTGCCGAACAGGCGCGAGCCGACCACTTCGCGGCGCAGCACCACGATGTCGCGATGGCGCGCGTCGAGCTTGATGCGGCGGAACACGCCGTCGATCGCGTCCGTCGGCCCCTCGAGGATCTGGATGAACACGCCACCCGAGGCGACGAGCGTCCCGGACAGGCCGACGGTCTCGTTGTGGGCCGCAGCGAGATTGGCGATCCGCTGGATGTCCGCACGCGTCAGCGGGCGCGAGAAACGGCTGACGTACTTGAGCCTTTCCATGCCCGCGCCCGACATCGCCCCGAGGCGCGATTCCTTGAGCCGCGCCCTGACACCGGCGTCGCGGTTGCCGCCGTGGGCCGCGCGCACTAACCTCCATGCATGGGTTGGAAGTGGTCGATCGTGGCATGCGCCGCCGCGCTGCTCGCATGTCGCGGCTCGTCGTCGCCCGACGATCCCTGCATCGAAGGGGCGTCGTACGACGCGTATGCCGAGGCCTGCTACTGCGACCCCGGGTACCGCGGCGACCCCGAGGTGGCCTGCGAGCCGCACGGGGACCTCTGCGCGGAGGCCGAAGCGCGGGTCGGCCACTCCGTGTGCGTGCACACGATGGAGGACGAGGCCCAGTGGAATCGCCTCACGCTGGGCGGCGGGCCGGCCACCGCGGGCACGCGTCGCTACGGCAAGTACCTGGTCCCGTACGACGCCGAGTCGCGGCTCCCGACCGTGTTCGCGGACGCGAACTACTACCGCCTGCACTACTGCCTCATGGCCCGCGCGTTCGAGCCGCTCTTCCCCGGGCTCGCCATGGATGCGCAGACGAAGCTCATCTTCAGCCGCGAGCAGCGCGAGTTCTTCGGCGGCTCGACCTACGAGTTCGAGCCCGGCGGCGATGCCGAGTTCGGCTTCACGGTCGAGACCGCCGCGCGCCCCGAGGAGCAGCTGGCGCTCGACGAGGTCTACGACGTGTACCGCACGCTGCAGGATCGCTTCCCGCTGGCGGAGCTGGCCTACGTGCCGATCGGCGAGCTGCAGATCCAGGCCGCGGCCGCATGGGACGATCCCCCGTTCGTCGTCGCGGACACGCGCGACGAGACCGTCACGTTCGAGACCTACACGCCCGGCATCGCGTACGGCCGCGTGCGGATCGTCGAGGACGGCGAGAGCGTCGCGCTGGGCTGGCAGGACATCGCCGTCTTCGACGAGGTCCCCATCGATCACGAAGGCGTGATCGCGGGTGCGGTCACCGCGACGCGGCAGGACATCCTCTCGCACCTGAACGTGCTGTCGGGGCAGCGCGGCTCCCCGAACCTCTTCGTCGACGGCGCGATCGAGCTGTTCCGCCCCTACGAAGGACAGCTCGTGCGGCTGCAGGCCGACGTGATCCGCTACCAGCTGATCCCGGCGAGCGAGGCCGAGGCCGCCGCGTACTGGGAGGCCAATCGCCCGCACGCCGAGATCGAGCACCCCGCGTCGTACGAGTACGACGGCCTCGATGCGTTCACCGCGATCGCGACCGACACGCGAGCGGCACGCGACGAAGCGCGCAGCACCTTCGGCGCCAAGACGGTGGGCCTGGCGATCCTGTGGAGCCTGCTCGAGCCCGATCGCCTCACGCCGGGCTTCGGCGTGCCGTTCCACTACTACGACCAGTTCATGCAGGACAACGCGTGGCAGGTCGACTTCGGCAGCGGGCCCGAGCCCGCGACGTACGCCGAGACGATCACGCGGTGGCTCGACGAACCTGGCTTCCGCACCGACGCAGACCTCCGCAAGCAGCGGCTCGAGGCCCTGCGCGCCGAGATGGCCGACCACGGCGTCGTCTCGCCCGAGCTCGTGGCGGCGCTGCGCGAGCAGATCGCCCTCGTGTTCGGCAGCGAGACGGTGATGGTCCGCTTCCGTTCGTCGTCGAACGCCGAGGACTCCCTGGTGTTCAACGGCGCGGGGCTCTACCAGTCGGAGAGCGCGTGCGCGGCCGACTCGGGCGCGGGCGGTGGCTCGGCGTCGGCCTGCGATCCGGACAAGAAACCCAGGCCACTGGAGGACGCGCTCATCGAGGTGTGGTCGAGCCTGTGGAGCTTCGGCGCGTTCGACGAGCGCGACTTCTACGGGATCGATCACAGCCTCGTCGCGATGGGCGTGACGGTGTCGCTGCGCTACGAGGACGAGC
This sequence comes from uncultured Nannocystaceae bacterium, assembly GCA_964519175.1. Lineage (GTDB taxonomy): Bacteria > Myxococcota_A > Polyangia > Nannocystales > Nannocystaceae > Xiheibacterium. Next base: position 40,902 of record CAZFKC010000029.1, read on the forward strand.
TGGCCAACGGCGTCGCGTTCACGGGCGACCCGAGCGACCCCGATGCCGAGACCTACCTCGTCAACGCGCAGTTCGGCGACACCGACGTCGTCACCGCCACGCCGGGCCAGACCGCCGAGCTCTCGCGCCTCGTCATGCAGGACGGCGAGGTCGCCTCGATCGAGCGCGTGGTCGCATCGTCGCTCGTGCCCGCCGGCACCGCCGTCGTCTCCGACGATCGGCTGCGCGAGCTCGGCCGGATCATGGCCGAGCTCGACGTCGCCTATCCGCGGGACGTGGATGTCGAGGGTGCGCCGCCGCTGCTCGACATGGAGTTCAAGATCACGGAGGCTGGGGTCGTGCTCAAGCAGATCCGCCTGTTCCCGCAGCCGGAGTACGCGCCGGCCCCGACCTGTCGAGACTAGACGTTGGCCGGCGCACCCGCGAAGGTCGGCATCGACTTCGGCACCTCGAGCTCGGCGATCGCGATCGCCGAGCCCGACGGCGTCCGCTTCGCGCAGCTGCCCACGCTCGGTGCCACGGCGCCGAGCTGGCGCACGCTGTTGTTCTTCGATCCCGAGGAGCAGCACGTCACCAAGCCGATCCAGTACACCGCCGGCGGTGACGCGATCGCGGCGTACCTCGAGACGCTCGGCGAGGGGCGGCTCGTGCAGTCGTTCAAGACCCACCTCACCACCGCATCGCTCGGTCGCACGCAGATCGCCCACCACGCGATCGGGCTCGACGACATGATCGCGCTCTTCTTGCTGCGGCTGCGCCAGCGCGCCGAGGCGTGCTTCGGGCACCCGATCGCGGCGGCGACGATCGGCCGACCGGTGCGCTTCGCCGGCAGCAGCGGGCCCGACGACGACGAGATCGCGGCCTCTCGGCTGCTCGCGGCGGCGCGCACCGCTGGCTTCACCGACGCCTTGCTCGAGCTCGAGCCGGTCGCGGCGGCCCATCACTACGAGCGGAGGCTGACCCGCCCCGAGCTGGCGCTCGTCGCCGACTTCGGTGCGGGCACGACCGACTTCTGTCTGATGCACGTCGGCCCCGCCTCGTCGGGCATGCGTCGCCACGAGATCGTGGGGACGGGCGGCGTCGGAGCGGCCGGCGACGATCTCGACGCCGCGCTCATCGAGCACCTGGTGTGCCCGTCGCTCGGCAAGGGCGACACCTACGTCGAGATGGGCCAGGAGCATCCGATCCCGGCCTCGTACTTCTACAAGCTCGCGCGCTGGCACCACCTGTCGTTCCTCGCCGGCACCCGCGTGCGCACCGAGCTCGAGCGCCTGCATCGCTTCGCGCGCCATCCCGAGCGCATCGCCGCGCTCATGCACATCATCGCCGCCAACCAGGCCTTCCACCTGCACAAGTCGGTCGAGCGCGTGAAGATCGAGCTCTCGCAGCAGCCGCGCGCCACGTTCCACTACGCCGATGGTCCGGTCGAGATCCGCACCGAGGTCGCGCGCAGCGACTTCGAGCGCTGGATCGCCCCGGTCACGGCGGACATCTCGACCTGCCTCGACGACACGCTCGCGCGTGCGAACGTGGTGGCGCAGGACATCGACTGCGTGTTCATGGCCGGCGGCACTGCGTTCGTACCGGTGGTGCGCCGCGAGTTCGAGCGACGCTTCGGCGCGGCCAAGCTGCGCAGCGGCGACGAGCTGATGTCGATCGCCTCGGGGCTCGCGGTGCTCGCAGGCGCGACCGGGCGCTGATCCGGCTCGCGCGGCGGATCACTCCGCGACGCCGGAGGAGCTGCCGACGTCGGTCGTCGTCGCGTCCCCCGTCGTGCTGCTGCCGTCGTCCGAGGTGCTGCCGTCGGTCGACCCGCTGTCGCTGCTCGTCGCGGGCGCGCAGTCGTCCGCGTCGGTGCCGTCCTGGCACACGCCGCCGGCGCTCAGCTCTTCGCACACGCCGGGCTCGACCGGACAGCAGTCGACGGGATCGGTGCCCTCGAGACACAGGCCGCTGCCCTCGGGCTCGTCGCAGAAATCGTCCTCGGGGAACGGACAGGGCTGCGGCGCCGCACACAGCCCGCCGAAGCAATAGAGGCCCTCGTCGCACGCGCCGGGCTCGCGGCCGGCCGCCACGTCGCACGGGCACCCGAAGGTGCCGGCCTCGCACACGATGCAGGTGTCGAGCATGCACTTGAGATCGGCGTTGCACGCGAACGCGTCGTCGCAAGTGCAGCCTTCGGTGCCGGGCTCGCAGCTCGGCCCGCTCGACGACGAGCTGCCCTCGTCGCTGCTGCTGCCGTCCGTCGACGTGGTCGTGCTGCTGTCCGAGCTGGTCGTGCTGATCTCGCTGCTGCTGGTGGAGCTCTCGCTCGAGCTGCCGGTGTCGGCGGCATTGCCGGCGTCACCACCACACGCGCTCGCGACCAGCACCGCCGCGACGCGCCGACGCCGGCGCACCGCGAGCCCGAGCAGGAACGCCAGACCCGCGAGGCCGCGGTTCGCTCCGCTGCTCTCGCAGCTGCAGCCGTCGCCGCTGCTGCTCGCCCCGGGCGCGCCCGTGCTGGTCTCGTCCGAACCCGTGGTGGTGGTGGTGGTGTCGAGGCCACCGCTGCTCGAGCTGCCGTCGCCGCTCGACTCGTCGGCGCCCGACGACGTCGAGGGCTCCGGCGCCGGCGGCGGATCCTGATCGATGCCGATCACGGTCTCGGGCGACAGCGCCTCGTTGCCGGCCCAGTCGGTCGCACGCACCTCGATCGACCACACGCCTTCCGGGATCACGATGTCCCAGCTCCACGGCGAGCCCAGTCGTAGCGAGCCCTCCACGTCCGCACCGTCGATCACGAGCACCGCTCGCGCGACCCCGCTCGGGCTGTCGGCGATCTCCGCGGTGACGGTGAGCGAGTAGCTGGCCGCGCCATCGGTGTCGAACCGCGCGCGGTCCTCGGGGGCGGTGATCGTCGAGCTGGGGCCCACGAGATCGTCTGCGCCGTCGAAGGCCGGCCCGCAGACCGCAGACGCGCTGCTCGACTCGACGCCACCGCAGCCGTCGGCCCACGAGCGTCCGCTACCGTCCTGCGGCGCGAGCGGGAACTCGCCGCACGCCGGGCTGGGATTCCACGCACCGCTGGTGCCGTCGTGGCACACGCTGACGTCGATGCCGCTGACCGCTTCGATGTGCGGGATCGCGGTGTAGATGGTCGCGAACCACATCGCGTCGTTGCAGTTGCCGACGTTGGGCCCCGAGACGATGCCGAACGCGCGCCACGTGCCGTCGTCGAGCTGGATGAACGCCGGTCCGCCGGAATCACCGGCACACGGGCTCTTGCCGTTGCCGCCGATCACCGCCGCCCCCCAGTCGTCGATGTAGTGCAGCGTGGTGTCGACGCTGAACTTCACGGCGAACGTGTCTTGATCGGTGCCGCCGTAGCCGACGAGCGTCACGTCGGCGCCGGGCACCAGCGCGGTGGTCTCGCAGCCGACCGCCGGCGGGACGATCGGCACCTCGGTCACGGGGCGCACGAGCTTGCAGAACGCGAAGTCGGCAGCGCGCGACGGGCCGATCTCGAGCGCGGGATCGAGGTACTCGGGGTTGGTCCAGCAGTACTCCGTGTCGACCGAGAAGCCGGCCCCCTCCGGCGCCGCGCCGCTCGAGATGTCCTCGCCGAACCACACGCGCGTGCGATCGTCTCCGCAGTGCGCGGCGTACACGACGATCTCGGGGTGGATGAGCGTGCCGGTGCAGTTCTCCAGGAACACCGTCGACGGCCAGTCGCAGCTCCCGACCGGCCCGCCGCCGATGATCGTGCTGGGATCGACGGACGCCGTGAGCGACGCGGCGACGGCCGGCGTGGCCACGAGCGCCGAGATCGCGGCAAAGGACATCGAGACGAACGTTCTCATCCGTGAGCGCTCCTGAACGTACGTTGCCACAGGGTGCTACGTGTCCGAGCGGACGGGCGCGGATCACCGCGCCGACGACTTTCGTGGCGGAGTCCCGCGCTCGGCCGGCGGGTGCCGCTCCGACGCCGCTCGGGCGCTCCTCACCTCGGCACCCCATCGTTGCGCGGAGCCTCGCAGGATTACGCGGCCGCTCGAACAATCGACCTCCCGCGAGGAGCCCGTGTCGAAATGCACCGGCTCCGCGCGCCCCTCGTCGTCCGAGCGCCCCGGCCCGACGATCCGCGTTTGCAAGCGGTGCGTGACTCTGGCATCCGTGCCGCGATGGTCAGGATGCTCCGGAGCTCGTTGGTGCTCGCACTCGCAACCGCGTGCGGGGACGGGGGCAGCAGCGCGGAGGATCCGTCGTCGGGCGCGACCACCGACGCCGCGACCAGCTCGGCCTCCATGTCGGCGGACGCGACGACCGACGCCGCGAGCACCAGCGAGGGCAGCGAGCGCTACCATCCTGCCGACTTCGCGGCCGCGGCGATCCATGGCCCCGCGACGAAGCTGCACGCGGAGGACTGCCGCGAGTGCCACGGCGACGATCTCGCCGGCGGCACGAGCATGATCTCGTGCGACAGCTGCCACAGCCCGGGCTGGCGCACCGACTGCGTGTTCTGCCACGGCGGCGGCCTCGACAGCACCGGCGCCCCGCCGCGCGACATCGACGACACGATGGACATGTCGATGCTCAGCTTCATCGCGCATCCGCGGCACGTGTCGCAGTACCAGCACGCGCCCTACGACTGCTCGCAGTGCCATCGCAAGCCGACCGACGTGCTGAGCGAAGGGCACGTGTTCGACGAGACGGATGCGAAGGCGGAGGTCGACTTCAGCGCTGGGCTGAGCGCGCAGGCCACGTGGGACGGCAACGGTGGCTGCGACTCGCTCTACTGCCATGGCAACGGGCTGGTGGCCAACGGCAGCTACACCCACGATCAGCCGACGCCGATGTGCGGCGGATGCCATCCCTACCCGGGCACGCCGAACACCGCGTACGCAGCCATGTCGGGTCAACACGCGCGGCACCTGGGCGAGAACGTGATGTGCGCCGAGTGCCACGATCCGCTCGCGATCGAGACGCACGTCGACGGCAAGCCCGACGTCGCGATCACTGCGGCTGGCTTCGCGTGGGACCCGGACGCGAAGACCTGTACCGGCCTCTGCCACCTCGAGAACCACAACGAGCACTGGTAGGGCGCGCAGGCTCGGCGCCGCCCACCCCGCGAGTGAGGAGTTCGGGTCACTCGGCGGCAGTACGACCGCGCACTGCAAGTGCGCGCCCGCCGGTGTATCAGACATGCTGGGGGCGCGATGATCATGCTGCGACGCGGGACGGTCCTTCTGTTGGTGCTGATCCACGGCTGCGGAACCGCGGCCTCGACCTCGACGTCGGCCGAGTCGAGCAGCGGGTCGTCGGCGACCGGCGACACGTCGGGCACTGCGAGCAACGGCAGCAGCGACACGACGAGCCTCGACACGACGAGCATCGACACGACCGATGGCGAGGGCTCGACGACCGGTGGAGTCGGCAGCGGCTGCGCCGGCGCCGTGCTGTTGGACAACCCCAGCGATCCATCGCAACCCGGTCCGTGGCCGGTGGGCGTGCGCACGGTCGCGATCGACGACTTGACCGTGGAGGTCTGGTACCCGGCGACGCCGGGCAGTGCGGACGGTGTGGACCCCGCGATCTACGACATCCGCCTTTCGATCCCGGAGTCGGAGCGCGCGAAGATCTCCGACGCCGACACGCCCTGGCAGACGTGCGCGTGTCATCGTGACCTACCGATCGACGACGCGCACGGTCCGTACCCGGTCATCCTCTTCGTGCACGGCACCGCGAGCTTCCGTACGCAATCGTTGCCGCAGCTGACGCACTGGGCATCGCGCGGGTTCGTGGTGCTCGCGGCGGATCATCCCGGGCTGTGGCTCGCCGACCTGCTGGGCGGGTTCTGCGGCGCGGGCATGGTGGATCAGGATCTCGGCGGCGATCTCGAAGCGATGCTGGGTGCAGTCCGCGGCGAGACCTCCGAGCTCGCCGACTTCGCCGCGGTGCTCGACGCGGAGCGCATCGGGATGGCGGGACACAGCGCGGGGGGCGGTGCGATCGCGCCGTTCGGTGACGACGCCCAGGTCCTCGTGCCGCTCGCAGCGGGAGGCGTGCAACCCGGCGCAGCGCTGCGCTCGGTGCTCGTGATGGGTGGCACCGACGACACGGTGGTCGACTACACGTCGCAACTCGAGGGCTACGACGACTCGCCGTCGCCGAAGCGATTCCTGGGGCTCGACGGCGGTGGTCACCTCAGCTTCTCGGAGATCTGCTCGCTGCGAAACGCGGCCGGTGACGACCTGTTGGAGATCGCGACGACCGCCGGGGTCTGCGGAGCGCAGTTCGCCGGGTTGCTCTTCCAGTGCAGCCCGGAGTTGATCGCCGATTCCGAAGCGTGGGCGCTCGTCGACTACGCGACGTCGGCGGTCTTCGAAGAGACGCTGCACTGCTCGACGATCGGCGAGAGCTTCGCCGCGCTCGACGGACGCGCCGGCGTGGCCGAGCTCCACGAGGATTGATCGGGCCGCCCGCGCCGCGCCGGGATGCGCGCGTGCACGGCACGGGGCCACGTGGGATCGCACGGCGTGAGGCGGCTTGGCGCCGCACACATTCAGCACCCGCGGAATCGCCGGCGACGCTGGAACCTCGGATCGTAGGCAGCGATACTCCCGGCCATGGCCGTCGCACGCCCGATTCTCCTGGCGCTCCCCTTGGATCACCAGACGCTCGACCTCGTCTCCTCGGCGGTCGAGCTGGCGCGACGTCTCGAAGCGCCGATCGTCGTCGTGCACGCGATCCGGCGGCGGCGCCTCGACACCGACCGAGGCATGGACGACCGCGTCGCGGAGGCGCGCAGCGAGCTCGAGCCCCATCTCGCAGCGATCCGCGAGGCTGGCCTCGAGCTCCGCGAAGCCATGATCACGGTCGGCCATCCCGCCGAGGTGGTGATCGACACCGCGCCCCGCATCGCGGCGCAGCTGATTGTCACCGGCGGTGGCCAGCCCGCGACCGTGCGCCGCTGGGTGGTCGGCTCGGTGGCCGAGGCCGTCGTGCGCCGATCGTCGGTGCCGGTGTGGGTCGTGCGTGGCAGCTCCCCGGTGGGGCGCCCGCTGCTCTGCCCTGTCGATCTGTCTCCGCAATCGAAGGTGGGTCTCGAGGCCGCGATCCGCATGGCGCGGCTCTTCCAGATGCCGCTGTCGCTCCTCACGATCCTCAGCGAGGACGCCTCGAACTCGCTGCTCGCGAAGGACGAAGTCGCTGCGCGCACGCAGGTCGAGGCGTTGCTGGCCGACTACGACCTCGAGGGCACGAACATGTCGCTGAGCGTGACCTCCGGCGAGCCCGCCGAGCGGATCGTCGACGCGGCCGAGGACGCTGGTCTGGTCGTGATCGCGAGCCGTGGCTACGACCCGCTCGTCCGCGACTGGCTCGGTCCGGTGAGCGCGCGCGTGCTGGGCCACAGCCGCTGCAGCGTGCTCATGATCCGCCACCTCGAGGAGGGACACGAGCCGCGCGTGCGCGCCATCTCTCGCCTCGCGGACGTCCACGAGCGCGCGCGCGAGCTCGTGGATGCCGGCCGCGGGGTGGAGGCGCTGCCACTGCTCGAGCGCGTGGCGGAGCAGGCGTCCACCAACGCCGCGGTGCAGGAGACCTATGCCCGTGCGCTCGAGCAGGCGGGTCGCGCCGTGGAGGCGACGAGTCGCCACGAGCTCGCGACGCTGATCCGCGAGCGGCTTGGCTGACCGGCGATGGGGCGCGCCGCTCGACCCCGCGCGCCGGGCGATTCGTTGCAGCGCGGCCCCAGGTGCTACGTCGTCGGCGTGTCCGCACTCGGCAGCCCGATCTCCAGCGTCCTTCTCGGTTTCACCGCAGGCGCGCGCACGACCGCGGCTCCGATGCTCGCGCACGAGGCCCTGCGCGCACGCCCGCTCTCGAGCAGCGATGGCCTCGTTCGCCTCGGGCGCTCCGATCGCCTCGGGCTCCTCCTGCGCCTCGGCGCCGTGGTCGAGCTGGTGATCGACAAGCTCCCGATCACGGGCGATCGGACCGCGGCGGTCGGCGTCACGGCGCGAGCGTTGAGCGGCGCCGTCTCGTCGGCCACGCTCGCGGCCGCGGGCGGCCGCAGCAAGTGGCTCGGCGCTGCGCTCGGCGGCGCTGGTGCGATCGCCAGCACGTACGCGCTGTTCCACCTGCGGGGCGCGCTGCATCGCAAGACGCCCGTGCCCGACTTCGTGGCCGGGCTCGCCGAGGACGCGCTCGTGTTCGGCCTCGGGTGGCTCGCCGTGCGTCGCCGGCGGTGAGCGTGGTGTCGCCGCTAGCGCGCGGCTGCGCGTGCGCTCGGGTCGTCGGACGCGGGTCGGCCACCGGCCGCCACCGCGCCCCCCTTGGCGATGTGTCCGACCAGCCCTCCGACCGCGAGGATCGGGACGAGCACGATCGCGGTCGCGAGCGTGTAGCGACCGAGCGCGGCTGCGTGGGTGCGCAAGCCGTCGTCGAAGAGAACCGCGGCGACCGCGACGAGTGCGAGTACCAACAGGAGCAGTGCGGTGAATCGTGACAAGGCGTGCGACTCCCGACGTCCAGCATGTCACCGCGTGCAGCGACGGGCGCCCGCAATGAATGCGGGTCGGCGTCCGCCGCCGCGAAACACCTGCACCGCTCAGCCGACGCGTGCGCCGAGCTCGGCCCGCAAGAGCGCGGCGATCTCGGAGAGGAAGCGATGCACGGACGCCTCCGCGACGCGATGGCCGACCACGGCGTCGACCATCGATCCGAGCGGACCGAGCGGCGGCTGGTAGCTACCGCGCAGATCGAGCTGCGTCTCGTCCTTCGAGAGCGGATAGATCGCCAGCTCGGCATCCATCGCCGGGAAGGCCGCCGCGGCGCGAACCGCCTTCCAGCGCAGGTGGATGACCGTGCCCGTGGCCCCGCCGCGTGCGGGCGCCGGCCGCTCCTCGGTGCCGACGAGCTCGATCGCGACCTCCGCAGCGACCTCGACCGCGCCGAGCTCCACGCGCAGGCTCGCGGCCAGGCTGTCGGCACGATGCGTCGCGCTCTTCGTGGCGCGCGCGAGGATGCCCGCGAGATCGGAGCACAGCGCATCGCGAACCACGCCGTAGGGACGGTTGACGTACTCGTAGCAGCGGAGCTCGTGCGCCATGCTCTTCGTGGTAGCGCACGCACGGCCGTCGCGACGCCGCAACGTTTGCGTCGCTACGGCGCATCGCCGGGCGCGAGCGTGTCGAGGATCCGGTAGAGATCGTCCATCGCGTCCAGCGCGGTGGCGCGGTCCGTTGCGTATCGAGCGCTCGTGTCCCAGCCGGTGCCGTAGCACCAGCTCAGGCTCTGATCGATGCACTCGCTCGTCACGACCAGCGTCTGGTCGGTGAAACCGACCGCCGGATTGCGCAGCAGCCACGATCGCCGCAGATCCCCGGTCGAGGCGACGATCGCCGCGCCCACGCTCGACGTGCTGGGGTGGTGTCCCGCCGAAACTGCGGTCGCCCACAGCACGTCGGTGAGATCCTGACCGGGATAGAGCGCGAGCGCGGTGTCCTCGACGTCGACGTACGGCCACGGCACCTGCGCGCCGGAGAGCCCGACCTGCCACGGTCGATCCGCACCGCAGACGTCGATCGGCCCGATGTGCTGATCGCCCGCGGGCCCGCTGCAGTTCGAGTACGACAGCGCATCGTCCAGATCGAGCACGCCCTCCTTCAGCGACCACCACGTCACGCGTGCCGCAGCGGTGAGTCGCTCCTCGCGCGAGCCCTCGAGCAGGGGTACGACCTCGCGGGCGATGTACGCGACCCACTCGGCCTCGCGCGCCCACAGCTCGTGGCCCGCGACCACGAGCGTCGCCTGCCCACCCCCTTCGTCCGCGCCGCCACCGTCGCCGTCGCCGATGCAGTCGTTGCCGATGCTCGGGTCGCGCCAACCGCAGCGACGACCGTCGGCCGCGCAGTCGTGCACCTTGCACGCGCCCTTCTCCACCCAGACGAGCACGTCACCGCTCAGGCACGTGCCCTCGTAGTCGAGCGCGTTGCACTCGAACGCCGACGAGCCTGCGGTGCCCTCGAGGCAACCCCAGCCGGCTGCGTCGGAGATGAGCCCGCATGTCTTGCCCTCGCCGCCGCAGTCGCGCACGCGGCAGTGCCCGCCCTCGCTCCACATCGAGACGTCGGCGATGCAGGTGCCGTCGTAGCCGAGCGCATCGCACTGCGCTCCGTCGCTCGAATCCCCGACGCCGGGACCGACCGGCGGCTGTACCTCTCCGCCGCCGTTGGCGTCCGCGGCCACGAAGCAATCCGGGGCCGTGCCCCAGCTGCGGAAGTAGCCGCCGATCGGATCGCCGTAGAGCACGTCGACGCCGTCGTACGTCGAGTTCTGCTCGACGATCTCGATCGCGTCCTCGTAGACCGTCCGCACCACCGCGACGTGGCCGTAGCCATCGTCGGTCCACACCGCGAGATCGCCGTGTGCGGGTCGATAGCCCTCCGACACCCAGTGCACCGTGGTGCCGGCGGGATGGTGCGTGCACATGTCCGCGGCGACCCAGACCTCCCGCCACACCGCCGGCATGCCGAACATCGCCTCCATGTAGCGCTGCGCGACCTCGACGCACTGGTAGCGCAGCGATCCGTTGTCGGCGGCGCCCGCACAGGACTCGCCGGTGCCGGTGTCCCAGTCGTTGGAGTAGGCCCACACCCCGTCGATCTCCGCGAGCGGTGTGCCGCACGGGGCCGGTGCGCCCTGCTGCTCGCGGTACTCGCTGGTGCCGGGTCCCTGCGCCCGCGCGCCTTCGTAGCACGCACCCAGCAGCGCCGATGCGCCGAGCACGAACCTCGTCTTCGTCATCACCGTCGTCATGGTCCCCATCCTCGCGCCGGCACGCGGCGACTCGAGGGGAGCATTGCCGCACGGGTGCGACGGTTCACGGCATCCAGGTGCACGACGCGACGCGATCGAGCGTGATACGTGGATCGCTCGATGTCGCGGCCCATGCGGTGAGCCCGATCGCGACGGTGGAAGCCGGGGCGTCGTCCTGCGCCGGCGCCGAGTGCAGCTCGACCCACGCTTCGCCGTCCGGCGAGGCCTGGTAGCGCACACGCCCGCCGCTCGCGTCGATGCGCAGCCAGCGGTGCGCATGGGGATCGTGCGCGAGCTCGATCTGCTGCGGGGCCGGTGCCTCCGCGTCGACGACGATCCGCAGCACACCGGTCTCGATCGCGAAGCGATACACGACGTCGGCGCGGACCTCGAACCATGCGTACGCGTACGGCACGTCGGGCTCCACCAGCGAGGTGACCTCGACGACGCGCTCGACGAAGGGACCGAGCGGGGCCTCGATCCACGCCGAGCCGGGCGTGTCCGCGCTGGTGCGGAGCTCGAGCGCACCGCCGCCGGACGTCACCTGGAACGAGATCTCGGAGCTGAGCCCCCAGCGGAGCACGAGATCGTCGGTGTCGAACTCGTCGACGAGCTCGAGCGCACAGACGGGCGGCGCGTCGACGAAGCTGCTCGAGTCGAAGCCGTCGGTCGTCGCGGAGTCGTCGCTCGTCGTGCTGCCCTCGGGCTCGCCACCGCCCGTGGCGAGCGGCCCCTTCGTCGCGTTGCCGGTGTCGTCGGCGATCCCGTCGCCGTCGTCCGCGGGCCGGTCCGACGGCGCGCAGGACAGCGCGAGCTCGGCCGGCGCGTGGGCACCGTAGCGCAGGCCCGACGCGCAGCCCGGATCGAGGAAGCCGCAGTAGCCCGCGACGCACCGACCGACGACGCCCGGCGCCTCGCACTCGACGGAGTGCTCGCAGGCGAACGCGCCCTCGGCCGCGCACGCGGCGAGGAGGCCGAGCGCGGCGAGTCCGAGCGGCACTGACGCGCGCACGAGCAGGGATTGCCGATCCCCGCCGTGGGTTCACGGAAATCGACGCGGGGCGCGAGCA
>CAZFKC010000029.1:52874-94293 GCA_964519175.1 uncultured Nannocystaceae bacterium
CAGGGATTGCCGATCCCCGCCGTGGGTTCACGGAAATCGACGCGGGGCGCGAGCACGCGCGGGCTCAGCGAGGCGCGGTCTTCGTGGCCGCGTCCGCATCGCCCGGCGGCGGCTCGTCGAGCCCGACGGTCGTCGCGTTGGGCTTGTCGTTCGAGCCCGGCTGTCCGGCACCGACCATGTGCGGGTCGTTCGCGCCCTGCTGCTTCGTCGGATCGCCGCCGGGTGCCGGCGGCTCGGGCTTGGCGCCCTTGCCCGGCAGCTCGCCCGGCTGCGCAGGTGAACCTTGATCATGCGTGCGCGTGGTCTTTTCCCCGCAGGCGCCGGTGGCGAGCGCGAGCGCGATGAACGTCGGCAGGTAGAGATCGGTTCGCATCGCGACGAGGCTGCAACTCGCGCGTCCGTCCGCCAGCTCGACGGGGCACAGGGCCGGGTCTCGGTTGCGCGCGCGCCGACGTGTCCCAAGCTGTGTCCGGACATGGGCAGCGACGACGATCGTTGGGAGACACCCCCCGGCTTCGGCCAGACCCTCGGCTCGCCCGAGCTCGCGCCGGGCAGCGAGGAGGAGCGGCGTTCGCCGGCCGAGCACGCGGCGCAGACCGACGCGCTCATCCGCGAGGATGTCGCGCGCGTGCTCGCGGACAGCCCGGAGGACACGCACGAGGTGATCGCAACCGTGCGGGATGCCGAGGTCACGCTCGTGGGCATCGTCGCCGACACGACGTCGCAGCAGGCGATCGAGGCGCTGGTCGAAGAGGTCGCGGGCGTGAAGCGCGTGCACTCGCGCCTGCGCACGCGCTGACGCTCAGGGCCGCAGCACGACGTTGCCCGGCTTCGCCGAGGTCCACTTCGCACGCAGTGCGTCGTGCACCCCGTCCATCGTGTACACCGCACCGATGTGCGGGCGCAGCTCGCCAGCGTTCGCCCACGCGAGGATGCGCGCGAGCCGCTCGGGCCGCAGCGACGGGTCGCGATGCACGGCGATCACCGCCGGCGAGCCCAGCACGTCGATGCTCTTCATCAGCACGAGGTTCGTCGGCAACGTGTTCGCGTCGCGACCGCTGCGTGCGACGAGCGGTGTGCTCGACCAACCGACGACGACGAAGCGAGCGCCGAACGCGGCCGCCCGCAGGGCCGCGACCGACAGCTCGCCGCCGATCGGATCGTAGATCACGTCCGCGCCGCGACCATCGGTCAGCCGCTTCACCTCGGCCCTCAGCTCGACGCCATCGCCCAGCGCGACGACGTCGTGCGCACCGAGCTCGCGCGCGAGCTCGAGCTTCGCCGCACTGCGCCCCACCGCGATCACGCGCGCACCGAGCAGCCGCGCCATCGCGACCGCGGCGAGCCCGGTCGATCCGGTCGCGCCGAGCACGAGCACCGCGTCGCCGGCATGCACGTTCGCGCGGTGGACGAGCGCGTGGTAGGCGGTCTCGGTGCCGCCGAGCAGACACGCGCCCTCGTCGAACGAGAAGCCCGTCGGCATCGCGATCGCGGCGCGGGCGGGCAGCACGGCGTAGCTGGCGAACCCGCCCCATCGCCGGTGCGATCCGAGCGAGCGCGGTCCGGTCAGCAAGCCGTCCGCGATCACGCGCGCGCCGAGCTCGACGTCCGTGACGTCCGCGCCGCGCCACACCACCTCGCCCGCGAGCTCGAGCCCGGGGGTGTACGGGGGCTCGGGCACGTGCTGGTACTGCCCGCTCGTCATCAGCACGTCGACCCAGCCGACGTTCGCGCTCTTCACCGCGATCACGAGGTCATCGGCCGCGAGCTCGCGGGGATCGGGCGCGGACTGGGGCTCGATCGCGACGGCGGCGATGCCCTCGTCGGGGGTGCGCGCGAGCGCGCGGACGATCGCGCGGCGACCCGGCGCGGCGGTCTCGGGGTAGGTCATGGCGGTCGACCTTACCGCAGCGCCGCATCGCTCCAGTCCGCGCTCGCCCGCGTCGCTCGGCGGCCCGTCACATCGATCCCCGGTGTGGGTCCCTGCTTCGACGCCATGCGCCGACTCGACGCCGTTCGGTTCGATGTCCCCGGGGGTGACGAGTGCGAGCTGTCGTTCGCGGGCGAGGCCGAGGGCGTCGGGCTCGAAGGCGTGGAGGCCGCGTCGCTCGTGCGCTGGAGCCTGCGCGACGCGCACGGGCCGAGCGACGCGGAGCTGTCCGCGCTGCTCGGGCTCGCCACGTTCGACGACGCAGTGTCGCGTCACGAGCTGGTCGAGCGCATCGCCGCCGAGCTCGAGCACGGCGCGACGAGCCGACTGAGCGTGCGCCGGCGCGTGCGCGCCCGCCCGCGGGTCGATCCCGGCCGCGTGTTCCCCATCGTCGATCTCCGCGAGCTACTGCCGGTAGAGCCCGAGCCGGTGCCCACGCGCGCGCCGGACGTAGCCGCGGAGCCGCCGTCCTCGCTGCAGCCCACGTTCATCGACATCGTCGTGCTCGACGCGCTCGGGCAACCGCGCGTCGACGTACTCTTCGAGCTCGTGCTGCCCGACACCACGATCTTCACGGGACGCACCGGCAGCGACGGACGCATACGACTCGACGATCTGACGATCGAGGGTGACTGCGAGCTCACGTTCCCCGAGCTCGCCGCAGCGTGACGCCATGGCCGAAGCCGAGCTGATCACCCGCGTCGGTGGCGTCTTCATGCTGAAGTGGACGGTGCCGGACACGCCCGTCGTGAACAAGTTCATCGACCCCGACGGCACGTCGCAGGACTTCCCCGACGACGGCGGGGCGACCGATGGCGCACCGCCGTCGATCGTGGAGATCACGGTGAAGCGCGGCACGACCGAAGCGGACGTGGTGCCCGATCGCTTCCGGAAGAATCGTACGCCGCCGCTCGTGGCGAAGACGACCATCGAGGGTGCGAAGGGCGAGAAGCGTCCGGCCAAGGTGTTCACCGCGATCTTCCGGGCGCGCGAGGAGGGCGTCTTCCTCTTCGAGGTCGCGGTGAAGTCGGAGGGCAAGTCGATCACGCAGAAGATGGTCGTGAAGCGGCGCTACAACACGATCCAGGAGGTGATCGACGACCCGACTGCGCGGCGACGACAGGCGATCCTCGCCAACATCGCGGACTTCTTCCCGGCGTTCAACACCCACCCGACCAAAGGGCACGGTGCGGGAGGCGGAGTCGCGGTCGACAAGGACTCCGGCCACCTCGATCAGGGTCCCTGGAAGACGAGCTACCCGTTCGACGGCCTGGGCCCCGCGACGTCGTGCACGGACGTCAATCCGAAGATGATGACGAAGCTCGCGCAGAACGACGAGACGCGCTGGGCGTTCGGCGCTGGCCCGGCCGCGGACCCCGGCGACGGCCGCCCCGGACCCCGCGGCAACCGGGCGTGGGTGTTCGCGAACAAGGACACGCTGCCCAGCGTCGGCGACACATACATCGTGCTCAACAAGTTCAAGGACAAGATCTACGGCCACGTCGGCATCGTGCTGGAGGTGCCGCCCTCCGGCAACGGCTTGTGGATCACCGCGGACGGTGGACAGGGCGCGCGGCCGCAACAGCTCGCGCTGATCGTGCCGCGGCTCGGGATCATGGCGGCCCACCTGCCGGTCGGCGGGCGAGCGCCCAACGAGCGCGTGCCGGAGATGAAACCCGAGCCCGACGGCGCACCATTCCTCGCCGGCGGCGGCACAGCGGATGTGAATCACGATGCACCGATGCCCGCGCGCCACGACGACATCCCCGGGATGATCGCGCGCATCCGCTTCAAGCGCTCGGAGGGCATCGCCGGTCCGATGAATCCGCGTCGCTTGGAGGGCTTCGTCGACGTCGACAGCGAGAAGCTGTCGTTCCTCGTCGATGGCGACACGTCGAACGAGAAACTCATCGAGAAGTGCAAGGTGCTGCAGGCGAAGGTCGAGAAGGTCGCCGCCGCCTACATGGCCGGCCGCACGATCGGCGCGCCCGGCACGTGAGCCTCACTCGCCGTGGAGGTTCTCGCCGCGCGCGCCGTGCATCGTGAAGTCGAAGACCTCCCAGTCGACGAGCTCGACGTCGTGCACGAAGTCGTGGGTCTCCGTGGTGCGCTGCTTCCACGTCTCGTAGGCGCACCCCGGACCCGGGCAGCTCGCGGGCGCCGGCGGATCGACGGGCCCCGGATCGAACAGGAACAGCTCGGCGCGGCGATTCCCCTGCTCTTCTCTGCCATCGTCCGTCGGGATCTCGAGGTGGTGCTCGCCGCAACCGAGCAGCTGCACGTCGGCGCCCGCCGGCAGCGTCGTGCCGTCCTCGGCCATGTACGAGCCCACGAGCGCACGCCGGGTCTTCGGGCCGGCGATCCCGTCGGCCGCGAGCCCGCGCGCGCTCTGGAAGCGCAGCACCGCATCGCGGGTCGGCCCGTCGACGATGCCGTGCACGTCGCCGGCGTAGAACGCGGCGCCCGTCGCATCGTCGACGATCGCCGACAGCATGTGCTGGTCCTCGCGCACGCCCCACGCCTGCGAGAACGGCTGCTTGCCGTACCACTCGAGCCACCCGTCCACCTCGTCGCGCAGGAAGTGGGCCATGGTGCGGGCGCGCTCGTTCGAGAGCCCGAGGTTGTAGTCCTGGCCACCGACGGTGTCGGTGTGGCCGGTGACGGCGAGCGACATGCCGGGGTGCTCCGCGTAGAGCTGCACGAGCCTGCGGATGCCCGGCATCGCCGAGGGCAGCAAGAAGGTCTTGTCGGTCTCGAACAGCAACCCGGTCATGCGCACGCGCACGACTCGCACGGGCAGCTCGACGAGATGGTGGTCGCCGATCGCCACCGTGATCGGACGCCCCTCGAACTTCACGCTCGTCATCGCTTCGACGGACGATTCTAGCGCGCTGGCGTCGTGCCGCCAGCGCAGGACTGCCCGTCACAACTCGCCGGGCGCGGGGTCACTCACTGCGCGGACTCAGGATCCGAACACGTCGATCCACGCGTGGTCGCACAGGCCGCCCGATACCGAGGTCGTCGCGGTTCCATCGCCCGTGGCGACGTGCGCTTCGATGTCGATCGCGCACGTGCCTTCGGCGCCACCCGACCAGTCGAGCTCGCCGTGCACCTCCGCGGTCACGTCCGTCATCGTCTCGCTCGTCGTCACGACCGCGGCGTACGAGATCGCACCGTCGATCGTCACGCCCTCCGCGACGCAGTCGTCGAACGTGATCGACAGCTCGCCTGCGGTGCGCCCTTCGGTGACGTCGGCTTCCGCATCGACGGTCATCGAGCCACCGTCCGGGCACTCCACGGTCCCCATCGCCTGCCCTTGCACGCCGCCCTCGCCCACGGTGGCCGAGCCGCTCCATCCGGTCCGGATGCCCGCGCCCGCGAGCGCGACCTCGGTCGACCGCCAGCCACTGCGCGCCGAGCCGAGGTCCGCGGTGGGCCCGTCTCCCACCGAGCAAGCCGCCGCGAGGAGAACGAGCACGAACGGTAGGGTCGATCGTGGGGTGTGCATCGGGGCGCTGCGTCGTGCAGGAGGGATGCCGCTCGACAATGGCAGGCGCGGTGGACCCGGACGTGGCGAATCGCAACGACCGATGCGACCACCGGCGTCGCAAAAAAGCACCACACGACTCACGTCGACCGCAGCAGTAGCTGGATCGGGTGTCGTGGACGCACCGTCGCCCCGGCGGCCGGCTCGACCGGCGCTCGACCGACGACTTCCAGCCGAAAGCGTCGCGCGATGGCGGCGAGTGCCACCTTCGCCTGCATCGTCGCGAAGCCGGCGCCGATGCAGGAATGGGGCGGGACGCCGAACGGGAAGTACGCGAATTTCGAGATCTTCGCGGCGCGTTCCGGCTCGAAGCGCGACGGGTCGAACAGGAGGGGCTGCGACCAGAGATCCGCGCGGCGGTGCGTGACCCATGCGCTGTACATGACGTACGCGCCGGCCGAGATCGGAAACCCGCCGATCTCGTCGTCCTTCGTGACCTCGCGCCCGAGGATCCAGCCGGGCGGGTACAGACGCATCGACTCCTGGAACACCGCACCCGTGTACTCGAGACGCGCGAGCGCTTGCATGTCGACGGGCGCATCGCCCAGCTCGAACGCTTCGTCGCGAACGCGTTCGTAGTGCTCGGGATGTCGAGCGAGCAGGTACAACGTCCAGGTCAGCGCGCGCACCGGAGACTCGTAGCCGCTGAACAGCAGCCCGAATACCTCGTCGCGCAGCTGACCCTCGCTCATCGGGCCCTGCTCGTCCCGGGAATCGCGGAGGATGTCGACCATCGCCCTTCGATCGCCCGGCCCGTTGCGCGGCTGGTCGCAGAGCTCGGCGATCAGCCGATCGAGATCGAGTCGTGCACGCCGGAACGACCGATGCCGCTCGGTGGGTAGCCACAGCGGAAGTGGCAGCACCTCGCGGGCGCGTCGGACCGTCAGGTCGAGCACCTCCGTCAGGTTGCGCGCCACCGCCTCCGACTGCTGCGCCAACGGCACGCCGAAGAGCGCTCGACAGGTGACATCGAGCATCAGCCGAGCGAGGTCGACCGCGATGTCGACGGGACGTCCTGCCGCCGCGTGCTCGTCCCAGCGATCCATCAAGGCGGCGGTGGCCGCGTCGGTCGCCGAGACGTAGGTCGCCAACACTTCCTGCCGGAAGGCCGGCTGCAGCAGCCGGCGCTGGCGGATCCAGAAGTCACCGTCGGACACGATGAGCGAGTTTCCGATGAGCTCTCGCGCTCGGTCGCCGATCGAGCCACGCACGTACACCCGATGGTTCTTGCAGGTGTGCTCGATCGCGGCCGGGTGGGTGACGAGGAAGATGTCCTGCGGGCCGAGGCGGATCCGCACCACGTCGCCGTGGCTGCGTTGGAGGTCCGTCACGAACGCCAGCGGGTCCTGCTGGAGGGCCCTCAGGCCGAGCAGGAGATCGAGCCCCTTCGGTCCCGGGGCCGACGGCCGCCGGCTCTGCAGCAGCTCGCGGAGCACGCCCGTGGGCTTAGCACGACCTCGAACCGATCGAAACGCCGGAGGTTGCGACCCGACAGCCGTCGCGCGTTTCGACTTCCGCGAACGAGTGGTGCAACGAACCGCGCCGACGGCCGACCTGCTACGAGACACATGGCACAGCGAACGACCGCGTCCGAACGGACGAGCTCGCGGGACCGGGAGCGATGCGCGCCCTTTCCCGGCCCGCGCACCTGCCCGAGCAACCCACCCCGGAGGCACAGGCCTTGCGCGGGCCCCTTGCGCCTCGGGATGCCGAGCCGATGACGAGCCGATCCAGCGAGCCGCTCGCCTCGACACTGGACGATCAGCTCCTGCTGTCGTCGTTGTCCGAGCAACTCGGCGGTCGTCCACCACCGGTGCGACTCGGTCGATTCGTGCTGACGCGGCGAATCGGCCGCGGCGGCATGGGTGCCGTCTATGCGGCCCACGACGCGAAGACGGGCGAGCCCTTCGCGATCAAAGTCCTGGACGACGACGGCGCGGGGCACCGTCTGCGCGAGGAGTTCCGTACAGCCGTCGATCTACGACACCGCGGCATCGTGCGCCTGTACGAGCTCGGGTGCGCGGCCGGTCGCCCCTACCTCGTGATGGAGCGGATCGAGGGCGTCGACATCGTCCGCTCGATCCACCGCGATGCGCGACCCGGAGAACCGCACTCGTCGCCGCGCGTGCGCATGCGCGCGCTGCTGGGCCAGCTCGCAGAGGCACTGCACTTCCTGCACCGATCCAATCGCGTCCACGGCGACGTGAAGGCGAGCAACGTGCTCGTGACCGCCGAGGACCGCGTCGTGCTCTTGGACTTCGGACTCGGTTCGGACCTCGTCGATCGACACTCCGAGCCGACTTGGTCCCGCTCGGCGAGCCCGGGGGGAACCCCTGGCTATCGCGCGCCCGAAGCCACGCTGTCGCCCGCACGCGACTGGTATTCGTTCGGCGTGCTCTTGTATCTCGCCGTACACGGCGAGCTCCCGACCGTCACGGGAACGGGCGCGTGGCGTGCGAGCCCCGGCGACGCCGACCTCCGCGATCTCTTTCACCGTCTGACCGCGAGCGACCCCAGCGACCGGGCCGGAGGTACGGAGGTCCTGACGGTGCTCGGGCGGGATGGATCGCAGGTGGTCGAGCAGCCCGGTGCGACGCTGGTGGGACGAACCGACGAGCTCGCGCGGATGCACCGCGCCGCACGGGCTCGCGCCGAGTGCCCCACAGTGTTGACGGTGTCGGGCGTCTCGGGGGTAGGCAAGACGACACTCGCTCGCGCATTTCTGCGCGAGCTGCAGAACGACTTCGGATACGCGGTCCTCTCGGCACGCTGTCACGAACGAGAAGCCGTCCGATACATGGGGCTCGACGCCCTCATGGTGGCGACCGTCCAGCACCTCGGTCGCTTGCCGACGCAGGTCGTGCCCTACTTGTTGCCCCGTCACATCCGCGCGCTCGCGCAGCTCTTTCCCCGACTGTTGGAGGTCACCGCCGTCGCAGACGCACCCCCCAGCGCGACGGTGCGAGATCCGCAGGAGGCGCTCCGTTGCGCGGCAATGGCCCTGAAAGAGCTACTCTGTCGCCTCGCCGATCGCAGCCCGCTCGCGATCTGGATCGACGACCTCCAGTGGATCGACGCCGACAGCGTCAACGTGCTGGGCGAGCTGCTGCGTGGGACCGAGATCCCGCGAGCGTTGTTCGTCTTCAGTCATCGCTCCGAAGATCCGAGCGGCGCGCGACGACTGGATGCCCTGCTCCACACGGCCGCGCCCGACCTCGCGCGTACATCCGTCGAGCTCGCGCCGCTGCGCCGGAAGGATGCGGTCGCGCTGGCGTGCAGCGTGCTGTCCAGCGACTCGCTGCAGACGTACGCCGAGGGCATCGCGCACGAGACGCAGGGCCATCCGCTGTTCGTCATCGAGCTCGCTCGGTTCATCGTGCGTCACGCGCACGAAATCGCCGCGAACGATGTCGGTTCGCAGCCGTCGCTCGATGCGCTCGTCGCCGAACGCATCGCAAGCCTCGGCGCATCGGCCACGGCGATGCTGGAGGTCATCGCGATCGCCAAGGGGCCCATCCGTGAAGCACTCGTGTCACATGTCGCGGGCGCGGCGGCGACGGCTGCACTCGTCGAGCTCCGCCGAGCGATGCTGGTGCGGTCGGCCGGAAGCGATGGCGAGACCGCGGTGGAGATCTTCCATGATCGGATCCGCGAAGGGGTCCAGCGGCGGATCGAGCCCGCTCGGCGCGCGGCGATGCACCGAGCGCTCGCCGAGGCGCACCTCGCCGACCACGCTCCGCAGCCGGAGCTGATCGCCTGGCACTACCGCGAGGCCGGCGCGACGGTGGACGCGCTGCCCTGGTTGATCCGTGCCGCGGATGCTGCGGCGGAGAACCTCGCGTTCACCCGCGCGATCGCGATGTACCGCGATGCGCTCGCGTGGCAGGGCGCCGGTGAGCTGCGCCGCTCGGTGCTGCGCCGTCTCGGCGAGGCGGAGCGGTGTGCCGGTCGCTCGGAGGACGCCGGCGCGACCTTCCTGGCGGCGGCCGAAGGCGTCAGCCCCGAAGAGGCACTGGAGCTGCGACGTTCGGCGGTGCACGAGCTCCTGCGCTGCGGCCAGGTCTTTCGCGCGCGCCCGGTGATGGATCTCGTGCTCGCTCAGGTCGGTCTGCGCGCACCGCAGACGTTCTTCGGGCTGCTGTGCTGGACGTTGTTTCATCTGGTCTACCTCGGCATCCGAGGGTTCGGATATCGCGAGCGATCCGAGGCGGAGGTCGGCGCCACCCGCCTGAGCCAGATCGATACGTGTTGGTCCATCGGGCACGGGGTGTCGCAGGTCGACATGTTGCAGGCGGCGTACTTCGCGAACCTCACGACGTTGCTCGCGCTGCGGGCCGGTGAGCCGAAGCGCGTGGCTCATGCGCTCGTCCGCGTCGCCAACGTGCGCTCGATGATGAACCCGAACGACGTGCGCGTCGGGGCGATGCTCGCGGAGGCCGAGGGCATCGCGCAACGGTGCGGCGATGCGTACGCGTCCGCGATGGTTCGCGTCGTCCAGGCCCACGCCGCCCTCAACCGCGGCGACTGGCCCACGGCACTTTCCGCCGCAGAAGCGGCCGAGACCGAGTTCCGCGAGCGTTGCAGCGGTGTCCCGCACGACTTGCTCGCAGCGCACACCGCCATCACGAATTCGCTCGAGCAGATGGGACGCTTGAACGAGTATCGCCAGCGCGTCGCCAGCCTGCGTCGCGAGGCCGAGGAGCGGGGCAACCGCGTGCTCGCGCTGACCATGCTTGCCGACGAGCACCGCTCGCTGATGTTCGACGACCGTCCCGACGAGGCCTTCGCCGTGCTCGACGCGACGCTCGAACGGTGGCCGAGCCAGGGCTTCGTGCTGCCCCACGCCATCGTCTATCTCGGCCGCGCGTGGCTGCATGCATACTGCGGCGCGGGCGAGCGTGCGGCGGCCGCCGCGAGCCTCGCGTGGAAGCTCGTTCGCCGGCAGATGGGCCACAAGCTGACGCTACTGCGCCTCCAGTGCGTCGCCACGCTCGGGCGCTCCGCGCTCGCTGCATTCGTCGACACCCAGGCACCGCAACACCTTCGGACGACGCGGCGAGCCATTCGAATGTTGGGGCGCGAGCAGAATGCGCTGGCGGCGGTCCATGCCGAGCAATTGCGTGGCCTCGTCGCGTTGGAGAACGGCGACGCCGAGGCGGCCGCCGAGGCCTTGACGGCTGCTGCCGACGGCTTCGAGTCGTTGCACATGCCGCTGTGGGCCGCGGCGACGCGCGTCCGTGTGCCTGCGTGGGGCCCGGTCAGGGCGGGTCGGCCAGACTACGAGTCGTCGACGCTGGCGGCGGCGGGTGTTCGCAATCCGACGCGACTGGTGCATCTGTATGCGCCCGGACGTCCGGTCACCGATGGAAGCGCGAGCGAGAAATGACGAACGAGCGACGGCATACACGTGCTGGAAGGCGACGAGCACCATGAAGGAAGACCGCGAGCTCCTCGCCGCCTGGCGCGGCGGAGATCGGGAGGCTGGTTCGCTGCTGCTGTCGTCCCATCTGCCGATGCTGCGTCGGTTCTTCGACGCGAGGTTGCCGGCGTCGGCGGAGGACCTCATCCAGCAGACCCTGATCTCGTTCTTGCGCGACGGTGATCCGTGTACACCGACGTCGTCCGTGCGCGCGTATCTTCTCGCGGTCGCCCGGAGCCGCCTCTTCGATCACCTGCGAGAGTCCCGTCGCAACCACGAAGACCCCGCGTCCGTCCCCGTCGTCGTCGATCCCAACACGACACCGACCGAGCGGGTCCGCCAGAACGAGGTCTCCGCGATCGTGCGGGAGTGCATGCGGTGCTTGCCGGAGCTGCTCCGCATCCCGCTCGAGCTCCACTACTGGGAGGGGTTCAGCATGGAGGAGATCGCGGACGTCCTCGATGTACCCGTGGGAACCGCGAAGTCGCGCCTGCGTCTCGCGCGTACCCGCTTCTCGCGTCACTTCCGTGCGCGCTGCGGCCACGGTCCGGATGGCACCGAGCCGTTCCGGCCGTGAGGCGAACCGCGAGCCACACGAGAGCAGCGACCGCGTCAGCGGACGAGCGTGAGCACCGAGAAGTCCGCGAGCGGCATGAAGAGATCGGCGATCGAGCCGAGCAATGCGATTCGATTTGCGCGCACTGCAGGGTCCTCGGCCACGACGAGCACGGTGTCGAAGAGGTTCGCGACGGAGTCGCGCAGCTCGCCGAGGACGGCGAAGGCCCTGCCGAAGCTCCGTTCGGCCACCGCGGCGTCGACCTCGCGGGAAATCGCCTGGATCGCGGCATGCAATGCGAGCTCGGCCGGCTCGACGAGCAACGCGACGTCCACGCTGGACCCGCGAGTCGCGCCCTCTTTGCGCAAGATGTTGACGACGCGCTTGAAGAGCGCCGCCACGGCGTCGAAACCGTCGCGTCGCGACAGGTCGGCGAGCGCCGCGACCCGTCGATGCGCCTGTGCGATGTCGTCACACCCGGCCTGTAGCACGGCCTCGACGATGTCCGCGGGAACGCGGACCGCCCACGCAGCCTTCATTCGCGCACGAAAGAAAGCGACCACGGCATCCCGGAGCTCCGCTCCACGCAGTGCGCCGTTGGAGGCGCGCAGCTTGGCGTCGAGCAGCGAGTCGGCCCGACCCACCGCATCGGCCAGCGAGAACCCGAGATCCTTCTCCACCGCGAGGCGAATCGCCCCGACACACGCACGCCGGAGTGCGAACGGATCCTTGGTGCTCGTCGGTCCCTCGCCGACCGCGATCAACCCACAGAGGCTGTCCAGTCGATCGGCCAGCCCGAGCAGCGCTCCGCTGTCGTGCTCCGGTAGTCGGTCCTCGGCGCCGCGCGGCAGGTAATGGTCGGAAATCGCCTGTGCCACGACGTCGGGCTCGCCATCGTGTCGCGCGTACTCCCGGCCCATCACCCCCTGCAAGTCGGGAAACTCCCCGACCATCAGCGTCGAGAGATCGGCCTTGGCGAGTGCGGCAGCGCGGACGAGCGCGGGCACCAGCGCAGCGCGACCCGTCTGCTCCGCGAGGTGCGCGACGAGCACCTCGATGCGGACGGCCTTCTCGGCGACGGTTCCCAGCGCGTGGTGGAAGACGACGTCGCGCAGTGCAGGCACGCGCGAGGCGAGGCTTCGCTTCCGATCCTCGTCGAAGAAGAAGCGTGCATCGGCGAGGCGCGCCCGCAGCACGCGCTCGTACCCGCGAACCGAGACTGCGGGGTCACGCACAGCCGTGTTGGACACGGCCACGAAACGCGGGAGCAGCTTTCCATCGGCGTCCTTCAGCGCGAAGTAGCGCTGGTGTCGCTGCATCTCCTGCATCAGGACTTCTTCGGGCAGCGTGAGGTACTCGCTGGGGAACGCGCCGGACACCGGACTCGGATTCTCGACGAGGAACAGGACTTCCTCGCGGAGCTCGGGGGCAGGCACCAAGGACCCGCGAGCTTCCGTCTCGCACACGGTCAGACGCGCGTCGAGCACACGTCGCCGTTCGTCGACGTCAGCGATGACGTCGCGGATACGGAGCTCGTGCTCGTAGTCGGCGGCAGTCGCCAGCTCGAAGTGGCCGGGGTGATGGAAGCGATGCCCGTACGAGCGTCGACCCGATCGAACGTCCGCGAACACGACATCGATGGGGGTGTCACCGAAGAGGCAACAGATCCACTGCACCGGTCGCGCAAACGCTGCGGCGACATCGCCCCAACGCATCGATTTCGGAAACTCGAGCGCCATTGCGCGTCGGAGGATCGCGGGGAGGAATTCGAGCGCAGGCCGGCTCGGCAGGGCCACCTCGGCCGCCACATAGACGCCTTTTTCCGTCTCGACGCGGGTGAGCTGTTCGACGCCACATCCGGCGCGCGCCGCCAGAGCGCTCGCCGCCTTGGTCGGCTTGCCGTCGGCTCCGAATGCCACGCCCACGGGCGGGCCGAGGATCGTCCGCCTCTGCTCCGCGGTGGCCTCTTCCACCTCTACCTGCACCGCCAGTCGGCGTGGCGTGGCGAACACTCGCGCGGCCCGGTGTGCGAGGCCAACGTCGTCGAGGCCTGCGATCAACGTCGCGACGAGCGCGGCCGCACCGTCGGCCACGAACCTGGCGGGGAGCTCCTCGACGCCGATCTCCAGCAATAACGGCTTCATGTCGTGCGGCTCCGCTTCGTCGAGTAATCCGACCACCACGCCGACGCGTGTGCACCCTCGAGCGGCGCCGCCTGCTCGCCGACCGTCCAGGCGCGTTGCAGCAGTGGCCACCCCGCGTCGCTGCGACTGTCGACGTAGGCCCGCGCACAGTCGCGCGTGGTGTCTCGGACTCGCTTCATGTACGCCGCTCGCTCGGTGACCGAGATCGCGCCTCGCGCGTCCAGCAGGTTGAACAAGTGCGAGCATTTGAGCGCATGGTCGTATGCGGGCAGGACCGCACCTGCCTCGAGGAGACGACCGGCCTCCGCCTCGCACCCGGCGAACCACTGCAGGAGCGCGTCGGTATCGGCGAGCTCGAACGCGTGTCGACTCATCTCGCGCTCGTTCGCGCGGAACACGTCACCGTACGTCACGCCTTCGACCCACTGCACCGAGTACACGTCGTCGACGTCCTGGATGAACATCGCGAGCCGCTCGAGCCCGTAGGTCAGCTCGGTCACGACCGGTCGACACTCGAAGCCACCGCACTGCTGGAAGTAGGTGAACTGGGTGATCTCCATGCCGTCGCACCAGACCTCCCAGCCGAGCCCCCATGCGCCGAGCGTCGGCGACTCCCAGTTGTCCTCGACGAAGCGGATGTCGTGACGCAATGGGTCGATCCCGATCGCCGCGATCGAGTCGAGGTACAGCTGTTGGCTGTTCTTCGGCGCGGGCTTGAGCACCACCTGGAACTGGTGGTGCTGGTACAGGCGGTTGGGATTCTCACCGTAGCGACCGTCCGCAGGCCGTCGGCATGGCTGCACGTAGGCGACATTCCAGGGCTCCGGGCCGAGCGCACGCAGGAAGGTCGACGGCGACATGGTCCCCGCCCCGACCTCGACATCGTACGGCTGCGCCAGGAGGCAACCCCGTTCTCCCCAGTAGCGCTGCAGGGTGAAGATCAGCTCTTGGAAGTACATCGAGGCGCGCCTCTCTCGCCGCTGCGCGGGCCGACGTCACCACAGCTGTCCGCGCACCGCAAGTCCCCGCATGACGTTCGTGGCCGCGGGCGACGTGGCTCGCCCTTCGCGCAGCGATCCTGGGCCGCGTCCGCTGGGGCGCGTCCGCGCCGGTTCTGGTCTCGGCCGAGGCGCGCGCACGCGTCGGCCTCACACCGAGTTGAGGAACGCGTAGGGCAGGCACGTGAGATAGTCGATGTCCTCGTAGAGCGAGGCATCTGGCGTCCGGTGGTTCACCCAGCCGCCGAAGAAGGGCCGCTCCGTGTCGATGATCCCCGCGAGCGCGTCGATCCCCTGGCCGACATCGAGAAAGACCGCATTCGCGTGCTGCTTCATACGGTGCAGAAGCCCCGACTTGACGTGACCGATGCCAACCAAGAAGATGCGGGACCGCGATCGCTCCAGCTGTCGCGCGACCTCGCGCTCGGTGCCTCGGGCGTCGTCACACGCGAATCGCTGCGGGATGCAGACGTAGTCCTCGAACCGTTCGATGCCGAGGTACGCGCGGTACTCGGGGGCGTCCATCAGACCACGGATCAGGCGCAGCTTCGTGTCGGCGCCGATCAAGCCGATCGCTCCGCGGAACCGCTGGAAGAGCCACCTGCTCGCGACCAGCGCGGATACGAGCTCGGCAGGAAAATCGATGCGCCGGCTGATGACTTCGCCAAAGCGTGCAATGTGTTCTGGATAAACGGCACATGCATAGTGGTCGCAGAGCGACGCACCGTCCACGAACGACGCATGCTCGATGGACGCATAGGGTTTTCGCAGCGCGCGCAATCCGACTCGTGCGCTACCGACCGACTGCTGGGTCAGGAACAGATAATCGCCGTAGCCGAACTTGTAGATCGTCCTGCTGTCTCCGCGCTCCACTGCGTCGACGAGGAGCCCCTGGAGCTCGCGATAGCGCTGCTGGAACGTCGGACACGTCGTCGGATCGAGCCAGCAGGGGTCAGAGTCGAGGTTGACCGTGCCTTCGATCTCGTACTGCGGCGCATGCATGGTCGTACTACACGTGCGCGACGCGGCTCGGTGCCGGGACGGATGGGCGGACGTCGTCGCCGAGCGCGACCTTCAACGAGGCGACCTGCGACATCACCTTCTCGATGGCCTCGCAGATCGCGACGACATCCGCATCGACGAACAGATGGTCGGGGCGGATCGAGA
Organism: uncultured Nannocystaceae bacterium; assembly: GCA_964519175.1. Classification (GTDB taxonomy): domain Bacteria; phylum Myxococcota_A; class Polyangia; order Nannocystales; family Nannocystaceae; genus Xiheibacterium. The sequence continues at coordinate 68,636 of CAZFKC010000029.1, forward strand.
GCAACGACCCGACGATGCGCTCGCCCTCTGCGCACGGCGCCCCGCGCGGGTGCCGCCCGACGACGGTCTCGTGCGCGTAGAGCAGCTGATATACGCCGCTGACGGGAATGCCCTCGCAAGCGAGCGCCGCCATGACCGTCTCTCGCTCCGCCCCGTCGCGGCCGTCGACGAGGAACGGAACCCCGTAGTGAGATGCCGTGACGTGGGGCCGGACCTCGCGGACCACCTCGACGTGCTGCTCGAGCGCCTCCGCGATCATTTCCGCGTGCATCCGTCGCCGCTCCAGCGTCTCGTCGAAGCGTTCGAGCTGGTAGCGCCCGAGCAGCGCCTGGAGGTTGGTCATCGTGTAGTTGTAGCCGAGCCGCTCCTGCCCGAAGGGCGAGAGCCCGTTGACCCGCAGCTCGCGCACGCGCTCGCACAGCCGCACGTCCGACGAAACGACCATGCCACCCTCGCCGGTCTGGATGAGCTTGTTGACGTTGAAGCTGAAGCACCCCACATCGCCGAAGGCGCCCACGGACCGCCCGCGGAATCGTGCGCCGTGGGCCTGACACGCGTCCTCGACCAGCCACCAGCCCCGTGCGTCGCACAACCTGCGCAACTCCTCGAGCTCCGCCGGGATGCCGAAGAGGTGGGCGACCAGCACCGCTCGCGTTCGCTCCGACACCTTGCGTTCGAGGTCGGCGACCGAAACGGCGAGCGTGGACGCATCGATGTCGACGAAGACCGGGGTCGCACCGACCTGGAGAATGACGGAAACCGTCGCCACGAAGGACAGGCAGGTGACCGCGACCTCGTCGCCGGGCCCGATGCCCAACGCCACGAGGGCGCAGTGGAGCGCGGCCGTGCCCGAGCTCACCGCCACCGCGCAGCCGAATCCGAACCGATCACGGAACTCGTGCTCGAAGGCAGCGACGTCGTGATCACCGAAGAGCGACGAGAGCGGACGTGTCGCGAGCAGCTCGTCGATGCGGCCGGCGACCTCGGGGCCGAACTGCCGCACGCGGCGGGGACCGTCGGGGAGCCGCGGCGACCCGCCGAGCAGGGCCAGCGTGGTGTCGCCACACGCGCTCACGCGACGCCCTGCCCCATCGTCGCCGAGGTGTAGGTCGCGAGCGCGAGCTGCTGCAGTCGGTAGACCTCGTCCGGCGGAAGCTCGGTCGTCCCCGCAACGGCGCTCTCCCACCACTCGTTCTTCTCGTACCAGTGCGGATCCGGCACCACGATTCCCCATTTCTGCGGCGAGTCGCCGTAGGGCGTGCCCGGGTGGGGGAAGATCCGATTGAAGCTCGCCAGGTCCGTCTCCAGCTCGAGGGCGAGCTCCACCCGCCGCTGGATCTTCGGCTCGCTGTCCCCGGGCAGCCCGATGATGTAGGACGCGTGGACTTGTACGCCCTGGTCCTGCCAGAATCGCACGAATCGGCCAATCAGCTCGACCTGCGCGCGCTTCCGGCTCCGGTCGAGCAACTCCTGATCGAACGCTTCGATCCCGACGAAGATGCGGTAGCACCCCGCCTCCTTCATCAGCCGCGCGAGCCTGCCATGCTCCGCGTCGCAGGGATCGAAGTCGTCGACGCGCACGTTGCAGTTCCACGCGATCTCGTCACCGCGGGCCAAGAGCTCGTTACAGAACGTCTCCGTCCGCGACTTGTCGTAGCAGAATACGTCGTCCTGGAAGAAGATCGCCCGATAGCCATCCTCGAGGTTCTGCGTGACCTCGTCCATCACGCGCGCGATGGACCAGTTGCGCAGCTTGCGTCCGTAGCGCCAACGATGGCAGAAGCTGCAGCGGTGCGTGCATCCCCTCGTGGTGATCACCGTCGTCTCGTGATCACGCTCGAGGTACCGCGAGAGCGCGTAGAGATGCTTCGCCGGGGGCGGAAGAATGTCCAGATCCGCGATGGGAGAGCGGTCGAGATTCACCTGGATACCCGGCGTGCGCCCGACGGTCGCGAGCCCGCCGGCGCGGGCGCGATACGTGATACCTCGGATCTCGCTCAGCGAGACCGAGCCGGCTGTACCGGCCACGACGTCGGCGAGCTCCAGCACGGTTTGCTCCGCCTCGAAGCTGATCACGTAGTCGATCTCCGGATGCCGTAGGAGCGTCTCCTCGCGACGATAGGTCACGTGCTCGCCCATGATCGCCAGTGGGACGTTCGGCCGGCAGCGCTTGATCACCCGCGCCGCATCGACAGCCGTCCGGAAGCAGATGGTGATGCAGGTGAGCACGATCAGGTCGTAGGTCTCGGCTTGCAGCGCCACCTCGAGCCGGCTGTCGTCGGGATCGAAGGCGAGGTCGACGACGTCGGCGGCGTAGCCCCGGTGCAGCGCATAGGCGACTGCGGAGGCTTGATCGAGCGGCAGGATGACGAGGCCGTCGCGCCCGCCGTAGCGGGGATTCACGAAGAGGATCTTCGGCTTCACGGCGTGGTTCCCTCGGCCACGAGGAGAATCTCGTGTGTGATCAGACGCTCGAGCAGCTGCTGGACCTCCAGCTCGAACTGCGACTCGTTCTCGATCTCGTAGCAATCGCGGAGGCGCGCGTAGACGCGACCGTAGCTCCCAGGTGCTTCGTCGAACACCTCGAGGATCTCGCCGGCCACGACGTTGAGCTCCAGCACGACGTTCTGGCCGGGCACGAAGACAAGGTTGATCCCGTTCGAGCTCTTGCGGCGTCGACACTTGGGATTGACGCGCCAGAGCTGCGCGGCAGCGGATTGTGGAGCAGGTACCATGGTGTTGTTCCTCGAGGGCGCGCGATCGATCAGCGATCGGCAAGGGTTTCGACGACCGCCAGGCGACGCCGCGTCGTTGCGGCGCCTTCCAGGGCGTCGCAGCGTGCGTCACGCACGAGGTCGATCTCGCTCGCATCGGAAAAAGCAGGGCAGCCGCCCCGGCATTCGAGGTATCCACGACAGCTCTCGCATCCGCGCAGCGAGCCGGCGTGGTGACGCGCCTGGATGCGCGCGAGGTACTCCGACTGGGACCAGATCTCCTTGATGCTCCGCTCGCGAATGTTGCCGAGCACCGGCCCGTCGACGAGGTTGCAGGTCTTGACGGTGCCATCCGGCTGGATCGCGATGCGCTCCGTTCCGGCCGTGCACTTGTTCTCGAGCACCAATTTCTCGTAGATGTGCGGCGGCAACGCGTGCGTGTCGACGAACCTGAACACGAGTGGATCGTGGAGGAGGATCTCGAGATCGCTGCGCTCGACCGTGAGCCGCACGAGGTCGCGCAGAACCTCCGCATAGCGCTGGACCTGCGGCTGCGTGTACACGGTCTTGTTGCGGATCGTCAGCAACGAGATTCCGGGTGCGCCGATCTCGTCACATAGGTCGATCCACATCTGCGCGGGACGTGGGTCCGCAACGTCGATGGTGCTGCTGATGCGCGCGTCCAGCCCCGCAGCACGCAGGCGGCGGATGGCGTCCACCGCCATGCGGTATGCGCCCGGAACCCGGCGCTGGGCGTCGTGTCGCTCCGGCTCGCAGTGATCGAGGCTCAGGTAGAGGCGATAGGGCGCGACGTCTTCTGCACAGAGTTTGCCGACGACGTCGTCGTCGATGCGCGACCCATTCGTCATGATGATCGTGTTCATGCCGAGTGATTTCGCGTGACGGAGGACCGGAAATACATCCTTGTAGAGGAACGGCTCGCCGTGCCCGAAGACGAGCGAGCAGCAGAACAGGTCGGCCAAGTCGTCGAGCAAGGTGGTGACCTCGCCGAGCGTGAGCTGGAGGCTTCGCGACTCCTCGATCGCGTAGCAGTGGGCACAGCGCATGTTGCACAGATACGATAGTCCGAGATAGGCGGTACTCGGAAAAGACGAGTTCGGGGTATCGAGATCCATCATGTTGGCAGCCTCGCGTACGGGAACAGGCCCCCGGCCGTGTTGTTCCACGCAACAAGGCCGGAGGCATACGAGCCGTGATCGGGGCCTACGCCCCTTTCACGAACGTGTCGCTTTCAGCATCCGCACTGGAGTGCGCGGACGCGAACGACGGGCTTGGTCCATTTCTGTTTCTTCATGGTCTCATCTCCTTTCCTGTGCATGTAGCGGCTCAGCGCCTCGTGACGCGGTAGGTGTCGAGATAGAGGACATCCCCGTCCGTCTCGAGAAAGCAGCGCAGTGCGTCCCCCGGCGACTCGCAGATGGGTTCTCCCCGTAAATTCATCGATGTGTTGAGCACCATCGGGATGTCGGTGCGCGCCGCGAACTCGCTGATCAGCGCGTGCAGTCGCGGGTTCGAGTCCGGCGCGACCGTCTGGACGCGCGCGGTGCCGTCCACGTGGACGATGCCTGGCGCGATGCGTGCTGCGCGGCTGCTCGCAGGTGCGGCGATGTGCATGAACGGGCTGTTCGACAGGCCGAAGAGCGACTCGGCAGCGCTCTGCAGAACCGCGGGTGCGAATGGCCGAAACGCCTCCCGGCGCTTCACCCGATGGTTCAGCGTGTCCTTGACCTCCGCACGATCGGGATTCGCCAGGATCGAGCGGTTTCCGAGCGCCCTGGGCCCGTACTCGCTTGCGCCCTGGTGCCAGAAGACGATCTTGTGGTCGGCGAGATCCTGGGCCGCTGCGGCCGCCGGATCTGCCACCTCGACGTCGTCGACCTCGTCGGCGTGACGTGCGATCGCTGCGCGGATCTCCTGGCAGGTGTACGGACGTCCCTGATACGCCGCGATCGGTGGAGCCCTCCGTGCGCCGCCGCGGTTCAGGTACCAGAGCACCGCGCCCAGGCCTTGCCCGCTGTCTCCGGGGGACGCGCCGACGTGCAACCGCGAGGTCCGAGTCTCGCGGAGGATACGGCCGTTCGCGATGCAGTTCAGTGCGACGCCGCCCGCGAGACAGACGTCGCGAACGCCCGTGCGCTCGATTGCATGCTCGACCACGCTCATCAACGCGAGCTCGGTCTCACGCTGTACGTAGGCCGCGATGTCGGCCTGCGCCGGGGCGGGGTGCTCGGTGCTGCCGGCCGCGAAGTATCCGTGAGGTCGCCCGGTTGCGCTGGTAAGGAACCGACGCACGGCGAGCCGCTTGTTGGCGAGCGGCTCCAATGCACACGTCAACCGCCCGTCGCGGCCGTGCTCGAACAGCGGGCGGTCCCCGACGGCGGCCGCATCTCCGTACGCCGCGAGCCCCATCACCTTGCCCGCGGCCTGGTAGCTCTCGAACCCGATGTACTCGGTGAAATGGGCGTAGGCGTTGCCGATACCGAGGGCACCCGGATGGTCGTGGTAGCGGTCGACCAGCTCGATGCCAGAGCGATTTGCTCGATAGACCGAGGTCTTCTCGAGCGCGTTGTCGATGTAGAACGGCTGCTCACGCCCGCCGATCACGTTGCCCTCGTTGTCGGCGACCACGACGAGCGCCTCGTCGAACGGCGAGGAGTAGAAGGCCGCCGCGGCGTGTGCGAGGTGATGGGAAGGACAGGCGACGACCTTGTCGCGGGGGATGTCGATGCGTTCGTGTCGCAATACCTCGTCGACGAGGTCGTGGTCGGGAATTCCGTCGCAACAATTGGTGACGACGAACAGGTCCACGTCCTCGAGCGACTCGTTGCCCAGGCAGTAGTGGATGGCCTGTCGAATGCCGCCGTCGTGCTTGACGCGGGACAGTCGCTCCTCGGCGATCATTCGACGGGGCTGCCCCGCTACGAAGTACGCCGCGTTCCCGTCCATCAGATCGAGGCCATCGCGCGTGGTCCCCAGTGTCATCCCCATGATACGCATTGCGCGGCTCCGTCCTCGTCCCAATCGTACCGGGGGAGCCTAGCAGTCGACGCGCCGCGGTCCATGCGGATCCGCCGACCGCCGTGATTATCGGTTCGAGTGGTACAACGCGATCGAATCATGGTCGTTTCACTTCGTCGCAGATTCGCTGCAGCGCCCCGTTGCCGGGCACGCGATACGCACGGGGCACGAGATCGGCGACGTTGGGATCGGGGTGCGCACGTAGCCGATCGGGATCGGACAGCTCCTCGAGCGGTACGACCCAGCGAAACGTGTAGCCGATGAAGACCGACTTGCGGACCCTGCGGGTGAGGTTCGGCCCCGTCGTGTGCAGCGTGCGGTTCTCGAAGAGCAAGCAATCGCCGGCGCGCAGCGACGGCTGGACGGCGCCATGTGGTGTGTCGCTGCCGTTCTCTGGCAAAGGGTCGGGACGGACGACGTGACTGCCCGGCAGCAGCATCGTCATGCCGGTATCTGCGCCGAGCTGATCCGTCAGGCAGAAGCCCGCCTTGAGCCCGACCCGCACCAGTGCGCGTGGACCGAGGTCGCGCTCGAGCCCGTGGATGTCCGTGTGCCAGCGACTCGTCCACGCGCGGCGATTCGGCTGCGGATCGAGGTAACTGAGGTGGGACGAGCTCAAGTGCAGCTCGGGTCCGAGAATTCTGCACATCGCTGCGAGCACCCGTGGCTGGGCGATCAGCGACGTGAACCGGTCGTCGAGCTCGACGAGGTGACGATAGCCGCTCGCGCCGTCCTCGACGTCCCTGAAGAAGGGCATGTCGGATGCGATGAGCTCGTCACCCGCGTCGACGAGCGCCGCGACATCGGCGGCCTCGAGCACGTCGCGAAGGACCAGGTACCCGTGGGTATCGAAGAAGGTGATCTCGTCGTCGGTGAGGCTCGGTATCATGATGCAGCCATTCACGATGCAATGGAGCAGCGTCGGGGTGCCTCGGAGGCCGACGCCACGTGGACCCCGGCCTCCCAGTAGCCGACCACTCCGACCGCGTGCAGATGGAGGCCGCTCATGACGATCACGGCCACCTCAAAGGGCCCGTCCGGCAGTGCGGGGAGCGTGCACTCGGCCGCCATCGCACCGTGCGTAGTCCTCGGCCAGGCCACGACGTGCGAGGTACCGGCGCGTCCGTTGGTGGAGACGATCAGCGCGTACCAGGGCGCGCGAACCTCCGCGCTCGACAGCTGCGCGACACGGCCCCGGATCCCGAGGGCGAGCGGCTCGACCGCGTGATCGCAATCGGCGACGACGCCACAGTTCGCGCACCGCCAGATCCGCCGTGACCAGCCGGCGGACGAGCAGAGCTCGTGCCCCTCGGTGACGGCGCCGCAGTGGGCGCAGTGACCGGCAGCCAGGCGCCGTCGCGGTCCGTCGCAGAGTGGAGCCCAGTTGTGCACGAGGCTTGGCCCCAACGCGCACTGCAGCTCGCAGAGCGCCGCTTGGAGCGCGCCGATCCGATCGACCCCGTACGTCGCCGAGCTCGACAGCTCGGCCATTCGTTGGTCGGCCAGCTGCAATCGCTCGGACAGCGTCGTCGGAGCTGCACTTCGCACGGCGTCGAGATACGTGGCGAGAAACGTCAGTGGAGAGCACTGCTGGGCGGGGTGGCACGCTGGGCTCGCACGTCGCGGCGCGCCCGCACGCGCACGCTCGAGGTGTTCACCGACGGCCGCGGGCACGGGCGTGCGCGGATCGCCGAACAGGACGAAGCGCGTGTCACCACCGCGGTGTGCCTGCGCATCCACGAACTCGCGGAGCCCCGCCCCCACGGTGCCGCTCGCCGACATCCGTAGGGTCAGCTCCTCGAGGTCGTCGCGGCACGGGAGGTAGATTCCCGACGCGGCGACGAGCGCTCCGATCCGCGGGTTCGCGAGCAGCGCGGGCAAGAGCGTCCAGCCGCGTCCGACGGTCGTCGACGACAGATTCGCGCCCCAGCACACGCCGAGGACGAAGACGCGCGCCGCGATGCTCTCCGGCGTGACGAGCGGCCCGCTCGCCTTCATCTGCGCCAACGGGATGCCGAGGCGGAAGCACCTGTCCTCCTGCACGCATCGGGGAGGCCGCGGTGCCGCGGAGCGAGTCCACGAGCGGCTGGGACAGAGCACGAGTGGGCCGAGTGAGGCATCTACGCCATCGGCATGGGTCGCCAACACGAGCACCGCCGCGCCACTGCCCAGTCCCTCGCGCATCGTGCGTTCGGCGGCGATGCCACCGATACGGATCAGCTGCTCGCCGAGTGCCAGCCTTCCGAACGACGCCGGCGGCTCCGCGGATACGTAGAGGGGCCGCGGCGTGCCACGCGTCATGGGCGTGACGGAACGAATCCTCGTCTGCAGCAGGAGCTCGTCGAGATCGGCGCCGGAGACGATGCCGGGCATCGGACCGCGAGCAGCGACGATGTGATCGACGGTTTCACCGGTCACCAGCTCCGGCGGCATGAACAAGACGTCGTCCTCGAAGGCCGTCGGGAGACAACGCGCGTCGCTCAGCTCGACGAACGTGCGTCCCGTCAGATGGGCATACAGAGCCCCGGCTCGCGCGCCCGACGGCACGAGCGAGAACACCGTGCCTCGCTGGCCCTGCGTGCGCGAGGCCGAGGCCGGGCGAACGTCCAGCTCGTGGAGGATTTCGATGCGCCCCCCGAGCAGCGCGGCCGTGGCCTGCAACTCGTGCAGGTCGCGCTCGCCGAGCGCTGACCAGACCGGCCGATCGTCGCGCAAGGAGACCATGCGCGCGTCGGAGTCGGTTCGCACGACGGGGATCGTGAAACACTCGTCGGTGAGAGATTCGCTCGACACGAGACCTGCACGCATTCGCGTGGACGAGCCGCGACTGTGACCGCGGCGTGTGCCGGAGGCAACTCATTGCCGACGATTCGATTCGAGCTCCCGATGAACGTTCCCTACACGGGCGACGTGCGTGTTGCCGCGTGGAAACACGCATGTGGGCGAGGCGGTGCCGCACATCGTTCGAGGGTGCTATCGTCTGGCCGTGGTGAAGCGATGAAAGTAGGGCTCTTCTTCGAGATCCAGGTTCCGAAGCCGTGGAGACCCGGCGACGAGCGCAGCGCGTTCATGCACGCGCTCGCCCAGGCCGAGGCGGCGGACATCGCCGGTTTCGATACGATCTGGTGCGTCGAGCATCACTTTCTCGAGGAATATTCGCACCTGAGCGCTCCCGAGATCTTCCTGGCGGCGTGCAGCCAGCGGACCGAGCGAATCCGGCTTGGGCACGGGATCATGCACGTCGTCCCGCAGATCAATCACCCGGTCCGCATCGCGGAGCGGCTCTCGACATTGGATGTGCTCTCCAATGGGCGGGTCGAGTTCGGCGCTGGCGAGTCGTCGTCGATCCCCGAGCTCGCTGGCTTCGGGATCGCCCCCTGCGACAAGCGCAACGCCGCGCGCGAAGGGCTCGAGGCGGTCGTCCGCTGCATGACCGAGACCCCCTTCGCGGGAATGCAGGGTCGATTCGTCGACGTACCCCCGAGGAACGTCGTCCCCAAGCCCGTGCAAGTCCCACATCCTCCGATTTGGATGGCGTGCTCCAAGCGCGAGCGAATCATCGAGGCTGCCGAGTTGGGTGTGGGCGCGCTCGCCTTCGCGTTCTTGTCGCCGGACGAAGCGCGCGCGTGGGTACGAGCCTACGAGCACGCCTTGCTGCAGAGCTGCCGTCCCATCGGCGCGGTCGTCAATCCGCGGGTCGCGTGCACGATCCCGGCGTTCGTACACGAGGACGCTGCCGAAGCGCAGCGTCGTGGCGAGCGCGGAGCCCGATTCTGGCAGTACTCGCTCGACCACTACTACAGCGGTCGCGCTCGCCACACTCCGGGGGAGACCTCGTTGGGCCCGACGTTCATGGCCGCGGAACGTGACCGCACGTCCACGCATCGCTCCACCGCGGGAATCTTCGGCACGCCGGCGGAGGCCATCGCGACGCTCCGCGGCTTCGAAGCCGCGGGCGTCGACGAGATCATCCTGGTGGTGAGCGCCGGAGACACCGAGCATGCCCACGTCCTCGAGTGCATCGCACTCATCGGGCGCGAGGTCTTGCCCGGCATCCGGGCGAGGCACGCCGACACGCTGCGGGCGAAGGCCGAGCGACTGGCCGGACTCGCTCCCGTGCATGCGCGACCACTGCTCCCGGCCGCGGCCTCGGCTGACGAGCTCTCCGCAAGCGACACGCGGACGTTCATGGACCTGCTCGCACAGCGCGCATCGAGTGCGCGCAGGTGACCGAGCCATCGCGGCGCTACTCGTGTCGGAGCGCCGCGATCGGCTCGAGCGCGGCCGCTCTCGCGGCCGGTCCGCTCCCGAAGACGACGCCCGTGAGCGCGGCGCAGCCGACCGCGAGCACCACGCCCCAGGCCGGGACGTAGGCGTCACCGAATCCGTCCGGCAGGCACGCGAACAGCAACATGCCGGTGAGATAGCCGAGGACCACGCCCACCGCACCGCCGCACGCGGCCAGGATGGCGGCCTCGACCACGAACTGGGCGAAGATGTCGGTCGGCCGCGCGCCGAGGGCTTTGCGCAGCCCGATCTCGGAGGTTCGCTCCGCCACGGACACCAGCATGATGTTCATGATGCCGATCCCGCCCACGACGAGCGCGACGCCGACGACGGCGGCCATCACCGCCGTGACGCCGCCGAGGATGTCGGTCATGGTCCGCAGCATCTCGTCTTGGGCGAGGATGCGAAAGTCGTCGTCGTCATCGGTGTCGATCGCGTGGCGAGCTCGGAGCACCCGCGCGGCGCCGTCCCGCGCGCGCTCCACCGCACCGGCATGCGCCGCCCGGATGACCAGCTGCGTGGTCTCCGTCGCGCGCCCGCCGAGCACCACCCGCGCGAGCCCGTAGGGCACCACGATCTGATCGTCGGCGTCGTGGCCGAAGAGCTGGCCCTGCTTGCGCAGCACGCCGATGACGGTCAGCGCGTGCCGCCCAACGCGGATCTCTCGGCCCACCGGGTCGTCACCGAGGCCGAGCTGCGCGACCACGGTGCGCCCGACGACGGCGACGTTCGCTCGCCGCGCGAGATCGAGGTGCGAGAGGTGACGACCGCGCTCGACCCCTCGACCGGTGACGTCCTGGTACGCGTCGGTGGCAGCGACGATCTGCGCATCGCACTGGGCGGCGCCGTACCCCGCGGTCCCGCGGCTGCCGATCTGCGGCGCGACCAGCTCGATCGCGGGCACGCCCGCGACGATCGCCTCGGCGTCGTCCCAAGTGAGCGGTCGGGCTCGGCGCATCCCCGAGCGCGGCGACTCCGGCGTGATCATGATCCACGTCGCGCCGAGCTCGCGCAGCTCGCTCGTGATGCTCCGCTGGAGGCCCTGCACGACCGACGTCACCGCGATGATCGCCGCGACTGCGATCACGATGCCGAGCGTCGTGAGCACGGAGCGCAACGGACGACTCGAGAGGGCGGCCACCGCCGCCGCGACGAGGTCCCGGATCGTCATCTTGCAGCGGCTCCGCGTCCCGTACGTTCGTCGCGAACGATGCGCCCCGCCTCGAGCTGGATCCGTCGGGCTGCTCGCGAAGCGACGCGGCGATCGTGCGTGACCAGGACAATCGTCTTCCCGGCCTCGTGCAAGGCGTCGAGGAGGCCGAGCACGTTCGACGCAGTGGCGTCGTCGAGGTTGCCGGTCGGCTCGTCGGCCAAGATGAGCTCCGGGTTCGAGACGAGCGCACGCGCGATGGCGACGCGCTGACGCTCGCCGCCCGAGAGCTCGGCGGGCCGGTGATGGGCCCGTTGCGCCAGACCGACGCGCTCGAGCGCGGCGAGGGCTCGTCTCGTCCGCTCCTTCGCCGGGACACGGGCGTAAGACAGCGGGAGCTCCACGTTTCGCAGCGCGGTCGTGCGTGCGAGCAAGTGGAACGACTGGAAGACGAAGCCAATCGTTCGGTTCCTCGTTCTCGCCAGCTGTGGCTCGTCGAGATCGTGGACGAACTGGCCGCAGAGCCTGTACGTCCCCGACGTCGGCGTGTCGAGGCAGCCGACGATGTTCATCAGCGTCGACTTGCCGCTCCCGGAAGGGCCGGTGATCGCGATGTACTCTCCGGCGCACACGAGCAGATCGACGTCGCCCAGTGCACGCACCGCGACGCCCCGGGTTGGGTAAGTCCGGCCCACGCCACGAAGCTCGAGGACGCTCACGGACGGCCGTCCTCGAGCGGGGCCTCGGCGCCGGTGGGTGCAGCGACGACGGGCTCGCCGTCACGCAGCGTCTTCAGCAGGCGGTACGGTCCGACGATCACCGCATCGCCGTCGGCCAGCCCCCGGAGGACCTCGACGTACGACCGATCGGCGATACCGAGCTCCACCTCCCGAAGCCGCGCGACCTCGTGCTCGACGACGAAGACGACGTCGCCGCCCGTGCCTGTCTCGTCGGAGCGGTGGACCACCGCCTCGATCGGCAGCGCGAGCGCCGACGCGCGGCGCGCCACCTGGATCCGCGCCGTCGCGGACATCTCCGGGCGGAGGCGCGGATCGGCGGCGTCGAGGCGAATCGCGACGCGGAAGAACGTTGCGTCGCGTCGGTCGCCATCGGTGGTGCCCGAGGTCGCGATCGCCCGCACGGTGCCGCCGAGCAGCAGCGGTCGAACGGCCTCCAGGCTGACCTCCACGCGCTGCCCGACGGCGACCTCGTGGACGTGCGCCTCCTCCAGGTCGACGTACGCGTCCTGATCCGTGAGGTCGCTGATCGTGGCGATCACGGAGCCGGGATTCCCGTTCGACCCGGGGACCACCGTCTCGCCCGCGCGCGCGCCGAGCGTCACGACCGTGCCGCCGATCGGCGCGAGGACGGTCGCGCGTGCGAGCTGGTCCTGCGTCGCACGCAGCTCGGCCTCCACCTGCTCCACCGCGCGCTCGGCGATGCGCACCTCGAGCTCCGCCGCGCGCAGCTCCTGTCTTGCGAGGACGACCTCGTGGTCGCTGACGGTACCGCTCCGCCCGAGCTTCGCGAGGGCCGAATGGTTCGTCACCGCCGTCGTGCGTCGGTGGGCGGCGGCCTCGCGGCGCAGCCGCTCGATCGAGAGCTGGGCCTCATGCCGATCGCGGGCGGCTTCGAGCGACGCCCGTTCCAGCTCGGCGATGACCGTGCCCTCGGCGACCTCGTCGCCCTCCTCGACGAGCACGCGTTCGACTCGCGCGATCACCTGCGGCGAGACGTCGACCTCGAGCCGCGGCCGAATCCGTCCCGTCGCCTCCACGACCTCGGCCATCGCGCGATGGCCGACGAGCGCAGTCTCGACGTGCTCGCCGCGGGGCGCAGCACGGTGCAGGCTCGCGACGACCACGCCCGCGCACGCGGTCAGCCCGACCACGACGACGACGACGAACCGACTCGCCGAGCCCGACACGCGTGTTACCCCAATGCGACGGAGAGCGCCATGGAGGGGAGCACCACCGCGAAGAGCCCGCCGACGACGAGGATCGCGATGGCCCGCGAGCGGCGGATCCGAAGCGCCTGTGCGTAGCCGATGCTCGCCAGCACGACCGCATACAGACCGAAGCCGTCGATGTGCGCGAGTGCGTTCCACAGTGCCGGCGCGGCGTCGTCGGGGAGCAGCACTGCGAGGTTCGAGGCCAACACCGTGCCTCGGTCGAGCTCCTGCAGCGAGACCCCGCCTCGCAGCGCCGCGACGGCGGCCGTCATCGCCGCACGCAAGACCAGCGGGATGCCCGCGCGACACGCAATCGCGAGGCTCTGCTCGTACGTGACGCGCCGGCCGCTGGCCACGCGGAACAAGATCATCGCACCGAGCGCGGCGAGTGGATAGCCGAGCGCAGGCCCGAGGAAACCGTAGGCCAGCTGGAAGACCCGCAGGGACGCGGCGGTGCTCGCGAGCTCGGCGCTCGTGGTCGGATGCTCGGACGTGCTCCCGCCGATGCTCCGCGCGGCCTCGAACATGTCGACGTTGGGCACCGTGAGCGCCACGGCGCATCCGGTCGTCACCACCACCAGCAAGTACGCGACCGCGAATCGCGGGCGCGCCGCGAGCTCGGCAAATGCTCGCGTGGGGGCAACGAGGAAGTGGAGCGTGCGCGGCATGGGAAATCTACGCCTCGTCGTTCGTCACGGGAGGATCGTCAGGGCGATGCGCGCGGGCGCGACCGAAGCAGGAGGGGCCGGCAGGTCGCGACCCCGACGCGAGACGGCGTCGGGGTGCCGAGTCGCGAGCGAGAGATAGACACCATCGACGAAGCACATCAGGCGGTGCGCGACCAAGTCGTCGCAGAACGCACGGATGTCCGCGATGGCGCACTCGTCGTCGAAGCGCTCGTCGAGGCATCGCTGGATGCGCTGAGCGCTCGCGCCCTCGTCACAAGCGCGAAATATGGCCGCCTCGACGCCGCGCAGTGTATGGCGTTCGCGCCGGCGCGCACCGCCCAGGTCGCGCCGATCCTCGATCTGCACTACGTCCCCCAACGCGCGGTACGTGAGCGCGTTGCGATTGCGGCCGGCGCGTCGCGACCATTCCTCCACCACGCGCTTGAGATCCGCCACGTACGACGAGACGTCGTCGTGCGTCTTGCCGCTCGTGTATCCGTACGTGAAAAAATAGGCGACTGCCGCGACCTGGGCCGGAGCGAGCGTCGGGTAGGCGTAGCGATAGAACGGTAGCGGTGGACCGACGCGGATCCCGTGCGCCTCGGCACGGTCGAACATCGGGCTGTTCCGGTTGAGCCCCAGCCGACACACGTTCGGCGCGGCGAAGTGGAACAACGACGGGCAGAGCTCGGCCATCGTCGCGTAGTCCGTCGGATCTTCTCCGGGAAATCCGGTGAGGATGTTCCAGGCGACCTCGATTCCGTGCTCGGCACACCACTTGAGCAATCGGATGTTCTGCAGGGCGGTCGTGCCCTTGTCCATCTCGCGCAGGATCGCGGTGCTCAAGCTCTCGATGCCGGGCTGGATGGTGGAAACCCCCGCCGCCTTCAGCAGCCGGACGTGCTCCGCCTTGAGGTTCGCCTTGACCTCGTAGGCGAGCTCGATGTCGAGCGGCTCGCGCGCGAGCGATGGCATCAGCGTTCGCAGGTAGTCGTGGTCGAGGATGTTGTCGACGACCGCGACGCTCGGGATCGCGTAGCGCTCGACCAGCCCGCGGATCTCGGCGGCAAAACGGTCGGCCGTCTTCGATCTGAACTTCATCGTCGACCCGTTGAGACCGCAGAACGTGCAGTGGTGCTTCTCGCCCCACCAACACCCGCGCGCCGACTCGACGGGGAGGTGGACCGCGAGGCCATCGCTCTCCACGAGCTCCGTCTGGCGCAATGTGGCGAAGTACTCGTCGTAGCTCGGCGCCGGGACGGCGTCCATCTCGACGGCCGGCGGCTCGGTGCCTGCGGTGCGGTCGCGATCGCGCGCGAGGACGTTCGAATATGCGGGCACCGGGCACCCTTCGACGAGCGCCGTCATCAGCGGGACCAGCACGGACTCTGCTTCACCCTGCACGACGACGTCGATGCAATCGAACTCCTCGAGCAGCACGTTGCCCATGGGCGCGTCGCAATTGGCGCCGCCGAACACGACGAGGAGATCCGGATCTGCGCGCTTGAGCAGCGTCGCGAGTGCCAGCGATGCGGTGTTCTGACTGAAGGTGGTGGTGAAACCGACGACGCGGGGCGCCCCCTCGAGGATCTCTTCCACACATCGCGCGAGGAAGGCCGGAGTCAGCTCGCGCAGCTCGAGGTACCCGTCGACGAGGTCGCGGGTGTGTCCGGTCGCTTCGAGGTGCTCGCGGAACGCTGCATCCCGCCGATGGATCACGTCGGCGTCGAAGAGCGGTGGGATCGAGAATATCCACTCGCCGATCCCGGAATGGCACTCCTGCGACAGCGCGTGGTAGCGCGCGGCCGTGTATTTCCCACCGGACCGCGCCGATGCAGCCACGAGCGCCGCGAACTTCAGGAACATCGAATGGGGACGCGGCCGCAGCCCTGCACCCGCGAGCATCGCCTCGAGGATCCCGAGCTGGATCGAGGGGCACTGGGCTGGCGCCCATGGCATCGAAACGAGAGCGATGTCGTAGTCGGACGGCATGTCGTGCCTGATGAAGAGAGAGGGCCCCGGCAATGCCGAGGCCCCTTGTCACAGGTCTACCAGCATCGCGGCCCAGGGGGCGGCGCGAAGATGTCGCAGATCGACCCCGTCGTGCAGCTCGCGATCGATTCCACGATCCAGATGACGGTACCCTCCCCCTTGACCGATTCCATCTCGCTATTGTCGAGCTTGTGAATCGTCTCGGAGGACAGCTCCAGCTTTTTCGGTTTCCAACTCATCGTCTTCTCCTGTGCCTTTCGCAGGCTTCGGGGAGCGTAGCGATATCGCCGACGGAGTCAAACCTGGACGACGACCGCGCGACGGCTCCGCAATCGTCGACGGAAGTGTTTCTGCGGTCCGCGCGGGCGATCAGCGAACGATAGTGTTTTGCGAGGAAGCGACAGATGACCAACTCGTGGGCAAGCGGAGATCCGAGCATCATCCGATTGATGTGCATGTGCACGAGCGCACCGAGGATCGACGTCACATCCCCGACCAGCCGCCCGCGGCGCTCGAGGTCGAGGAGCTGCCCTGCGACGGCCACGACGCGATGCGAGCGGGCGGTGAGCAGCGCTCGATGAGCACCCATCGTCGGGGCGTTTGCGTCCAGCGCAGCGTCGAGCAGCGGCCGCGCGTCGCGGTACCTGGCATCCATGCGCCTGCGGTGCGCGTGCGAGACGTCGAGCCGCCGCACCAGTGCGTCCGCCTGGGCCGCGACGAGGCGCTCTCGCGCGGCCAAAGGCACGTCGAAGTCGGCGAGCAGTCGATCCACGCCGACGGCGGCGCCGTGCCAGCGCTCGTCGGCCGAACGCCCGTACGGCACGAGCACCCGCGCCATCTCCATCGCGCACACGCTGTCCGCAGCGAACACCTCCTCGACCAGCGACATCGCATGAGGCCCACCGTAGCGCTCGATCTCTCGCTCGTAGGTGCCCAGCTCGACGCGCCAGACGTCGTGCCGCCCCATCAGCTCCGATGCCTGCGCCGAAATGCACGCGGTGAGCTCGGTGGCGTCTTCGCTGCGGCGCGCGTGCAGACGCAGACGCAGGTGGAAGCCACCCTTGGCATAGCGGACGAAGAACCATCGATCGACGACATCCTCGAGCTCGGAGGTGAGCCGGGGGAGCACGTCGGTCACCAATCGATCGACGCCCCGAGGGCTCGCGAACAGACGCAGGTACGTCCATTCGCTCCCGGGCGGGCAAGCGCGCGCGCTCGCGCGGGGGGGCACGACCACGGCGCACGGCGCCGGCCGGGGCCTACGCGCACGCTGCGAGCGCAGCGGGATGATGATGTCGTGGGCGTAGCGTGCCCGTCCATCGTGGACGGGGGTACCGCCCTGCCCGAACGCCTCGAGCAGGTACAGGCGGCCGGCTCGCTCGAGCGTGCGCAAGAGGACGTCCACGCAGAGGCTGTTGCAGAGGTCGAGCAGCAGCTCGCGATCTCCCTCCTTGATCACCACGCGCCGCGGGATCCGGTAGCGACCGCGCAGCCGCTCGAGCTCCGCGAGCTGGCGGTGGGGCGCGGCGCTCATCCACGCGTCGAGGTCGTTCCGATCGATGCGCCAGCGTGCCCGCGCCAGGACCACGCGGCCGGAGCAGACCCGGGGCAGGAACCTGACTTCGTCGAACGCGGACGGCCAGCTCCAATTCAGCGCCCGCTGGTACTCGGTGCGACCGACCGCATCGAGGAATGCGTAGGCCGAGACCGGTGAGCGGCGAGGATCGATCGCGCACGCCATCACCGGGATGACCCGCTGCGCTCGGGAGATGCTGCGGAGAACGACCTCGCGGCCGACGACGCGGACGGTGAGGTCGGAGAGCAAGATGCGCTCGTCGCCCGCGCGCGCGGTCGACAGGATCGGGATCACGGCCTTGCGCAGCGGTGGGCGGGAGGCCACGTTCCCCGCGCTGGGCGCGGGCAGATGGACGATCTCGGCGTGCACGCAGGGCTCGTCGAGCTCGTGCTCGACCGCGACCGAGGCCTTGGCGATGCGCAGCGCATCCGCGTCGTCGTGGGCGAAGCGCCCGAGCAGCTTGCTGATGGGCGCACCGCTGACCCCGGTCAGCAGCACGCGATAGTCGCCGGCATCCACCGCAGCGTCATCGCGCGCCTCGATGCGCACGATGGCGCTCAGCTGCGGCGGAAGCTCGTCCGCCGCACCACGGGCCAGGCCCTCCGCGAGCTCGCGACCGAGCTCGCACTCGATGCGCCCCGACGTCCAGATCTCTTCGAGCCACGCGATCATCCGGGGCGGAACCGGGGCGCTTGCCACCGCGTCGGATCGACCGAGGACGAGCCCTTCGAGCACAGGGCTGGCGCGCGCGCCCGTCGGCCGGAATCCGACGCCCGATTCTTCGTCCAGCACCTCGGCGAGCGGACGCTCCTCATCCCCGTAGCGCGCGAGGTAGCGCGAACGGAAGTCGGCGAGATCGTCTTCGAAGGCGCCGAGCCCCGCGAGCTGCTCGATCGCCAGGATCACGTCGTCGACGACGCGCCCAGGGAGCACGAGGTCCGTGGCCGGCTTGTACAAGTCGACGTGGAAGCGCGGAGGCGGCCGGCCCGGGTCGAGGCGGCCCGCAGTCGCCGCGAGCTCGCGGTACTCGTCCAGGGAAGCACCGATGGGACGACCGGCGAGGCCGCGCAGTCCGACTTGGATCTCGCGTAGGACCTCGCGCACCGCGTCCAGACCCGGGATCGCTGCGACCCGCGCGAGCAGCTCGGTGAGCGGCTCGTCGCCGACGACGGGCGGGATGAGGTCGGCCACGAGGATCTGGCGATCGATCAGCGCGTCGACGAAGCTCGTCGCCTCGTCCTCGTCGACGGCGTACGCATCACGGAGCACGGCTGAGATTCTCGCCGGCGTCTCACCGTCGGCAGCACAGGCCAGCGCGCGCTCGAGATGCTCGCTGGCCGCGACATCGACGAGGTGATAGCTGGGCGCGTGAGCCGACGTGCGGTCGGACCCGATCGTCTCGTAGTAGCGCATCGCTCCCCCGCTCGCGTAGAGCGTGTCGTTCGGGCGGTAGCGCAGGTGGGCCCTGAGGGCTCGCTCCTCCGCGAGCGCGCGCGCCACGTCGACGACGTACGCACTGTCGAGCCGTACCGCGCGCTGGTAGTCCTCGAGCGCGGGCAGACGCAGCCGCGCACGGTCCCCGACGTGTCCGAACGAAGTGCCCGCACACAGCCCGAACGGCGTGCTGCGCGTCGCCATCCGCGTCAAGTAGCGCACGGCCGTCGTCGAGAGGTCGCGGACCTGTTTGGTGTCTGGGGCCCCGCGGAGCATCGCGAGGCTCTCGCGGAACCCCGGCGACGCGAGGAACAGCGCCTCGTCGGCGGCGGGGTGGGCGAAGAACGCGAGGATGCCTTCGCGGAGTCGGCGTCTGTCGACCGCGACCGCCGCCTCGAGGTCACCACCCTCGGCGAGCACCGCCGGGGCGCGCAGATCCGCCGACCATGCGTCATGGCGCTCGAGCGGAAACAACGGCGAGCGGAGCACGATGGCTCCGAGCGGCGCATACGCACGTGGCTCCGAGCGGCTCATCGAAGGCCCGGCCCCGGCGCCTGCACGTCGGCGAGCAGCACGGCGTCCCACGCGGGCTCGAGCTCCGTAACGAACGCGAGCAGCCCCAGCACGAGCCCGGCGGCGCCGGTGAGGAAGCCAGGCACGGGATGCGAAGCGCGTCCGTCACCGCCGTGCGGCGCCACGGCGGCCGCGAAGCCGGCGATGCCCTCACCGCGGCGGCACAACGCGAGCGTGCGATCGAGCCACTCGAGCGCAGCGTCGCGAAAGCGCGGCTCACCGGTGGCGAAGAACAGCCGGTTGTACAGATGTGCGTGGCCCATCGCGCCGTGGCACAGCATCGCGTCGAGCCCGTCGGCGGCGCCGCGGGCTTGCTCCACGGTACGCAACGCGAGCTCGACCGCAGCGCTGCACATGCCCGCGGCGCCGGCCCGACGGCCCGCCATGAGCAGGGCCATGGCGACCCCGAGATCGCCATAGCACCAGGCGACGCGGGGACCGGCGCGCAGCTTCTGCTGATCGACGGACACCCAGTAGGGGAACTCCGG
This sequence comes from uncultured Nannocystaceae bacterium, assembly GCA_964519175.1. Lineage (GTDB taxonomy): Bacteria > Myxococcota_A > Polyangia > Nannocystales > Nannocystaceae > Xiheibacterium. The sequence continues at coordinate 88,508 of CAZFKC010000029.1, forward strand.
CTGCGCGTCGGGACGACGTCGTGCGAACAGATCGTCGAGCGCCGTGCGCAGGAGCGCGGCCGCACGCGCTTCGGTCTCGGCTCCGCCGCGCACGCGCGAGAGCACCGAGATCGCGCCGGGCGTCCCGTGGGCGAGCCCGAGGTTGTAGATGCCGAACGGGTACTCCCGGCGCACCTCGGCATCCAGCGCGGTCGGGGGCGTCAGCCACGTTTCGTGTGGATCCGTCTCGCGCGTCGTCCACAACGACTGCACGATCGCCGCGACGAGTCGTCGGCCGCTCTCGGTCTCCGACTGCGAGAGCGCGTAGAGCAGGACGCCCGTCCGCCCCTGCGCGAGATCGTAGCCGGGAACGCCCGCTGCGACCGACGACACGAGCGCGGCGTTGAGCGTGTCTTGCTCGAGCGAGGCCCCGGCGAGTCGGCGGTCGAGGTGATCGGACACCCAGCCCACGCCGGACGCGCCGGTGAACAGCGACGGGTCGGCGACGACGATGCGCGCCTGGGCGAGGTCGAGGTGCTCGCGCGCGCGCGTCCACGCCAGCGATCGTCGGGTCGCGCAGCAGAGGCCGACGTATGCGTACATGAGCGCGAGGCCGGCGTGGCCGCCCGCCAGGCCGGGGCCCGTCGGCGACCGGGAGGGGAGCTCGGCCAAGATGTCGTCGACGATCGTCCAGATCCGTTCGGACGCCGCCCCCCGGACGAGCGGGGCCCAGTCGGCGCGCGCTTCGACACCTAGCCGCATACGCGCCCCTGCTCCGATGCGACGACGCGCGTCTGGCCGGCCATGAGACGCGCATAGGCGCCGTGCGCGGCCTCGAGCTCGGACGGGTGCCCGAGCTCGACCACCCGCCCGCGATCGAGCACCACCACGAGGTCGGCGTTGCGAACCGTGCTCAGACGGTGCGCCACGATCACGCGGGTGCACTGCAGCCGACTCACACACGCGTAGACGATCGCTTCCGCGTGCGCGTCGAGAGCACTCGTCGCTTCGTCGAGGACCAGCAGCGGAGGCTCGCGAAGGATGGCGCGCGCGAGTGCGATTCGCTGGCGCTGCCCTCCCGAGAGCCCCACGCTCCCGTCGACGATGGGGGTCGCGTACTGGAGCGTCATCTGCATGATCTCCGCGTGGATCCCCACGCTCGTCGCGGCGCGGACGATCTCCGCCATCGAGGCGTTCGGGCGCGCCAGGCCGAGCTCGCTGCGGATCGTCGGACCGAACAGCCGGGCCTCCTGGGGGACATAGCCCGCGCGCTGGCGGAACGCCGCGGCGCCGAGCTCCGCGCGTGGGACGTCGCCGTCGTGGATCGTCCCGGTCTGCGGCTCGTACAGCCCGGCGATGAGACGCGCCAGCGTGGTCTTGCCCGCGCCCGACGCTCCGACCAGCGCAACCGTCGTGCCCTTCGGAATCACCAGCGAGACGTCGTCGACGGCCGGCAGCCCGGCGCTGCCATGTCGGTAGGAGACGTTCGTCAGGCGGATGTCCTGTGTGCCGTCCGGCACCGGGCGCCCTCCTTGGCCCTCCGGCGCACGCGCGAGGATGTCGTCGATGCGCTCGAGGTGTCCGGCGACCGTCTGCAGCTGGCTCGCCGCGGCGAACAGGCCCGAGAGCGGGCTCAGCAAGCTCATCGCGAGTGCGTTGAGCGCGAGCATCATGCCGACCGAGAGCGTCCCAGCGAGGACTTGATGCGCGCCGACACCCAGCATCACGAGCGGCGACGCCAATGCGAGTGCGGATCTCGCGGAGGAAACGAGCACGTCGACGCGACCGAGCTGGAGCGTCGCGCCGACCTCGGCGCGTTGGGTACGCCCCCATCGCGCGAGCGCGGTCGCCTCGAGCCCGAGGCCCTTCAGCGACTCGATCGCCCCGAACATCTCCACCTCGGTCGCGTTCATCGCCGCCGCTTCTCGGAGCTTGGCCGCGATGAGCTCGCGACGCCGTCGCCACGACGCCAGGTAGAATGTGGCTTCGAGGCCGGCCAGCGCACCTGCAGCGAGCGCCATGCCTGGGCTCGCAGCGAGCAACACGCAGGCGTAGAGCAGCACGAAGCTGCCATCGAGCAGGGCCGAGACCGCGGCTCCGGAGACGATCTCGCGGATCGCCGAGTTGCTCCGGATCCGATCGATGAGATCCCCCGCGGGTCTGCGCTCGAAGAACGCGAACGGCAACGAGAGGAGATGGGACACGAAGCGACGACCCATCAGGATGCTGAGCCGCGCGCGGAGGTTCGCGCTCGCGAAGCCACGCACGAGCTGGGCGAGCAGCGCCAGGACGACGCCGACCCCGGCCGCACCGAGCAGCACCGTGAAGGTCGCGTCGTCGTGCCACGGCAGGACGTGGTCGACGAGATTCCCGACGAAGAAAGGAATCGTCAGCGCAAGGAGCTGCACGAGCATCGAGCCGCCCACCGTGACCGCGAGATCGCGGAGCTCGCCGAGCATCGGCCGCAGATGGACGAGGCGCGCGCGCCACCCGTGCACGTCCGCCTCGCCACGCACGTCGGGCCCCGGCTCGAAGACCAGCGCAACTCCGGTGAAGCTGCGTCGACACTCGGCCTCGGAGACCCGCCTCGGCCCGCTGCTCGGGTCGACGATGTCGATGCTCGACGCGCGGGCTCGCTCGAGCACGACGTAGTGGCGGAACTGCCAGTGCAGGATCGCGGCCTTCGGCAACCGACGAAGGTCCACGACCTCCAGGCTGAGTCCGGTCCCCTGCAGCCCGAGCTCACTCGCGAGCGCGATGATCCCCGCCGCGCTCGCGCCGTCCTTGTCCACACCGATGCGATCGCCGAGCTCCTCCTGCGTGACACGGATGCCGTGGTAGCGGGCGACCATCGTCAAGCACGCGAGGCCGCACTCCGTCGGCCCGAGCTGCTGCACGAACGGAACACGCCTGCGGCGACGACGTCCGCGCGTCACCGTGAGCCCTCCGCATCGTCGTCGCCCGCGAGCCACGAGAGTCGTCGTTGCCCCGCTTCGAGCTCGATGCGCACGTCGGCCGGGCCGTGCTCGCAGCCCGGCCCGGCGGTCACCGCGAGCTCCACCGCGGCACTGCCCGCGGGCGCGGCACCGCCACCCGGCGCAGCGAGCTGCGCCGGCGCGCGGGGGCTCGGATCGATGCGAGACACGATCGCTGCGATCGGAGGCCCGGGCTCCACGCGACGGATCACGCGGGCGGGAGCTCCGATGGCGATGCGGCTCCACACGTCGATCGGCGCGACGGCCCGGGCGACCCATCCGTCGCAGTCGGCCGACGACGACGCCCGTCGCGGCCCCCCCGCGTCGGGGGTGAGCCGACCCGCGAGCGCCACGTAGCGTGGCACTCGCAAGGTGAGCCCGTAGCCGAGGGCGCACGCGAACACGACCAACAGGATCGCGAACGGAACCAGCATGCTCCGCGTGCGAATGTGTGCCTCTTCGTCTGCGGCGCCGAGCCGGACGCCGTGCAAGTGGACGAGCGCCTCGGCCCGGTAGATCCTCGCCGCACCGATCGATCCGTCGGGGAGCTCCGCGTGCGTCGTCGCTCGGTGCTCGTCCACCGCCGCGGCAATCGGCCGGCCGGGGTCGGCGCGCGGGCTCATGCTGTTCCCGCCTGGAAACACTGGGCACCCATCCCCACGGCTCAGCTCGCCTCGGCGCGAAGCCAGTCGGCGCGCCCAAAGAGGGGTTCGAGGAGGGGCGCGCCGGCCAATGCACGGGCATGGGCGATCAACGCCGCGCGCTTGCCCGCCACCTCCGAGTCGCCGTACTCGGCCTCGAGCGATGCGAGGAAGTCGGCGAGCGTGTCCACGCGCAGGAGTGCGCGGGCGATCGAGAGATTCGTCGCGTCGAAGTCGACGCCCAACAGACTCGCGCCCGAGAGCTGCTCGAGCCACGCGAGGATCGGCGCCTCGACCTCGGTCGTCCCCGTCCATGCACGCACGCATTCGGCGATGTCGTTGCGATCGGTCATCAACATCAGCACCGCGAGGAAGAAACGCTGACCGTCGTCGACGACGCGTTGCCTCCGGTGGAGAATCATCGTCGAGCGACGGATGAACGGCTGCGAGCGCCAGATCGCATCGGCGATCGGACCGTGTCGCTCGCGCGCCTCGGAGGCCAGGGACGCGACGAGCTCCAGCTCGGCTGCCGATCCGACGGAGCCGAGGTGGCGCAGGTAGCGGAACGCGTGGCCCAGGTCGTCACCGAGCAGCACCTGCCGCACGTAGCGGGCGTAGCTGCGGTCCTCGGTGACCCGGAGCGCCCCGAGATACTTGCTGATGCGCGCCCAGTAGGGGTCGACATCGTCGGCATCCGCGAAGGCCAGCCCGGGCGGGAAGTAGCTGAGCTGGGGTCGGTGCGTCGGATCCCCGTACGTGCGCACGACGACCGTGGCGCTCGGCCGATCGAGGTGGAAGAGCTGGTGCGCGCCGGCGGCCCCGCCGTGGATCTCGCGAACGTCGCCGACGCGGAGGATCTCCGTCGAGAGCAGCGCGACCTCGCCCCAGCGCAGCTCCGACGTCTGCCGCCCCGCCTCCGAGAAACGCCACCTCGAGTGGACACTCTTGCCGCAGATCGGGGTGAAGGCGCCCTGGAACCCGTGCTCGTGGATGGACGTCGAGCCGTCCACCCACGTGATGACCTCGATGTAGAACTTGTGCGCGCGGTAGACGGTGAACGGCGGCTGACCGAACGCGTCGCGCTGCTGGCCGATCTGCGGGACGCGGCTCCCGTGGCGGAATGCCCACTCGATGACCTGCGCGAGACCGACCGACGCGAACGGTGGATCGCTCTGCAGCGCGCGGGCGGCGATGCCCGCGAACTCGCGCGGGTCGTACCGCTTTGCCGCCCAGGCCGCCTCGACCGACCGACCGAGGCGATCGAAGAGCTCTTCGACCGACGTCACGGCTGCGCGCAACCCCCCTCGTCGCCACGTCGCGGCGGAATCGCGATCCCGATCGCCTCGGCGAGCTCGAGCACGCGCAGCAGGAGCGCTTCGACCTCGCCCTGGAGCGCCTGCAGCTGCGCACTCCCGGCGATGCTCGCCGCCGTCGCGAGCTCGCAGGCGTCACCGCCCAAGGCACGCGCGGCGCTGCGCACCGCGCGGTAGACGGGATTCATCGGCCGCCGCCCTCCGCGACGCCACCGCGACGTGGGACCGAGCCTCTGCGCGCGCTCGTGCAGCTCGGCCGCCGTCCATCCTCCGACGTCCGCGTCGCGTAGGTAGCGGAGCTGTTCGTCCTCCGAGAGCGAGAGTACGGCACGAAAGTGGCTGACGCCGAGCCTCGTGAACGCCTCGATGCCCCCCGCACGCATCACGAGCTCGTAGATCGCGACTGCCCTGTACACCGCAGTCGCACTCATCGGAAGGTCGGGCCGGCTCGCGAGCGTGCGCAAGGAGCTGCACTTCCTCCCGCGCTTTCGCCAGGCCCGGAACGAGCCCGCATAGAGGTCCTGGATGATGACCTCGCCGATCTTGAGGGTCAGCTCGAGGGTGGAGGAGAAGACGATCTCGCGTATCTTCCTTGCTGCGTCATCGATCACGCGATCGCGTTGCAGCTGCGCGTGGCCCTGCCGGGCAGGGTGCGCCGGACGGCGTCCGAGGAGCTCCGGTTCGATGCGATGTACGGCTTCGTCGGCAACCATGTCGCGTGCTCGTCGCCAGCCTCGCCACCCGTGGAAGCGAGCCTGCGATCCAGAGACGGCGCCGCCGCGCGCCCGGATCACAGAAAGTTGCGTGGGATCGAGCGCCGGCCCCGCTCACCGCTTCGGACGCGCGGTGTCGAAGCGCTTCAGGTTCTCGAGGGTCGA
>CAZFKC010000030.1:0-48916 GCA_964519175.1 uncultured Nannocystaceae bacterium
GTCCGGCTGCACCCGCCCGGCCGGCTGCAACGCCACCGCGCGCGCGCCGAACGATCCGCGGTGCGCTGCGGGTCGGCGGCGCCGCGAGCTTCCGTGCGCTGCCCGGCATCGCGGCGCCCGTCGTCGGGCTCGGCGGCGCGCTGCTCATCGGACGCGCACGCGTGCAGCTCGACCTCGGCTGGCAGCTCGATCGCACGCTTCGGCTCCCCGCACCCGACGACGAGGCCGGCACCGAGATCGGGCTGCTCGCCGCGACCGTGCGCGGCGGCTGGGTGCCCCGCGTGCGCACGGTCGAGTTCCCGCTGCTCGCCGGCGTCGAGCTCGGCGACATGACGGCCCGCGGCTTCGGCCTGTCGGGCGCGCGTCGGCAACACGGGGCCTGGGTCGCCGCGCTGGTCGGCGCCGGCGTCGCCCGGGTGCCGCTGCGCTCGTTCGCGCTCGTGCTCGATCCCGCGGTGGTCTTCGGGCTCGCGCGCCAGCGCTTCGGCGTGGGCGACGGCGGCACCGTGCGCGAGGTCTACCGCGCGAAGGCGGTGGGCGCCCGCATCGGGATCGCGATCGAGGTGCGATTGCCGTGACGGATCGCGGCGCGATCGGGCACGGGGGCGACGTGGCAGCCCCTGCGGCCGCGTTCGATCCCGCCGAGCTCGACTTCGCCGAGCTCTACGCGCGCCACCACGACGGAGTGCGCCGCACGTTGGCGTGCCTCGGCGTGCCCGAGCCCGTCGTCGACGATGCCCTGCAGGAGGTGTTCGTGGTCGTCCATCGTCGCCTCGAGGATCCGAGCGCGTACCAGAGCGTGAAGGGCTGGATCTACGGCATCGCGCGCCGCATCGCCTGGCGACACCACCGCACCGATCGACGCGCGCGCAGCAAGCTCGCGCGGGTCGAGCTCTCCCACGACGAGGACTCGCCGGAGACCGAGCTCGCGCGTCGCGAGGCGCTCGCGTTCATGCACACGTTCCTCGACGGGCTCGACGACGATCAGCGCGAGGTGTTCGTGCTCGCCGACATCGAAGGGCTCTCGGCCCCCGAGATCGCGACGATCGTCGGCGCGAAGCTCAACACCGTGTACTCGCGCCTGCGGCTGGCCCGCGGGCGCTTCGAGCTGGCGCTGCAGCGCCGAGGCGCCCGCACGCGCCGGGAGGGGGAGCGTGGTGGAGCCTGATCGAACCCAGTCCGCGATCGCGGCGTTCCGCGAGGCGAGCGCGTGCACGCCCGAGCTGCGCGCGGCGAACCTGCGTGCGATCGAAGCCCGGCTGCGCGGCGAGAGGCCTGCTCCCCGCCGGAGCGCCTTGCGTCGCACGACGGTGATCGTCGCGGTGCTCGCCGCCGCGGCGGCGGTCGCCTGGATCAGCCGCGACGTCTCGCACGAGTCGGTCGCGGTGCAGGGCGACGATCCGCGCTCGCAGGCCCGCGACGAGGCCCTCGGCCGCGCGAGCCGGCGACTCGAGCCCGCTGCGCCTCGCGCAGTGAGTCCGGCAACACCGCCCGTCCTCGCGCCCGAGCCCGCTGCGGCAGCGCCATCGCCGAGCGTCGCCCCACGCGAGCCGCGGGCGCGCGTCGAGACGCCGGCACCCGCGGACCCGCTCGCACGCGAGCTCGCGCTCGTCGCCGCTGTCCGCGACGCGCTCGAGCAGCAGGAGCTCGAGCGCGCCGACCAGCTGCTCGCCACGCTGACCCGCGAGCTCCCGAACGGCGAGCTGCTCGAGGAACGAAAGCTCCTGCTGCGCCGGCTGCAGTGCCGCCGGGGCGTGGCGGACGCGTGTGGCATCGAGCGATCTCCGTGACGGACGCACGCGCGGCGGGGCACATGGGCTCGGAGCGAAGGACATGACCATGGACTCGAATCGGCTGGGCAAGCACACCGCGCTCGCGGTGTTGGTTTCGATGGCGTGCGGTGTGAAATCGGTCGGAGATCTCGAACGTGGCAGTAGCTCCGGTGGGAGCGCAGGCAGTAGCGAAGGCAGCGAAGGTCCGAGCAGCACGGGCTCCGCGAGCGGAAGCGAAAGCGGAAGCGGAAGCACCACCGACGCGAGCAGCGGCGAGAGTGGCGAAGGACCGATCGAGCTCGGGTGCGCGGATCCGCAGCCGCTCCTGCAATTCGACGAAGCGACGCCCTCGGGCTTCGTGGTGTGCAGCGACGGCTTCCGTCATCGCGAAGCTGCGGTCGCGTGCGTCGTACCGGAGTCGAGCTGCGACGAGTGCGAGTCGGATTGCAGCGAGCTGCCGCTGGGGCGCTGCGTCAGCGACCTCGGGCTCGGGAGCTGTAGCTGCGTCGCGAGCTGCGAGACCGATGCGGACTGCGGTGATGGCCGCGTCTGCGCGTGCACGGGTGCCACCGGCGACATCCCACGCTGCGTACCGGCGGAGTGCACCACCACCGCCGATTGCGGCAATGGTCTGTGCGGCTTCAGCGGCTCGAATGGCTGCGGTTTCGATGCCACCCTGACGTGTCTGGACGAGAGCTCGCAGTGTCGCGTCACCGTGTGCGACGACCAGACGGAATGTGCCTGCTACGCGTCCGGCGGCCAGTACGTGTGCCACGACGAGTGCTTCTCGGGGTGCGGCTGATTCCGGCAGCGCTGCGGTTCCCCCCGGCCGACGCGATCCCTGGTAGGTCTAGTCGGCCATGGTCGACGCGACGAAGCCCCGCCTGCTCACCGGTGACCGCCCGACCGGGCCGCTGCACCTCGGCCACCTCGTCGGCAGCCTCGAGACGCGCGTCGCACTGCAGGACACGCACGAGTGCTTCATCATCGTCGCCGATCTGCACACGCTGACCACGCGTCCGCGCAAGTCGGAGATCGAGGAGCTGCCGCAGCACGTGCGCGCCGTCGTGCTCGATCAGCTCGCGGTCGGCATCGATCCCGACAAGGTCACGATCTATCTGCAGTCGGGGGTGCCCGCGGTCTACGACCTCGCGATCCTCTTGCAGATGCTCGTGCCCAAGACGCGGCTCGAGCAGGTGAAGAGCCTGTGGAGCATGGCGCGCGCGGCGGCGATGCCCGACGACGCCATGACCATGGGCCTGCTCGGCTACCCCGTCCTGCAGGCCGCCGACATCCTGATGGCGCGCGCGACCGTGGTGCCGGTCGGGCTCGACAACGAAGAGCACATCGCGATCGCCCGCGAGTGTGCGAGCGTGTTCAACGAGCTCTACGGCGACCTGTTTCCGCTGCCGGAGGCGACGATCTCGCGCTGGCCCGCCCTGCCCGGCGTCGCGACCGGTCCAGGCGGCAGCGGGGCGAAGATGTCGAAGTCGCTCGGCAACGCGGTGTATCTCGACGATCCGCCCGAGGTCGTCGCCGAGAAGATCCGCACCCTCGGCTGCGACGAGGCCGATCGACGCGCGCCGTCGGGCCCCGCGCTGTTGGTGTTCGCGCGCGCGTTCCTGGGCGACGAGCAGGCCACGCGGATGGGGGTGGAACTGTTCGATGGATCACTGTCGCTCGCCGCGGCGCACGACGCGGTGGTCGCGGCGATCGAGGAGCGCCTCGCACCGATCCGCACGCGTCGGGCCGAGCTGGCCCAGCAGCCCGGGCTCGTCGAGGAGATCATCGTCGACGGCACGATCCGCGCGCGCGAGGTCGCGAATGCGACGCTGTCCCGCACCCGGGATGCGATGGGGCTCGAGGGCCTGTGGTCGGGTCTCGTCGCCGCGACCGAAGCCCGGGCAAAGGCCCGCAAGCGGCCGTATTGAGCCTCACCGAACGCCGCCGTCGGGGGTTTCCCCGTACGCGCGATCCTGTCTCCGCCACCTGAAGGATGCCGCAGATCCGACCATTCATCGCGGGGCCGTCAGGCTTTTACGCCTCGCACGGAAAAGCCGTGCTACCCTGCGAAGCTCTGCTGGTAGGCGGGTCGAACGCCCGCAAGGATGTGGGAGTCATGAAAAAGCAGCATCTGGTACTCGGGTCGACGCTTCTTCTGCCGTTGGCGTGCTCTGGGAATTCGCCGACCGGCACCGGAGAGACCACGGGCAACACGAGCGCCGAGAGCTCGGGTGCCGGGCCCACGACGGCGCCCGTCGAGACCGGTGAGTCGAGCGCCGGACCGTCGACGACGGGCCAGGTCGAGACGAGCCCGCCCGAGGAGAGCAGCTCGGCCGGCAGCAGCGACGAAGGGCCCAAGTGGGACGTCGGTGGTGCGGTCGATCCCGGCGAGTGCGAGGACTCCGACGCCGGCGTCTACTGCAAGGAGGGCGTCGCGATCGAGTGCGACGGCAACGGCAACGTCGTCTACTCCGAGACGTGTCTGCCGGACATCTGTCTGCAGGGCACCGGCTGCGTGCAGTGTCTCGACGGCCAGTACCACTGCTCCGGCCCGCGCGTGATGGCGTGCAACGCCGACGCGACCCCGCCGCACTGGGTCGAGATCGACGTGTGCAGCCCGCAGTCGAACGAAGCGTGCCACCAGGGCGAGGGCGCGTGCGTCCCGGCCACGATCATCGGCACCAACGTCCCGACCGGCACTTACTACCAGTTCGCCAACTTCTCCACGGGCGCGACCGCGTTCATGGGCGGCTACGACGTCGACAGCTTCGAGGACAAGATCTACGTCACGGGCTTCAACTTCGGCAACAGCATCGATGTCTACCAGGTGACCCTCGAGGACTCGGACGGCGACGACGAGCTCGAGCCGAACCAGCACCCGGACAACCCCGACGAGACCGGCCCGATCGAGCAGCGCACGATCACGTTCGTCGAGACGATCCCCGGTGTGACGATCTCGACCTCGAGCTCCGAGATCCTCGCGCAGGAAGATCGGATGTTCGTCGGCGGGCAAGCGATCACCGAGTACGTGTTCGGCATGGGTGGCTCGATGCCGGTGACCACGCCGCCGGTGTGGGACAGCTGGCTCGCGCACCTCGGCTACGACGACATCAACGGGGTCTGGTACGCCTCCAACGAGAACCAGCGCCGCGTGCTGCAGCACGACGCCGAGACCAACACGTGGGGCATCGCCTTCATGTACCCCGACATGGCGGGCAGCCACATGGACGGCATGGAGGTCGTGACCGACCCCAACACCGGCACGCCGTACGTCTACGTCTCCGACATGACGTCCGACTTCATCGGTCAGTACCGTCTCGATCCCGAGGAGGGCTGGGTGCAGGAGAACCTGTTCCAGTACACCGAGCTGTCGGGCGCGCTCGTCGAGGGCTTCGGCTTCGGTGCGCTGAACCACTTCTGGGCGACCGGCGGCGACTCGGTGTACGAGCTCGGCGGCGGCGATCTGGCCACGTACACCGAGCCGGTGCCGACCGGTTGATCGCTCGCTTCCGATGGCGGTGACGCCCGCCTCGCTCGCGCGCATGCGCAAGACGGTCGCGCGACACGTGCGGCGCGGGTTCGTGCGCGCCGTGTTCGCGCGACCTGGTGGCGGCGACGAAGAGCAGCTGGAAGGCAGCGGCGGTGCGCTCGACGACGAGGGTGTCGCCGCGCTGCTCGTGCGCGCAGCGACGGCGGCGCAGGCCGGCCGCGTGAAGCAGACCTACGTGCTCGACGAGCGCAGGCGGCTGTCGGTCGATGCCCGTCACGGCGCCGGTAAGCTCATCGAGCTCGACGATGCGCGCGTCGACAAGATGATGGGCGGCAAGGATCGCGGACTGCGGCCCGACACGAGCGGCGAGCTCTTGCGTGCGATCGGCATCATGAACGCCGATGGCACGATCTCGGCGAAGCACGCGAAGAAGTACAAGCAGGTCACCCACTTCGTCGAGCTGTGCCGACCGATCTGGGCCGCGCTCGCGCGCATGCGCACGATCGACGAGGCCGCGCCGCTGCGCGTCGTCGATCTCGGCTGCGGCAACGGCTACCTGACGTTCGTGGTGGCCGAAGCGCTGCGGCTCGAATCGTTGCCTGCGCGCATCGTCGGCGTCGATCTCCGCGAGGACGTGATCACGCGCTGTCGCGAGCGCGCCGCGGCGCTGGGGTGGAGCGAGCTGTCGTTCGAGCGAACGACGATCGCTGACGCGCACGAGCTCGGCGCGCTGCTCGGCGGCCCGCCGGATCTCGTGATCGCGCTGCACGCCTGCGACACCGCCACGGACGACGCGCTCGCACTCGCGATCGAGGCGGCGGCGCCGGCGATCCTCGCGGCCCCCTGCTGTCAGCACGAGCTCGCGGCGCAGCTGCAGGCGCGTGCCACCGCTGCGCTGTCACCGGCGATCGCCGCCCACGGTTTGCTCCTCCAGGACTTCGCGGCGACGCTTACCGATGCGCTGCGCATCGACGTGCTCTCGGCACTGGGGTGGTCCGTGGATACCCTCGAGCTGGTGGATCCCACCCATACGCCGAAGAACCTCTTGGTGCGCGCCCAGCTCCGTGGCCGCGTCACCGATCGAGGCGTGTTGACCCCAATCCGCGGCCGCTGCGACGCGCTCGGCGTGACACCGCGCCTGCTCGCCCGACTTCGCACCGAGCCGGATCCTTCCCCACCGCGCGCGTGAGTGAACCGCCGCCCATGATTCGGGCCGAAGCGGTGAAGGGCACCTCGTTTCCTGGCAATATAACGCCGATGGTCGGGGCGCTCCACGCACCCCGAGGAGGCGGAGCCATGAAGACCTACCGACTCGCGATTGCGTTGCCCTTGCTCTCCTCGTTCGCGTGCGGCAGTCAGACGCCCACCGGAACCGGCGAGACGACGGACTCGACACTCACGACGCTGTCGACGACCGCGACCACCGCGGAAGGCACCAGCGACGGCTCCGGCAACCAGAGCACGACGGTGCCGAGCGACACGTCGTCGACGCCCGAGGAAACCGGCGACAGCGGCAGCGGCGACGGGCCCAAGTGGGACGTCGGTGGTGCGGTCGATCCCGGTGACTGCGAGAAGTCGCCCGCCGGCATCTACTGCGACCAAGACGGCGTGATGACGGAGTGCAACGGCAACGGTGAGGTGGTGCAGCAGAAGAACTGCATCCCCGACATCTGCGTCGAGGGCACCGGCTGCGTCGAGTGTCTCGACGGCCAGTACCACTGCTCCGGTCCGCGCGTCATGACCTGCAACGCCGACGCCGACCCGCCGCACTGGGTCGAGATCGACGTCTGCGATCCGACCATCGGCGAGGGCTGCGATCAGGGGCTCGGCGCCTGCGAGATCCTCGTCGACGTCGGCACGAACATCCCGACCGGCGAGTACTTCCAGTACGCGAACTTCCCGGTGGGTGCGAGCTACATGGGTGGCTTCGACGCCGACTCGTACGACGACCGCGTGTTCGTCACCGACTTCGGCGGCAGCCGCGTCGACATCTACCAGATCGCGCTGCTCGACTCCGATGGCGACGGCATGCTCGAGCCGAACCAGCACCCCGACAACCCCGACGACATGGGGCCGATCGAGGAGCGCACGATCACGTTCATCGAGTCGATCAGCCCGGTGTTCGTCTACGACACCGGCCTCATCGCGTCGGAGATCTACGCGCTCGACGATCGCATGTACGTCGGCGGCCCCCAGATCACCGAGTACGTCTTCGGCGTGCCCGGCAGCACCGTCGTGACCACGGCGCCCAACTGGACCTACTTCAGCCAGGGCATCTTCTCGGTCATCGGCTACGACGACATGAACGAGGTCTGGTACGCCGCGAACGAGGCCGATCGTCGCGTGTTCCAGCACGACGCCGAGACCGACACGTGGGGCATCGCCTTCAACTTCCCGGATCTCGCGGGCAGCCACATGGACGGCGTCGAGGTCGTGACCGACCCCAACACCGGCACGCCGTACGTCTACGTCTCCGACATGACGTCCGACTTCATCGGCCAGTACCGGCTCGACGACGAGATGGGCTGGGTGCAGGAGAACCTGTTCCAGTACTCCGGCACCGCGGGCGAGTCGGTCGAGGGCATGGGCTTCGGCTACCTCAACCACTTCTGGGTGACCGGCTACCAGGCGCTCTACGAGATCGGTGGCGGCGACCTCGTCACGTACACCGAGCCCGAGCCCGTCGGCTGATCTTCACTTCGTGAAGTCGATCTCGAGGCCATGCTCGCGCATCGCGAGCATGGCCTCTGCATTTCCGCGGGCGTCGTCCACCGGATGATGGGTGTGCTTGGTCTTGCGCAGGTGCTTGAAGCTGACGAACACGTTCTTGACCAGCCCCTTGTAGAGCGAGCCCAGGTTCGTCGAGCTGAAGCCGAACGGGTTCTTGCCCAGGAAGTGGTGCAGGTACCAGTTCACGAACTGCCAGTCGAAGCCGTTGTTGTCGGACACGAACATCGGCCGCCGCCCGCCGACCTTCACGACCCACGCCGCGAATGCAGCCATCGTCTCGTGCGGATCGGCGAAGCCCATGCAGGCCTCGCGATCGAAGCCGGAGACCGCGAGCGCCTCGGGGATCCAGCGCTCGGAGATCGGGCGCAGCTGCCCGTAGAACGTGCGGTCGAGCGCGGGCTCCACCACGATCGCGCCGATGCACACCATCGAGTAGTCGCCGGGGATCGGACCGTCGGCCTCGACATCGACCATGATCCAGGTCATCGCGGCCGCGATGGTCGCCGCGAGGCGCCGCTCAGCGCAACACGGGGATCCAGATCGCCAGCTCGAGCCCCGTGACGAGCTCGAGCCCACCGAGGCGCAGCTGCGGCACACGGCTGCCGTCGCTGCGCGTCGTCGCGATCTCCACCGTGCGCGCGCCGTGATCGGGCACGAACGAGCCCGCCAGCTCGACGTCGACGCCGAGCCGCATCCACAGCGGCTGACGGCGACCCACCGCGATGCGCAGGCCCGGCGAGACCCTCGCGAGCGCGCCGAGCAGCGGCAAGCGATGCGCATTCGCACCGCCCTGCTCGAGCGGCGCCGTCGTGCTGCCGCGGCGCAGGATCCACGGCTCGAACGTCGCGGCCGCCGCGAGCAGCAGCTCGAACGACGAGCGCCGCCACGCCCACCCACCGCCGAGCTCCACGCGCGTGCGCACGAGTGCGAGCCCGCCGAGACCGCGCCCCGCCACCCGCAGGCCGAGCACGCCGAGCGCACCGTTGCGCCTGCGCACCGCGAGGCCGAGCCGACCGTGGCCACCGGCGAACGCATCGGCGCCGGCCTGCGGCGCGAGCCCGGCGATCACGCCCGCACCGCCGGAGACCGCGAGCTCGTGCAGCGGAATCGGTGCCGGCGTCGGCGCGGGCTCCGGAGGCGCCACGACCTCCGGCTTCGGCACCGGCTTCGGCGGCGCGGGCGGGGGTGGCTCGGGTTCCGGCTCGGGCTCGGGCGGCGGCGGCTCGACGTCGGTGCGGTCGGGCTCGACCTCACCGCCCTCGATCGCGAAGGTCAGGTTCGCGAGCGCGCTCGAGATCCCGCGCACCCGCTCCGCCTCCGGCACGTCGAGCACGCGATCGTACGCGTGCCCGTCGGGCGTGATGAGCGTCAGCGCGATGCGGTCGTCGTCGCGGAGCTCGATCGCGACGTAGTCGTACTCCTCCGGTCGCGGCGCCTCCGCATCGACGAGCGGTCGCTGCGGCAGTCGTAGCGCGATCGCATCGCGCAGCTCGCCCCGCGGCACGTCGCGCAGCTCGAGCACGATCGGCCGGGTGCGCAGCTCGGCCACCGTCTGCGGGCCCGGAGCCTCGACCGGCTCGGCCGTGGTCGGCGGCGTTTCGACGGCGACCGGCGAAGCGAGCGCGAGCACCAACGTGTACGCGGCCAGCATCTCAGTCCGGGCTCACGCATTCGCCGGCGACGCACTGCTGCGACGGATGACACTCGCGCCCGCACGCACCGCACGCGAGCGGATCGGTCTGCACATCGGTGCACGCGTGCTCGCAGGCGTCGGGGAACGGCGCGCAGTCGTCCGCGCGGCACTCGCCGCCGCCGCACGGGTTGCCGTCGCAGCCGCGATCGCACATGCCACAGTTGCCGTCGTCGGTGCGGAGGTCGACGCACTTGTCGTCGCAGACGGAGAATCCGCTGCGACAGGTGCACTCGCCGTCGACGCACAGCTCGTTCTCGCCGCACGACTCGGCGCACTCGCGGACGCAGTGGCCGTCCTCGCACACCTCGTCGTTGTCGCACCAGTGGTTGCACCCGCCGCAGTTGGCCGGATCGTCGTCGACCTCGACGCAGGTGCCGTCGCACAGCTCGCCGTCGTCGCAGGCCGACTCGCAGGCGCCCTCGATGCACACCTCGTCGAGCGCACACGCCCGGCCGCACGCACCACAGTGATCGGGATCGTCGTCGAGCTCGACGCAGCGTGCACCGCAGGCGAACTCGGGCGCTTCGCACATCAACGCCCCGTCGTCCTCGCCGGGCACCGTGTACTGCAGCGTGCAGCCGGCGACGAACGCCAGCAGCCCCGCGACCCAGGAGACGACTCGGCGCGCGCGGCTCATGGCTCGGGCGTCGCGGAGCTCCAGCGCCGAGCTTCGCCGGCGTGACTGCCCGACGGATGACGGTGCAGGTAGTCGGCCCAGCACGTGCGTGCATCATCGGCACCGCCGGCGTGTCGGCACAAGCCCGCACGTGCGTCCTCGGCGAAGCGGCCACCGGGGAATCGCTTGAGGTACGCCTTCCACTCCGCCACCGGGCCCTCGGCACCGCGACGCTGGCGAGCGAGCGCGAACAGATCGCCGTAGGCGAGCTCGGCCCGCGCCGACTTGCCCGCGCTCGCGATGATGCGCCGCAGCACCCGCTCTGCACCGGCGAGATCGCCGGCGCGCCACAGGCTCTCGGCATCGCGTGCGAGCGCATCGAGCTCGATCCGTCGATCGGGGCGCGCGGGCACGACGCTCGGCACCAGCGCGGGTGCGGGCTCGACCGAGGCCGAAGGCTCGACGCGGGTGGGCGCGGGCTTGCGGGCAGTCGCGGGCGGCGGTGCGATGCGCCAGTCCGACGGCGGCGTCACGCGCTTCACCGTGCGCGCCGCCGACGGCGTGACGCGACCGTCCTCGCTGCGCTCGGCGACGAGGCGCGGCACCGCGACGAACCCGAGCACGAGCACGGCTGCGAGCGCGAGCACGGCCGCGGCATACGTGCGCACCGGTCGACGCGCGCGCGTGGGCGTGGGGATCTCGGCGAGCCCGCGCTCGCGCAGCTGGCCCTCGACGCTGCGCGACAGTGCAGCGGCGAACATCGCGAGCCCCGGATCGATGCGCTCCTGGCTGAGCGCACGCCGCCGCGACAGCGGCACCACCTCGTCGTCGTCCTCACCGCGCCAGCTCTCGGGCACGGCGCTGGGATCCTGCTCGCGCGCACGCGCCAGCACATCGGCGAGATCGGGCACCGGTGCCCAGCGAGCGATGTCGTGCTCGACCGCGTCGGCCAGGGCCTCGCACCACGGCGCGAGCGCGACGTCGCGTTCGTCGCTCACCTGGCACCTCCGGGCTCGAGCCAGCCGAGGCGCTCGAGCTCGCCGCGGATCAATGCCCGCGCACGAGTGGCACGCACGCGGACGTTGCCGACGCTGATGCCGAGGCGCTCGGCGATCTCGGCGGCACCGAGGCCTTGCACGTCGCTCAGCACGAACGCTTCGCGCAGCTGCGCGGGCACGGTCTCGAGCACGGTGCGAAGCACCTCGGCGCGACGATCCTGCAGGTGACCCTGCTCCGGATCCTCGTCGGGACTGTTCGAAGCGTTCGCGCTCAGCTCGGCGAGTCGATCGTAGGCGCGCTCGCGTCGGCTCTGCGTACGCCAGTGCCGACGCACGAGGTTGTGCGCGATGCCCCGCAGCCAGGTGACGAAGCTCGCCCTGGCATCGTAGCGACGCAATCCGACGAGAGCTGCTGCGAACGTCTCCTGCACGATCTCCTCTGCACCCGCACTCGCACCGACGAGATACGCCACGTCCCGGAACACGCGATCGAAGTGGCGTTGATACAGCCGCGCCCACGCTCGCTCGTCGCCCGCCACGGCACGACGCACGAGCTCGTCGTCGTCCGCACCCTCGCGGGGCGCGGACGCTGGGCTCGGCACTGCCGAGAGCCGCTGGGACTCGTCCACCAAGGCGCTTCAGGATGATGGTGCCCGATGCGGCGTGGGCGTTACACGCTCGGGCGAGCGCCAGCGCACACGAATTCGGGCCATGCGCGGCGCTCTGAACGCTGTAACGCTCGCCGACGGGCGGGCACTGGGTGGTCGAACCCTTCGACGGAAGACCCACCATGAAGACCGCATCCTTCCTTTCCATCCTCGCGATCACCACCCTCGGCGCCGCCTGCGACACGCAGTCGGATACGTCGACGCCGACGCAGCGCATCGGTGGAGCCCTCGAGCAGGCCGACGTGAGCCTCGTCGAAGCGATCGCCGCCGCCGAGGCCGAGGCGGGCGCCGTCGCGATCGAGGCGAAGCTCGAGCCGGAGAACGGTGCGTATCGCTATCGCGTGGAGCTCGTCGGTGCTGCGGGCCAGCGTCGCGTCGAGATCGATCCCGAGGACGCGAGCGTGCTGCGCTCGCGTGAGTCGAGCTCCGGCAACGACGAAGAGAACGCGGCCGCCGCTGCGCTCGCGACCGGTGCCGCGTGGGCCGAGCTCGTCGCCGCCGCCGAGGCGGAGGTCACGGGCACCGCGTTCGAGATCGAGGCCGAGCCCGACGGCGACATCTTCGAGGTCAAGGTGCTCGCGGGCGACGTCGTGTGGGAGATCGACGTCTCGCCGGCCGGCGACGTCGTGAAGTCCGAGCAGGACGACGACTTCGACGACGACCACGGCGACGACGACCACGACGACGACGACACCGGCGACGACGACCACCACGGCGGCGAGACCGACGACGACACCGGCGAGGACCACCACGCCACCGAGCACGAGGACACGGAGCACGGCGGCACCGGCGAGGACCACGGCACGGGTGACGACGACACCGGTGGCAGCGACGACAACGGCGGCGGTGGTGGTGGCGGCGGCAGCGACGACACCGGCACGGACGACGGTGGCAACAGCGGCGAGAACTGATCCGCAGGCGTAACGTCGGCGCGCGTGCGGGCACCTGGTGGCGTGACCACTGCGATGCCTCCACGCGCGCGACCGTTTCTCCTGCTCGCCACGCTCGCGTGGCTCGGCTGTGGTGCCGACGATCCGGGCGACTCCGGCGACTCCGGCAGCTCCGGCGACACCGGCCTCTCGAGCACGTCGCTGTCGTCCAGCACGACGGCGACGACGAGCGCGGGCACGGCCGACACCTCGGCGAGCGAGTCCGGATCCGAGGGTGGAAGCGGCGGAGCCTGCCTCGCGCTCGGTGACGACTGTGTCGCCGACGCGGGCTGCTGCTCCGGACGCTGTGCCGGATCGGTGTGCGTCGAGCCCGGGATGTGCGAGCCGCCCGGCACGGCATGCACCGACGAGACGCCGTGTTGCTCGGGGCGCTGCGAGCCGGAGCTCGGCGGCGAGGACGTGGTGTGCCTGAACTACTGCGCGGCCGACGGGGTCGCGTGCGAGAAGGCGCTCGATTGCTGCTCGCTCGCCTGCAACGACGGCTCGTGCGGCGGCGAGCTCTGTCTCGTCGAAGGCGAGGACTGCGAGGACGATGCGCAGTGCTGCTCGAACGCGTGTGGTGGCGATGGTCGCTGCGAGGTCGACCTCGAGCCCGGCTGTCGACCCACCGGGGAGGACTGCACGAGCGGCGGCCCCACCGAGTGCTGCTCGGAGAACTGCAACGAGGAGACCGGCCGCTGCGACTTCGGCGAGGACACCTGCGCCGCGCAGGGTGGCGGCTGTGCGACCGATGCCGACTGCTGCGGCGGCGCCTGCGATCCCGCGACGATGACGTGCGTGCCGGTGTGCCAGGCCGATGGCCAGGCCTGCGCCGAGGCGGCCGACTGCTGCAGCAACGCGTGCGAGGCCGAGGTGTGCACGCCGCCCGGCGACTGCACACCCACGGGCGATGGCTGCCTGGACGGGCTCGACTGCTGCAGCCTGTTCTGCTTCGCGGGCTTCTGCGCGCCACCGCCGAACGTGCCGTGAGTCGCACGCGGCGCGCGGGCGTTGCTAAGCTGTCGCCGTGAAGGCAACGCTCGGGCTGACCTGTGCGCTCGCGCTCGCTGCGTGCGGCAAGCAGGAGGTCGCGGCCGCGAAGGAGAAGCTGAAGGACGGCGCCAAGGCGGTCGGCGAGGCCGGCCGCGAAGGGCTCGACAAGGCCAAGGACGGGCTCGAGGTCGTGCAGGACAAGGTCGAGGACCTGGTCGAGCCCGACCCCGAGCTCACCGACGCCGAGCTGCTCGCCGCCGCGAAGCGCGGGATCAAGTGCAAGCAGGACGCGTGCACGATGCCGCGCGAGGTGTTCGACGAGATGCTCGAGCGCAACGAGCTGATGGCCGACCAGGCCAAGACCTACGAGGTGCAGCGCGGCGGCGCCACCGTCGGCGTCGAGCTGCAGAAGCTGGGACCGATCCCGAAGGCGCTCGGCTTCAAGAGCGGCGACGTGATCCTCGACGCGAACGGCGTGG
The DNA here is from genome assembly GCA_964519175.1 of uncultured Nannocystaceae bacterium. Classification (GTDB taxonomy): domain Bacteria; phylum Myxococcota_A; class Polyangia; order Nannocystales; family Nannocystaceae; genus Xiheibacterium. Next base: position 14,372 of record CAZFKC010000030.1, read on the forward strand.
CGCTCGACTCGGTGCAGGGCCTGGCGAAGATCTACGTCGAGCTGCGCACGGCCGACACGATCGCGATCGGCTATCGGCGCGGCAAGAAGGTCCGCAGCAAGACGATTAAGTTCGCGTGAGCGCGGGCCGTGCCAAGCTCCGGAGGTGATGCGCCGCTTCGCGCTGGCGACCATGCTCGTGCTGCCGAGCTGCCCGCGGGGCCAGCCGCCCCAGGCCACGTCGCAGCCGGACACCACCCCCGTCGTCGAGGCCGGTAGCTCCGCCAGCGCCGTCGCGGGCTTCGTGATCGTCGGCAGCGGCGAGACCGTGATCGCGCCGGTCGATCCGCGCATCGCGGTGGTGAGCGCGCCCGGCATCTGGGTGCTCGACGACGCCGTGCCGACGCCGGTCGTGCGCTTCTTCGCCGATCTGCGCGAGCAGGTGCCCGACTGCGTCTGCGAGTCGGAGCAGGGCGCGTGCTCCGACGGCGTGGAGATCGTCGAGGCCGGCAGCGGCCCGGTCTGCGGCTGCATGATCCCACCGGTCGAGCCGGTCGAGCCCACCTACCTCGGCGACGACGAGGACGACTCCGACGTCGTGTGCGAGTCGACCGATCGCTACCCCGCCGCGCTCGTCGGTGGTGTCTTGTTCTTCCACGGCGAGCGGCACGACGAGTGCGAGGGGATGAACATCTACGACGTCTTCTCCGAGGACGAGGCGATGGTGGCCGCGCCCGCGGATCTCGCGAAGCACACGGTCGCAGTCGACGGCTGTCAGCCCGACAACTCCACCGCGACGCCGGAGCCGCCCTGGCCGCTGCCCACGCGGGGCTGCAGCGCCGAGGAGCTCGTGAAGCACGAGGGCTGCGAGCAGTGCTGGGACATGCAGGCCGAGGCCGACGTGTACCTGCTGCGCCTCGGTCGCTTGCATCGCGTCGAGAGCGAGATGGACACCGCGGGCTCCGGGCCGCGGCGCTGGTCGTCTGCGCCCGTCGATCCCGCACACTGTCCGAGCGCGGCCGACACGTGCGGCGCGCGGACGCACTTCGGCGATCGCTTCGAGCCCGACGACGACGTGTGGATCGCGAACGACGGGCTGCACGCGCTCGTGCTCGACGACGCCAAGATCTCGATCGTGGGCAACGGTGATCCGGTGCCGCGCGGCGAGGTCGGCGAGGTCATCGGCGTGCGCTACCACGCCGACGTGCGTCCGCTCGCCGCGGCGATGACGACGCGGGCTCCGATCGCGCGCGAAGCGAGTGCGTGCAAGACCGACGCGGATTGCCGCGGGCACAGCGGCTGCGGCGACGTGCGCTGCGACGACGGTCGCTGCGTCGCACGGCCCGCGCCGCTGGTCGGCGTGCTGGCCCCGGACGATCGCGGCTTCGTCGACAAACGGGGCGGGCGCGACTGGGGCGATCGCTGCGTGAAGCACCTGCGCGCGAGTCGGCTGGCGGCGGCGCAGGCGGCCTGTGAAGCCGGACTCGCGCTGGCGAAGAAGCCGGGCACCCGCGGGGCGATCCTCTACAACCTCGGGCTCGTCGCGAAGCAGCACGGCGATCGCGACACCGCGCGCACGCGTTTCCGCGAGTCGCTCGCGGTCCGGCCGGGCAACGCGACCGTCGAGGCCGCGCTCGCCGAGCTCGACTGATCGCCTCACTGGGTGCGGACGATCAGCGCCTCGTAGAAATCGGTCTCGACGTCGATGCACTCGAGCAGCTGCCCCTGCGTGGCGCGCTGGATGTGCACGACGTATGCGCCGACCTGGGTCTGGGTACGATCGCCGACCAGCGCGGTCGCGTCGCCGTGTCGTGCGGTCCACATGCGTCGCGTGCTCGACAGGCAGTCGCTCTCGTCCGGCTCGCTGGTGCACGCGTCGGCGATGGGTTGGAGGGTGAGCGGCGCGAGCTCGGTCGTCCACGACTCGTCGAGCGCGTCGATCTTCGCGACCAACAGCTCCCCCGTCGCGGCATCGCGCACGAAGAACGAGGCGTACTCGTTCTGCTCCCACTCCGACATCATGTGGGTCGCGTCGATCGTCACCTCCGTGCCGACGAGGAGATCCAGGGCGATCGGAGGCGTGGCGCCGAGCCTGATCATGCCGGGGCCCGTGCCTCCGATCGCCTGGCACTCGAACGTCGCCGTCTCCGCATCGAGCTCGTCGACGACCACGCAGGTGCTGCCCGGGAGTATGAGGTCGTCCTCGAGCGCGAGCGATTCCTCGGGAGGCACGCAGTCGGGGCCGAGGTCGGTCGCACCCGTGCTCTCGTCGGCGCCCGACGACTCGCTGCTGCTGCCGTCCTGCGCACCGGTGTCGTCGTCCTCGGGAATCACCGAGCCGCCGCACGCGAGCACCAGCATCGAAGCCACGGACACACCACGAAGATCCATCCAACGCATGCCGTGAGCCTGACGCGGCCACGCGCGGAGTCAAGCCGGAAACCCGAGCGATTTCGGGGTGTCACATTCGACATCGCGCCGACTCCATCCGTCGATTGGTTCACCGATCTCGGGCGCTCGCTGCATGGACGTCGTCGTGGACACCCCCGCCGCATCGCGTCTCGTCTCGCTCGCGCTCGCGTCCCTCGGCCTCGCCTGTGGCTCGTCGCCCCCGCAGGACGACGGCGACGGCAGCTCGGGGGACTCGAGCGGCGCGCAGCCGACCACGACGAGCAGCCCGACGACGAGCGACGGGCCGACCACGAGCACGAGCAGCGCGACCACGGCGAGCAGCACCGCGAGCACGAGCGCCGACGACAGCGGCAGCGAGAGCGGCGAGGGCGGCAGCAGCAGCGACGACGGCGGGCCGGTCATCACGCCGTGCGACAGCCTCGCGCCCGCGGGCACGTGGGAGAACATCACGCCGCCCCTCGAGGCCCTGCCGGCGCAGGAGCCGTGCCCCTACGGCGGCTCGTTCGCGATGAACCCCGACGATCCCGCGATGGTGTACGCGGGCAGCTGCAACCAGGGCATCTGGAAGACGGAGGACTGCGGCGCCACGTGGGTGCACGTCAACACCGGAGCGAACGGCGACGTGCTCGACAGCGGACGGCAGTGGACGTTCGCGATCGATCCGAGCGATCCGCAGATCCTCTACACGAACAGCGGCTACGGCACGCTCAGCAACGGCGCGTGGAAGTCGACCGACGGCGCGGTGAGCTGGACGCAGCTGTGGCCGCCGGAGGATCCGGATCTGAACGGCATCGTCGAGTACGACTTCGTCGCGAGCGTGGTGATGGATCCGTCGGACCCGGAGCACATCATCGTCACGTTCCATGCGACGTGTGCAGCCCCGCATTCCGAGGCCTGCTTCGCGGAGAGCGAGGACGGCGGTGCGACGTTCCGCATCGTCGACGGTCGCGCCGAGTGGGCCGGCGGCGAGGGCCAGTTCGCGTACTTCCTCGAGGCGCGCGACACGTGGCTGTGGGGCTCGCAGAGCAATGGGCTGTGGCGCACCGACGACGCGGGCGCGAGCTGGGTCGCGGTGACCGACGACCAGGCGCAGGGCCACGGCGCGGGGCAGCTGTATCGCGCCGCGGACGGCACGTTCTACCTGCCGGTGCTCGCGGGGATCCTGCGCAGTCCCGACGGCATCACGTGGACGACGGTGGAGAACAGCGGCAACGTGATGAGCGGCCTCACCGGCAACGGCACCACGATGTGGGCGAGCCGCGGCTTCCCGTGGGATCCGAGCGACGATCTCTACGAGCCGTTCTGGACGTCGCCCGAGGACGACGGCCTCACGTGGACGAAGCTACCCTCGCCGATGCTGAGCAACGGTGGCCAGCTCGCCTACGACGAGGTGCACCACATGCTGTACTCGAGCAACGGCGGCGAGGGCCTCTGGCGCGTGGTGCTCGAATAGCACCTACGCCAAGATCTCCGGGATCGTGTCGCTGACCTGGCCTTCGGCCATGCCGAAGCTCGCGTCCGGATGCCCCAGCGCCTTCAGCAACGTGAAGGGCACCTTGCTGGTGTTGTCGCCCGCGCTGCGGTGGTGGATGTCGCCGCGCAGCAGCCCGCCGCCCTTGCCGACCACGAGCATCGGGAAGTCGGTCATCAGGTGATCCCACGGCAGCCCGACGCACGAGGTCACGTAGATGATCGAGTTGTCGAGCAAGTTGCTGTCGGCACCGTCGGGCATGTCGTGGAAGCGCTTCACGAGCTGCGCAAGCCCGCTCATGCAGTACTGCACGCCGTCGTGGAAGCCGTTCGTCGCGTAGTCGACGCCCATCGGCGACAGTCGGTGACCGAAGTCCTCGTGGAACGTGACGTCGCCGAGGCCGGCCTCGGGATAGCCCGCGTGGCACGCCGCGCACGAGAACACGTGCGTCGCGACGCGCGTGAGCTCGCACGAGAACGCGAACGCGATCAGATCCGCGAACGCCTCGCAGCGCCCGATGCTGATCGAGCCGTCGGCCCCGCGCTCGGGATAGGCCACGTCGGGATCGACCGGCATGCCGCACTCCTCCGCGTCGATGATCGCGTCGATCTGCGTCTGCAGCTGATCGAGCCCGTCGAGGTGGCGATCGAGGCGATCCTTGTCCTCGAGCCCCAGCTTCACGCGCAGCGAGGCCGCATCGGCCGCCACCGCATCGAGCACCTTCTTGCGGCGGAAGAGCGACGGGTCGGGCTCGACCGTGCCCGACAGCCCGAGCAGCGTCGCGAACAGGTTCGCCGGGCTGTAGTTCGGCGGGTTCGGAGCGTTCGGGCCCGAGAACGAGATGTTGAAGTCGAGCGCGCCCGCGCCGGTCACGTTGCTGATGCCGACGTGGATGCCGCTCGGGAACGCGGTGTCGGCCGAGAGGATCGGCGCGAGCTTCTGATCGATCGACGGCAGCTGCACGTCGCCGCCCTCCATCGCCTGCGCACCGGTGAGCACCGCCGCGGGCGCGGACTTGTGTGCGTACAAGGCCGGCACCACCACCTGGTAGCCGGACAGCACCGACAGCCACGCCTTGTAGTCGGCGAGCGGCATGAGCGAGTGGCTGGGCTGCCACGCTGCGCCGACGCCCTGCGCCGCGGGTACCCACGTCGCCGGATCGGCACCGTTGCCGAAGAACCAGGTGAGGTAGCGGGGCTTCAGCGCTGCACCACCGGCATACGCCGTACCGTTGCCGTCGAGCATCGCGGCGAGCCGCGGTAGGGGCAGCGCGATGGCAGTGCCACCGATCAACCCGCGCAACATCGTGCGTCGACCGAGTCTCATGGCATCTCCTCCTCGACCACGATCGTGCCGGCCGGGTTCGCGAAGCGGAAGTCGTCGTGGGTGACGAGCGCGAAGAGCAGGCGATCGAAGCGGTTGTCCTCGGCGGCGAAGTCGGCCTCGATCGCGTCGAGCGCATCGAGCTCGGACGCGAACGGCAGCCGGCCCTCGGTATAGGTGACGAGCTTGCGCACGAGACAGCTCGGCGCGTCGGGATGCTCGCGCAGGAGCACGGCCAGCTCGGTGCCGTCGGTGAACGGAACGCCGTCGAGCTCACCGCTCGCGTCGATCGTCAGCCCCTCGTCGGTGTCGCGCCAGCGACCGGTGGTGTCGTAGTGCTCGAGCGCGAGCCCCAGCGGATCGGTGAGGTTGTGGCACGCCGCGCACGACGGATCTTCGCGGTGCGGCTCGAGCAGCTCGCGCAGCGTACGGTGCTCGCCGGTGCCCATCGGATCGTCGTCGAGGTTGACGTCGACGTTGGGTGGCGGCGGCGGCACGGTGCGGCACAGCAGCGTCTCGGCGATGAACTGGCCGCGCTTGGTCGCCGAGGTGCGCGCCGGCAGCGAGTACATCGCGAGCATCACCGCGCTGCCGATGAGCCCGCGCCGCGGATCGTCGGCGGGCAACGTCTCGGCCCGGAACGCATCGGGCTCGATCGGGGGCAGGCCGTAGAGCTGCGCGAGCTCGTTGTCCACGAACACGCGCTTGCCGTCGTAGAGCTCGAAGAAGTCGGTGGGCTCGCCGAAGACGACATCGTCGACGCGTGCGATGACCTCGCGTCGCATCGTCTCCTTCAGGGTCGGCGTCCACGCGGGGTAGAGCGTCGTGTCCTTCACCTTCTCGTCGAGCCCCCACAGCCCGTAGAGCTCGCGCACGAAGTTCTCGAGCCCCTGGTGCGCCCGCGGATCGTCGAGCATGCGCAACGCCTGCGCCTCGATGCCCTCGCGCGCGTCGAGCATCCCGGCATCGGCGGCGTCGAGCAGCTCGTCGTCGGGCAGCGTGCTCCACAGCGTGAACGACAGCCGCGACGCCAGCTCCCACTGCGAGAACTTCACGCGGCCACCGTCGTCCTCGGACGGTGTGCCGAGCTCGATGCGGTAGAGGAAGAACGGCGACTGCAGCACGCCCCACAGCCCGTGGCGCAGCCCCTCGAGCCCGTCGCCGGTCTCGCTGGCGATCTGCGTCGCGACGTCGACCCAGCGCGCGAGCTCGTCGTCCTCGAGCGGGCGTCGCCACGCGCGGCGACCGAACGCGGCGATCGACTCGCGCATGCACGCGGTGTCGTCGGCGCTCGCGGGCACGCATGCGACCAGCGTCGCGGCGTTGGCGGGATCGGCGAAGGCCTCGACCAGCGCCGCATCGATCACGTCCTCGTAGGTCGCGACGCCCGCGGGCGAGAGCGCCACGCGAGCAGCACCGACCGCGAAGAACCCCTCCTGCTCGGAGTCGGCCTCGACTGCCGCGAGCGTGACCGGCCCGAGCAGGTCGTGCATCGCGTGTGCGAACTCGGCGGAGGTCAGCCGCCGCAGCGTGGGCGGACCGACCTCGGCGCCGTCGCCGGTGTCGCCGCCGCCCGAGCTGTCCGCTTCGGAGGCGGTGCCGCCCTCCGCCGACGCCGCGGTGGTGGTGCCGCCGTCGGCCGCGGAGCCACCCGCATGCCCGAGCCCTTGGTAACAACCGCCGAGCGCGAGCACGGCGAAGAGCGAGCCGACATCGAGCGTGCGTCGTCGCATCATGAGACCCCCTCGAAGACCGCGCCGCCCCCCGCGAACGCCTGCCCCCGACCGTTTCACGCTACACCTGCGCGGGCCCCGTCGTCCACGCGATCCCGCGGCGATTCGCGTTCACGCGGCGGTCTCGCGCGACGATCGGCGGGAGCTCGTGCCGTCTTCGTGCCGTCTTCGTGCCGTCTTCGTATTGGGCGAGAACAAGACATCGTGCGTCGCTGCGCGCGGGCGCTCGACGGGCGGCCGCGCACACCGCGACATCGCCTCTGGACGCTACCTCGACGTTGCACAGACTCGGCACGAAATGGACACGCAGCGGAGCACGGAAGCCAAGACGGCCGCGTCGACGAACGCGACCGATGCATCGCTGGTCGAGCGCGCGAGCGAGGGTCACCTGCCGGCGCTCACGGCCTTGATGCGTCGCTACGACGGGCGGCTGTACAGGATCGCGCGCACGATCCTGCGCGACATGACCGATGCCGAGGAGGCCTGCCAGGAGACCTGGCTGCGCGCCTACGGGCGGCTCGAGCACCTGCGCGAGGACCCGCCGTTCGCGACGTGGCTCGCGCGCATCGGGTTGCGCTGCGCGCTCGAGCGGGTCCCGCGCTTCGGTGAGCTCACCTCGCTGGACGAGCTCGACCGCATGCCGGTCGCACCGCTGCTCGCGGATGCCGATGCGCCGGCGCGCACCGGCAACGCCGTCGAGCAGGCGATCGACGAGCTCGTGCCGAGCCAGCGGCTGGTGGTGATCCTGCGCGAGGTCGAGCGAATGCCGATCGGCGTGGTGGCCCAGGTGCTCGGGCTCGCCGAGGCCGACGTACGCGAGCGCCTGCAGCGTGCCCACGCGCGCCTCGCCGAGCGACTGGGCACCGGCCTCGGCGCGGCGGTGGACGACGTGTATCGCTTCGATCGCCTGCGCTGCGACCGGATGGTCGGGCTGGTGGTGCGACGGATCTACGGCGACGAGCGCTACGCGTCGAAGTGGGCGCTGCATCCGTCGTCGTAGCGCGTCCCCTGTGACGTCGCATGGTCGCGCCGCTGCGCGCGGTGGCCTCGCAGCACGAACGGTGGGAACGAGCGCCCGATCGCGGCTGGCATCGGGCTTGCGAGACGCGGCAGGCACATGTCCACGCGCCATCCGCTCTGCGTCCCCCACTCGCTCGCCCTCGCGCTCCTCTCCTCGCTCGGCGTCGTCGCCACGGCCGCGGCCGCGGACGCGCACGCCGTCGACTTCGAGGTCGGCTACGAGCACAACTGCGTCGCCAACGACTGCGGCTGGGTGCACTGCTGGGGAAACATCAACGACACCTTCGGCGAGACCAAGGACACCTATGCGCCGGCGCTCGGGCCCCAGAAGGCCTTCGACGTCGCGGTCGGCATGGACCACTCGTGCGCGATGTGGCGTGACGATCTCTCGATGCCGGGCTACGTCGAGTGCTGGGGCCGCAACGACTGGGGTCAGCTCGACGTGCCGATGGAGACGAACTGGCGCCGCATCGACGGCGGGTGGATGCACAACTGCGGGATCGACTGGAGCTACGACGTGAAGTGCTGGGGTAGCGACGACGTCGGCGAGTCGAGCGACGTGCCGTTCGGTGCGAAGTTCAACCAGGTCAGCGCGGGCACCGAGCTCTCGTGCGGCGTGAGCCGAGGCAGCGCGCCGGGCAACGTGGTGGGCGAGAGCTTGTTCTGCTGGGGCGGCGCGGATCCGAAGACCAACACGCCGCTCCTGCCCGCCGGGGTCGCGCGGCTCGATGCCGCCGATCTGCCCGACGCGGCGAGCAACCGCCGCTTCACGAAGGTCTCCGCCGGCTTCGTGCACGCGTGCGCACTCGACACGCGCGGGCGGATCTACTGCTGGGGGAACAACGGCGCAGAAGCGGTCACGCCGCTCTTCGATCACAAGGCGAACCTGCCCTACTTCACGGAGGCGAGCGTCGAAGTCGAGGGCGGCAGCGCCACGATCTTCGTGAACGACCGCGGCGAGTTCCTCGACGTCAGCGCGTCGTCGTTGGCGACCTGCGCCGTGTTCCGCCTGACGCAGACGCAGAACGCGATCACCTGCTGGGGCTTCCCGTTCTCGTTCGACCAGACCGTGTGGGCAGGGGAGTCGCGGGCCAGCGACCCGCCGATCCCGCCCGGCTTCAACCCGACGCGCGTCGAGCTGGCGCCGTCGCAGGTCTGCGCGATGGACGACGCGACCAAGGAGATCGTGTGCTGGTCGACGTACTACGACAACGACATGGGCGTGGTGCCCGACGAAGTGCTGACCTGCGAGTGATCACGTCGCGGACCACGGCTGGCGCGCGAGCAGATCGCCGACCGTGAGCTCGCCCCGCGCAAGCTCGCCGCTCGCCGCATCGACGATGCGCCAGGCCTGCGTCTTGCCGCCGAGCGGCTGCGCCTCCACGAAGATGCAGCGCAGCTCGCCGGGCTCGAAGGCGCACTGGGCCTGGATCGCGGCGAGCAGCTGCTCATTGTGCAGGTGCCCGTCGCCGAAGTTCCAGCCGAGCGCGAGCCCGGCCACGATCTCGCCGTCGACGTGCTGGTAGGTGTCGTCGCCGTCGGTCGCCTTCGGGATCAGCACCGGCAGCGCGCGGCCGTGCAGGTGCATGAGCCGGAACGCGACCACCTTGCCGAACAGCGCGATGCCGGTCGCGCGATCGTAGAAGCGGTCGAGCTGCTCGTACGTCCACGCCGAGCTCTTGGTCAGCCGCTTCAGCTTCTCGTGGCTGTCGCCGCGGAAGAACCACACGCCGTAGGCCCAGTTGCCGGCGTAGTAGCGCATCGCGAGCAGGAACGAGATCGCCCCGGGCACGAGGTTGCCGAGCAGCGGCACGCCGACGAGCGCGATCACGAGGAAGATGCCGAGCGGCAGCGAGCCGAGCTCGAGCACGGAGACGTCGGGGTGCGCCCAGAACAGCGCGAACGCGCCGTACACGACCATCACGTTCCACTCGATCGGCACGCCCATCGGCACGTTGCTGGTGATGAAGCCGTGCAGCATGAGCATGAGCACCATGCCGACGAGCAGCGGCGGGCCGCCGGTCGCGAACGCGAGCACGAGCGGCACGCCGAGCTCGAGCGCGGTGCCGGCGTGCGCCATGATCACCGCGAGCCGCGACGGTCGCAGATCGTCGGGGAAGTGCCGGTACATCCGGCGGCGCAGCCAGCCGAGGCGCAGGACCGGGCTGTTGCTCACCATCACCGCGACGACGGTGGGGAAGTGGGCGTTCAGCTTCGAGACCCCGGCCCAGAACCAGAGCGCGAGCTGCACCGCCTTCGCGCCGGCGATCCACTCGCCGGCGAACACGAAGCACACCATCGTGGTCCAGTAGTGCTCGCCGCGGGCCGCGAGGAAGACGGTGCGATCGGCGAGGCCGAGCACCACGAGCACGACCACGATCGGCAGGAAGTGCGTCGCATCGGGCTGCGCCGCCACGAGCGCGCGCACGAGCAGCACCAGCAAGGCGACGTACGAGAGTGCGTCGAGCACCGTGCGGCGATCGCCGCCGAGCAGGGGCAACGTGCGGAACACCGGCAGCTTCGTCGTGCCCGGTCGCAGGAAGTGCAGGAACCCCGCGACCGGTGGCCAGTACCGCCCGGTCAGCGGCCCGCTGCCGCACCCGAGCCCGAGCACCTCGAACAGCGCGCTCCATACGATCGCCTTCTGGAACGCGATCGGCGACAGCCACCACGCGCCGAGGTCGGCGACGCCGCCGAGACCCGGCGTGAACCCGCAGAAGAACAGCCAGGCCCCGACGTAGATCGCGACCTTCACCGCGTAGACGATGAAGACCGCGACCGGCGTGCCGTAGCCCTGCAGCGCCCACGACTCGCACACCATCCGCGCGCGCTCGGCGAACGGACGCGTGACCCAGTCGAGCGGATCGTAGGGCGGCGGCGTGGGAGCGAGGAACCCGATCGCACGAGTCTATCGCCGCGCACGGCGCGACTCCATCGTCGGCGCCCACACGAGCTCCGCCCCGACATGGATGGCGGCCGGATGGCCAATCCTTCAGCCCCGGCGGTGATCCACGAGCGAGGCAATCGCACGCGGTCGCACCGGCACCGCGCCGTCGCAGCGCGGATCGCCCGTGCCATGGTGCGACCATGCGCCGCCATGCCCTGCTGCTCTCCACGCTCCTCGTAGCCACCGCGTGTCCGAGCGACGACGAATCGGCGACCAACGCGGGCGCGTCGTCCGAGAGCGGCAGCGCCGACAGCTCGACCACCGTCACGACGACATCGCCCGAGACCACGCTCGAGACCAGCAGCTCGCCGACCACGACCGCCGACACCACGTGCGACGACGGCTGTGCGAGCAGCTCGGGGCCGCCGGCCACCGAGAGCGGCTCGAGCAGCGACGCCAGCTCGTCCGAGGGCAGCAGCACCGCACGAGAGGAGAGCAGCAGCGAGGGTCCCACCAGCGTCTGTGGCAACGGCGTGATCGAGGGCGCCGAGGAGTGCGACGACTCGGGTGAGTCGGCCAGCTGCAACGTGAACTGCACCACGTCGATGTGCGGCGACGCGATCTTCAACGCGACCGCGGGTGAGGAGTGCGACGTCGGCGGCGAGTCGTTCGGCTGCGACGTCGACTGCACCGACGTGGTCTGCGGCGACGGGCTCGTCAACGCCAGCCACGCGGAGGAGTGCGACGACGGGGGCCAGACCGCCACGTGCGACGGCGACTGCACGCCGGTGAGCTGCGGCGACGGCTTCCAGAACGTGCTCGCGCTCGAGAGCTGCGACGACGGCAACAACGACTCGGACGACGGCTGCTCGTCGACCTGCGTGATCGAGGGCGACTTCGGCGGCGTGTGCCGCGTCGTCGACGGCACGCAGTGGTGCTTCGACAACGACAACTGCGGCCAGGCCTGCGAGGACGTGTGCACCAGCATCGGGCTCACCATCGCCGACGACGATGCGGCGTGGTTCGCGGCGCAGGACACCGCGCCCGAGTGCCAGGCGATCTCGGACGCGTTCGGCATCGTGGCGCCGATCGACTTCGGCGATCACCCGCTGGGCTGCCTCGAGGACAGCGGCTTCGACGATCTCACCGGCGGTGGGCTGACCGGCGGCCTGCTCTGCTCGTCGGATCCGACCTGCCCGACGTCGCACCGCAACGACATGGACGGCATCGGTGGCAACTGCGATCTGCCGGATGCGCGACGCTCGGTGTGCCCGTGCGTCGGCGCGTTCTGTGGCAACGGCGTCGTCGAGGACGGCGAGATCTGCGACGACGGCAACGACGTCGACAACGATGGCTGCACGACGGAGTGCGTCGAGCTGCCGCCGACCTGCGTCTCCGCGAACGGCTACCTCTGGTGCTTCGACAACGACGCCTGCGGCGAGGCCTGCAACGACGTCTGCTCGTCGCTCGGCCTGTCGCTCGACATCGGTGACGACGAGTGGTTCGCGGCCCAGGACAGCCCGGAGGAGTGCCAGGTGATCTCCGACGCGCTCGGCATGGCGGCACCGATCCAGTTCAGCGGCTGGACCTACGGCTGCCTCATGGACGATGGCCTCGGCGACACGGTCGGCGGCGGGCTCACGGGCGCGCTCTACTGCTCGAGCTACGACGGCTGCCCGGGCGAGCACCGCACGAACATGGACGGACTCGACGTGCCGTGCGGTCCGGGTGCTCGTCGCTCGATCTGCCCGTGCAACTGATCGCTCAGGCCGCTTCGCACACGGCCGGCACCATCGGGAGCTGCTCGGCGGTGTGCGCCAGCCAGTCCTCGCCTTCGATCGCGACCGTGCCTTCTTCACCCGCGTGCTCGCCGATGATGAAGGTCTCGGCCTTGTCGATGCCCGCGTCTTCGTAGGCGCCGATGTCGGTGGTCGCGTTGCCGTAGGCGTAGTCGAAGCGCCAGCCCAGCGCCTGCTGGTCCGCCAGCGCGCCGGCCTTGTACTCCTGCGCGGCCGCACCGACGAGCAGCATCGGCGCGAGCACGACGGTGGTGGTCTCGGGATCGAGCGGGTAGCCGTGCTCCTCGAGCCAGCGCACCGTGATCTCGCGGGCGGTCTCTTCGCTGCCGATGATGTCGACGTTCTCGCCGCGCGCGGTGAGATACATGATGCGATAGCCCAGGTCGGCGTAGCCGTTGATCAGCGCCGCGCCGCCTTCACGCTCGATCGGATCGTAGGTCGGATCCATGATCTGCATGAAGAACTCCTCGTCGGCGAGCGTGAGCGTCTCGTCGATGTCGGTGACGATCGCGGGCGCCTCGTCCGTGCACACTCCACCGCCGCTGCTGCTGCTCGAGTCGGCGGCGCTGCTGCTGCTGTCGTCCACCCCCGCACTGCTGCTGGTCTCGATGCCTGCGCCGCTGCTGCTCTCGGTCGCCGTCGTGCTGGTCGACATCGTGCCGGTGCCGGCCTCGGTGCTGTCCGCCGCGCCGTCGTCGGCGGCAGCACAGGCGGAGACGAGGAGCACCACGCTGATCATCGCAAGCGATCGCAGGTTCATGGCGCGCGAGACTACCACCCGTTCGGACGGGTTGCTGGGCCGTGCGCCCCCACACTACGCTGGGCGGCATGACGGAGCTGCGCTATCGACTCCTCGGCCCTTCGGGTCTGCGTGTTTCCGAGCTGTGTCTCGGCACGATGAGCTTCGGCGAAGCGTGGGGCTTCGGTGCCGACCCGGCCACCAGCCACCGCGTGCTCGATGCGTTCGCCGCCGCCGGCGGCAACTTCCTCGACACCGCGAACAAGTACCACGGCGGTCAGACCGAGGAGATCGTCGGCGCGTGGCTGCAGGGTCGCCGCGATCGCACCGTCGTCGCGACGAAGTACACGCTCGCGATGGATCACGGCGATCCGAACACCGCCGGCAACCAGCGCAAGAACCTCGTGCGCGCGCTCGAGGACAGCCTGCGCCGCCTGCAGACCGACTATGTCGATCTGTTGTGGGTGCACGCCTGGGACGACTACACGCCGTGGCAGGAGACGATGCGCGCGCTCGACGACGTCGTCCGTGCGGGCAAGGTGCTCTACATCGGCGTCTCCGACACGCCGGCGTGGGTCGTGTCGGCGGCGAACGTCGCGGCCGAGCTGCGCGGCTGGTCGCAGTTCGTGGGCCTGCAGATCGAGTACAGCCTGCTCGAGCGCACGGTCGAGCGCGAGCTCTTGCCCATGGCCGAGCACTTCGGGCTCGGCGTCGTCGCATGGGCGCCGCTCGGCGCCGGCGTGCTCACCGGGAAGTACACGCGTGGCGGCGATCTCTCCGACTCCAAGCGCGCGCAGAACAACACCGCGCGGGGCCGCACCGGTGAGCGCGGGCTGGCGATCGCACGCGCGGTCGATCGCGTCGCCGACGAGCTGGGCGCGAGCTCGGCCCAGGTCGCGACCGCGTGGGTGCGCGCGCAGGGCTACCGCTACATCCCGATCGTCGGCGCCCGCAAGGTCGAGCAGATCGAGGACACGCTCGGCGCCGCGACGGTCGAGCTCACGCCCGCGCAGCTCGCCACGCTCGACGAGGTGAGCCGCGTGCCGCTGGGCTTCCCGCAGGCGTTCCTGCAGTCCGATGCGGTGCGCGACCTCGTGCGCGGCGAGATCCGCACGCGCATCGACGGTCGTCCCAAGCGCGGCTGAGCCCGAGCATCACGGCAGATCGACCGGGCTCGGCTCCGGCGTGATGCCGTACTCGCGCTGGCCGGTCTGACCGTTGCTGTTCGAGCCCCAGCACCAGAGCTCGCCGTCGCGCGTGCGGCCGCACGTGTGCGCCGCGCCCGAGGCCAGCTCGATCCAGTCGTCGCGATCGCCGACCTGCGCCGGCGCGGCGCGTGGCATGCCGCCGCCGGCCGCGAGCTGGCCCTCGTCGTCGGCGCCCCAGCACCACAGCGTGCCGCGCCCGCGCAGGCCGCAGGTGTGGCGATCACCGCAAGCGATCGCGCGCCAGTCGTCGTCCGCACCGACCTGCATCGGCAGCGTGCTCGATGCGACGTCGGCGATGCCGAGCTGCCCGTCGACGTTCGTGCCCCAGCACCACAGCGTGCCGTCCCTACGGATCGCACAGGTGTGCGCGCTGTCGTCGTCGTGGCGGCCACCGGTCGAGACCGTGCGCCAGCCGTCGGGCTCGCCCTCGATCGGCGCCGGCGTGCGCGCGTCGTCGTCGCGGCCGAGCGCGCGGGACTCCGGCGCGCCCCAGCACCACAGCGAGTGCGCATCGCCGCGGATCCCACAGCCGTGGATCCGCCCGAAGTCCACGAACGACCAGCGTAGCCCGTCGTCGTCCTCGACGAGCGGCTCCGGCACGAAGACGTAGGGCACGTCGGGATCGTGGAAGCCGAGCGCGGCGCTGTTCCAGCCCCACGTCCACAGTACGCCGTCGACATCGAGCGCGAGCCCGACGGTCGTGCCCACCGCCACCATCGCGACCTCGCGATCGATCGCCAGCGCGGTGGGCGTGGGGATCGGATCGACGAGCCGACCCTGCCCCAGCATCGCGTCGCCGTCGGCGCCCCAGCACAGCAACGCACCGTCGCGCGCGCCACAGCTGAAGTTGAGCGTGCCGCCGTCGGTCGCGACGTGCTGCCATCCGCCCTGCCCGACCTGCAGCGGCTCGGACGAGTCGCTCGCACCCGGGCGGCCGAGCGCGCCGTAGGCGTTGTTCCCCCAGCACCACAGCGTGTCGTCCGCCCGTGTCGCGCAGGTGTGCACGACGCCCGGCGCGATCGTGGTGCGCGGCGCGTCCTCGACGAGCGCCGGATCGAACTCGAGCAGGCAGCCGCTGCCGAGCGCGAGCGCGAGGAGTGCGAGCCGGTGCACCGCGCTCACGATCGCATGTGCGTGCACGCGGCGACAACCGGGGTCAGGGCGCCTCGGGGTCGAACAGCAGGTACGTGTACTGCAGCTCGCCCTTGTTGAAGTCGTAGAAGAACGATCCGCTCGACGTGTCGAAGCGCGTGTCGACGAAGTGATCGAGCTCGCCGTCCTGCACCGAGCGCTCGATCGGCTCGCCGTAGATACCGCCGTTGCCGCGCTCGAAGAAGTGGCGCGCGCGCTCGTAGTAGGTGGGATCGCAGGTATAGCGCCAGCCGCGGACGAGCGTGTTGACGAGCGCGGTGGTGTAGACCGGATCCCAGAACTCGACCGGCTGTTCGGCAGCGTAGTTGTGCCACACCGCACCGTCGACGATGCCGAACATCGACGCCGTGTAGTCGTAGTCCGGGTGCAGGCCGTACTCGTCGACGAAGTCGGCCATCGCGATCATGCGCGCGCGCAGCTCTTCGTTGCCGGTCGTGCGGTAGGCGTGATCCATGCCTTCGCCGACCACCCCGAGCATGAACGGCGACTGGATCCGGGCCCCCGCCTGCCACGAGCCCATGCCGAGGTACTCGTCGGTGCCCCACTCGCCGAGGAAGTACATGCCGCGCTCGGCGTCCCACTCGGGCGCCGCGAGCAGCCGCGCGATGATCGTGTCGCGCAAGCTCGGCCAGCGCGGATCGTCGGAGAGCTCCGCGAGCCGCGAGGCGAACAGCAGGTGCCGGCCGATCTGGCGCAGGCCGTAGTGCACGCAGCCGTTCGTGGGCAGGCAGCCGAACGGGCTGTCCGGGGCCCACAGGCCCTCGAGCACGCCACCGAGTTGCTCGGCCTCGGCGAGCGCATCGGCATCGTCCATCGCCTCGTGCCACGCGAGCAGGCCCCAGCCCCACAAGTGATCCGCGCCGAACGCATCGCGGTCGTAGCAGAAGCTCGCGTACTCGCCGCCCACGCAGCTGCGGAAGTCCTCGACGAAGTAGCGACGCCATGCGGTCGCGCGATCGAGGTAGCCGGCCTCGCCGGTGCGCTCGTACATCATCAGGCTCGTCCACAGATCGTCGCCTTCGGTGCTGCCGTGGATGTCGGGATCGGTCACCGCGAACTCGGGCTGTGCAGGCACGCTCGGCTCGGCGTCGGGGCTCCAGGTCAGCCCCCAGCGCTGATAGGTCGCCCGCTCGTCGTCGAGCGTCGGCATCGCGAAGCCCGACGGTGATGCGCGGCCGGGGACCTCGCCCTCGCCGAAGCAACCGCCGGTGGGTGCGCTGCCGGTCGTCGCGTCGCCGGTGCTGTCGTCGTCGGTCGTGCTCGCGGTGCTCGAAACGGTCGTCGTCGGATCCGTGGGCGAGGTGCTCGTCGATACGGTCGTCGATGCGGTGCTCTCGGCCGAGCTCGTCGCGTCCGCGGTCTCGTCGCCGCTGCCGTCGACACCGTCGTCGGACGACGCCGGTGTGCCGCAGGCGAGCGCCGTCGTGAGCAGGAGCGAAAAGGAGCCGGGTACGGGCGCACGTCGCATCGTGGCGCCCGCAGTCGCAAGCCCCGTGCCGACGATCGTGCGCGACGATCCGGGGCGCACGCCCTGCTGGCGGGGTGGACCCCGCCAACCGCCGTGGCCACAGCCCCCCACGCGCTAGCCGCAGTACGCGTTGTCCGGCGCGGGCGCGCAGCTGTTCGCGATGCAGCTGCCGCCGTTCGGGCAGGTCGAGTCCGCAGTGCAGGTCGCGATGCAGTACTGCCCGCAGTCGAAGCAGCCCTTGCACCCCGGTCCCTTCTCCACGTCGATCCGGTCGCACACGATCGTCACGCCGACCGAGCCCGCGGGCGCCTCCGGGCACGGCGTCTCGCCCTCTTTCTGCGACCAACAGATCTGCGAGCAGAATCCCGCCGCGCAGTAGCCACTCGTACACCCGTCGTCACTCGTGCACGGCGCGAACAGGTTGTCTTCGGGCGCAGTGGTGCTCGAGCTCTCGTCGCCGCTGCTCTCGGACTCGGATCCGCTGCTGCTCCCCTCGCTGCTGCTCGCATCGGTGGTCGTGCTCGTCGACGTGCCGGTCGCCGTGCCGGTCGACGGATTCGTGGTCGCGGTCGTCACCGGGCCGTCGCCCCCCGCATCGCCCGTGCTCGACTCTGCGCCCGACGAGCTGCACCCGTCGACCGCACAGTCCGGCCGCGAGGCCAGATCGGGCTTTTGGTAGCAGGCGACGAGGAAGAGCAACGGCAGGAACGCGGAGCGCATCACCGCCCCAAGTGGTCGCGGCCGGGATTTCGATCCAGGGTCAGACCAGGCCGTGACGCTTGAGCAGCTCGGTGAGGTAGGTGCGGTCCATCTCGGCCTCGCGTGCGGCCTGGCGCACGTTGCCGCCGGTCTTCGCGAGCAGCGCCTGCAGGTAGCGCAGCTCGAAGCCGTCGAGCAGGCTGCGGCGGGCGTCCTTGTAGGACAGCCCGAGCAAGGGCGCGATCGGATCGCTGCCGCTGGCGTCGCCGGATGGCGTCGTGCGGATCGCCTCGGGCCGCGCATCGCCGGTGGCGAGCGCCCGCAGCACCACGTTCTTCAGCTCGCGCACGTTGCCCGGCCATGCGTGACGCTCGAGCGCCGCGATCGCCTCGTCGTCGAGCACCTGCGCCAGCGGCTTGCTCGCGCCTGCCTCGCGCAGGAAGTGCTCGACCAGCAGGCGGATGTCACCCGGGTGCTCGCGCAACGGCGGCAGCTCGAGCAGCGCGACCGCGATGCGGTAGTAGAGATCGAGCCGGAAGCTGCCGGCGTTGACGCGCGCACGCAGATCGCTGTTGGTCGCGGCGACGATGCGCACGTCGACCTCGATCTCGCGTGTGCCACCGACGCGACGGAAGCGCTTGCGCTCGAGTGCACCGAGCAGCGCCGCTTGCATCGGCTCGGGCAGCTCGCCGAGCTCGTCGAGGAACAGCGTGCCTCCGTGCGCGCGCTCGAACGCGCCCGCGTGCGCACGCTCGGCGCCCGTGAACGCGCCGCGCTCGTGGCCGAACAGCTCGCTGGCGACGAGCGCCGGGGTGAGCACGGCACAGTCGACGGTGACCATGGCGGCCTGCTTGCGCGGGCCGAGCTCGTGCAACGCGCGTGCGACCAGCTCCTTGCCGGTGCCCGACTCGCCGAGCACGAGCACCGGTGCATCGACCTCGGCGAGCCGCACGAGCTGGGCCATGAGCTGGCGGATCGCGGGGCTGCGTCCGACCAGACCCGCGACCGAGTCGTGCTTGTGCAGCGGCAGCACGATCACGCCGCCGTCGACGATGCGCAGCGCGCTGTCGCCGATCGTCACGAGGGTGTCGGGCGCCACCGTGACCGCACCGTCCTTCAGCAACACCGCGTCGATGCGCGTGCCGTTCGTCGAGCCCTTGTCGGCGACGCGGATGCGATCGCCGACCGCCGTGAGCTCGAGGTGGTAGCGCGAGACCTTGGGATCGCCGAGCTCGAGGTCGTTGCCGTGCGCCGTGCCGATGCTGATCGACTCGCGCTGCGCGATCGCGGACTTGCCCGCATCGGGACCGCGCTCGACCACGACCTTGACCGCACGCACCGGCATGCCGGCCATCGCGGAGGGCACGGTGTGGATCTCGGCCATCGGGGCGGATCATGCCCCGATACGTCGCGGCAGGCGAATGGGCGTCAGAACCCGCAGCCGCTGCAGTCGTGGCCGACGCACGACGTCACCGCGCATGCGCCGACGGCTCCGCCGCGCACGCCGAGCTCCGCACACGCCCCGTCGGCAATCGTGAGATCGAAGTCCGCATCGGCCGCGTCGCTCGGTGCGTCGACGAAGCTGCACGGCCCGCCCGGCTCGGCGATGGAGGCGTCGTCGTACTCGGTGCTCTCGCGCCACTCGTCGAGGCTCGTCAGGTACGGCGCTTCGTAGAGCTCGGTGGTCCAGCGCGAGCTCGCGTCGTAGGCGTTGTGGTCGACCGTGTGCGGCACGCCGTCTTCGACCGCCGAGGCCGCGATCATCACGCGATCGGCGTCGCTCGGCCCCAGCCAGCCGAACACGTTGTCGGTCACGGTGGTCGGCGTGAAGCCGTTGAAGTACAGCCCCGCGCCGGTGAACAGGCACGCGTTGTGCTCGATGCGATTCGTGAACCCGTCGCCGGGATCCTCGGGCACGAGCTCGACGCACGTGCCGCCGCCGACCACCACGTTGCCGATCACCGACATGTTGCCGGTGCGGTTCATGCGGATCGCTCCGAAGGGGCCCGCGTTGCGGAACAGGTTGTAGCGGGCGATCGAGTCGGTCGAGCTACGGTGCAGATCGTAGCCCCACTGCGCGGTGTCCTCGATCGTGTTGAGCTCCCAGATCGAGCGTGTGCAGCTGAACTCCTTCAGGCCGGACTCGCGCGGCGGGTTCTTGCCGTTGCAGTGGTTGGTGGTGTCGGCGACGTCGTGCACCCAGTTGTGGTGCGCGACGCAGTCCACACAGCCCTCCATGCGGATGCACGACCAGTTGCCGTCGCAGCCCTCCCAGCCGTGGGTGCACTCGAGGTTCTGCAGCCGCGTGTGGTCGCCGTGGAACGCGATGAGCCCCTCGATCCGCAGGTTGTCGATCACGATCCAGGCGATGTCCTGCTCGGCGCCCGAGATCGCGACGTGCGAGCGCGCGTTGTCGTCGGGCGCGGACGGATCCCACGAGTGGATCACCGGCGGCTCGTCGGGCACTGCCGCGGTGATCACGATCGGCGCCTCGGCGGTGCCGAAGCCCGCGACGCGGAAGCCGTCGCCCTCGCGATAGTAGTCGCCGGGATGCACGTAGAGCGTGTCGCCCGCGACGAGGGAGTCGATCGCGACCTGCAGATCGACGAAGCGTCCGGGCATGCCGGCCCCCTCCGCACACGCATCGACGAGGCCGTCGCCAGGCTGGTCGCACGCGAGATCGACGTACTTCGCGCGCTGGCCCGGGAGCGCGTCGACGTCGCACGAGCCGCACTCGTCCGGGCACGTGCTGCACGTCTCGGGGAACGCGCACTGTCCGTCGTCGTTGCACACGCCCGCGGGCGGCGGCGGCTCTTCGCCGGTGTCCGACGAGCCGCCCTCGCTGCCGCTCTCGTCCGCGCTGGTGGCCTCGGCCTCGCTGCCGCCGCTCTCGCTGGGGCCGCCCTCGCTCGGACCGCCCTCCGCGGACGAGCTGCTGCTCGGCTGCGCCGTGCTCGCGCCGCCTCCGGTGCTGTCCGAGCCGTCGTCGTTCGTGGCGTCACCGGGCGCACAGCCCGGGCAGCCGAGGAGAAACGCGAAGACGCGGACGTGTCGTGCGTGGATGGTCATGCCCTCGATCCTCGACACGACCCACACGCCGTTGTCGCAGCGTGCGGGCTCGCGACTTAGATCACGCGCACGGGACGCGACCGGCGGATCGGCGTCCGTCTTTCTCGTCGATGCCGCTGCGCTGCGTGTTCTCGCTCGTCCTCGCCTCGTCGCTCGCGCTCGGTTGTGGCACCTCGGACACGCCCGACGACACCACCGCGGCCGAAACGACCTCCGCGGCGTCGAGTCCCACGACGACATCGCCGACGAGCACGACCGACGCGTCCTCGAGCGGCGATGCGTCGACCGCGAGCAGCGATCCGAGCGAGGCCGAAGCGACGACGCAGAGCGGCACTGCCTCGAGCAGCGACGACGCCGGCGGTGACGCGAGCACCGGCGCGAGCGCGGACGAGAGCACCGGCGGCCCGACCTCGGGGCCGGGTGTGCTCCCGGGCGAGACCGGGCTCGACGCGTTCTGCCGGCGCTACTTCGAATGCGGCGGCACCTACTACGCCGACGAGCAGGATTGCATCGACGCGTCGCTCGACTACTGGGGCGAGTGCGCGACGCGGCGCGACGCGCAGGACGCGTTCGGCGCGTGCATGGCCGACATCGCGTGCGACGACTACGATCCGGATGCCTACAATCCGGCGTCGACCCCGTGCGCGGAACAGTGGTCGGATCTGCAGCAGAGCCCGAGCTGCTGAGCAGTGGCAGGCGTCCCGCGAGTTGCTATTCCATCGGCGATGTATGTCGACGGATTCCTGGTCGCGGTCCCGAAGAAGAACGTGGCCGCCTATCGCAAGCTGTCGCGCAAGGCCGGCAAGGTCTGGATGGAGTACGGCGCGCTCACCTACGTCGAGACGGTCGCCGACGACGTGAAGCCCGGCAAGGTCACCTCGTTCCCGCAGGCCGTGAAGCTGAAGCCGAACGAGGTTGTGGTGTTCTCGTGGATCACCTACAAGTCGCGTGCGCATCGCGACGCGGTGAACAAGAAGGTCATGAAGGACCCCCGCGTCACGCTGATGGGCGCCGACATGCCCTTCGACGGCAAGCGGATGATCTACGGCGGCTTCAAGTCGATCGTCGAGCTCTGACGCGGGCGCTGGCGGCCCGCCCGGCCGGACCGCGGCGGGCCTTCACCGCGATGCGCACGACGTCTGCGAGCACCAGCGCCGCGCCGAGCGAGAGCACCGCGATCGAGGCGTTCGTCAGCGCGCGCGTCCGCAGGCCGCGGTCGCGGGTGTCGACATTCGGCACCGCCGTGTAGGCGTCGTGGTGCTGGCGCGTGCGCAGCCCGAAGCCGATCGTGCCCGCGGTGCCGAGCGCGACGAGGGGCAGGCCGACCCACAGCATCGCGCTCGGACGTGCGCGCGCCTTCGACGGCGCGTGATCGACCGGCGGCGTCGCGACCGGGCGCGGCGCAGGCACCGGGCGCGCCAGCGGCAGCTCGAGCACCTGACCCGCGCGCAGCTCGAAGCGCTCGCGTAGCGGCGGGTCCTCGACGACCAGCGCGTGCGCACCGGGATCGAGCTCGAGCACGCACGGTGTGGTGCAGCGATCCACGCCGTCGACGACGACCGCGAGCCCGACGTCGCCCTTCGTGCGCAGCGTCGCCAGCTGCTTGCGGATGCGCGTGATCTCGACCCGCACGATCGCCCGCTCGGGCTCCGCGAGCTCGCTGCCCGCCAGCGCGGCGTCGAGCTGTGCGAGCGCTTCGCGGGCGCGACCGAGCTCGGCGAGACACATCGCGATGTTCGCTCGCACACGATCGTGGGGGCTCAGCGCCTGCGCGCGCTCGAAGGCCGCGAGCGCGCCGGCATAGTCGTGCGCGGCGTAGGCCTGCGAGCCGCGCTCGAATTCCTCGGCGGCGTCGCGCTGCGCGTCCTCGGGGGTCGGCGTGGGCTCGACCGCGCGCACGAACGCTGCGAGCACGAACGCCGCGATCACTTGCCCTTGGTCCCGTACGGACTGGCGAACAGCGGCGCACCGGGCTTGCTCGATGCGGTGGGCGGCGTCGACTTCCGCGGGCTGGTGCGACGCGACTTCGCGGCGGTGCGCGGTGCGGGTGCGGCCTCGAGCTCGGGGCTCGGCGCGGGCGCGACGACGTGCAGCGGTGCGGCCGGAGCCGCGAGCGCTGCGGCGGGCAGCACGATCGGCGGCTGCACGGCGCTCGCCGCGGGCTGGTCTTCGCCGAGTGGTGCCTCTTCGTCGTGCGGCACCGCGAAGTCGCTGGGGGCCGCGAGCTCGAAGCTCGCGGGCGTCAGCTCCGGGCTCTCCGTGGGCATCGCCGCGAATGCCGCCGTGACCCCGGCCGCGATCGTGCCGGCGATCGCGAGCGCAGCGACGCGCCCGCGACCGCGCGGGGCCGGCTCGCTCGCAGCGACGGGCTCCGGCGCGAGCTGAACCTGCGCGCGCGAGCGTGCGACCGTGCGCTCGAGCTCGATCTGCTCGACGCGTTGCTCGTCGCCGAACAGCTCGCCCATCGTGCGCGCGAGCGTGCGTCCCACGTCGTCGTCGACCGCCGCGATGGCGCGCGTGAATGCCCGCTCGCATGCGTCGAGCCCGATGCGGCGCTCCGGCTCGCGGACGAGACAGCCCATCACCGCGCGCACGATCTCGTCGGGCAGCGGCTCGCCGTCGACTCGCAAGGGCGGCACCTCGCGGTGCACGACGTTCCACATCGTCGCCGCGTCGCTCGCGTCGCCGAACAGCCGCGCGTCGCCGAGCGTCTGCCAGGCCATCACGCCGAAGCTCCACGCATCGGCGGCCGAGCCGACGGAGGACGCCGCGAGGATCTGCTCGGGCGCGAGGTACTCGAGCTTGCCCTTCAGCTGTCCCGAGCGCGTGCTGCTCTGCCGCCCACGCGCCGCCGCGATCCCGAAGTCGACCACCTTGATCTGTCCGTCGAAGCCGACGTGCACGTTCTGGGGGCTGACGTCGCGGTGCACGACGCCGAGCGGCAGCCCATCGCGGCCGCACGCGGCATGCGCGGCGCGAAGCCCCGCAGCGGCACCCGCGAGCACCGCGTAGCGCAGCACGCGGGGCAGCGGACGCCCGAGCGCCTCGGCGCGCGCGAGCACCGTCGCGAACGAGCGCCCGTGCAGGTACTCCATCACGATGCACGGCAGGCCCTCGTGCTCCACCACGTCGAGCACCTGCACGACGTTGGCGTGGTGGATCTGCGAGGCGATGCGCGCCTCGTCGAGGAACATGTCGACGAAGTAACGATCGGCGGCGAGGTGCGGCAGCATGGCCTTCAGCGCCAGCACCTTCTCGAACCCGCCCATGCCGCTGCGCTCGACGGCGAACACCGCCGCCATGCCGCCGGTGGCCACGTGCGCGAGCACGCGATGGCGATCGACGCGATCACCGATCGCCGGCAGCCTCGCGAGCTCTGCGGTGGCGGGCACGGAGCCGCGATTATGCCATCAGTACGGCGACTGCCCCATCACGTTGCCCGGCGGGTCGTAGTTGCAGACCCAGATCTCGCCGCCGCCGGCGCAACTCGCCGAACCGCAGCCGAGCCGCTTGCTCGCGCGCCAGACGATCTGGGTGAAGTGACCACACACGCCGTCGCACGCATTCGTGGCGTGGTCGTAGCCGGAGCGCTCGCCGGCCCACGTTGCGACGACATCGCCTGCCGCCATCGGGCCCGAGCTCCAGAAGATGTTCTCGCCGTAGTCGTCCGCGCGCGCCGGGCGATGCGTGAGCTGGCAGCCCTTCGCAGCGAGTCGGCTCGCCCATGCACCGGCCCAGCGCGCGAGCTCGTCGGACCAGACCAGGGGCGCGACGCCGACCTCGCGGCGCACGCGATTGTGCGCGTCGGTGAGCCCGACGAGCTTGCCCGACTCGCCCGTGCCGGCGCGCGGCGTCGGGGTCCGCGGCCGCACGCGCGGGGTCGCGGTCCGTGGCCGCTCGCGCGGCGCCGGGGTTGCGCGAACGCGGCTCGGCGCCGGCGCAGGTGCTTCGATCGGCGCGGGCACGCTGCTGCTCTTGCACGCGCACAGCGAGACGGCGAGCGCGACGACGCGGAGCTGCATGCGGCGATTGGAGCCGGTTTCGTCGGCGTTGTGAACCGCTACTTCGGTGGCGCGAGCGCACGCGCGAGGTTGGCCGAGGCCTCGGCGCGGGGCCGCAGCGCGATCGAGCGCTGATAGGCAAGGGCGGCGCGCGTGCGATCGCCCGCGGCGAGCGCGAAGTTCCCGACGAGGAACCACGCGTCCGCGCCGGGAAAGCGCGCGAGCGCGTCGTGGGCGTGGGCGTGGGCTCGTCCCGCCGCATCGTCGCCGGCGACGTGGGCCGCGAGCGCGCGGGTCAGCGCCAGCTCGGCCGTGCTCTGCCGGATCGCGAGCACGATCAGCGCGGCGCCGACCACCGTGCATCCGATCGGGTGTGGCCAGCGCGAGGCCGTCGCGCGGGATGCAGGCGCGAGCGCCAACCCGAGCGCCAGCGCGACGACGCTCGCCACCGCGGGCGAGAAGAGCGGGTAGCCGACGATGCCGAGCAGGGCCGCGAACGCGAGCGTCGCAGCGGCGGTGCGGCGGCGCGGCGACGGATCGCGACGCAGCGCGACGACGACCGACCACGCGAGCCAGGCGACGAGCGCGAGCCCGGGCAACCCGAGCTCGTAGGCCAGCTCGATCGCGTCACAGTGCGCGTGCTCGAGCTGCGAGGCGAAGGCCGCATCGTCCTGCGACGACGCGAGCGCGGACGCCTGAGCCGCCGGAACGTCGCGCGCGAACGCACCCGGGCCCTGCGGCACGCCGCGTGCGCCGACCACCATGCGCGCGCCGAGCTCGAGCAGGAATGCGCGCCCACGCAGCGCCGTACCGCCGCCCCACTGCAACACCGCGATCGCGGCGCCCGCGAGCAACGCCGCCGCACCGATGCGCGGCAGCGGGCCGGGCCGTCGCGCGAGCCCTACCGCGAGCGCGAGCACACCGACGCCGAGCGTCGCGCGCGAGCGATCGACGACGACGACCCAGAGGGCACAGGCGATCGCGATCCAGCTCGCGCGGCCGGGCGCGAGCCCGTGCAGCAGCACCACCGCGAGCGCGAGCAGCCACGTGAGCTCGACCGGATTGCCGACCGTGCCGACCACGACACCGTGCGTGCCGCCGAAGCTGGCGCTGCTCGCCGCGAGCACGCCGATGCCGAGGCTCTGCGACAGCGAGAGCCCGAGCTCGACGACGAGCGCGAGCGCGACGATTCTCGCCAGCGTACGGTCGCTCCAGCCGGGTGTGCGCTGCGCGACGAGCCACGCGAGCCCACCGAGCGCGACGAAGTAGCCCGCGGCCGCGAGCCCCTCGAGGTCGGGACGGGCCGCGAGCGCGAGCGCCAGCACGGCGACACCGGCCAGCAGCTTCCGGCTGCGCGCCGGCGCTGCGACGAAGCCCGCGAGCACGAGCGCGATGCCGACCCCGAGCTCGAGCACGCCGAGCTTCGCGGCCGCGAACGTGCGCATCGAGGTGGTGAACACGAGCGGCACCGCGACGAGCGTCGCGACGAGCACCGCATCGAGCACACGCTCGCGCGCAGCGCTGGTCACGGACGCTCGAGCAGCAACACGACGCCCTGCTGCTTGCCGGGATCGAGCGTGAGGATCGCGTGGCCGGCCGGCGACCACTGCGGCTCGATGCCACCGCGATGCAGCGTCCACCCGCCGAGGTCGGGCTTCTCGACCTCGACCAGCCGGATGTCGCCCTCGACGCCGTCGAACACGACGAAGCGTCCGTCGGGCGACCAGCTCGGGTTCTTCGCGCCGGTCGCGAGCACGTGCACGTCACCGCTCGGCACGTCGATCGCGAGCAGCTCGCCGAAGCCGTAGTCGAAGTCGCCGTAGCCGCCGTACCAGCGCGTCGCCCGGATCGCGACCAGCCGCGCGCCGTCGCTGCTCCACGCGTGCTCGAGGATCGGCCCCCGCAGCACGAACGCACGCGCGCCCATGCGACCGTCGTGGTCCTTCGGATCCCAGGGGTCCTTCACCTTCACGGTCGCCGCTCCCACGAGCGACATGCGTGCGACCTCGAGCTCACCGGGTCCGTTCCACTCGCCGAGCACGCGCGCGAAGTGATCGCCGCGCGGCGAGAAGCTGGGGAAGTAGCCCTGCATCCCCTGCGCTTCGTCGCTCACGAGCGGCACCGTGTGGCCGCGCTTCTTCGCATCGACGAGCACCGTGCCGCTCTGGTGGATCCGCCCGACCATGTGCTCGCTGTCGGGCAAGAAGCTCAGCGACCACAGCCCGTCGGCATCCGAGCCCATGAGCTGCGAGCCCGGCCCGCCGGTGATCCGCGAGCGCTTGCTGCCGAGCTCGAAGATCACGCCGGGTCCGTGGAAGGTGTGGCTGGTGACGATCAGCTTGCCGTTGCCCGACCACCGCGGCGCGCGGCACTCGCTGTTCTTCAGCTTCGTGCGCAGCTTGCCGACGATCCCACCGGCGTCGTCGTGGATGGTGACGCAGCGTCCGTCGTAGTGCGCGATGCGGTGGCCATCGGGCGACCACGCCGGATTCGGCGACGAGCTGCCGAGGAACCACGAGATCTCGTTGTTGTCGCCGGCCACCGGCTTCGGCGCGTCGGCGGCGAGCACGTCGAACGCGATCGACGACACCACCTTCGGTGCGCCTGCCGGCGGCTCGGTCCGCGTCTCCGCGCGCCTCGGCCGTTCGTCACGCGTGGTGCGCTCGGGCTCGACCGCACGCTCCGGGATCACGGGTGCGATCGTCGGCGACTCCGGCTTCACCTCGGGCGTCTCGGGCTCGAGCGGCTCGACATGCGGTGCGCACCCGTAGCCGTATCCGGCTGCGAGCACGACGATGGTCACGGGGACGACGAGCGAACGGAGGTGCGGGCGCGTGACGGACGACATGCCTCGGTCAGCATGCCAGCCCGCGCGCTCATCTTCCATTGCACCAGCCGCGCCGCGTCGGCATCGTCAGCGCTTCGGCGTGACCGTGATGTCCCAGGTCTTCGTGATGTCGTTGGGCTCGACGGTGATGAACGGCGTCTCGGAATACACGAAGATCGGTGAGCCGTACTTGTCTTCCTTCTTGCCGGCGCCCCACTTCTTCTCGAAGATCGCGAAGATCTCGTCCTTCTTGGCCTCGACCTGACGGTACGAGATGTCGAAGCTGTAGCGCTCGACCTTGCCGTCGTCGCCCCAGCTCAAGTTGACCCACATGAAGTTGCTGCCGTACTCGGTGGGCGGCAGCTCGAGCCGCGCGCTGGGCTTGGCGCTCGTGATGCCCGCCGACTTGCCCTCGGTCAGCTTGTCGATCGCGGCCTTGTTCTTCGCGGCCTCTTCGGCGCTCTCCTCGTACCACCACTGCGGATACGCGGCCTTCAGCGCTTCCGGTGTCGCGCCGAGCACCGGCGCCTTCGACAGGAACGCGATGTCCTTGCCCTCGCCGAGCAGCTTCGCGGCCGGCTCGTAGCGCTCGAGCTCGAGATCCATGTCCTCGCCGAAGCTCTCCTTCAGCGACGCGCGGATGCCCTTGTCGGGGTTGAACCAGTAGTGCACCGGCTTGCCGATGTCCTCGCCGACGACGGGCTCGCCCCACTTCGACTTCACGATCTCCAGCGCCTTGGCCTTGGGCAGCTGGAAGCGCAGCGTCTTGATCTCGGTCTCGTCCTTCGGGATGTAGACGTAGAACGGCATCTTCCCGTAGGCGGGATCTTCGATGCGATCGCCCTCGGGCAAGCTCGGCAGCTTCTTCTTCGCCTCCTCGAGCGACATGCCGGGCTCGAGCCCCTTGAACACCTCGGGCACGGTGGGCTTGTCGCCGGTGACGAGCGTCGCCGGATCCTTGGGCTCGGGCTTCGGCGCCTCGGCCGTCGTCTTGGTGTCTTCGGGCTTCTTGTCGCAGGCGACGGGCACGAGCAGCGGGCCGGCGACGAGCAATGCGCACAGGGAGCGAGGAGCTGGGGTGAGCATGCGAGGACAAGACGGGGGTACCCGCGGGTTGTTGCAGTAAAGTTCGTGCGGATGCTGCAGACCCGCGCCGAAGCCACCAAGTTCGCCGAGACCTCGCTGCACGCCGATGTGATGGCGTTCGTGGCCGCACTCGCGTCGCGGGGCGATCCACGGCTGCACGTGACCTCGTTCGGGGCCAGCCCACAGGGCCGTGCGCTGCCGTTGCTCGTGCTCTCCGATCGCGGCGTGCAGACGCCCGCACAGGCGCGCGCGCTCGGTCGGCCGGTCGTGCTGATGCTCGACGGCATCCATCCCGGCGAGGTCGAGGGCAAGGAGGCCAGTCTCGCGCTCGTACGTGATCTGCTCGATGGACGGCACGGCGATCTGCTGTCCCAGCTCACGCTCTTGGTCGTGCCGCTGTTCAATCCCGACGGCAACGACGCGCTCGATCCGGCGAACCGGCGGCTCGATCTGAAGAAGCTGACCGGCCAGCCCGGGCCGCTCGTCGGCACGCGCACGCAGAGCGACGGCATCAACCTCAACCGCGACTACCTGCGCCAGGCGGCGCTCGAGATGCGGCTCCTGCAGTCCGGCGTGTGCATCCCGTGGGCGCCGGATCTCACGATCGACAACCATGCGACCAACGGCTCGGTGCACCGCTTCGACATGACGGTCGACGTGCCGCACACGATGGCGAGCACGCGCATCGAGCCGATCGACTTCATGCGCACGCGCGTGGTGCCCGACGTCATGCGCGCCGTCGCGGCGCGCGGCGTCAGCTCCGGCTGGTACGGCAACTTCGTCGAGGACGAGCGCGTGATGGACAGCGGCGGCGACGTCGATCCGAGCGCGAAGGTCGGCGAGGGCTGGATGACGTATCCGCACCACCCCCGCTTCGGCTCGAACTACCGCGGGCTCACGAACCGGCTCGACGTGCTGCTCGAGTGCTACAGCTACCTGCCGTTCGAGCAGCGCGTCGCCACCGCGTCCGCGTGGCAGATCGAGCTCTTGTCTTGGGTCGCCGCGCATCCGCAGGACGTGCTCGAGGTCGTGGCCGCCAGCGCCCGCCCGCCCGATCGCATCGCGGTGCGTGCCCGGCTCGAGGCCTTCGCCGACCCGATCGAGGTGCTGACCCGCACGCCACGCACACTCGACGGTGCACCCAGCTCGGTGCGCCTGCCCTACCTCGCGCGCTTCGTCGGCACCACGATCGTCCTTCGGCCACCCGCGTACTTCGTGCCGCCGAAGGTGGCCGAGCACCTGCGCGCGCACGGGCTCGCGGTCGTGCCCGTCACCGGGGACGTCGAGTGCTCCGTCGCGCGCGTCGAGTCGATCGGCGCGCAGGCGGGCCGCGGCATCCTCGAGGCCGCGACGTTCGGCGACGTCGGCGTGTCGTGGCACGACGATCGCCGCGCGCTGCCGCCGGGATGGGCCCGCGTCGACACCGAGCAGACGCTCGGAGCCATTGCGGTCTATCTGTGCGAGCCGGAGAGCGACGACGGCGCGGTCGAGAACGGCCTGCTCGCCGCGCCGCTTCCCGGCGAGGACTACGGGATCTGGCGCGCGCGCTAGTCGACGTCGCGCGCGATGCCGACGTCGTGATAGCTCGGCGCGCGGCGGCGCACCAGCATCGTGTCGGCGAACAGGATCGTCGTCGCGATCGACAGCGCCCAGCCGAACGGGATCAGCACGATCGCAGTGGCGCGGGCGAACGCGGCGGGCCACTGGTCCATCGAGATCGTGTTCAACGCAGCCATCGTCTGCATGCCTCCGTCGACGAGCGCAAGGACGCCCGCGAGCAGGATCACCAGACAGAGTCGCGGCACCATCGTTCCGGGTGCCGGGGGGACCACTCTGCGTGTCGTCGCAATCCGCCGCTCCACAACCCCGCGCAACAATGCACCGGTCGTGATCGCGCCGAGCACGGTGATGACGTGCATGAACAATCCACCATCTCGATAGGCGTGCTCGAAGTCCATCGTTCTCTCCTCCGCGTTCGCCCGCGGCGACACCACTTGCGCGACGGCCCCGGGATCCGTCACTCGTTCTGCTGCAGCCACCGGTCGAGCTCCGCCAGCTCGGCGGCGTTGGCCTCGGCGCCGCGGCGGAGCTCCTCGCGCGCCCGATGGGCCAGTGCCAGTGCACGCGGCCGGTCGGCCCCCTGCTGCCACAACGCCCGCGCGAGCGCGAAGCGGACGCTGCCGCGCTCGCCGGGATCGGACTCCTGCGCGTCGCCGATCACGATCGAGCGCTCGAGCACCGCGAGCGCCTGCTCCACACGCCCGCGGGCGAGCTCGGTACGGCCGATGCCGGCGAGCGAGACGCCCGTGTCGCGATGCTCGGGGCCCAGGGTGCGCTCGCGCAGCGCCAACGCGGCTTCGTGGTGCGCGAGCGCCTGGTCGTAGTGCCCGAGCATGCGCTCGTTGATGCCGAGGTTGTCGAGCGCCATCGCGAGATCGGGGTGATCGGGGCCGAGGCTCTTCCGCCAGATCGACACTGCGCGCTCGAAGGCGGCGCTGGCCCCCGCGAGATCGTCGGCGGCACGCAGCGCGACACCGAGGTTGTTGTACTCCGAGCCGACATCGGGGTGCGTCGGTCCGTGCTCGCGCTCGATGATCGCCGTCGCACGACGGAAGTGCTCGGCCGCGCCGACGAAGCTGCCCTGCGCGAGCTCGGCCAGCGCGAGGTTGTTGAGCGAGCCTGCGACGTCGCGATGATCCGCACCGAGCAATCGCTCGCGCAGCTCGAGCGCACGGAGCTGGTACGCAGCGGAGGTGGCGTAGTCGGACATGCCGTAGTAGACGAGCCCGATCGCGCCGAGCGAGGCCGCGACCTCCGGTGCGTCGCCCCCGAGCCACCGTTCGCGCGCTGCGAGAGCGACGACATGCTCGCGCAGGGCGTCCTCGTAGCGGCCCTGCGCCTCGAGCAGCACGCCGCGATGCGCGGCCAGGTTCGCGCGCCGCAGCGTGTCGGAGGGCTCGTTCATGCGATCGAGCAACATCTGGGCGTGGTGCGCCCACGCGAGCCCGCGCTCGGGGTGCGCGAGCTCGAGGCCCTCGCAGATCACCAGCGAGATCGCCGCCTCGATCGAGATCTCGTCCGCACCCGTTGCGCCGGCGCGGAAGTAGGCCGAGTCGAGCAGGTCGCGCTTCTTCGTGCTGTCGCCGAGCATGCCCGCGATGATCGCGAGTCTCAGCTCGGCGTTCGCGATGGTGTGCGGTTCTCCGATGGCGAGCGCGTCGTCGAGCGCGCTCGCAGCGAGCGCTCGGCCGGGCTCGTAGCGGCCCAGCAGCTGCTGCACCCGGGCCTCGGCCAGGCGCCGGCCGACGTCGTCGATGCGCGCGCGTGTCTCCGGATCCTGCGTGGGCGGTGCCATCCCCAGCAGCGCTTGCTCGTCGCGACACGTCTCGATGCGGGCGAGCTGCGAGAACGTCACGATCGCGTTCGCGGCCATCAGCGCGTCCGCGTGGGCGAGCCCGCGCAACACGCCATCGAGCGTGTAGCGGCGCGCGTCGAGGCAGTCGGCGGCGCGCTCCGTCAGCACTTCGCTGCGCGTGTGCTCGACCCGCCCCGCGCGACAGGCCTCGAGCCGCGCCGCGCCCCACTCCTCCGCATAGGCGTCGATGCGCGGCTCGAGCCTCGTCCAGGTGAGCTCGCCGCGGTCTGCGTCCGCCGCGACGATCGCATCGTGCGTGCGAGCGCGGGTCTCGTCGTTCCACACCGCGTCGAGCGCGGCGCCCTCGGCGACGCACGCGGCCTCGCTGCGATGACGCTGCACCTGCTGCCAGGCGATCGCGCCGGCGAGCACGGCCAGCCCGCCGCCGAGCACGAGCCACCGTCGACGCGTGCGCGTGGGATCGCGCCCGAGTGCGTCGAGCATCGCCTCCATCGAGGGCCAGCGATCCTCGGCCCGCGGCGACAGCCCGCGCAGCACGATCCTGCGCACCCACGCCGGCATACTCGTGCGCCCGGGCTCGGCGAAGCGGCCCTCGAGCACGTTCGTCGCGAGCTCCGCGAGTGACGTGCCGCGGAACGGTCGCGCCGCGTGGCACAGCTCCCACAGCGTCACGGCGAACGCGAACTGATCGGCGCGCGCATCGATCTCCAGCCCGGCGAGCTGTTCCGGTGCCATGTAGGCCGGCGTGCCGATCACCGCACCGACCTGCGTCGTCTCGACGGGGCGCGCGTCGTCGGTGGCCTCGTGCGACGTCCGGCTCGCGCGCGCGAGCCCGAAGTCCAGCACGCGTACGCGCCCCGTGCGGTCGATCATCACGTTCTCGGGCTTGAAGTCGCGGTGCATGAGCCCGGCAGCGTGCGCGGCTGCGAGCCCACGCCCGGCCTCGCGCATCACCGCGAGCACCTCGTGGATCCCGCGCGGTGCTTCTGCGCGCCACCGCGACAGCGTGATGCCCTCGACGAACTCCATCGCGATGAAGATGCGGCCGTCGGTCGCACCGACGTCGTGCACGCCGACCACCGCCGGGTGCGAGAGCTTCGCGAGCGCCTGCGCCTCGCGTCGCAGTCGTCCGGCAGCTGCGCTCGAGCCGTCGCCGCCCGCCTCGTGCAGCACCTTCAGCGCGACGCGCCGATCGAGCTCGGGATCGTACGCCGAGTAGACGACGCCCATCGCGCCCGCGCCGACGCGATCGACCACGAGGTAGCGGCCGACCGCATCGCCGCGCTGCAGTCCCCGCGCCGGCACGAACGCGGGCGGCTCGTCACCCGAGCGGGTCGCGGTGTGCGTCGGCGTCCCTTCGTCCACGGCGGCTGCGAGCGACGACCTGCGCCCGCGTCCGAGCGTAGCACTCGGGGTGCGACGCCACTCAACGCGCGCCGAGGCACACGCTGCCGGTCGTGCCGGCCTCGACGTACTCGACGTCGTCGGTGCACGCCGCCGGGTGATCGGCGTCGCGGCACAGCTCGCAGTCGCCGTCGCCGGCGCAGCTCTTCAAGCAATAGCTCTCGCCGTCGATCGCGACGCACGCGGAGTCGCCGGGGCACTCGGCGTTCGCGCTGCAGCCGCGCCGCCCACAATAGCCGCCGTCGAACGCGTCGACGCACTCGAGATCGGGGCCACAGTCGACCGCGTCGCCACACGCGGCACCGACACCGCAGTCGCCGGGCACGCAGACCTTGCGGTTGGCACTGCCACCTCCGCTCGAGCGGCAGCTGAAGTCGTAGCTGACCTGGTCGTGGCAGTAGCTCTGCTCGTCCGGGGCGCCCGCGGCATCGACGTGCTCCGACTCGCACGACAAGAAGCACATGCGCGCGCCGGCAGATTCGAACGGCGAGCACACCTGGGGGAAGTCGCTGACGCACTCGCCTTCGGCTGCGCAGCAGTCCAGGTCGTCGGCACACTCGTGGGTGCAGTATCCGGCGCGCACCCGGTCCAGGCACAGCACCTCGCCCAGCAGCTCGGCGTGATCGAGCTCGGGGTAGCAATCGTCGGGCGTGACGCACACCGAGCCGACCTGGTCCGGGCTGCCCTCGTCGTGTCCGTCGTCGTGATCGGCACCATCGTCGTGGCAGGCGAAGCCGAGCGCGATCAACAGCACGATCCCCAGGCGAGCCGCGTTCATGCGAGCGGTTCGACCTGCCGCCCGCGCGCGATTCCAAGGCCCGGCCGCGGGCCCGCCGGGTTCCGCATGGGCGCGGTGTAAGGTCGGGGGCGGCTCGCGCCAACCTGCGCCCATG
>CAZFKC010000030.1:49016-93780 GCA_964519175.1 uncultured Nannocystaceae bacterium
TTCCGCATGGGCGCGGTGTAAGGTCGGGGGCGGCTCGCGCCAACCTGCGCCCATGCGGCGGAGATCGGGCTTGGCCATGGTGCTGGCGCTCGCTGGGTGTGCACCCGGCGACGACCACGAAGGCGACGACGACGAGGGCGCCGAGGGCAGCGGCGAGCTGCCCTCGCCCTACGACGACGACGGTGCCGGCGAAGGCGAGGTGCCGGTGCTCTCGCGCGATCAGGTCGCGGCGCTCGTGCCGGGTGCGCTGCGCTCGTTCGTCGCGCTGCAACCGCAGAAGGTGGTGGAGCTCTACCAGGCGATCGCGGTGCACGACGACGCGTGCCCCGAGGAATTCGAGGAGATCGTCGAGGCCGGCACCACGGTGCAGACCTGGTACTCCGACGGCTGCACGACCGCCGCGGGCGTGTCGTTCACCGGCGGAGGGCGGCTCGAGACCTTCGTGCGCGAAGAGGAGCCCGGCTACGACGTCACCGGTGCATCGCTCAACGCCGAGGGCGCATCGCTGTCGGTCGTCGCCGCCGATGGCCGCTCGTTGACGCTGTCGGGCTACTTCACGTGGCAGCGGGGCGTGTATGGCGAGGAGGCGACCGACAGCTCGATCGAGATCTACGGGCATGCGAGCGCCGATGCGGCCAGCGCCGCCGGGCAGCCGCTGCTCGACGGCAGCGTCTCCGCGCAGGGCTACATGTACAGCTACGCCGACGCCGAGTCGAAGTCGATCGGCGGTGAAGGTGCGCTGTCGGGCACTGCGCTCGGCGACGCGCGCGCGCTCTCGTTCGCGGAGCTCGGGGTGTACTCCGACGGTTGCACCGCGGAGCCGAGCGGCACGGTGTCGGTGCGCGACGCGGCCGGGTTCTGGCACGACATCGCGTTCGACGGCATCACGCTCGACGCCGACGAAGAGCCCGTGGTCGACGAGGCACTGTGCGACGGCTGCGGCACCTACGTCGCCGCCGGTGCGCCGGAGGGCGAGGCCTGTCTGGCCCCGGCCGAGCTCGCGGATCTCCTCGCGTGGGAGCAGTACGCATGGTGACGCGCACGCACTTCCTCGCGCTCGTGCTCGCGCTCTCGGCGTGCCGCGAGCACACGTCCGAGCACGCCGAGCCCCGCGACGGGCTGGATCCCGCCACCGTGCTCGCACGCGCCAGCCTCGATCTGCGTGGCCGCCGACCGAGCGTCGACGAGCTCGACGCCGTGCTCGCGGATCCCGAGGCGCTCGATGCCATGATCGAGGGCTTCACCGACGACCCCGCGTTCGCGGGCCGCGTCGCGGAGATGTTCGCGGGCGCGTGGCGCACCCGCGTCGACTACTACGCGCTGCCCGAGGAGCAGTACGAGGACGCCGCGGTCGCGAAGCTCTCGGCGGCGATCGGCGAGGAACCGATCGCGCTGGTCGAGTTCATCGCCGCCAACGATCTGCCCTACACGCAGCTCGTGCGCAGCACCGAGACGTTCGTCGACCCGGCGCTGCTCGAGCTGTGGCCGCTCGAGGAGGTCGCCGACGACGGCAGCACGATCCCGGCGGGCACCGTGCGTGCGCGCTACGTCGACGGACGACCGAGCTCGGGCGTGCTCACCCACAACGCGGTGTTCTGGCGGCACCCCTCGACGATCGAGAACGCGAACCGCGGCCGCACCAACGCGATGTCGCAGGCGCTGCTGTGCCAGTCGTACCTCGATCGCCCGATCGACTTCCCCACCGATCTCGATCTCACCGACTCGGAGTCGATCCGCCACGCGATCGCGACGAACGTCGCGTGCCAGGGCTGCCACTCCACCATGGATCCGTTCGCGAGCTACTTCTGGGGCTTCATGTATCCGGAGTCGGATCTGCCGCTGCCGACCTACGCGGTGGAGCTCGAGCGCGCCTGGCAGACCTATACCGGCGCGGAGCCGGCGTTCTTCGGCACGCCCGGCGCGCGCATGGACGAGCTCGCCGACAACCTCGCCGGCGACGAGCGCTTCATCGGTTGTGCGGTGCGTCGGGTCTACGAGGGGATGCTCGGTCGCAATGCCACGCTCGAGGACGAGGGTGCGCTCGCGCAGCACCGCGAGGCCTTCCTCGCCGGTGGGCTCACGCTGCGCGCGCTCGTGCGCTCCGTGCTGCGCGACCCCAGCTACCACGGCGAGCGATGGACGCCGCGCTTCGGTGGTCGACCCGAGGCAGTGGTGCGCAAGGTCAGCCCGCTCGACGTGATGACGCGATCGCTCGCGACGCTCTCGGGCTACGCGCTCACGCACGACGGGATCCCGGCCACGCGGCTCGACCTGTCGCTGCGTGCGATCGCCGGCGGCTCCGATCGCGGTGACGCCACCGAGGTCTCGACCGGCGCGGCGCTCGTGCTGCGACGGCTCGCCGAGGCCGGAGCGATGCACGCCGTCGATGCCGCGCTGGACGGGACCGACGGCGGCGGCACGCTTGCCGCAGTGCTCGCGGACGTCGACCTCGACGCCGCGCCCGAGCGCGACGCGCTGGTCGAGCTGGTTCGCACCGCGCGCTCGCAGTCGAAGCCCGAGCACGACGCGGAGATCTCCGCGCTCGCGGGCCTGTGGAACGACGTCGCGGCGATCTCCGACGCGCGCGAAGCCTGGATCGCCGTGGTCACCGCCGTGCTCGCCGACCCGGACCACCTGCTCTACTGAACTGGGAGACGCCGATGTTCACGCGACGTACCTTTCTCGGATCCGCAGCGGCCGGCGCCGCCCTCTTCGGCGGTGCGCGGCTCGGGCTGGCGCACCGCAGCGGCACCCGCGGCCGCTTCCTGTTCGTGCACGCCGAGGGCGGCTGGGATCCGCTCTGCGTCTTCGCGCCGATGTTCGGTGCCGCCGGCATCGACCTCGAGCCCGACGCGGCACCGTGGACGATCGGCGGGCTCGCGCTCGTCGATCATCCCGAGCGCCCGAGCACCCGCGCGTTCTTCGAGCGCCACCACGGAAACGTCGCGCTGCTGAACGGCGTGTCGACCCGCAGCGTCAACCACGAGACCTGTCAGCTCGTCGCGCTCACCGGCTCGACGTCGGCCGATCGCGCCGACTGGGGCACGATGCTGGGCCACGCCGCCCGCGACTCGAGCTCGCTGCCGCACCTCGTCGTGAGCGGTCCGGTGGTGCCGGGCCCGTACTCGGTGTTCGTGGCGCAGGCCCAGGGCCGATTGCAGCAGGCGATCGACGGCACGATCCTCGAGGACAACGACGCACCGCTCGCGCCACCGGCGACCGCACCCGCGCACGTGATCGATCGCTGGTTGGCGACGCGGGCCGAGGCGTTCGAGCGCCGGCACCCGGGGCTCGCACGCGCGGCGGATCTGCGCGAAGCGGTGGCGCGCTCGCGCTCGCTCGTCGACGGCCGCCTCGAGCAGGAGCTGACCGGCGACAGCGATTTCCCCGGGCGCATCGATACGGCGATCTCCGCACTTTCCGCGGGCATCTGTCGCTGCGCGAGCGTCGGCACCGACTTCATCTGGGACACGCACGACGACAACAGCGCGCAGTCGGGCCTGTTCGAGACGTTCTTCGCCGATCTCGATCGACTGCTCGAGTCGCTGCGGAGCACACCGGGTCCGACGGGCGGCGTACTGGCCGACGACACCACCGTCGTCGTCACCTCCGAGATGGCGCGCACGCCCGCGTACAACGCGACGGGTGGCCGCGATCACTGGCCGTACACGTCGATGCTGCTCATCGGTCCGGGCGTCGTCGGCGACCGCAGCTTCGGCGCGTTCAGCCCGCTCTACACGGGCGTCGGCGTCGGATCCGACTCGATGCTCGACCCGGCGATCCCCGGCATCTCGGCCGAGTCGCTGGGCGCGACGTTGTTGACGCTCGCCGACATCGATCCGCAGGAGTACCTGCGCAAGGGTGTCGTCGCGATCCCGGGGGTGGTGCGATGAGCCGCCGCGCGTTCGTGCTGGCGTGCGCGATCGCGGGCGGCTGCGACGGGCCGAGCGACGGCTCCGGCGAGTCGTCCTCGGACGGCGGCAGCGACATGCTCACGCCCGATTGCGACGAGGGTCCGGTCGTCACCTACGACACGTTCGGCCGCGGCTTCCTGGCCGGCTACTGCAACGGCTGTCATGGCACGCAGGTGTCGGACCGTCGCGGTGCACCGCCGGAGGTCCTGCTCGACGACCGCGACAGTGTCGCGATGTACGGCGATCGCATCTTCGCGCGCGTCATGCCGCCCGACGGCTCGGCGCCCACGATGCCACCGGCGGGCGGCATCACCGTCGAGGATCGTGAACGCTTGATCGTGTGGCTGACCTGCTGGCCGGACTAGATCGGCTCGCGCCACGCGCGAGCAGGCTATGATGCGGGCGCGCATGACCGGGCTCGCCCACCACTTCTTCACCATGGCGTGCAACAACGCGTGGTCGAACCATCGGCTCATCACCGCGTGCCTGCGGCTCTCCGATGACGACTTCGTCGCGCGCCGCACGAGCTTCTTCCCGTCGATCAAGGCGACGCTGAACCACAACGTCACCGTCGACTGGTACTACGTGGGCGCGCTCGAGCGTGCGCTGCGGGGCCAGCCGGTCGACATGGACGCGCGTAGCTGCTTCGACCCCGAGGAGCCGTTCGACACCGCGCGTCCGTTGCTCGAGGCCCAGCACGCGGTCGATCGTCGGCTCATCGACGCGTGCCGCGAGCTCCGCGAAGACCAGCTCGACCTGCCGGTCGCGATCCTACGCAGCCACGGCGTCGAGCTCGAGAGCGCGACGCGGATGCTCGCGCACCTCTTCCAGCACCAGATCCACCACCGCGGCCAGGCCCACGCGATGCTCGCGGGCACCCCCGTCGCGCCGCCCCAGCTCGACGAGTTCTTCTGCGCCAGCGAGGCCGGGCTCCGCGCCGCCGAGCTCGCCGAGCTCGGGCTCTCGGAGGATGCGATCTGGGGGACGCGATGACGACGACGACCCACCACCGCACGTGCTCGCTCTGCGAGGCGATGTGCGGGCTCACGCTCACCGTCGACGGCCAGCGCGTCGTGTCCGTGCGCGGCGACGAGGACGATCCGTTCAGCCGCGGCTACCTGTGCCCGAAGGGCCCCGCGATCGCGGCGCTGCACGACGATCCGGAGCGGCTGCGCGAGCCGATGCGCCGCACCGCGAGCGGCTGGAAGAAGATCGGCTGGGACGAGGCGCTCGACGAGGCCGCGGCGCGCATCCATGCCGTGCAGCGCACACACGGGCTGCACTCGGTCGCGGTCTACCTCGGCAACCCCGTCGTGCACAACCTCGGCTCGATGCTGTACGGGCCGGCGCTGTTGCGCACGCTGGGCAGTCGCCACCGCTACTCCGCGACGTCGGTCGATCAGCTGCCGCAGATGCTGGCGGCCTACCTGATGTACGGCCACCAGCTCCTGTTGCCGATCCCCGACGTCGACCACACCGACCACATGCTGATCGTCGGCGCGAATCCGCTGGTCAGCAACGGCAGCATCATGAGCGCGCCGGACATGAAGCGTCGGCTCGCCGCGATCCGCAGCCGGCGCGGCAAGGTGATCGTCGTCGATCCCCGCCGCACGGAGACCGCCGAGGTCGCCGACGAGCACGTGCCCGTCCGACCCGGCAGCGACGCGCTCCTCTTGGCCGCGATGGTGCACGTGCTCTTCGAGGAATCGCTCGTCGACATCGGGCGACTCGCAGCGGTCGTGCGCAACGTCGACGTCATGCGCGAGGCCGTGGCCGCGATCTCGCCCGAGCGCGTCGCCGCGCCCACCGGCGTCGCGGCCGACACGATCCGTCGGCTCGCACGCGAGCTCGCCGCGGCCCGCTCGGCGGTCGTCTACGGCCGCGTCGGCGTGTCGATGCACCCCTACGGCGGCGCGTGCCACTGGCTCGTGAACGCGCTCGACATCCTCACCGGCAACCTCGATCGCAAGGGCGGTGCGATGTTCACCCGGCCCGCGTTCGACGTCGTCGCAGCCGCCGGTCCGCTCGGCGTGGGCAAGGGCAGCTTCGGTCGCTGGCACTCGAAGGTGCGCGCGCTGCCGGAGTTCGGCGGCGAGCTACCGGTCGCGACGCTCGCCGAGGACATCGCCGCCGGCGGCGACGAGCCGATCCGCGCGCTCGTCACGATCGCGGGCAACCCCGTGCTCTCGACGCCGAACGGCACGCGACTCGAGCAAGCGCTGGGCGGGCTCGACTTCGTGCTCGCGATCGACTTCTACCTCAACGAGACCACGCGGCACGCCGACCTCGTGCTGCCGCCTTCGGGTCCGCTCGAGCACGGGCACTACGACGTCGCGTTCCATGCGATCGCGGTGCGCAACACCGCGAAGTACAGCGCGCCCGTGTTCGACATCGGCGCGCACCAGCGCCACGACCACGAGATCCTCGCGGGGCTCGAGCGTCGGCTGCACGAGCTGCGTGGGGCGCCGTTGCGAGCACGCGCCGAGGTGCGTGCGCGCGAGCGGCTCGGACCCGAGGGCATCGTGGCGCTCGGGCTGCGCGTCGGCCCGTGGGGCCTGCGCCGCGGACCGTGGGGCGTGTCGCTGGCGAAGCTGAAGCGGG
This sequence comes from uncultured Nannocystaceae bacterium, assembly GCA_964519175.1. Lineage (GTDB taxonomy): Bacteria > Myxococcota_A > Polyangia > Nannocystales > Nannocystaceae > Xiheibacterium. The sequence goes on from CAZFKC010000030.1 coordinate 55,532, forward strand.
CGCCGCACGGGATCGACCTCGGCGCGCTCGCGCCGTGCCTGCCCGACCGACTGCCCGCGCGACGCGGGGGCATCGCGGCGCACATCGATCTCGCGCCGACGCCGTTCGTCGAGGACCTCGAACGCTGCGTCCGCGAGCTCGTCGATGCGGCGCGCGAGGACTTCGTGCTCATCGGTCGCCGGCAGCTGCGCAGCAACAACTCGTGGATGCACAACGTGCCGAAGCTGATGACCGGCAAGCCGCGCTGCACGCTGCTGCTGCATCCGGACGACGCGGCGCGCATCGGCGTCGCGGATGGTCAGGCGGTGCGGATCTCCTCGCGCACGGGCAGCGTGGTCGCGCCCGCGGAGCTCGACGCCGGCATCATGCCCGGCGTGGTGAGCCTGCCGCACGGCTTCGGGCACACGCGACCCGGCACGGGACAGACGGTCGCGGCCGCGCACGCCGGCGTGAGCATCAACGACATCACCGACGACGCGCGTGTCGATGCGCTCTCGGGCGTGGCCGCGTTCTCGGGTGTGCCCGTGCAGCTCGCGGCCGAGCCGGTGTAACGCGCGTACACGGTGCCGAGCCCGGCCGCGTTCGCGTATGCTGATCGCATTCTCGTCGCCGGCCCATCGTCCGCCACCTGGGTGCCCGTGATGCCGCTGTGGATCGGCACCGCGCTCTGCGGCACGTTGTTCCTGCCCGCGGCCACCGGGTGGTGGCTCGGCTTGCTCGGCGCCGCTGCGCTCGCGTGGGGCGTGCTCGGCATCCGCCGGCTCGAACGCGACGGCGGTCGGATCGTCATCCGTGGTCTCTTGCACCGCGCCGAGCTCTCCGCCGGGGCTGCGTTCGGCTACGACGTCAGCGGTGGCCGAAATGCCCAGATCAACGTCTACGTGACGGACGGCGAGCGCACCTGCGCACTGTGGTCGATGATGCCGCTCGGCAGCGAACGGGCGGATCGCGTGATCGCGAAGCTCGAGCGCTCGCTGCAGACGAAGGCGAGTGATGCCGCCGCCGAGATCGTCGGCGAGGACCGCCGTCGCATCGCCGAGGCCGAGGCGCCGGTGAAGGCCTACTACGCGTCGGGACAGCACCGCAAGGTGGCGATCGGCATCGGCATCGGTGTCGCCGTCTACCTCGTGGTGATGGCGGTCGTGATCGCGCTCGATCCGTGAGCGCTCAGCGACACCACGCGGCCGCGTCGCTCTTCATCGCCGCGAGGTTGTCCTTCGCGGCGTCGCGCCAGTCGCTCGACAGGCCGGTGCTCGGGTCCACCACGAACTCGAACCATGCCGCCGCATCGGCGCACTGGCCGAGCTGCATCGCCGCGAGCCCGCCGTAGTACCAGGCGTACGCGCCGGCGTCGGTGCCCGGGCGATTGACCGCCAGCTCGTAGGCGGCCGCGAGCGCGCTCGACCACTCGCGCTCGCCGATCGACGCGATGAGCATGTTGAGCTCGGCCCACTCGCGCCACGCATCGTCGGGGAAGCGCGTGATGAACTCGCCGAAGCGTGCACGCGCGAGCTTGTAGTCGCCGTCGTCGAGCGCGGCGGTGCCGGCGGAGTACAGCTCGTCGCGCCCGAGGCTCGTGGGATCCGCGGGGCCTTCGATCGTCACCACCCACGTCTGCGGCTCGCGATCGACGTAGCCCTTGCGGCTCGCGATGACGATCGGGGTCTCGGCGTTCGCCGACCAGCTCTTCTTGCCGTCGCTGCTCTTGGCGAGCACGCGGACCTTGCGACCGCGCGGATCCTGCGGCAGCGCGAGCTCCTGGCCGACGTCGAGGTGCACGGCCGTCGCCGCGGTCACGGCTGCACCGGGTGCCCACGACCAGCCGCCCTTGGCGTAGCTCTCGTGCACGAGCTGCACCTCGAGCGGCAGCCCGGTGCCGTTGCGCACCGCGATCGCACGCTCGTAGAAGCGCGTGGGCTTCGCGTTCGGCTTCGGCTTGGTCGGCTCCTTCGGCTTCGCGCCGGGGTAGATCTTGGCGATCCACGCCTTGTCCTGCGGCGACAGCTCGTGGTTGCCCAAGATGGCGCGCCTGTCCTTGGTGAACTCGGGCGGAAACGAGTACTGCATCACCGAGTCTGGGTCGTACTCCGACGCATCGACGTCGCTCGCCGCGATCTGGCGGAACACCCACTGATCGACGTACGACGGCTCCCAGCCCGCGGTGTCCTTGTAGTACTTGTAGACGAAGGGCTTGTCCCAGTCGAACTTCGCCTTCGGGCTCTGGTGCTCGTGCTCCATGCCGAGCGCGTGGCCGAACTCGTGGATCACGACGCGATCGAACCACTCGGTGCCGACCTGCCCGTCGATGTAGCAGAGCCGCATCGACACGTCGCCCGCATCGATCATGTACTGCGAGCTGGGGCCGAGCGCAGAGTTGCAGTTCGGATCGGCGAACCGCACCTTCACGTGCGTGACCGGTGGTGGCGCATCGGGATCGAAGAAGAACGCCAGCTTCAGGTTCGCGTACTTCGTCCAGACGCTCGCGACCTCGGCGACGGCCTTGCGCGCCTCGAGCGAGCCGTCGGTGAAGTGCACGTTGATCGTCGCGCCGACCGGCCACAGGTAGAACTTGTCGGCGACGAGGCTGTCGCGCCCGGGCTTGCCCGCCGTGCTCCTCGCCGGCGACCTGCGCGAGGGCGCCTGCTTCGGCAGCGACGTCGAGCACGGCACGAACGCGACCTTGTGCGGCTTCGCGAGCTTGCGGCCGCGCACGGGCTTCTTGCGCACGCTCGGCAGCTGCGCCTTGCTCGGCTTCTTCACCTTGCGTGGCGTGGTCACGGGCGCACGCGCGGGCACGCGGAAGCCCGGACGGTGTCCCGGTGTGCCCGGCATGGGCGGTGCGATCGACAGACCGAGTGCGAGCAGCAGGACCGAGAACATGGCTTCACCTCTTCGACGCGACGCAACGCGGACCGGCACCGTCGGACACGGGCACGCAGACCATCTCGCTCGGACAACCGCTGATCGCCGCGTGCGGATCGCAGCGGATCCCACACATGCGGATCACCACGGGGCCGGTGGCATCCATGCCCGGGGCCTCGAGGCACGCCTCGGGCGGCGAGCACTGCGAGGCACCACAGGCGATCGCGCCCGGCTTCGGCGGCATCGCCGGAGGCGCAGCGCTCGGGTCGGGCGCGACGACCTCGGCGGGTGCGCTCGCGGTGTCCGCGGGCTCGGGCGTGCTCGTGGACGCGGCCGGCTTGCACGACATCGTCGCGATCACGCACGCCACGACTCGGCTGCGCCACATGCCGCGCGAGGATAGCACCGCGACCGCGCTCGTGGAGCGCAGCGACTGCAATGTGATCGCGCGAGCTGGAGTCAACCCGCGGCGTCGAGCTGCGAACGCAGCTCGACGAGCTTCGTGCGGAACTCCTCGATGTTGCTGGGCAGCTGCTCGACGAGCTCTTCGGCGCGCTCGAAGTGCACGCGCGCCCGCGGCAGATCGTGCTGACCCAGGCCGACCTTGCACAGGTTGATCTCGGTCTCGACTGCGAACGGGTGCGCCTCGGGCATCGCGGACTTCCACACGCGTAGCGCCTGCTCGAGCTGGACCCGCGCAGCCGCGAAGTCGCCCTGCTTCAGCTCCAGCTCACCGAGCAAGGCGTGCGTCAGCGCGATCTGGTGGTGCTCCTGCGCCGCGACCAGCAGCGGGAGCGCGGCCGCGAGGTGCTTCCTCGCGCTCGGCACATCACCCGCACGGCTCGCCAGCCGGCCGAGGTCGCGCAGCAGGATCACGCTCTCGTGGTGATTCGGCGGATACACCCGGATCCAGCGCGCGTAGGCGTGCTCGGCATGCCGCAGGCCCTCTGCATACTCGCCCACCTGGATGAGTTGCTCGCCGCGCAGGAACTCGTTGTGCAACGTCGCGGGATGATCGGCAGGCAGCGTGCGCGCCCAGATCTCCGCCGCACGCTCGAGCTGCTCGCGCGCGACCTCGGCATGGCCGACCACCGTGTTGACCTCGGACATGTTCTCCAGGCAGCGCGCCTCGTCCTGCAGATCGCCGGTGGCGCGCCGCAGCGCGAGCGCCGACTCGAAGTAGGCCAGCGCTTGCTCGTAGTCGCCGCCGGTCGAGGCGCTGGCGGCCGCGACCTCGGCCAGGTCCGCACGCATGCGCGCGAGGATCTCCGTCTTGCTCGCCGAGGCCTCGCCCATCTCGAGGTACACGCTCGCGACGTTCGAGTCGGACATGCGAAAGCCGATGACCCACCCGAGCAACGTCGCCGCGCGGACGATGCCTTCGTGATCGCCCTCGCGGTAGGCGAGCCACAGCGCTTCCTCGCCCGCGGCCCGTGCGGCCGGGTAGTCGCCGGCCCGATCGAACGCGCGCCCGACCGCGGCACCGGTGCGGGTGTGTTGCCGCGGATCGTCGAGCCCACGTGCGAGCTCCCAGGCGGCACGCGCCTCGATCATGCTCAGCTCCGGCTCGGCGCCGGCGCGATCGTAGGCATGGGCGCGGCCGAGATGATCGCCGATCGCCTCGATGGTCTCGCGCTCCTCCACCGACGGCACGCGATCGAGCGTGCCGACCTCGGCGCAGCTCGTGGGCGACGGCAGCCCTTGCACCGCATCGAAGGCGTGCATCAGCGCAGCGCCGCCGCGTTCGGCGACGACCTCGAGCGTGATGTCGAGATCGCGACGATCGCGTTCGAGGCACGCGTAGCGGCGGTCGAGCACGTCCTGCGACTGCAGGTGCTGCACGTGCGTGGCCTGGCAAGCGTCGAGCAGCTGCGCGCGCCAGCTCTCGACGTGCGCGTCGACATGCTGCAGCAGGCGGTCGGCGAGCTCGGTCGCGAACGGCAGCTCCGATTCCAGCAGCCGCTCGCGCAGCGCCTCGCGACGCGCGGGGTTCCACGTCTGCGCCAGCATCGGCTCGGGATCGGGGCACTCCGGCGTGGCGCTACCCGAGAGGCGACTCGCCGACGCGCCGATCGCGACGAGCCCGACCGCCGCGAGCCCCAGCGCCCAGCGCCGTCGTCGACGATGGTGCGACTCGCGGCGCAGGCGCTCGACGAGCACGGTCATCGTCTCGTGGCGTCGATGCGGATCCAGCTCGAGCCCGGTGAGCACGACCGCACGCAACCACTCTGGCACGACCCGAGGCGCGCGCAGCGGGGGCAGCACGAGCGTGCCGTCGGCGTCGCGACGCGCACGCGCACCCCAGAGCGCCTCGAACAGCGCCATGCAGAAGCTGTACTGATCCGCGCGCGCATCCGGGCCCGTGCCGTCGGCGATCTCCGGCGCCGCATAGGCCGGCGTGCCACCGAACGGACCGGTGAGCAGCGGCGCCGCGTCGCGCGACACCTGCTCGTCGAGCGTCGGTGGCGGGGCCCGACGGATGCGCGCGAGCCCGAAGTCGACCACCTTCGGGCGGCCGCGCGCATCGAGCAGCACGTTGTCGGGCTTGAAGTCGCCGTGCACCACGCCGTCGCCGTGCGCGGCCGCGAGCGCTTCGCCGATCGCGACGAACACGGCCACGATCTCCCGCCACGGACGCACGCTGCTGTCGAGCCAGCGCCGCAGGCTGCCGCCGGAGACCAGCTCCATCGCGACGAACACGCTGGGCTCGGGCGACTCGGGCAGCGTACCGACCTCGAACACCGTGACGATCGCCGGATGCGACAGGCGCGCGAGCGCCCTGCCCTCGCGCAGGAGCGCAGCGCGTGCAGTGGCACCGCGCGCGCGCAGCACCTTGATCGCGACCTTGCGGTCGAGGTCGGGATCGTAGGCCTCGTACACGAGCCCCATCGCACCGCGACCGATGGAGCGCAGCACGACGAAGCGGCCCGCGTGCGCGGGTGGGCTCTCGCGTCCGAGCACGGTGCGACGCAGCGACGCGCGGAGCTGCTGCGCCACGAAATCGAACTGCGGGTCGCGCAGATCCTCGAGCAGCTCCTGCGGGAAGCCCGGCTCGGTCTCCTCGTCGTTCACGGTCGGTGGTACCCTCTGCATGGTAATGGAGGACGATCAGCTCCTGGCCGCCTGGCGCGAAGGCGACGCCGACGCCGGTGACACGCTGGTCTCGCGCTACTTCGCACCGATCTGCCGGTTCTTCCGCAGCAAGCTCGGCGACGACGTCGACGACCTGATCCAGCGCACGTTCCTCGACTGCCTGCACGACAGCGCGCGGTTCCGCGGCGACGGCAGCTTCCGCAGCTGGCTGTTCTCGATCGCCTATCGTCGCCTCTACGATCACTTCCGCGAGCGGGCGGGCGGCACCGACGAGGAGATCGGCACGCGCTCGCTGCAGGATCTGCGCACGTCGCCGAGCCGCGCGATCGCCCGCACCGAGGACGTGCAGCTGGTGCAGTCGGCCCTCGATCGCATCGCCGTCGATCATCGCGTGGTGCTCGAGCTCGCATACTGGGAGGGCCTCGCCGGCCCCGAGATCGCGATCGCGCTGGGGATCCCGGCCAACACGGTGCGCAGTCGACTCGCGCGCGCACGAGCGTCCTTGCGCGAGCAGCTCGCGGAGCTCGGCCGCCCGCAGCTCCCCGACGATCGCGTCGAGCAGCTCACACGCGCGGCGGCCGAGGGCTGATCGCTCGGGCGCTCAACCGCTCGCGAGCAGCTCGAGCTTGTTGATCGCGCCCTGGGCCGCGTCGCGCACGGGGTGGCAGCCGCAGTTCCAGTCGATGTACGTGTCGCTCCAGCGCAGCCGCTCCACGGTCTTCTTGCCCTTCTTGATGCCGAGCTCGCCGATCAGATAGACGCCGTGCTCGCGCACCTGCGGCGAGTCGTTCGCGGTCATCTTCACGATGACATCGTCGTAGCTGCGGCACTTGTCGCGCGCCACCAGTGCCACGGCCTCGTCGTGCGCCCGGCCACCGGCGACGAGCATCGGCACCACCGCGGCCTTGTTGTCGCACGTGCTCCACGCGCCTCGTTCGGCGAGATAGCCGACGAGCTGCGGCCATGCTGCACCGACGGAGTACTCGGCGTCGAAGCTCTTCACGGCCTCGACGAGGTGCTTGCCGACCTGCTCGACCAACACCTCGCGTCCGACCCGCTGCTCGAGCGTCGGCAGGATCGTCTTGCTCGCGTCGTCCCCGGACGCGAGCAGGAAGCTGTCGAGCTGCGTCCAGGCCCCGCGCCGGTGCAGCTCGAGCGCCGCGAGCGATCGGCAGTGCGTCGCCTCGGGCAGCACGCGCGCACACTCGCGGGTCCAGCGCTGGAAGCCGGAGTGGCCGTCGGGCAGCGCGGCCGCGAGCGCGCTCGTCATCTCTGCCTGCGCGCGCGCGAGATAGGCCTCGCGTCCCTCGCGACCGAGCAGCGCGAGCGCGCCTTTCAGCTTCCCGGTGCGATCGAGCTCTGCGATCTTCGCGGCATCGCACTTCTCGGACCACTGCTTCTGCATCGCCGGCACCGCGTCCACGGCCGCGTCGATCGCCGGGTCGACACCACCCGGCGCGGCCACGATGCGCGAGACGAGCGCGGCCTGCAGCGCGTCGGCGGCCGCGAGCCTCGTCGCTTCGTCGTTGCGCTCCGGCACCAGCGCCGGGCTCTTCGCACAGCGATACATGTAGATGCCGACCATCGCGCGCACGCCCGCCACGAGCTCGTCGGAGCTGGCAGCGTCGCGCACCTTCGCGGCGCGGCTCAGCACGCCGCTCTTGGACAGCTGCTCCGCGCCGATCGGCGTGACCTCGCCTTTGACGGCCTTGATGAGCAGGCCGCAGCCGGCGGAGCTGGTGAGGGTGGCGGTGGCGAGGACGAGGGACGCGATGCGTTGCATGACCCCCGCGCGGTCGTGGGACCGCGCTCGGTGATCCCACTTCGCTGCGTGCGCGCGCTCACCCGCGCGATCGCGTCAGCGGCTGCAACCGCTCATGGCTTGCCCTCGTCGCGCGCCCGTGCGGCCAGCGTCGCGCTCGTCGTCGACCCGCCGCGATCGAGCTCGAGGCGCACGATCTGCCCGGCGCGGACGTTGGTGCTGCGCAACAGCACCGCCGCGGTACGAGCACCGAGCGACGCCACCGACTGCCCGTCGATCGTGACGATCTCGTCGCCCGGCTGCACGCCGGCGGCTTCGGCTGCACCACCGACGTCCACGGAGCGCACCCACAGGTGGTCGGCGTCGTCGGGCGCAGCGCGCTCGTCGTCGCTGCCCTTCGCGCGCGGACGACCCGACCACTTCGCCGCCATCGTCGTGAGCCCCAGCTCGCCGCGCTCCGCTGCGGGCACCTTCGCGGTGACGACCGCCGTGATCGTGCCGAGATCCGCAGACTCACCGCCCTCGATCGTGTAGCTCACCTCCGCCGCCGCTCCACCATCGGGCGCATCGCGATCGAAGAACGTCACCGTGCCTTCGCCCGGTGGCACCTCGTCGAGCTCGAAGCGCCCCGTGCCGTCGGTCTTGGGGCCCATGCCGGTGAACATGCCGAGCACCGCATTCGGCGACACGTCGCCCTTCGACTGCGCGAGCGCGGTGAGCCCCGCCACGCCCTTGCCCGTGCCGTCGACGACGATGCCGCGCAGCTTGCCGTAGCCCTGCAGCTCGAGCTCGACCTTGGTGGTCTTGCCGTGCGCGACGTCGACCTCGACGCGCGCCGTGCCCTGCTTGCCGCTCGCGCTCACCTCGTAGTGGCCGGGGTCGAGCCGTTCGATGCGGAAGCTGCCCTTCGGATCACGCACCTGCTTGCCGCGATCGATCGGGCCTTCGACCTTCACCGTCACACCCTCGATCGCCTTGTCGCCCTGCGTGACGGTGCCCTCGATCACGCCGAGCGCATCGAGCTCGAGTGCCACGCGCGAGCCCGCAGTGACACCGGTCTTGCGCGCCCGCGCGGCGCCGCGCTCCGCCTCGGCCACCACCGTGTAGCTGCCGGCCCGGAGCTGCTCGATCACGAACTGTCCGCGCTCGTCGGTGAGCACGGGCTTCTGCTTGCCGAACCGATCGAAGTTGCCGAGCTCGTCGTCGTCCTCGGCGCCCTCCGGCAGCTCGGCTTCGACGCGCTCGGGGGTCTTGCCCTGGAATTCGCGCTTCAGCGCCTCGCCTGCGCCCTCGCGGTATGCGGTGACCCAGGCATCGGCGACGGCGACACCCTCGTCGTCGACGACGCTGCCGCGGATCACTCCGTCGCGGGCCTCGACGACGAGCGCGACGTCGGCCGCACCGCGTTCCGACACCTCGATCGCACGCGGCGCATCGGGCTCGTCGGGACGCTCGGGCTGCGCCCACGCGAGCACGCCATCGTGGTCGTGGACGGTGACGTCGTAGCGCGCCACCTCGAGCCCCTTCACCACGAAGGTGCCGTCCTCGGCCGTGCTCGCCTCCTGTCGTCCGGCCGAGCCCGTACCGTTGAACGAGATGCTGATCCCGCCCATCCCCGGCTCGGCGCCCTGCTTCGCCGCGCGCACCTTCACGCCCGCGATCGGCTTGCCGTTCGCGTCCTGCACGCGGCCGGTCATCGTCGCGCGCGGCTGCAGCTCGATCACCACGTCGGCGACGTCGACGTCGGCGATCTCGATCGCGTACTCGCCCCGGCTGCCGTCCTCGGCCTCGGCGACGAGCTTGAGCTTGCCGGACGCGACGGGGTGCAGCTCGAAGGCACCGTCGTCGCCGCTGCGCGCCCGCAACATCGCATTGCCGATCGAGGTGAGCACGTCGCCGATGCCCATCGACTCGGTGTCGAGCGTCACCTGCACGCTCGCGGCCTGCGGCGGTGACACCCGCCCGCGCACGGTGACGCCGGGATCCATCGTGACCAGCAGATCGTCGACGTCGGCATCGACGACCTGCGCGCTCGTGCCCATGAGGTTCGGCAGCGCATCCTCGCCGATCGCCCCGACCATGTAGTTGCCGGGCCGCACGCCGGTGATCTCGAAGAAGCCGTCCTCGCCCGAAGGCGCGCTCGCGACGAACATCGCGGGCGGCTGGATCGAGAACGCACCGACCAGCACACCCTCGAGCCCGCCCTCGCGCTCGGCTCCGCGACGCACGACGAAGCCGGCGATGCGGAACGAACGATCGACCCACACCTCGACGCCGGTGACCTGCTCGGCCACGCCGAGCGCGACCTCGACCGGATCGACGGTCGCATGGGTCGGCGAGCTCGCGGTGACGGCCCGCACGCCGGCCGAGAGCCCGCGCAGCTCGAACGTGCCCGACGCATCCGTCACCACGCGCGCGTCGCCCCAGCCCCCGAGCGTGAAGCCGCCGGCTTCGTTGTCCGCCGCGTTCGCGAACACCAGCGCGCCGGCGACGGGCGCACCGTCGGGGAGCGCGCGCACGATGCCGGAGATCGAGGAACCCGGCGTCAGCACCAATGTGACGGTGCGCGGGCCTTCGACGGTGATCGTCTCGTCCTCCGAGACGTACTCCGGATGACTCGCCGTCAGCGTGAACGCGCCCTTCGGGACGTTGGTCGCGAACGCACCGTCGTCGTCGGTGAGCACGCCGATCGGCGCACGCCCGAAGTCGATCAGGTTGCCTTCGTCCATCCGCATGATGCGGACGAGCGCGCCCTCGATCGGTCCGCCTCCGATGTCGGTCACGGTGCCGCGCAGCCCGACGCCGCCGGCGACGAGCTGCAGATCGCGGTCGGGGTTGTCCTGCCCGGCCTGCACGTCGACGCGCTGGAGTCGCGCGGGCAGATAGCCGGACGCGCTCGCCGACAGCGCGAAGCGACCGGGGGCGACCTCGTCGATGCGCCAGTCGCCCTTCGCATCCGTGCGCGCGTGCAGCGGCTCGGCCTGCTTGCCCGGCGTCGCCGTCGATCCGTCGCCGAAGCCCTTCGGCGTCAGCAACACGACCGCACCCGCGATCCCCTGACCATCCGAGGCCCGCGTGACGCGACCACTCACGCTCGCGGGACGCAGATCGATCTCGCCGCGATCACGCGCCGCCCGCTTGTCCCGCACGATGCTCGCGCGCTCGGCCGCCGCCGCGCTCGACGACGCATTGCCGTCCGTCGCAGCGGCCTCGTCCCCGCGGTGAGACCACCACCATCCGCCGATGCCGGCGAGCACGAGCACCAACACAGCCACCACCGTCCAGCGCCGTCGTGCCATCGGTCCGCCGCCAACCATGACTCCAGGAGCACCATTCCACCAGTCCTCGTCGCGTCAGGCCCTGCGTGCCGCGACCAGCGAACCCTGCACGTCGAGGCCCCGCTCGCGCCGCAACACCACCTCCGCGAGCGTTTCGATCGCGAGGCCGGCCCTGTGCGCCGCAGCACGCAGGTAGGCCTCGGCGTGCGCATAGCGACCGCCCGCACCGAGCCGCCAGCCGCGGGGATCGTCGACGCCGCGCTCCGCGGTCCACAGCAGGAGGCCGCCCGGTCGCAGCGAGTCTCGCAGCGCGGAGAGCACGTCGTCGAGCTCGCCGAAGTACACCAGTACGTCGGCCGCGACCACGAGATCGAACGCGAGCGGACGGCTGCGTGCGAACGCGGTCAGCTCGGCCTCGACCAGCTCGTCGTAGCCGCCACGCGTACGCGCGTGCGCGAGCATCTTCGGCGAGAGATCGACACCGACGAGGCGAGCGGCGTGGTCGCGCAGGAACGGCGCGCACAGGCCGGTGCCACAGCCGGCATCGAGCACGTCGAGGTCGCGGCGCGAAGCGAGCGGCGAGCGTGCGAGCAGCTCTTCGATCAACCGAGGCGCGCGGTAGTCGAGCTGCTGGAGCGCGTCGTCGAAGGCATCGGCGAAATCGTCGAACTCTCGCCGCACGTAGGCGTCGCTGCCCCGCGTGGGCGAGTCGCCGTCTCGACCCGCGTGGGCCATGTGCGCCGCGATCGGATCGTCGGGCATGCGCTCGTGCCACGCGCGGTAGACCTCGCCAGCCTGCTCGTCGCGATCGAGTCGCCGCAACGTGAAGGCGAGCTGCTTGTAGGCCTCGCGCTCGTCGGGATCGAGCTCGAGCCCCCTGCGCAGCGGCGCGAGCGCGGCCTCGAGCTCGCCGGCATGCTGGAGCGCCGAGCCCAGGTTCACGTGCGCCTGCGCGAACTCCGGGTCCAACGCGATCGCCTCGCGGTAGCCCGCGATCGCCTCCTCGTTCCGCGCGGCGCGTGCGAGCAGGTTCGCGCGGGCGTTGTGCACGTTGGCGACGTCGCGGCCGCGCAAGCCGTTGGCTTCGGCGATCGCGAGCGCGCGCTCGTGGGCCGCGATCCGATCGGCGAGCAGCCTGTCGCCGTCGTCGAGTAGCTGGGCGAGGTTCGCCGCCGCCGCGAAGAAGCTCGGTGCCAATGCGAGCGCGCGCCGATAGCCGCGCTCGGCTTCTTCGCGCTGCCCCGCCGCGCGCAGTGCATTGGCCAGGTTGTTGTGGGCCAGCGGCGAGCTCGGATCGAGCGCGAGCGAGCGGCGGTAGGCCGCGATCGCCTCCTCGCTGCGAGCGGCGGCGCGCAGGGCGTTGCCGAGGTTCAGGCAGGCGCCGGCGTCCTCGGGATCGAGCTCGACGGCGTGCTCGAGCAGCTCGACCGCGTGCTGCGCCCGACCGTGTTGCAGCGCCAGCACGCCCTGCATGGCCCACACGGCCGCGAGCTGCGGCGCGATGCGCACGAGCGCTTCGTAGGCACGCGCAGCGTCGTCGAGGCGTCCGGCACGATGGTCTGCGACCGCTGCGGCGAAGCGGGCCTCGAGCTCTGCATCGAGCGGAGCATTCGTCGACACGGACACACGGTAGCGCATCGGATCGGCGCCCGCGCTACCATGCGCAGCATGTCAGCAGCGACCGAGTGCGTAGCCAACATCGGCCCCCGTGGCCGCGCGATGCGCCAGCGCTTCGGCATCGTGATGCTCGCGCTCGCGGTCGCGGCCGCCGTGGTGCTGGTCGTGCTCGACGTGGCGCGACCCTGGCGACTGACGCTGTTCGTGCCGTTCCTGCTGGGCGCCGTCGGGGTCTTCCAGGCCCGCGCGAGTACGTGAGTCGCGTTGGCGTCACGCGGTTCGCGTGACATGGACTCCGGAATCGAGCGGGTCGAAGACGCGGCTGCGGCTGCGGCCGCACGGCGACAGGCGACGAAGGTGATCGCGCAATCGCTGGTGTCGGCCGCGGTGCTCACCGGCCTCTGCTACGTGCTGTAGCTGGGGGCCACGGGCACCGACGATTCGCTTGCTGTTATGTATCGCGGCCGGTTGAGCACGCCGATGCCGCCTGGCACGCTCGTGCGATGCGGCATGTGGCACTCGCGGCGATGGTGGTCATGCCCTCGAGCACGGCGCTCGCCGCCGATCCGATCCCGGCCGAGCGCCGCGTCGACTGGACGTTCTCCGGTGTGCCGGGCGGCATCCCGGAGCGCGACGACGTGTGCGCGACGATCGACGCCGCGACCTACGGCACGATGGCGGTCGATGCCGCGCCCGCAATCGTGCAGGCGATCGCCGACTGCCCGACCAGCGAGGACGCGCCGAAGGTCATCGAGATCCCGGCGGGCGACTACCTGCTCGGCAGCAGCATCGACATGGGCGAGAAGTCGTGGCTCACGATCCGTGGCGCCGGTGCAGCGCAGACGCGGCTCGTGCCTGCGGGCCGCGCATTCCGACTCGGCTGGGGCAGCGCGACGCCGCTCGCGGCCACGGTGACGAGCGGCGCGACGCGGGGCTCCACGCAGCTGACGCTGTCGGGCACAGATGGCGTGTTCGAGGGCGGCTTCCTCGCGATCGACATCGCCGACGATCCGGCGCTCGTCTTCAGCACGAGTGGCGCGGGCCGCAACCTGAAGCAGCTGCTCCGCGTCACCGCGATCTCGGGCAACGACGTGACGTTCGAGCCGCCGCTGTTCTGGGACTTCTCCAACGCTCCGCAGCTCACCGGCTTCGCCGGCATGATGACCGTCGGCGTCGGCATCGAGGACATGCTGTTCGATCACGAGGGGCAAGACGTGGGGCCCTCGGTGTTCTTCGACCAGTGCTACGGCTGCTGGGTGCGCGGCATCCACTCGCGCATGCCGCTCGAGTACCACACCGTCGGTGCGAACAGCATGCGCTGCGAGATCCGCGACTCGTACTTCACCGACTCGCAGACCTACGGGCACGACAACGCCGGCATCGCGCTCTATGGCATGAACGTGGGCTGGAAGATCGAGAACAACATCTTCTTCAAGACGTTCCCCGGCATCGAGGCGCAAAACGGCACGAGCGCGAACTACTTCGGCTACAACTTCGGCGAGCAGGTCGAAGCCGGCTGGGAGCACAGCGGCGCGATGTTCAGCGACAACCACGGCCCGCACGACATGATGAATCTGTGGGAGGGCAACACGGGCGAGATGTTGCAGGCCGACGCGTACTACGGCTCGTCGAGCCACGGCACGCTCTTCCGCAACCACTTCACGGCGCAGAACGCCGCGAAGATCGGCAACTTCAAGGCGATCTCGCTCGATCGCTGGGCGTACCACTACAACGTCGTGGGCAACGTGCTCGGTGGGCCCGGCACCACGTACGCGTTCTACGAGGCCGACGTCGACGGCTATCCCTACGAGAGTGCGACGATCTACCGGCTCGGGTATCCGAACATCGGCAACAACGGGCTCGAGGCCGGGATGCCCGATGCGATGGTCGCGGCCTCACTGCTGCGCGTCGGCAACTACGACTACTTCCATTCGTGCGTGTGGGACGACGAGACCGATGCCTGCGTCGACGACCCGGCCGCGCTCGAGCTGCCCGACTCGCTGGTCTACGAGGCGCGGCCGTCGTGGTGGCCACCGACGAAGCCGTGGCCGCCGTTCGCAGCGGAGCGCGACGACTTCGATCCCGAGGCGCCGCTGCGGATCCCCGCCCACGATTGCTTCATCGAGCTCGACCTCGCGAACGGGGGCGCGTTCGATCCCGACGCTTGCTACGCCGAGTATCCGCCGGGTGACGACACCGGCGGCAGCGAAGGGGGCCCAGGCGCGGACGAGAGCGGCAGCGCGAGCGGCAGCGCGAGCGAGGGCGGCAGCGCGAGCGGCAGTGCGAGCGCCAGCGGTGGGGTCGACACGAGCGGCGGCGGCACGGGCAGCGCGGGTCAAGGCGACGACGCGGGCAACGATGGCTGCGGCTGTGCGAGCGCGGCTCCGCGATCGCTGGCGCCGCTGGTCGTGCTCCTCGCGGTGCGCAGACGCAGACGATCGTGCGCGAGCGCCATGCCCACGTCGAACGCGAACAGAAACGCGCCCTGGAACGCGACCGCGGTGCCGTAGCCCCGCACGCGGCGCTGGCCGTAGTGCTGGCCGATCGCCATCGTCGCGCTGCCGGCCGCGATGTACACGAGATCGACGAGCGCGTTGACGAGATACGTGCGCTGCGTGCGACGCCGGAGTCGCTGCGCCGCCTGCCACGTCTCGAGCGGCGGCTTCTTGCGCGCGTTGCCGGCGACGCCGGCGATCGCGATCGCGAGGTTCACCGAGTTCCAGATCGCGTTGCCCTGGTGGAAGAAGCGGCGCTCGCGATCCGTGAACGAGCCGGCGACCCCACCGGCGATGTTCACCAGCGCCCAACCGCCGAGCACACCCATGCCGGCGAGCTGCGTGCGCTTGTGCGCGCGCTGATAGCTCGCGAGCGCACGAACGTCACCCTCGACCGGAGCCGGCCGCGGCACCGCGACGAGGAGCATGAGCGCGAGCACGCACTCACTCGCAGGGACACGGCTCGGTCTCGAGCGCCGGGCAGTACAGTGCCTGCACGCTGCCTTGCACCGACCACCCATCGCCCTCGATGGCGAACGTCGCCGAGATCCGCGGTTGCTCGCCCTCGGGCGGCGCATCCGGATCGAGCGGCTCGAGCAGCTCGAAGCCCGTCTCGAACGTCGCGGTCGTGCTCGGCAGCTGCGTGCCCAATGCGAGCGTCTGCGGTCCGACGAACGGCCCCGTGTGGCCGGATTCGCCGAAGACGTACCCGAACACGTACGGCGAGTCGATCCCGCCTTGTCCGATCTGGAGCGGCGCCTCGGTACTGAGCACGATCCAGGGATCTCGATCGCAACAGTTCTCCCAGCCCCACCACGCGTGCATGGCGGCGAACTGACCGTCCGGCGTGCCGAGCACGCCGAGATCCACGAGCTCGCTGTCCGCGGCCGAACACGTGGCGATGCTCGGCGGCAGATCGAGCTTTGCGCCGTCGTCGGTGCCGGGGAAGTCGTCCGCGCCCGCGCTCGTCGACGCGTCGCCGCCTGTCGTCGAGCTCGCACTCGCCGACCCGGTGCCGCTGCCGTCGAGCATCGCGGTCGTCGCTGCGGAGCTGGTGCTGCCGCTCGTGCCCCCGCCGCTGGTGCTCTCGCCTGCGTCGGGCTCGGCCTTCGGCGCGCACGCGACCAGCGTTCCGAGCATCAACGCGACGCGCTTCATCCCACTACGGTAGCGCAAGCCCGAGGCTCGCACCATCGCCGTGCTAGGCTGGTGCTCGTGATCATCTTCGGCCGGAAGTCGAAGGCGCGGCTCGTGGAGGATGGACGCTTCGAGAAGCGCCGCTGCCCCGAGTGCGGCAAGGCGGCGGTGTTCCGCGAGGTGCTGGTGAAGCACGACTACCACGTGTTCTTCGTGGTGAGCCTGTTCGAGACCGAGTCGCGCAAGTACGGCTGCGACAAGTGCGGCGCGGTGATGGATCTCGACGACACGCTCGACCCCGAGCTGAGCGACAAGGAGCGCTCGCTGCAGGAAGCGATCGCCGCGAAGGAGGCGCAGGTCGCCGCGAAGCAGCGCCAGCTCGAGCAGAAGCTGGCGCGCGAGCGCGAGGCCGAGCGCGCGAAGGGCGTCGAGGACGAGCTCGCCGCGATGAAGAAGCGCCTCGGCATCGACTGACCGCGGTCCGGCGGCGAAACGCTGCCACCCTCTTGCGCGCACCGAGTGTCGTGCGAAGCTCCGGCACAGCGCGCCTGCTGGGGCGCCTCCTGTCCGCGGCAAGGGTTCGTCCCACCCAGTCGACCGAAGCGAAGCGTTGCAACCGCCTTCTTCCGGCCAGTGAACAGCGGACCTCCGGCCCCACGGAAGGAAGGTCGAGATGAGCGATTCGTTCGAGGGTCTGCGCAAGCAGGCGAAGCGATGGTTGGCCGCGTGCAAGCGCGGCGATGCCGAGGCGATGGCGCGACTGGAGCGCGTGCTCCCACGACACGGTAGGCCGCCGGTCTTGCGCGAGCTGCAACAGGCGATCGCGCGCGAGCGGGGCTTCGCGAGCTGGGCGGAGCTGAAAGAGCACCATGAGCTCGTCGCGCTCGCGGAGCAGGGTGAGTCGGCGCTCGTCGCCGAGCTGTTGCAGAACGCCTGCATCTTCTCGGGCGGGCCGATCGACTTCCCGCAGAAGTGGCGGCGCGCCGAGCGGATCCGCGTGCTGCACCCCGAGCTCGCCACGCGCAGCATCCACACCGCAGTGGTCTGCGGCGAGCTCGCGCACGTCGAGCGACTGCTGCGGGACGATCCGACGCTCGTCGCCGGCAAGGGCGGGCCACAGCAGTGGGAGCCGCTGCTCTTCGCTTGCTACGGGCGCATGCCCAACGAGCGCTTCGCGGAGCACAGCCTCGCGATCGTGCAGGCGCTGCTCGACGCCGGTGCGCCCGCGGACACCAGCTTCGTGCATCCCGACGGCGAGCTGCGCTTCTCCGCGCTGACCGGCGTGATGGGGCTGGGTGAGATGAACGTGCCCGAGCATCCGCAAGCCGACGCGCTCGCGCGGCTGTTGCTCGCCCGCGGTGCGAATCCGAACGACAGCCAGGGGCTCTACAACACGCACCTCGTCGGCGACGATCCGAAGTGGCTCGAGCTCCTGCTCGCGCACGGGCTCGGACCGCAGGATCCCTGCAACTGGCACACCGATCCGGCCGAGCTCGCGAAGGCCGATCCGATCCTGAGCTACCTCGTCGCGCAGGCCGCCGCGAACGGGCACATGCGACGGCTGCGTTGCCTGCTCGAGCACGGCGCCGATCCGAACGCGCGCAGCGTCTACGACGGCAAGAGCTGCTGGCAGCAAGCCATGCTGGTCGGCCGCGTCGAGCTCGCCCAGCTGCTCGCGGAGCACGGCGCCCGCACCGAGCCGCTCGTCGGTGTCGATGCCTTCGTGTCGGCGTGCAACATGGGCGACCGCGAGCGCGCGGCGGCCATGATCGCCGAGCACCCCGAGTACCGCATGCACGCCGATGCGCTCGTCGGCGCGGCGATGCGGAAGAGTCGGGAGGCCATCGCGGCCCTGCTCGAGCTCGGCTTCGACCCGAACCGCAAGGGTCGACACGGCCACCTCCCGCTGCACCTGGCGTGCGTGCACCGTGACATCGTCGAGCTGCTGCTCGCGCACAGGGCCGATCCGAGCGCGCGTTGCTTCGGTGGCACCGCCGCAGGTTGGGCGCGTCAGCACGGCGACCTGGAAACCGCGCGCTTCTTCGCAGCGCGCACGCGCAGCCTCATCGACGCCGTGCTCGCGGGCGACGTCGCGCTCGCCGACGAGCTGCTGCGCGAGGATCCCGGGCGCGTGCACGAGCGCGAGCCCAGCGGCGCGACGGCGCTGCACCGCCTGCCCGAGGATCCCGAGCTGGCGCGAGCGCTCGCCGAGCTGCTGCTGCGCCATGGCGCGGACCCGACGCTCGTCGACCACGAGGGCAAGACCGCGGCCGCGCGCCTCGAAGCCGAGGGCAACGACGAGATCGCCGAGCTGCTCGCGACCCCCGACGGCTGACAAGCGTCACAGCTCGCCGCGCTCGAGCACCCCGAGCAGCTCGAGCAGCGTCTCGTGCAGCGCCTCGATGCGCGGCTTGCCCAGCTTCTTCGCGAGCTCGCGCTCGAGCTCGCCGAGCACCGCGAAGCCCTCCATCAGCGCGATCGCACCGCCGCGCCGTGCGAAGCGGATCCGCTTCGCGCGGGCGTCGTCGGGATCCGCGACACGCTCGAGCACGCCCATCTCGACCATCTCGTCGACGAGCTGTCCCGCCGCCTGCTTGCTCGTCCCGAGCCGGCGCGCGAGCTCGGTCAGCCGCGTGCCGTCGAGATCGACGTGCGGGAACAAGGCCGTGTGCGCGACGCGGACGTCGATGCCGGTGCGCTCGCGTGCACGCGAGAGCGCGAGCTCGTTGAGCAGCCGCGCGCACTTGAACAGGAGCTGCCCCACGCTCGCTCGCTTGGCCCGCTCGAGCTCCGAGCGCTCGGCGGCAGACGGCGGAGCGCTCGTACGGCGGGCCATGCCCCGAGTAGAGCCGATCCGCGAAATATAGTCAAGTTCACTTGACGATATTGGTCAAGCGTGCTTGACTGTCCTGCGGAGGATGGCAGCCATGCTGATCGATCACGGCGGCGGTGTGTGGACGGCGACGAGCGAGATGAAGTTCCCGGGCTTCGTGGTGCTGCCCCTGCGGATGACGATCGTGCGCACGACCAGCGGTGCGTTGTGGGTGCACTCGCCGATCCCCTTCGACACCGCGCTCGCCGACGAGGTCGCGAAGCTCGGCACCGTGCGCTGGCTCGTCGGCCCCAACTGCCTGCACCACCTCCACCTCGGCACGTGGTCCGCACGCTTTCCCGACGCCGAGCTCTGGGGCGCGCCCGGCCTCGCGAGCAAGCGCGGCGATCTGACCTTCGCCGGCACCGTCGGCGCGGGCCACGAGCCCTGGCGCGCCGAGCTCGACACGATCGTGATCGAGGGCTCGCCGAAGCTCGGCGAGACGGTCTACTTCCACCGCGCGAGCAAGACGCTCGTCGTCACCGATCTGCTGTTCAACATGCAGAAGATCCGCGGCTTCTTCACGCCGCTCGCGCTGCGCATGATGGGCACCTACCGCAAGCTCGCGATGAGCCGCGTGTGGCGCATCGGCATCACCGATCGCGGCAAGCTGGCCGACAGCGGCCGCAAGGTGCTCGCGCTCGGCGCGAAGCGCCTGGTCATGTCGCACGGCGAGGTGATCGAGGCGCTCGAGCCCGGCGCGCTCGAGCACGCGCTCGCATGGATGACCAGCGCACCGAAGGCGCTCGCCTCCGCGGCCTGATCACACGCGCGCCAGCGCGGCGCGCAGATCCTCGATCAGATCCGCCGTGTCCTCGAGCCCGACGCTCATCCGCACGAGCCCCTCGCCGATGCCGAGCGCCGCACGCTCGGCCTCCGACAGGCCCTTGTGCGAGGTCTGGGCCGGGCGCGTCACCAGCGTCTCGACGCCGCCCAAGCTCGGGGCGTCGACCGCGAGCTCGAGCGCCTCGAACATGCGCTCGGCGGCCCTGCGCCCGCCCTTGGGCTCGAACGCCACGATGCCGCCGAAGCCCGCGAGCAGCTCCTTCGCGCGCCCGTGCTGCGGATGCGACGGCAGCCCCGGATAGCGCACGCTCGCGATCTGCTCGTGCTCGAACAGCGCGCGCGCGATCGCCAGCGCAGACGCGTTCTGCTGGCGCACCCGCACGCCGAGCGTCTTCATGCCGCGCTGCAGCAGGAAGCACGCGTGCGGATCGAGCGAGCCGCCGAAGTGGTCGAGCTTGTGCTTCACGCGCTCGATCAGCGCGCGCGCACCGATGATCGCCCCCGCGACGAGGTCGGAGTGCCCGTTCAGGTACTTCGTCGCGCTGTGCAGCGACAGATCGAAGCCGTGCGCGAGCGGCCGGAAGTTCACCGGCGACGCGAACGTGTTGTCGACCAGCGACACCAGCCCGTGCTGCTTCGCGAACGCCGCGATGCCTGGCAGATCGCAGACCTCGAGCGTGGGGTTCGTGATCGTCTCGCAGTAGAAGGCCTTCGTCGTCGGCCGCACCGCCGCCGCCCAGGCCGCGGGGTCGTCGGCATCGACGAACGTGGTCGTGATGCCGAGCGCGCTCAGATCCTGCGTGACGAAGTCGTGCGTGCCGCCGTAGAGGCAGCGCTGTGCGATGAGGTGGTCGCCCGTCTTCAGCACCGTGAGCAGCGCGGTGGAGATCGCCGCCATGCCGCTCGCAGTGGCGAGCGCCGCCTCGCCGCCCTCGATCGCGGCGAGCTTGCCGTGCAACGCGACGTGGGTCGGCGAGTTCGACAGCCGCAGGTAGCGGAGGTCGTGGTAGCCGGACTCGCCGTCGAGCTCGAACGTGGACGACTGGAAGATCGGCGTGACCACGGCCCCGGAGATGCGGGGCCGCGGCTCGCCCGCGTGCACGAGCTCGGTGTCGAGGCGGCGCGGCACGGGCTAGCTCTGCTGCTCCATCGAGAGCGTGTACTTGCCCGCACGCGCGGCGCCGTTGCAGCGCGCACGGTGGGCGAACGCCTTCTGGCCGGCGCCGACGTTGGCCTTGTTGCCCGCCCACGCCTTGATCGACGGGGCCTGCAGCGCGCGGCCGTAGGAGAAGCTGAGCTCCCACGGAAGCGGGCCGAGCTGGTTCATCGCGTTCAGGTGCGCGGTGGCGAGCTCGTCGCTCTGACCACCCGAGAGGAACACGATGCCCGGCACCGCCGCCGGCACGTGGCGCTTGAAGAGCGTGACCGTCTGCTGCGCGACCTGGGCGACCGACGCCTGCACGGCGCACTCGGTGCCCGAGACCACCATGTTGGGCTTGAGCAGCATGCCCTCGAGCACGATGCGGTGCATGTGCAGCGCCTCGAAGACGTGCTCGAGCGTCTCGGACGTGACGTCGTAGCAGCGCTCGATCGTGTGCGGGCCGTCCATCAGCACCTCGGGCTCGACGATCGGCACGATCTCGGCTTCCTGGCACAGCGCGGCGTAGCGCGCGAGCGCCTCGGCGTTCGCACGCAGGCACAGCCGCGAGGGGATCGCGTCGCCGATCGTGATCACCGCGCGCCACTTCGCGAAGCGGGCGCCCATCGCCTTGTACTCCGCGAGCCGCTTGCCCAGCCCGTCGAGGCCCTCGGTGATCTTCTCGCCGGGCGCGTGCGCCATGTTCTTCGCGCCGTCGTCGACCTTGATGCCGGGGATGACGCCCTGCTTCGCGAGGTACTCGGCGAACGGCACGCCGTCGTCGGACTTCTGCCGGATCGTCTCGTCGAACAGGATGACGCCGCTGATGTGCTCGGCGAAGCCCGGCGTGCCGAACAGCATCTGCCGGTAGGCCTGGCGGTTCTCCTCGACGTTGGGGATGCCGAGCGGTTTGAAGCGCTTCTCGATCGTCGGCATGCTCTCGTCGGCGGCGAGGATGCCTTTGCTCGGAGCGACGAGGGCCTTCGCGGTGGATTCCAGCTTGGACGTCATGTTCGACCTGAGACGGTGGTGGTTAGCACGCCCGCGGGGTCATCTGAAGGGGGCGAGCGCGGTCCGGGCGTTGCTCCGACGCGCGCTCTTGCATACCCTCGGCGCCGGTGCCCGATCTGCCTGGCAACGCCGGCGCGACGCGCACAGCGTGGTGGTGGCTCGTCGCGATCGTGGTGATCGCGGGCCTGGTGGCGACGAGCGACGGGCTCTGGCGCTGGATCGCGACCGCGGCCCTCTTCGCGGCCATCGCCGAGGCCGCGCCGCAGCTCGTGCGCTCGAGCGCGCAAGCGCCCGCGCAACTCGTGCGTGTGCTCGCGTGGGTCCGCGCACGCGCGCCGCTCGGCGTCCTGCTCGTCGTCGCGACGGTGCTGCTCTGGCCGCTCGTCGTCGGTGAGCCGCCCGCGTCGCGTGATCACGCGATCCACTACTTCCAGACGCGCATCCTCGTCGACGACATGCTGCCGAGCGGTCGGCTGTCCGGCTGGACCGATCGCCTGAACCACGGTTTCCCTTACGGCGAGGGCTACCCGTCGCTCGGCTATCTGTGGACCGCGGCGCTGCACCTCGTGAGCTTCGGCGCGATCGATCTGCGCACGAGCTACGCGTGGGGTCTGCTCGGCGTGTGGGCGCTCTCGCTCTGGGGCGTGTGGCGGGTCGCCGCGCTCGTCGCCGGCGACGTGCTCGCGCGCTGGGACGCCACCGCGAACGCCGAGCGCGTCACGGCCTGGGCCGGCTGCATTGGCGCGCTGGCGTGGCTGCTCGATCCGGGCGCATCGCGGCAGGGCGGCTGGAACTACCTCATGTTCCACGGCGTGTGGCCGCAGCTCTTGTCGGTCGCGCTGTGGGTCGCGTCGCTCGTGGCCACCGCGACTGCACTGCGCGCGCCCACGCTGCGGCGCATCGCGATCGCGGCGGTGCTCGTCGCGGGCGGCCTGCTCGCACATCCGTTCGGCCTGCTCACCACCGCCGGCTCGGCGGTCGCGTTCGTGATCGTGCTCGCCATCGCCGACGACGCGAAGCAGCGCGCGCCCGGCCAGCTGCGCATCCTCGCGGCGATCCATGCGCTGGGCATCGCGCTCGCGTTCGCCGGCGTGGCGACGTTCCTCGCCGCCGCGGGCGAGATGGGCCGCTCACCGGTCGCATGGTCGGAGCTCGGCGAGCTGTCGGCGAAGCTGGCGACCGGCGATCTGTTCGGCGGCACGTGGGCCTACTCGGGCGCATTCGCGATCGTCGGGCTCGGGCTCGCGCTGTGGAGCGGGCGCACGATCGCGTGGGTCGCCGCGAGCACGGCGCTCGGCATGCTCGTGCTCGCCTCGCAGGACGCGATCACCGTGCTGCGGCTCGACCTGCTCACTGCGGCGTTCAAGAACCTGCAGTTTCCGCGCTTCGCGATCGCGATCAAGCCGCTCGTCTTCGCGTTCACCGGCGTCGGGCTCGCGATGCTCGCGCGCGCGGCCGCGATCGCCTGGCGCACGCGCGTCGCGACCCCCAGCCGCGCCCGCAGGCTCTTCGTCGCGATCGTGCTCGCGCCGCTCGTCGCCACCCTGCTCGGTCGGCTCGATGCGCTCGCGCGCCGTCCCATCGGTGCGATCGACACGCTGCAGGGCAGCGGGCTCGAGCAGGACGAGGCGGCGCTGCGCGAGGCGCTCCAGGAAGAGGCGGCCGCGATCGACACGCGGCTCTCCGTCGCGTTCCTGCGCACCGGCATGGGCGGCGGCATGTATCCGCTCTTCGCGATCGCGGATGCCGGCGGCGCGGCCGTGCTCGACGGTCACGTGCCCACGGTGAACTTCATGTACGTCGTCGAGCGGCGCTCGCCGAACGTGCTGCGGCGGCTCGGGGTCACGCACGTGATCCACGATCGCCCGCTCGGCGAGGACGACGCGGCGCTCGCCGATGCGCTCGCGCCCGTCGGGGTGTTCGGGCCGTACACGCTCGCGCGCCTCGAGCTCGCGCCCGACGATGCGCCGCGGTTCGTGCGTGGCGCGGGCTCGTTCGAGGTCGTCGACGAAGGCCCGCAGTCGCTCGTGCTCGACGTCGACACGAGAGGTGGCGAGCTCGCGCTCGGGCGCGCGCCCTCGGAGCGCTGGACGTGGACGCTCGACGGCGAGCCGCTCGAGCCGACGATCGCGTCGGTGCAAGGCGGCGGCCTCGATCTGCTCGCGGTCGAGCTGCCGCACGGCGGCCGGCTCGAGCTGGGCTGGTACATGGGCCGCGCCGAGCGACTCGGCCCCTGGATCAGCGGGCTCGCGGTACTGCTCGCACTGTTCATGCTCGCGCTCGGCAAGCCGCTCGTGCTCACGGTGCACACGCTCGACGCACGTACCCGCAAGGCCGCGGTCGTGGTGCTCGTGCTCGCGATCGTGCTCGCCCTCGCGTGGGTGGTGCGCCGCCAGGAGACGCAGCTCGCGACCACGTGGGCGGCCTACGTCGAGGAGCACGCCGCCCGCACGGCTCGCGGGTCGGAGCTCGCGTTCGTCGACGATCTCACGGTGAGCGGAGAGCTCGTGGTCGAGCGCGGCGAGCGTCGGCTGTGCGACGGCATCCTCGGCCGCGACGTGCTCGACGACTGCGAAGAAGGCGATCACCGCCCGCATCCGTCGTTCGACTTCGTCGAGCCCTACATCTATCGCTGCGTCGTCTTCGGCATCGCGCCCGGCGACACCGCCACCGTGCGCATCGGCGCACCGGGCGACGAGGTGCTGGCGTTCGTGCAGCGGCACGGCGGCGATGCGCGGGGTCGGGACATGCGGTGGAGCAGCGGCGGCGGATTCGCTGGGCTGGGCACACGGCGTCTCGATCTGCACTTCCGGCCGGCGAAGCACCCCGAGGGCGCGGTGTTGGAGCTGGAGAACTCGGGCGCCGACCTCGAGGATCTGTGCATCGGCGCAGCGCGCTTCGAGTGAAGCTTGCCGCCGTGCCCCGGGGGCGCGTAGACTGCCCGGGCCATGGCGATGGCTGCAGGCGGAGGGGACGGCGATGCCGTCTGCGAGATCAACGTCACCCCGATGGTCGACATCCTGTTGTGTCTGTTGATCATCTTCATGGTGGCTTCGCCGGCTCCGCCGAACGAGCAGATCCAGATCTCCGTGCCGAAGGAATCGGTCACGCAGGTGCCCTCCGATCCGAACGCGCCGCTGCTCGTGCGCATCGCCGACGATGGCACCGCGAAGCTCGGTGAGACGCCGCTCGTCGCCGAGTTCGAGGGCATGGTCAAGCAGTTCAAAGAGAACGAGAAGGCGCAGACCGACAGCAAGGTCGTCGTCAACGGCAGCGCCGGTGCGCCCTACGGCCAGGTCATCCGGGTGATGACCGCCGCGCACGAGGCGGGCATCTCCGACGTCGGTATCGCGTCCGACCGGCTCTGACACCGCGTTCTCGAAGCGTCCGATCGGCCACGAGCCTGATCGGCTAGCTTGCTGGGCATGGTACCGACAGGATCCGTCGAACGTATCAACCTTCCACATCTCCTCCGCGGCGTAGAGCTGCGCGAAGAGCTCGTACGTCACATCGACGAACCGGAGCAGGTCTTCGTCGATCAACCCAACCTCAGCCGCGCCGGGCTCGCGTTCATCAAGGCCCGCACGGCTGCGTTCAACACCCCACAGGGCGTCCGTGGCGTCGATCCCAACGATCCCGCGCGCAAGACGATGCTCGCGATCGCAGCACGGACGAGCGCGCTCACCACCGAGTCGGTGGTGCGGCGGCTCGTCGAAGTGACACTGACACCGCAACAGCTCGATGCCGTGGTGGCCTATGCGGTGCGCGTCGGCGTCGACGCCTTCCGCACGTCGTCGGTGCTCGCCGACCTCAATGCCGGCCGGCTCGCGCAGGCGGCCGCTGCGATGTCGCCCGAGGAGCGCGCGGTCTTCGAGCAGGGCGAGTACGGCGACGTGCCGGACGACGAGGAGATCGACTTCGATCGCGAGATCCCGAAGCCGATCGTCGGCTCGATCGAGACGGTGCTCGACGGGCAAGCGGTCGTTCGCTCGGGTGCGCCCGACTTCTCGTCGCTGCACACCACGATCCCCAAGTACACGCGTGTCCGCATCGACGCGCTGTCCGTCGACGAGGCCTACGTGAAGGTCTCCAAGCTCGACGGCACCGCGATCGGCTGGACGGTACGCTCGAACCTGGGCGGCTACTTCAAGGACGATCCGAAGCTCGCCGTCGTGCCGCTCGCACCGGCGGTGCCGCTCGCGATCGACGCGAGCTGGCCCGACAAGAAGAAGGCGATCGCCAACGTGTTCAACCGCCTCGGCGGGCTCATGAACGCCGTGGTCGCGCAGACCGGCGTACCGCTGCCCGCGGTGCTGGCGGTGTGGATGATCGAGAGCGGCGGACGCTCGCACGAGGTCGGCAAGGCGATCATCCGCTTCGAGAACCACCTCTTGTGGCATCGCTGGGGCGACGAGCACGCGTCGACCTACGACCAGCACTTCCAGCGCGGCGGGCATGCCGGCATCGGCGGCAGCTCGTGGCAGAACCACAAGTGGCGGCCCGACGCCGGGGAGTGGCGCACGTTCCACGGCACCCAGTCGAAGGAGTACGAGGTGCTCGGCTATGCGCGCTCGCTCTGCGGCGATACTCCGGCGCTGTCGAGCATCAGCATCGGCGGTCCGCAGATCCTGATCAGCAACCGCCGGCTCATCGGCTACGAGAACGAGGTCGCGATGTACGACGCGTTCCAGGCCGACGAGCGCTTCCACGTGCTCGGCTTCTTCGACTACTGCCAGTACGCGGCCGGGCATCTCTCGCGGCGGCGCGAGCTGTTGCGACACCTCCGCGCGCGGCGCTGGACCGACTTCGCGCGCGGCTACAACGGCTCGGGACAGGCCGACGCCTACGGCGACATGCTCGAGGGCGCGTACGATCGCGCCGCCTCGCTGCCGTTTCCCGAGCAGCCGTCGACATCGCAGCCACCACCACCGCCGCCGCCGTCGCACGACGAGCCCGCGACGCCGCTCTTGCGGCTGCGCCTGCCCACACTGATCCGACGCCCGGGCTGAGCGAGTGCGCGCCGCCGGTGCGCGCCGACGAACCGGCGGCGACGCGGGCTACACCGCGTCGGCGAAGCTGCGCGGGATCGGGCGAGCGGCCTCGGCTCGCTCTTCGGCCTCGACGTCGATCTCGAACGCACCGGCCACGGCCGCATGGTTCGCGCCGAACGACTCGCGCACGCCACCGGCCTCGATCGAGGCGAGCGCGGTCGCCAGCGCGGCCACGCTGCCGAACCCCGCGGGTCGGAGCGCCTGCGTCAGCACGAGCCCGACGTCGCCTTCGTCGCGCGCGTGGCCCAGCAGCTGGCTCACCATCGCCGCGAGGGCCGGGACGTCGTGCTCGGCCGGCCGCGCCGGCGACAGCACGAACAGCTCGCCGAGCCGCACGTCGGCCGGATCTCCGTCGCGCACGTGGAGGCAGCCGTCGAGATCGAGCTGCGCGGGTGCGAGCCCACGCTCGCGCACCGCTTCGACCGCGCTGCACAGCCGCAGCGCGATCGGACGGACCTCGCCCCACGTGAACGGACCGGCCCGGTCGAGCCAGCGCGTCATCGACTCGGTGGGCAGGCGTTGGACGATCGCATACGGACGCCCGTCGTCGAGCAGCCCGGCTTCGTGCGTGCGGAGCACGTAGGGGTGCCGGAGGTCGCGCGCGAGCTTGGCCGTGCGCAGGAACGTCACCGCGTAACCGAGCTCGTAGCTGTGGTCGTCCTCCGGGACGAGCACCCACACCGGCAGATCGTCGATGCGTCGCGTCGCGTGGTGACGCAACACGCCGCCCGGTCGCGAGGTCGCGCCTTCGATCGAGAAGCGCGTGCCGATCGAGCCCGCGCCCACGAGCTGCTCGAGTTGGTCGTTGACGGCACGCAGTCGCGTGCCGCTCTTCGCCGCGTGCTGGCCGAGCCACGACCATTGCGGGGTCGGCCACTGGATCGAGCGGATGAAGTGCGCCATGGATTCTCCCCTGGTCCTGCTCATGGTTCGTGCGGGTTGGTTCGTGCGGGCTCGGAGCGAGCTCAGCGGTGGCCTTGGCCGTGCACGACTGCGAAGGCATCGTGCCCGCAGACCGTACCTTCGACGGTGACGCCCACATTCGTGACGCCGGAATATGCGACCGCGGGCGCGCGCACGTGCACGTCGATCCCGCAGCTGCCCTCGATGTCGCCGTCCAGCCGCAGACGGCCCTGGTAGTCCACGACGAGCTCGGCGCTGCCGCCGTCCTCGGGGAGCTCACCATCGGCGCCTTCACCGAGCCCGACGGACGCGACGATCGTGAGGTCGCCGCTCATCATCACGCCGGCATCGATGCAGTCCTCGAACATCGCGTCGAGCTGGAAGTCGCGCTGGTCGTTCGACTCGCCGACGAGCCGCAGCCGACCGCCGTCGGGGCAGCGCACCAGGATGTCGCCGATCTCGCCCGCTTCGACGCGATCGAGCAGATCGACCTGCCCCACCGCGACGGCATGGTTCGCGGCGTACCAGCCCGCTTCGGCGTCGCGCACGTCGATCGACGTGGTGGTCTCGTCACCGTCGCAACCCAGCGGAGCCAGGAGCGCCGAAACGAGGAGCACCAGGCGTGCGGGCGAGCGTGCCGGCGACTGCATGCGCATCGAGCTGTGCACGGCGCGTTCCAATCAATGCGGAGGCGGCGTTGTCGAGCGCCGCGCCGCTCGTGTCGCGCGATCGCTTGTGGCCCCACCGCACAGCGTGCGGGGCAGTGGCACGCCGGCGCGCGCCGGGACACGAAAGCGCAGCTGGCAGGGCGGATGCACTACTCGCCTGCGGAGACCGCCATGCAACGCTTCGTGCCACTCTCGCTCGCCGCATTACTGGTTGCCTGTAGCGGGAATGCCCAGCACCCCGCGATCGCGCCGGCCCCCGAGCTCGCCGAGGCGCCGCCGGCGATCCAGCGCGACGACGGGCAGACGTTGCTGGTCGACGAGCCGGTCGCGAACCCGCCGCAGCTCCACGCCGAGCTGGTCGCGCCACAGCCGGAGGCCCCCGTCCCGGGCGGCACCCAGATCGAGCCCGAGTCGCCGACGCCGGCGCCCCAGCCGGCGCTCGCCGAGCTCGCGGGCGCGTACCGCTACAAGAGCGGCAAGAGCTCGGCGACGCGAGCGATCGACGGCGTCGTCGACGAGATGAGCGTCATCGTGCGGGGGATCGCGCGCAAGCGGCTGGTCGCCAGCAACCCGGTGCCGAAGACGATCTCGATCCAGATCGTCGACGACGAGGTCACGCTGCGCATGGACGGCCGCAGCTACACGGGCAAGCTCGGCGGCGGTTCGCATCGCGTCTCGGTGCCGGGCGGCGAGACCTCGAGCATGCGCTTCAAGAAGTCGGGCCCGTCGCTGCAGCAGCTGCTGCACGCGTCCGAGGGCGATCGCACGAACACGTTCACGCCGCGCGAGGACGGCGGCATCGACATGAGCGTGCGGATCCACTCCGATCGCCTGCCGAAGGACGTGCGCTACCGCGTGACGTTCGCGAAGCAGTAGCTACGGCGCGCGTCGAGCCCAGCGCGCGAACCAGTAGGCCGAGCGGAAGTCGGACGACGACGACAGTCCCGTACCGACACCGCCGCCGTTGGGCTCGTACGGGTTCGAGCGCCAGTAGAAGTTGCTGGGCGGTCGCGTCGACAGTGCGATCGGGGTGTCCACCACCACTGCGTCGTTGTGGCCGACGGCACCGAGCACCGTGACCACCTCGCCGTCGTCGAGCGTGCAGGTGCCGGCCGCGAGCTCGTCGTCGTCGCAGTTCGTCACCGCGAAGTCCCAGGCCGGCGCCTCGGGGAAGCCGTGCAACGACGCACTGCCGGCCGCGAGCGCGTCCTCGTCGGGGGCGCCCGTGGTCTCCCGTCCTGCGCTCGCGTCGGCGATCGCGACCGCGTACGCGTAGTCGAAGAACGACTGGCCGAGCGCCGCGACGGGGTAGTCGGAGCCGGGATAGCGATACAGGCGCTCGGCCACGTCGGGCAGCTCCGCACGCGCGCGCTCGTCCTCGACGTAGCGCGACGCGAGCCACAGCCCCGCATACGCCATGTTGTAGTTCGAGTAGTTCGTGCCCGCGCCGAAGTCGATGACGATCGCGGTGGCGGCGATGTGCACGAGGTTGCGATCGCCGAGCAGCGAGTCGAGGTAGGCGTCGACCTCGGGATCGTCGGCGACCCACGCGAGCGCGGCGACGATGCCGGCCGACATGATCGCGTGCTGCCCGTTGAGGAAGCCGACGTAGTTGCCGTCGACGTTGTGCTCGTGGAGGTACCCGTTCGGGGTCGGGCGGCCGTCGGGATCCCAGATCTCGAGGTCGAAGCCCGAGTCGCGCACGATCATCAGCTGCTTCGCGATCGCGGCAGCATCGGCCTGCAACCGCTCGCCGAGCGCGGCATCGATCGTGTCGTCGCCCTCGATCACCTCCCATGCGGCACCGATGCCGATCGCCCAGCCGATGATCTGATCGCGGCTGCAGCCGTCCTCCCACACCACGTCGGGGTGCTCGCCCGAGACGTCCTCGCGGAACGTGCCGTTGGTCTTCTCCGGGGGCTGCGGCGCGCCCATCTCGTCGAACAGCGGCACGGTCGCCACCTCGGAGCCACCCGGCCAGTCGCGGTGCACGAGCGAGCGCGCGACGAGCCCGGGCTCGCCGGTCACCGCGGTGACGAGGTGCAGCCCGTCGAGCACGCGCACGAGCTGCGCACGCGCGCGCTCGACGTCCTCGCAGGGATAGCCCTGGTCGCGTAGCGTGCCGTAGCGATAGGCATCGGCGGCCGCGGCCACGCCCGCGAACGCGCCGGTCGCCTTCTGCCAGCCGGCGATCGTCTCGCGCGGATCTCCGTCCCACGTCCAGGCGTCGCCGTCCGTGAAGGCCGCGACCGAGGCGCGGGCGTCCTCGTCGTCCATCGCGATCGTCACGTCGCCGGCGAGCCCGAGCGGCAGCCCGAGCACCGCGTGGTGCAGCCGATCGTGGCGCGTCGCGATCGCCTCGAGCGCGTCGTCGAAGCTGCGCTCGCCGGGTCCGGCCAGCATCCCGTGCCACGCGTACTCGAGCGAGCCGCACGCCGGCGGTGGGTCTCCGGGCTCGCCGGTGCTCGACGTGTCGAGACCGGTGCTCGTCGACGTCGTCGTGGTGCCGGTGCTCGTGTCGCTCGCGCTCGCGGCCGTGCTCGTGCTCGTGCTCGTGGGCTCGACGACAGCGGACCCGTCGTCGCCGCACCCAGCGAGCAAGCAGCCGAACGCGAGCGAGCCGGGCCGACGCATGCCCCGAGCTTTGCAGAAATCGCGGGCCGAAGAGACGACTCGCGGTAGCGAGCGGTTCGGGCCCCGACTATCATGGCAGCGATGGGCCGACCGCGATGACGGTGCTCGCACGCTGCGGAGACTGGGTGCTGGTCGCCGAGGGCGAGCGCTGGACGTTCGGACGCCAGCCCGGTGGCGGTGGCAACCTCGTGGTGTTCCTGCTCGGCCTCTTCGGCGCGCTCCTGGTGGGCAATTCCGTCACCGCGATCATGGGCGGCTGGCGCCCTGGTTATGGCGTGCTCGCGCTCGGGCTCGGGATACTCGTGCTCGCGGGGCTGTGGATCCGCAGACGCGACCGCATGCGCGCGACGGCGGCAGTGCAGCCGATCGTGGTGCTGGATTTCGCGAACGCGGTGCTGCTGGGACCGACGGGCCAGGTGCTCGCACCGATCGCGCGCGTCGTGTTCTCGCGGGAGCTCCAGCTCGCATCGTCGGCGAGGAAGCTCGAGTGCGCGTGGCCGCAGGGCCAGGTCACCGTGCTGCGCGGCGATGCGTTCGGCGGCAGCATCACGCCCGCGGTCGAGGCACTGCGTCGCCGCGGATTCCGGGTCTAGTCGCCGGACATGCGGCCACGGATCGTGCGCGCGCGCTGCCGGGCGTCCCGGGCATCGTCCTCGCGATCGACCGCCGCATAGGACTTCGCGAGCGCGCTGAGGATCGCCACGAGGTCCGCGTGCTCGGGGCCGAGCGCCTCCTCGCGGATCGACAGCGCGCGCTCGAACGACACGATCGCGTCGGCGTGCGCATCCATGCTCGCCTGCACGCGACCGAGGTTGTTGAGGCTGTTCGCGAGATCGGGATGGCGCGGGCCGAGCACCTTCTCGCGGATCGCCACCGCGCGCGCGTGCAGGCCCCGCGCAAGCGCGAGCTCACCCATCGCCGCGACCGTGAGCCCGAGGTTGTCGAGGCTCGCCGACACCTCGGCGTGCTCCGGTCCGAGCACCTGCTCCCGGATCGCCAGCGCGCGCTCGTGCAGCCGGCGGGCCTCCGCGAGCTCGCCCATCGCCGCGCGCACGAGCGCGAGGTTGGAGAGGCTGTTCGCGACCTCCGGGTGCTCCGGGCCGAGCGCGCGCTCCTGGATCGCCAACGCGCGCTCGAACAGCGCCACGGCCTCGGCGCGATCGCCCAGGGCCGCGCGCACGTTCGCGAGGTTCGCGAGCGTCGCGGCCACGTCGGGATGATCGGGCCCGAGCGCCTGCTCGCGGATCGCCAGCGCACGCTCGTGCAGCGCCCGCGCCGTCGCGTAGGCCCCGGTCGCGTCCGCGACGATGCCGAGGTTCGACAGGCTCATCGCGACATCGGGGTGATCGGCGCCGAGCGCCTGCTCGCGGATCGCCAGCGCACGCTCGTGCAGCGGCTTGGCCTCCGCCCACGCGCCCATGCTCTGGTGCACCGCCGCGAGGTTGTTGAGGCTGGTCGCTACGTCGAGGTGATCCTCGCCCAGCGTGGCGCGCTTCAGCGCGAGCGCGCGCTCGTGCAGCGCCTTCGCTTCGTCGTAGTCGCCGCGGGCGGCGTGCACGATCGCGAGCTTGTCGAGGTGGCCCGCGGTGCGCAGCCCTTCGCCCTCGCCGAGGGCCGCGAGCGCGACCTCGGCGTGCTTCGCCCAGCGCAGGCCGTCGTCGTGACGCGCGAGCCGATAGCCGACGGTGAAGACCAGCTTGTCGGCGGCCGCGGCCGCGACCTCGGTGGCGCCCGCGAGCGAGGCCTCGAAGAACGCGGCCTCGAGCGACGACTCGGCCTCGGCATAGTCGCCGCGCTTGTCGAGCAGGAACCCGAGCCGCTGGTGCGCCGCGGCGACGAGCGGCGGCCAGTCGAGCGCACGTGCATGCTCGAGCGCCGCGCGTGCGAGCTCGAGCCCGGCGTCGTACTTGCCCGCGCGCTCGAGCGCACCCGCGCGCGAGAGCTCGGCGCGCACCTGCTGCACCTGCGCCTGCTGCGACGACGGTGGCGCGGGCAGCCGCAGCAACAGCTCCGGCTCGCGACAGGTCGCGATCTGCGTGAGCCCGGTCGCGGCTTGCACCGCCTTGTGCACCATGCGTGCGTCGGCCAAGGTGAGCTCGCCGACGAGCGCATCGAGCTCCATGCGACGCTCGTCGAGACACCACAGCGCGCGCGCGACGACGTCGTCGTTCCACTCGCGACGCTCGCCCTGATCGAGACAGACCTCGGTGCGCGCCTGCTGCCACGCGTGCGCCTGCGCGTCGATCCACGGCATCACCTTCTCGGCGGTGACCTCGGCACTCGCGACGCCGGTGGCCATCAGCGCGTTGCGCAGCCCGCCGCGGGCCTCTTCGTTCCACACCTCGTCGATCTGCGCGCCGAGGGCGGCACACGAGCGCGCGTGCTCGCGCACATCGAGCTCGTACACGCCGTACACCGCGCCCACCGCGAGCACGACGGCACCGACGGCGAGCGCTGCGACGCGCGTGCGCGCATGGGCCTGCCCGCGCTCGATCTCCGCGAGCAACGTGTCCATGTCGGCGAAGCGATCGGCGGCCCGCGGTGCGAGCCCGCGCTCGATCACGCGTGCGAGCCAGCGCGGCACGGGGGCTCCGGGCGGCATCGCGGGTGGGCCCTCCTGCTTCGCCATCGCGATCGCCACCGGCGTGCCGGTGAAGGGACGACTCCCGGTCAGCGCTTCCCAGAGCGTGATGCACCACGCGTACTGATCGGCGCGCGCGTCCGCGAGCAGCCCGGCGTGCTGCTCGGGGGCCATGTACGCGGGCGTGCCGAGCACCTCGCCACCGAACGTGAGCATCTCGTCCGACAGCTCGGTCGCGCTGCTGTCTGCGGGTCCGACGCTGCGATCGAGCTCGTCCGTGCCGCGCGCGAGCCCGAAGTCCATCACGCGCGCACGCCCGCCGTCTGCGCTGCCGGGGCTCGCGCTGCCGATCAGCACGTTCGTCGGCTTGAAATCGCGGTGCACGATGCCCATGGCGTGCGCGGCCGCGAGCCCGCGTGCCGCCTGCACGAGCATCGCCAGCGTCTCGCGCCACGGGCGGCCGACCGTGCCGATCCACTCGCGCAGCGTGGTGCCCTCGACGTACTCCATCACCAGGTACGAGCGCGCCTCGATCTCCTCGACGTCGTAGACCGCGAGCACGTTGGGGTGCGCGAGCCGGGCCATCGCACGGGCCTCGCGCAGCACGCCGGCTGCACCTGCGCGCGCGCTGCTGATACCGCCCGCGATGCGCAGCCGCTTGAGCGCGACCTCGCGGCGAAGCTTCGGATCGTAGGCCCGCACGACGACGCCCATGCCACCCGTGCCCGCCTCGCCCACCACGACGTAGCGCCCGAGCATCGCGCCCTGGGTCGGACCGGCCTCGTGACCACCGCTGCCCGGCCGGCGGATGAAGCCCGGCACGAGCGCCGTCTCGCCGTCGTCGTCGGCCTCGCGCGCCTCCGGCTCGTCGGCCCCGGGCGCCTGTTCGCTCACCGCACGACGGTAGCGGAGCTGCGATGTAGGCAGCTACGGTGCAGTCCGGTCGCGCCTGCGAGAGAATGTAAGGCGGGGGCTCCCCCCGGGTTGGACGAGCATGGCGGGACGACGCGCGGGCATCGTTTTGGGTGTGTGCTTGGTTGCTCCCTCGGCTGCGGCGGCGCCCAGCCAGGCGCCGGCGCCCGGCAGCGCGGCCGCCCCGAAGGCGGCCAAGGGCGCGCGCGCCGACGCGCCGATGAAGAGCGACGTCGACGAGGCGCGACGGCTCTACTCGATCGGCGAGAAGACGATCGCGGCCGGCCGCGCGAGCGAGGCCGTGTCGCTGTGGCGTCGCGCCGTGCTGCTGCTGCCCGCGACGTCGCAGTACGACGCGCTCCGCCACAAGCTGGTGCTGCGGCTCGGCTACGGCATGCTGGTGGCGAGCTCCGAGACGCACGAGCGTGGCTTCGCGGTGGACGCCGCGGTGATGCTCGATCGCTACGCGGCGCGGCACGAGCAGATCTTCGGCGACACGCCCGAGGCCGAGGCCCAGCGCGGCGAGGTCTACGAGCTGCTCTACGAGGTCGAGACGCACCTCGAGAACACCAAGGACCAAGCACCCGCACCCGAGCCGCCCAGCGCTCCTGCCGTCAGCGACGAAGGCGCGCCCGAGCTCGCACCACGCAGCGTCGCGGTGCCCGGCAAGAAGAAGCGCGAGCTCGCGACGATCGAGGATCCGATCGTGCGCGCACGCCTGAACAGCCGCGCGACGAACGTGGGCACGGGGCTGGTCATGACGGCGCCGCAGTTCGAGCAGACCCACCCCGCACGCGCGCTGGTGCGCATGCAGGGCACCGTGCGCCCGCTCGACGCCGCGGCGGATCGCGTCGGCGCGCTGGGGTTGCAGGCGCTCGCGCGCAAGGCCTTCACCGCGGCCCAGCCCGCGCTTCGCGACTGCTTCAGCTCGGCGTTCTCGCGCACTCCGGTCGATGGCGTCGCGACCACGGTCGAGCTCGCCATCGAGCCCGACGGCAGCGTGAACGCGGTCAAGATCGTCGGACCCGCGCTGGTCGACGAGGCCGGCAACAAGTGCGTGCGTCGGCGACTCGCCGAGGCGCGCGTGCTCGGAGATCTGCCGCAGAAGCGGCTCAGCGTGCGCCTGGGCCTGCTGTTCTTCTGGGAGGAAGAGACGCGGATCGACGAGGCCAACGGGCAGACCGGTCGCGACATGTCGTTCATGTTCCGCCGGCGCGAGCCGAACCACGGCAGCGAGCACGCGTTGCCACCGATCGAAGGCAACGACTTCGTGCTCAACGGTTCGATCTACTGGTAGCGCTCAGCGCGGAGGCGCAGCGGCGGTGCGCATGTCGTCGCTGGGGTCTTCGTTCTGCGTGAGCACCTGCGGGCAGCGCGTGCACGCGGCGCGTCCGGCCTGCTGGAACCACCGGCAGTCGTTGCGAATGTTGCAGCGCGGCAGCACGAGCGAGACCACCGGCAGGAGCTGGGTGATGCGCGTGACGAGCCCACAATCGGTGCCGTCCCAGTGGCTGCACGCGTCGGTCTGGCAGGGCGCGGAGAAGCGGAAGAGCTCCGTCGGTCGCACCGGTGCCGTCGACTCGAGCAGCTCTGCCGTCACCGGCAGCGGCCGCTCGAGGTAGCCGACCTCGGGCACGTCGAGCGTGTGATCGACGAGCCCGATGGCCTGGGCACCGGGCATCGTCGGCTGCGCGCTGGGGCACAGCAGATCGCGGCCCGCCATGTCACTGCCCGGGGAGGATCTTCGGCTGGATGTAGCCGCACAGGATGCCGCCACCCGGCAGCTTCTGCACGACCGCCTTCAGCCGGATGCCCGAGGCCTTGCTCGCGCCCGCAGCGACTTCCTTCGCGAGTGCGGCCGGGGATTGTGAGAGCCGTGCCACCGCGGCGTCGGCCAAGAAGAAGCCGGCGATGATGCCCGGCTTCTTCGGCAGCTTTCCGGTCACGGCCTTGATCGAGGCCGCGGTTGCAGCGTTGAGATCCTTCAACCTGACTGTTCTTGCCATCGTCCGTTCCTCCTGAATGGATCGAGCTGCCAGCTTAGGCAGTCGATCCATTCAGGTCAAGGACGGCGCTTCGCATTTCTGCGTGCGCGACTATGCGCGCACGCGCGGCCGATCGATCAGCAAGCGCCGCAACCGAAGCTCGCGACCTCGCCGACGCAGAGCTCGCTCCACGGATCGAGGCAGCATGCGGTGTCGAGCTCGCACACGCACGCAGCGACCTCGACGTTGCTGCAGCTCGGAGTTTCGTGCGGCGTGCAGCAATCACCGAGATCCGCTCCGCCGGTGGATTCGACGCCGCCGGTGTCGAGCCCGGTATCGAATCCACCCGTGTCGAGACCGGTGTCGAATCCACCGGTCTCCGTTCCGTTCGTCGGATCGACGGTCGGATCCACCGTAGTGTTGCCCGAAGCCGAGCCGCCGTCGTCGGGCAAGCCACCGTAGTAGCCGCACACCGCCGGACGCGGCGCGACGCAGACCTCGTCCTCGCACATGTTCGGCTGCGCACAGAACCCGAACGGGCAGGCTTCACCGAGCGCAGGCGGGTTGGCACACACCGCGGGCGCCATGCTGCCGTCGCAGAACAGATCGTCCGCACAGACGCCGTCGGGACATTCCTCGCCGAGCGCCGGCAACGTCGCGCACACCGGCGCGTCGGGCTCCGAGAGATCGCAGACCAGATCCTCGGCGCACAGGAAGCCGAGATCCTCGACACACGGCTGCCCGACGCCCGGCAGCGGTGCGCAGACCGGGAACAGCGGCGACGTGATGCCGTCGCAGTACGCACCCTCGTCGCAGCCGTACTGCAGCGAGCACGACTCGCCGATCTTGGGCAGATCGGGCTCCTCGCAGGGATGCACGCAGGCTCCGTCCTCGCACACCATGCCCTGCTTGCAGTTGTCGTAGCCGTTGATCGAGGTGCACGTGCCGCCCTTGTCCATCGGGCCGAACCACACCTTGCACGGCGTCTCGCACTTCGCATCGGGGTCGAACACCTCGACGCCGCAACCGAGCGAGCCCAGCTCGTCGATCTCCCGCTGTGCACACTCGCCGTCGAACTTCAGACCCTCGACGCCGTTCAGCTCGGCGAGCGTCTCGAGGTCGACGCCGAGCTGCGCCTTGCAGTGATCGACCTGCGCGCCGTTCGGATAGTCGCAGTTGCACACGGTGATCTGATCACAGACCGCGTTGGGCAGCGCGTCGACGTACTTGCCGACCTCGATGCCGTCTTCCTTGCAGGCGGTGAGGCCGAGCGTGACAACCAGAGTGGGGGCGATCCTGCGTACGATCCACATGGCGCGAGGCATAGCGGATTGCAGCGCCCCTGGTCGACTCCCGGATGATGCAAGTGACGCTCGGCACGCGTGCGTTCGCAGCCGGACACGGCCTGCAACACGGGAGGACGGAGTGCGTCGTCGTCCCCCCGATCGCCGTTCGTGGGCCCCG